>NZ_JAOWGI010000024.1:0-238790 GCF_030333225.1 Citrobacter sp. CK202
AAATCCAGCCCGAGGGCCTGACCCTACAACACACAGCTCCCGCATTTACCGCGAGGAGAGAGACTATGAAGATGGACGAAAGATACAGCAACGCGACATACGGCAGCGCTGGTCTTGCGGCTTTCTTTGCCAGCCTGTCATTGCAGGACTGGGGCTTCATCATTGGCGTCGCTTTCAGCATCATCCTCGGCGTCCTGACATACAGGCTCAATAAGCGTGAGCAAATGAAGCGCACGAAGATACTGCAGGACATTCTGAACAAGACTGATTCAAGCAACCCATCTGCTACAGCCAAAGTTCTCGCCGATCTCGGACAGAAAGCACCGAAGGAAATCTGATGAACAGCACCCTGCGAAATAAAATTGCTGCCTCCATCGGTGGCGGTGCGATTGCGATCGCAACAGTCATGCTGTCAGGTAAGGATGGTCTTGAAGGTCGAGAATATGTGGCCTACCGAGATGTTGTCGGAGTGCTGACTGTCTGCGATGGTAGCACCGGATCCGACATAATCCCCGGAAAGCGGTATACCGATAAGGAATGCGATGCTCTAACCCGGAAAGATTTAACGCGAATTGCCGCGCAGGTTGATCCACATATCAAAGTGCCGACTACTGAAACTCAACGAGCAGCGATTTACTCTTTCGCGTACAACGTTGGCGCTTCTGCGGCCATCAACTCAACACTGCTGAAAAAACTCAATGCCAAAGAATACGCAGCGGCATGCGAAGAATTAAAGCGTTGGGTGTATGCCGGTGGTAAGAAGTGGAAAGGCCTGATGAATCGTCGAGATGTTGAGTATGAGGTTTGTACCTGGAGCCAGAAATGAGCAGGTTAACCGCAATCATCATCGCTTTTGTCGTCTGCATCATCGTATCTCTTGGCTGGGCTGTTAACCACTACCGCGATAACGCCATCACCTACAAAGACCAGCGCGATAAAGCCACTGAGAAACTCAGCCTGGCGAACGCCACCATCAAAGACATGCAGACCCGCCAGCGTGATGTTGCTGCGCTGGATGCCAAATACACGAAGGAGTTGGCAGATGCGAAAGCTGAAAATGATGCTCTTCAGCGTAAGCTTAATAATGGTGGTCGGGTGCTCGTCAAAGGCAAGTGTCCAGTGCCAGCCTCAACCGAAGCCGCCAGCACCTCCAGCTTGGGCAATGATGCCACCGTCGAACTCTCTCCAGCTTCTGGACGCAACGTTCTCGGTATCAGAGACGGAATCATCAGAGATCAGACAGCACTGAGAACCCTTCAGGAATACATCAATACGCAGTGCCTGAGGTAGAGCTCCGGGGAAGTTTTTTACTATGTACTGAAGATAAATCACATTGTTTTAGAGTCGCTTTTGGTAATATAACCTATTATTTATAATAGATTTGTGATGCTTAAGGAGCGATAAAATGAAAAATGAACAGTTGGTCCGTAAAGCCGAGGAAGATATTTCTGCCCTCATTACGAAAAAGATTGCGGAGCTAAAAAAGAAAACAGGCAAAGAAGTATCTGAGATCGTGTTTGTTCCACGTGAGATAATGGCCGGTCTTGATGGATACGAAGTAAAAATTAAGTTGATATAAAAGCGAGTCGGCGTAGTTGTATCTTTTGCGTCCAATCAAAGGCCTGTCGACGAATGATGTATGAGATAATGTGGGGGCCTATTGCGCCGTTAAATTTTGGTCAAAAAATGTGCGCTTTATGGTACAATGAAGCCCATTCACAAAAGGCCAACCATCATGTCGTTCTTCGATTATGCAATGCAGCGTGTTGGGCTTGTAGCCAATATGACTGTCACGTGTCCAATATGCGGACATAAATCAATTCAGTCGACCACTAAAGTACGCCAGCAACAGGCGTTACTTTGTCCTGAATGTAAATCACTCTTTGTCATTCACAGATAACACACTCCAATACAGTTGATTCAGGCCCTGCATTAGCGGGGCTTTTTTATTGCCATCACCATGGGTAGGTCCATAGTAATGACAGTATCCCCTACAGCGGATAATCAACCAAATATCCCCACTAGCGGATAAAGAGGCTCTCAATGTCCGACATCTACCAAATCACGCTAACCACCCAAACAGGCGAAACCTTCACGGGCAAGATGTCACGACGTCAGCCTGAGCTGGTTAACGGCTTTGTACCGATAGCGACGGAGACGGGAGAGTGGCTTTATTTTGCTCCTGCTGATGTGAAGCGCGTGCAGTTTACGCCGCTGGTCGGGAGCGTTGAAGAAAAGGGCGAATGAACGCCCTGTGTATTAACCGCGGGCTTCTCGGCCTTCTTCATCCTCAGAGACACGGTATCGCCAGTACTTATCTGGCTTCACCCAAACGACATTTTTCCCGCTTTCAACTCTAAATTTATTGATTATTTTGGTTGATAGCGCCTGGTTGCCATCTGCATTTTCTTTGAGGTGCTGCTCGTTATGTTGTTTAACGAGATAATCCACAACATCCTGCTGATATAGACAACCATCCCTCAATAAAGCACCCATCATCCAGGATGAAACATCATCAAGAGTTAAGGTTAGTGCGTTTGGGGCTATGGCTTTGGGGTAACGCGCTCAATGGATTCCGGTTTGAAATAGCCTTGCTCAAGTTTTTTACCAGCAAACCATTGGCAAAGAAAAGAATGACCTTGAGTAGTTGAAAATGACCTGATGGTCATATCAGGTCCGCCTGATTTCAATTTAACAATGTCCCCTGTTTTGAAGTCATCGCTCATAACAATCTCCTTATTGGAAGTAAAAAATGGCACTCACCGACAAACAAGAAATGTTCTGTCGCGAGTACCTCATCGATTTAAATGCCACGCAAGCGGCTATTCGGGCGGGGTACAGCGCTAAGACAGCTAACCGCACCGCGTCCGAAAACCTGTCAAAACCTGACATCCAGTCCAGAATTGCCGAACTTAAAGCGCACCGCAATGATCTGGTTGGCATAAATGCGACATACGTCCTGAATCGTCTCGTTGAGATTGACCAGATGGATGTGCTGGACATCCTGACCTCGACCGGAGAGTTGAAGCCGGTTTCTCAGTGGACGAAGGTCTGGAGGACAACGCTATCCGGGCTGGATGTCGTCGAGATGTCAGCCGAGGGAAACACAGCTGCGCTGCTCAAGAAGATAAAGTGGCCTGACAAGGTGAAGAACCTCGAGCTGATTGGTAAGCATATCGACGTCCAGGCATTCCGCGAGCAGGTGAAAACTGAGCATGTCGTTGAATCAATTTCTGAACTGATGGATTCACTGTCTCAGGGGGCGTAATGAAACCTGAGCACCTCAAGCTGCTGTCTGACAAAGACTGGCGACTGAACAATCTCTACTGGATCACCGACAAAGAGGGAAAGCCTACGCGCTTCAGGATGACACCGGAGCAGCGTGAATACTTCGAGGGGATCCACACCCGCAACATCATTCTGAAAGCTCGCCAGCTCGGTTTCACAACTGAGGTGTGCATCATCCAGTTGGACGCGGCTCTGTTCGAGTCGGCGAAATGCGCGCTGATTGCCCACACGCTGAATGACGCAAAGCGCCTGTTCCGCGAAAAGGTGAAGTACGCATACGACAAGCTGCCGGCAGAGATAAAGGCGGCCAACCCGGCCAGCAATGACTCTTCTGGTGAGCTCGTCTTTAAGAAGGGCGGATCACTCTACGTAAGCACGTCATTCCGTGGCGGTACGCTGCGTTACCTGCACGTTTCCGAGTTCGGCAAGATATGCGCCAAGTATCCGGACAAAGCCCGTGAAATCGTCACTGGTGCGTTTGAGGCGGTATCGACTGGATGCTTCGCTACTATCGAGAGCACGGCAGAGGGCCGGGCGGGTTACTTCTTCGATTACTGCCAGACAGCAGAGAAAGCGCTGCTGCAGGGTAAAACGCTATCCGCGCTGGACTGGAAGTTTTTCTTCTTCTCCTGGTGGAAGAACCCGCAGTACGCAATCGACCCGGTTGAGCCGCTGCCGGTGCGCCTGCTTGAATACTTTGCTGAGATGGAAGCGAAGCACCGCGTAGTCGTCAATGAACGCCAGAAAGCCTGGTACTACGCGAAAGAAAAAACGCTCGGCGATGACATGAAGCGCGAATACCCGACCATTCCGGCCGAGGCGTTCCAGCAGTCTGTCGAGGGCGCGTATTACGCAAAACAGTTCCGCTGGCTCTACACCAACAAGCGGATCGGCCAATTACCGGATAACTCACACCTGCCGGTGCACACGTTCTGGGATATCGGTGTGGGTGACTCCACGGCGATATGGTTCGTTCGTGAGGTTGGCGAAGAGTTCCATATCATCGACTACTACGAAAACTCCGGCGAAGGCCTGAGGCACTACATGAAGGTGCTGAAGGATAGGGGCTATGAGTACGGCGAGCACTGGGGGCCGCACGATATCGATAACCGGGAGTTCGGCTCTGATGCGAAATCACGCCGGGAGCTGGCGCGCGAAGGGTACGAAATCGACGGTCAGAAATATTCCCTCCGCTTCAGTGTCGTCCCAAAAGAGTCAGTTGATACGGGAATAGAATCAGTCCGCGAAATCCTTCCTCAATGCGCGTTCGATGAAGAAAAATGCGCTGAGGGGATCGCCCACCTTGAGGGCTATCGCAAAGAGTGGGATGACAAACGCGGATGCTGGAAAGATAAGCCATTACACGACTTCACATCACACGGTGCTGACGGGTTCCGTTACTTTGCGGTAGCGAAGAACAACCGTCGCAAACCGACTGGCAAAATCACCCAACTTCGGATCTAAATCATGCCTGATATTTCTACACCCAACCTCGACTATAACGACATGGTTGAGGCGTGGGATATTAACGATGCTCTGATGGGCGGTACGCTTGAGATGCGTCGACAGGGCGAGGCTTATCTTCCTCGCTGGCCGCGCGAGGACAAAGAGGACTATAAGAAACGCCTGTCTGTTGCTACGCTCCTCCCTTCCTATGAAGAAAGTATCAAGCAGAATGTCGGTCGCGTATTTGCTGAGCCAACCGTGTTAAGCGAAAAAACTCCGGAAAAAATCAAAGAGTATGCCGAAAACATCGATATGGAAGGCAGTCGCCTTGATGTCTGGGCGCAGCAATTCTTTAGCCTGGCGTTTCAGTATGGGCTCGCACATGCGCTGGTGGATTACCCGCGCACCAACGCCGAAGAAATCCGCACAAAAGCTGACGAGCAGGCTGCTGGTGGTCGACCGTATGTAACGATGCTTAATCCTCGGCAGGTGATCGGCTGGAAATCAAAGGTTGTTGGTGGGAAGGTCGTTCTCACTGAACTGAGAATCAAAGAAGTCATTGTCGTGGATGGTGATGACTTCGGGCAAACCAAAGTTGAGCAGATCCGCCACATCATGCCGCGTAAAGTGGAAATCTGGCGCCGTAACAAAGGTGATGGTGGGGAGTCCACCTGGACTCTTTATGAAGAGTGGGAAACCAGCCGCGACGACATTACCCTTGTAACGCTCTACACCAAAAAAACCGGGTTTATGCGAGGTTCTCCGCCACTGCTGAATCTGGCATTGCTGAACATCAAGCACTGGCAAAGCCAGAGTGAGCAGGACAACATTCTTCATGTTGTGCGAGTGCCGCTCCTGTCTGTTTTTGGCCTGGAAGACGATCAGGAACTGGTCATTGGCTCATCCAGCGCTACTAAATTCACCGACCGCGCAAAGCAGGGTATGGAATACACCGAGCACACCGGTGCTGCCATTGAATCCGGCAAAACGTCGCTGGATGATCTGGAAAATCAGATGCGCCAGGCGGGCGCGAAACTGCTTCGCTCAGAAAACACCTCAACCAAATCGGTAGACCAGACCAACGAAGAGAGAATGCAAGAAAACTCGCCGCTGTACACGATGGCTAGTTCGCTGGAGGATGCACTTGATAACATTCTGCAAATCATGGCCGAGTGGATTGATGAATCGACTGGTGGCAATGTCGATGTCCGTACTGAGTTGGATGTATCAGCACAGACCTATGATGCGACTGGCGCGCTGGCTGTTCAGTCGCTGCGTCAGGGCGGTGATATCCGTCAGATTGATGCTGTTCGTGCACTTCAGGCGATGAAATTTATCGACCCTGACGCGAAACCTGAAGAGGTTATCGACGAGCTGAGAAACCAGCAGGTAACGTTGATGGGCGGTAACAATGGCGACGGTTAACGAGCAACTGCGTGACGAGTCCATAGCGCACGCTATCTGGATTAGTCGTTACAGTACCGGCGTTGCCAACAGGATGGTGAAGCTGCTCAACGAAAGTGATGCTGAGTTGACAGCACGCTTGCTGGTGGCGATGGATGGTATAGAGCCGAATAGCTTTACGGTCACACGTCTTGAAGCGCTGCTGGCGAGCGTGCGGGAAATTAACCGCACGGCGATAAACGGCATGTTTTCCAGCCTGTCGACCGAACTGAACGAACTGGCGCAACATGAGGCTGGGTATCAGTTGAGCCTGTTTGACGCGCTGTTGCCGGAGTTCGTGACCGACGTTCATCCGCTGGTGGGTATCTCTCCTGACGCGGTGTATGCCGCCGCGATGGCGCAACCATTCCAGGGGCGATTGCTCAGTGAGTGGGCCTCAAACCTCGAAGCGGATCGCCTCAACCGCATCAGTAACGCAGTTCGACAGGGCTTTTTGCTGGGAGATACGAACGAGCAGATAGCGCGCAAGGTCCGCGGTCACGCTAATCGCGGCTATCAGGATGGCGCGTTACAGATGAGTCGCGCCAATGCCGCCAGCATCGCGAAAACGGCAGTGGGGCACCTTGCGGCGACGGCGCGTAACAGCTTCGCTGACGCCAATAGCGACCTGATGAAGGGTAAGCAGTGGCTTTCCACTCTGGACAACCGAACGACGCAGATGTGCAGGATTCGTGACCGCCTGAAGTACACGCTGGATAACAAGCCAATCGGTCATAAGATTCCTTATTTGCAGGGACCTGGAAAAATTCATTTCTGCTGCCGTTCCACTGAAACATTCATCCTCAAATCGGCGAAAGAGTTGGGTATCGATGTTCGCGATATCCCGCCAGCGGAACGTGCCAGCATGGATGGTGTTGTGCCGGGCGATACGAACTATCAGGAATGGTTCTCGCGCCAGTCGTTTGACCGCCAGAAGCAAATCGTTGGCGAGAAGCGCGCCCGGTTGATTCGTGATGGTGGCATGTCTCCTGATGAGTTCTACACCGACAAAGGCGAGTGGCTGACGCTGGCGCAGTTGCGTGAACGTGACGCGCAGGCGTTCAGGGATGCAGGGCTTTAATCTTCAATAAATCACAACAGGCTGCCTCCGGGCGGCCTTTTTTATGGCCGCAACTCGGATGATGCGCGGTGCAACGGTCGGATGACCAAATCAAAGGTAACAACATGAAACTGAAGACAGTAGAAGTAAACGGTAAGCACTACGCAGAAGTCGATGCTAACGGCCTGCCAGTTTACGTGCATGACGACGGGAAAGAGATTGGGTTTGATGCTTCTCAGGCGATGAGCACAATTTCTGCACGCAACGCCGAAGCAAAATCTCATCGTGAAGCCAAAGAAGCGGTTGAAGCAAAACTGGCAGCTTTCTCCGGGATTGAAGACCCCAAAAAGGCGCTCGAAGCAATCGAGATGATGACCAAAATCGACCAGAAAAAACTGATCGATGCTGGTGCTGTTGATCAGGTGAAAGCCGAAATCACTAAATCATTCCAGGTGCAACTGGATGAGGCCAACAACAAAAGTAAAATGCTGGAAGGCCAACTGTACGATTCGATGATCGGCGGTAGTTTTACTGGCTCCAAATTTATCACCGATAAAATCGCCATCCCTGCCGATCTGCTTCAGGCCCGCTTCGGTCAGTCGTTTAAGGTCGAAGAGGGTAAAGTTGTCGCCTATGACGGCACCGGCAACAAAATTTATTCCCGCTCTAAACCGGGCGAACTGGCCTCATTCGATGAAGCGCTGGAGTTCCTGGTAGAGCAGTACCCGCAAAAAGACCACATCCTGAAAGCCAGTGGCAATAACGGCGGTGGTTCTCGCCCAACTCAACATCAGGCAGGCCAAAAGACGATGAAGCGCGACGCGTTTACAGGTCTTAGCCCTGTCGAGCAGCAGTCGACGCTGAAAGAAGGCATCACCATCGTCGACTAATCGCATTTGCCAGTTGCCGGATGGTGGCTGGCGCCAGAGCTGGATAGCTCACTAATCAATCCACGATAAAATCTCAAGGAACACAGAAAAATGGCTAATACCCTTACCGGGTTGATCCCGACTATCTATACAGCTCTGGATATCGTTTCCCGTGAGCAGGTGGGCTTTATCCCTGCTGTCGCGCGAAATACCAAAGCAGACGCAGCAGCGAAAGACCAGACCGTTACTGCGCCGGTTGCTCCGGTTGCTGTTACCGAAGACATCGTGCCGGGTCCGTCTGCGCCGAATACCGGCGATCAGAATATCGGCACCGTCGATGTCAAAATCACCAAATCTAAAATGGCCCCGGTCAAATGGAACGGTGAAGAGCAACTGGCTCTCGGTCCCGCTGGTACTTACAACACCATTCTTGCTGACCAGTTCACCCAGGCATTCCGCGCACTGTCAAATGAGGTCGATGCTGATCTCGGCGCACTTTACTACGGCACTTCTCGCGCCGTTGGTACTGCTGGCACAACGCCGTTTGGCGTGAAGGAGGATCTGACCGACGCAGCTAATGCGCGCAAGGTTCTGGAGGACAACGGTTCGCCAACTACCAACCTGCAAATGGTTCTCGGTTCTTCTGCAATCGCGAATCTTCGCGGGAAGCAGACGGTACTGTTCAAAGTGAATGAATCCGGCACTGAGCAACTTCTTCGTGAAGGTACGCTGGGCCGACTGGAAGGCTTCAACATTCACAACTCTGCGGGCGTTAAGCGTGCGCCAGCTGCTACCGCGACAGGATATCTGGTCAATGGCGCGAAACAGGAAGGCGATATCATCATTGCCATCGATACTGGTACGGGCGCTATCGTAGCTGGTCAGGTCGTTACTTTCGATGGCGACGATAACCAGTATGTTGTTGCGGCAGCTACTTCAACCACCATCACTCTGGCTGCGCCGGGACTGCGCCAGAACCTGGCGGACAATACCGAAATCACGGTTGTTGGCGGCTTCACCGCGAATATGGCGTTTGACCGTAACGCATTCCTGCTGGCTTCGCGTACCCCGGCAATGCCAGAGGGTGGCGATACCGCTGATGACGTGATGAATGTAACCGATCCCGTATCCGGCATCACCTTCCAGGTTGCGTTGTATCGTCAGTACCGTCAGGTGCGTTATGAAGTTGGCCTGGCGTGGGGTGTCGCTTCCGTTAAGCCTGCTCATGCGGTAATGCTGCTGGGCTAACACCATCACACACAAGGGGCTTCGGCCCCTTTTCTTTCTGGAGGGCTTATGGCCGGATTGACGAAAGAGCAGCGCGCTCAGCGAGCGGCGGAAAAACTTGCTGCTGAACTGTCGGCAAACAACAATTCTGAGCAGCAGGAGCAGCAGGAGCAGCAGGAGCAGCAGGAGCAGCAGGAGCAGCAGGAGCAGCAGGAGCAGCAGGAGCAGCAGGAGCACGGTGCTCAGTTGGTTGCTATGTTCACTGACTTCCCGGCATTCCCCGGCGCGCCCACCACCGCAGATGTGCATCCTGACGAAGTGGAAAACTGGAAGGCGGCAGGCTGGCGCATAGAGGAGTGATTCATGATCACCTACATCACTGTTGCGGATGTCGATGCGCTTCTCGGTTCAACCTGGACGGATGAAAGCAAAAAAGCCAAATCTGTGCTGATGGCTAACACCTGGATGAATGGCCTCAACCTGAAAATGCCCTGCAATAAGACCACTCACGAAGTCATCATTCCCGATGATGTGAAGCTGGCTGGGGCGTATGCGTCGCTGGCCGCAGCAAATGGCGGGCTGTATCAACAGAAAACCAGTTCTGGCGTGCTCACCAGTGAATCCGTTGATGCCGATGGCGTGAGCGTGTCGGAAAGCTACGCCGAACTGGCAACAAACAGCACATCTTTGCTGGATTCCGATCTGCAACTGGCGCTGGCGATGCTCAAGCCGTATGGCGCGAATACTTCGCAGATTCGCCTTGTCCGGGGGTGATATGGGAATTCGTGACAAGATTCAGACGAAGGTCGCAAAGGCCTTTGATACCAAACTGGCGGATGCTGTCAACGATTTCACCGGCTTATATGTCATTCAGTCTGGATGGGACCCGGTAACGGAGACTGGCGGCGAAACCACCGTGACCTACACCGGGCGTGGGGTTCTGTCGAAATACAGCCTCAATCGCATTGATGGCGTCAATATCCTGCACGGTGATCTCAAATTAGCCGCACTGACGAATGAAGTTACCGACGCGCCGAAGGTCGATCACATCATCACTGCACCAGATCTGACTACTGGCGAACAGCAGCGCTACAAGGTCATTACCGCAGGAACCGATCCGGCGAAAGCGACATATTCCATTCAGTTACGGAGGGTGTGATATGGCGAACGGGTGGAGTATCGACCCCTCTGTTTTTATGAATCAGGTTGAGGAAGACGTTGGTAAAAAATTGCGTTTTATCTCGCTTCAGTTGCTGAATGAAATTGTCTCTCGCTCTCCGGTCGATACCGGGCGTTTCCGTGCGAATAATCAGGTGAGTATCGGCTCTCCTGAATACGGCACCACCGATACAACGGATAAAAATGGATCGGCGACTTTGCAGCAAGGTAGCGCTGTTATCGCGCAGGGAAAACCTTATTCAGTCATCTACATTCAGAATAACCTCCCATACGCGGAACCTCTGGAGAATGGTCACTCGCAGCAGGCTCCGGCAGGTATCTACGCTGTCTCATTCCACGGTGTAACACAGGCCTACAAATGACCCTCACAGAAATTCGTAACGCTGTCATTGCTCGCATGACGGCGCAGACGGCTATTGCCTCTGATGCTGTGGATTATCCAAATGGGCCGATATTTGACCCGGCGGGGAAATCTATCTGGGCGCGATTGACGAATATTCCCGGACTGGCTGGCGCTAATGAAATCGGCGGTGGTCCGGTTGTTCACCGTACCGGCGTACTCATCATTCAGATATTCGTTCCGGTTGGTAGCGGCTCTCTGCTGATAAACCAGACCGCCGACAAACTACGCGAGTTATTCGAATTCCAGGATGACGGAAAACTCAGTTATTTCGCCGTATCCGCTGTTCCTGCTGGTGAAACAGATGGCTGGTCTCAGCTCAATCTACAAATTCCTTACCGCGCTCTGTAGCGCTTAACTTCGATGGAGGTGACCGCATGTCGAGCGGCGCTAAGGTACTCTCGGCCTTTATACGGGAAACTACGGTAGGTGTAACTCCGGCAGGAGCGTGGAGTCTGATAAAGCGCTCCGCGTGGGGGGTGAAACCGACCCAAAACACAAATGACAATGACGAAATCGGTGGCACCCGCATGGCGCAGGGTATGTCGATGGGCACCGTTGATGTCGGTGGCGATGTGGCGACGAAGTTTCGCTGGGGACAGCATGATGCGTTTCTGGCGTCCTGCTTCGGTGCTGACTGGGTTGGCGATAGCCTGACGATGGGTAATGAACGTATCACGTTCTCACTCGCAACGTATGCTTCCGATGTTGGTATCGCCTCTATCGTTCGCGGCGCGCAGGTAAGCGTGTTCCAGTTGGAGGTTCCTAACGACGGTGATGTTACCGCGACGATCACTTTCGCCGGGCTGGGCTGGGATTCGAAAGCTGATGACACCAGTTATATCGAAGGAACACCTGCGGATAACTCTGGCGAGCTGCGTTACTCGTTCAAAGAGGTCACGGCAATCAACCTGAACGGCATCGACGGCGGTGATGGTTTCTGTATCGACACCTTCAACATCCAGTTCGACAACAACGTTCAGACCCAGCGTTGTATCGGCACCGGCTCACCATATGCCGGGGCCAATATTCCGACTACGTTCACGCCGTCAGGTTCAATCACATTATCCTGGTCTAAAGCTGCGTGGGAGGTTTGGAGCAAAACACTGACCGGGGCGACGGTGCCGTTTAGCTTCACCCTGGCGAACGACGAAGGGCAGTACACTTTCAACTTCCCGAAAGTACAGGTCGCAGGCGACTGGCCGGATGGGGGCAATACCGACATTATCCAGGTTCAACTCGATATCACTGCGGCAGACGAGTCACCGACCATTACCCGCACAGCTGCGGGCAGTTAATTTCCCTTGCCCGTTCCGCTCTGCATGGCGGCGCGGGCTTTTTTCATGCAGGAGTTTCGAATGATTATCCTCAACCCACGAATTGATGTTGGTGGCGAGCGCTGGTTTACGCCGCTGAAAGATCTCAAACCCATTGAAGGCCTAAAGCTGCTCGTCAGCAGCATTGATAACGACCAGTATCGCTCGCGTAATGCGCTTATACGCCGCCACATTGAAAAAATGGATGCCAGTTACCAGGTGGGAACCAGCGAATTTAGCCTGTCTGCGGTCGGGGAAATTGACTCTGCCGATGATCTTCTGATCGACAACTGCGCGCGTTACCTGCTGAAAGACTGGAAGGGCGTTGGTGAGCTTGTTGAAGGCGAAGAAGTTCCGATTGAGTACACACCTGAACGCGGCGCTGCACTTCTGAAACAGGAACCAGCAATTTACTGGCAAATTCTGGCTGAAGCCGCCAGCATCGCCCAGGGCAAAGAGCAGCAGAAGCAGGAAACCGTAAAAAAGCCATCGAAGCGCAAAAGTGGCTGAGTGAATTCGGTGGGGAGCAGGGTGAAAAGGCAAAGTGGCGAAGGGAGAAATTAAAACTCCCGCCAATTCCCGAGCCTGAAATTGACGGCGTGACAGGGGAAATCCTCAACGCTTACTCCGTTATTTCCCGCTCCCGGCTGTATGCCGGGATGGCTGGTGCGCCACTGCCAATCTCACTTCATGATATTGAGCGCTTTCTTTCTGCACGTCCCGTCCTCATTGATCGCGATGAATTTGACGCGGCGATATTTGCCCTCGATGACGCATGGCGTGAGAAGTGGGCGCAGGAACAGAAAAAACACGGCAAACAGAAACAATAAGCCCGGCATGTCCGGGTATTTTTATGCCCGGAGATCGCAATGTCAGAACAGACATCCCGCCTCGCTGTCATTATTGACAGCACCGGCGCAGAAAAAAATGCTGAAAGCCTGACCAGCGCCCTTCACGGGCTTACCGAGTGGGGGCAGAAAGCAGCGGCCAGCGCCGGGAAGGTAACGAAGGCGACCGAAGAAGAATCCGCTGCTTTATCGGAACTTCTGGACCGCATTGATCCGGTTAACGCGGCTCTGAATAAACTGGATAAACAACAGCAACAACTCGCGAAATTCAAGTCGAAAGGCATGCTGGACGATGAGACTTTTGATGTCTATTCGAAAAAAATCGAAGAGGCTCGTAATCGTCTCACCGGGTTTTCAGAGCAACTGAAAAATACTGGCATGTCAGCAAAGCAAACTGCTTTTGCGATGCGCATGATCCCTGCTCAGATGACCGACATCGTCGTGGGTCTGTCTACCGGGCAAAGTCCGTTCATGGTGCTGATGCAGCAGGGCGGTCAGTTAAAAGATATGTTCGGTGGCATCGGACCTGCGATTAAAGGCGTTAGCTCCTATGTGATGGGCCTGATCAATCCTTTCACGCTGGCGGCTGCTGCGGTCGGCGTGCTGGGTGTGGCGTACTACAAAGGCACGCAGGAACAGGACGCTTTCAATAAATCACTCATCCTGACGGGTAACCAGGTAGGGAAAACATCTGGTCAACTGGCGGACATTGCCGCGCGCGCTGGTGTAGCGGCGAACTCAACCACTGGCAAAGCGGCATCGGCGCTAAACCTACTGGTGGAATCTGGAAAGGTTGCCGGTGACTCGCTTGAGCGCGTGACCACTGCCGTTGTTAAAACGAGTGAAGCCACTGGTATTGCGACCGATAAACTGGTGGACGATTTCAACAAAATTGCCGCCGATCCGGTTGCGGCAATTACCAAACTGAACGACCAGTACCACTTCCTTACGCTGGCAACTTACAACCAGATTAAGGCCCTCCAGGATGAAGGGAATCAGCAGGAAGCGGCGCGCGTTGCTACTGATGCTTACGCCACCACCATGCAGCAGCGTGCCGCAGATATTCAGGATAATCTCGGTTATCTCGAAAAGGCATGGAACGGACTCACCGGCGCAGCAAAAGGTGCATGGGATGCAATGCTGGGCGTTGGGCGCGAGCAGTCTCTTGAACAACGACTGGCTGATGCGACTAAAAAGGCAAATGATGCACGCGGCAAAGCCGTGGGTAATATTTTCGGTGTGCCAGGGTGGCAAACTGAAGCGGCAGCAGCGGCTAATTTTCTGCAAAGTGCTATCGACCTGCAAGGCGACCTTACAAAAGCTGTCGCGGCTGGCAGAGAAGAGCAGGATAAGGCAATTAAAATACAGCAGGAAGCTGATCGCGTTAACCAGCAGTTCCTGTCGAATGCTGATAAGCGAAACAAGGCGATTCAGCAGCAGAAGAAATTCCTTGATGCCGGGGCCATCAGTGCAGATCAGTACGCGAAAAATATCGCGCGCATCAATGAAATGTACAAAGACCCTAAATCGCCAACAGCACCGAAGGGAAAAGCATATAGCGAAGATGCAGCGACACGACTGCTGGATCAGATTAACCAGCAGACATCCGCTATGCAGTCCCAGCTTGACGCCAGCGATAAGCTCACCAGCGCCACCCAGGCGCGAGTGAAATTTGAACAGCAGATAGCTGACCTCAAATCGAAAACGCAGCTCACCGCCGATCAAAAATCGCTTTTGTCCCGCTCTGAAGAAATTATTCAGGCCTACAAACGACAGGAGGAGTTGCAAAACTCCGTTAAAACGCTCGACGATTACCGGAAAATGCAGGAGCAGGTTAAAGCGAAGGATGAGCAGCAGAATGATTTGCTTCGCGAACGGCTTGCGCTGCTGGAAAAAGCAAAAGCCACAGGGAAGCTGGCGCCGGGGGAATACGAGCAAACCCGATCTGATATTTACAAAAACACTCCAGCGGAGTTGCCTTCTTCAGTGAAGAGTGTGGTTGGCAACCTGTCACCGACTGGCGGCCAGTTATCCGGCACGTTCGGCGGTATGCAACAGCAGTACATTCAGCTCGATCAGGCGCAACAGCAGTTACAGACGTGGTTGCAGGCTCAGGAAGCGGCATATGCCCAGGCTGCGCAAATCACCACGGAAGGCGAAGCGCGCATGACGGCAATTCGCCAGCAGGCTGCGCAGGCCAACCAGGTAATCGAATCCCAGAAAAACGAAATCATCACCAGTGCGACGCAAACCATGATCGACAGTGGTTTGCAGATTCTGGCGACTGGTTTCGGGGAGCAATCCGGGATTTATAAAGCGGCGTTCGCTGCCAGCAAGGCATTCGCTATTGCACAGTCTCTGGTTTCGATCCAGCAGGGGATAGCAATGGCGGCGGCTAACCCGTTCCCGTACAACATCGCTGCGATGGCATCCGTTGCAGCGGCGACGGCGAGCATCGTTTCTAATATCGCAGCTGTTGCGGATGTTGGTTTTGCTGTCGGTGGTTTTACGGGCCCGGGCGGAAAATACCAGCCCGCCGGGATAGTGCATAAAGGCGAGTATGTTTTTGACCAGGCTGCAACCAACCGGATAGGCGTCTCGAACCTTGAGGCGCTGCGCAATGGTGGTTCTCTGGATGCAACGCTGAGCAAGCCCGGTTTCGGTACGGGGGCGCAGAACGTCAATAACAACAGTAATTCAACTGTATTCAGCCCCCAGATTCAGCAGGACTTCCATATTCAGCAGGGTGTAACGCCTGAGCAGATGGATATGTCTCTCGCCAACACCGCCAAAAAGGCGACGACGGACGCAGTTGATCAGGTGGCGAACCAGATTGTCCGGGGTAACGGGAAAGTGGGTAACGCAATGCGAGGAACGTACACCGGAAGGAGAACGACCTGATGGCTGAAAAATACTACCCTCACGATTATCTCCCTATGCCGCTTCAGGACGGTTATGCATTTCAGCCAGTCAGTCCGTTAAAGCGCACCGAAATGACCACCGGCCGCGCCCGTCAGCGCCGCGCGTTTATTTCGACGCCGACACAGGCAAATGTGCAGTGGTCTTTCGAAAACGATGCTCAGGCTCAGCTTTTTGAGGGCTGGTATCACGAAACCATCACTGACGGCGCCGACTGGTTTTTCATGCGACTGCAAACGCCGCTTGGCGTGGAGTTCTACAAATGCCGGTTTACGGACATCTATCAGGGGCCGACTCTTGTCGCCCCGATTTACTGGCAGTTCTCCGCGACGCTTGAGTTGTGGACTCGACCCGTCCTCGGTGATGGCTGGGCTGAGTTCCCGGATTACATCATCAACAGCAGCATCATCGATATTGCACTTAACAGGGAGTGGCCGGAAGCATGACCAGTCCGACTTTGAAACGACTGTATGCCTCTTCCGGTGAAGAGGTCATTATCAAAACTTTGCAGATCAACATCGGTGATGATGTCCTTTATCTCTGTGATGGCTACGACAACATAACAGCGACGACGGAAACTGGTGAAGAGGTCACATTCATCGCCAGCGCCATCGATGTTGCACTACCGGCGCGGAACAGTGACGGCACTCAGGATTTGCAGTTTGCTGTCTCAAACATCAACGGTGAAGCATCCACATCCGTGCGTAGCGCGCTGGAAAATCTGCGTGGCGCCACGGTGACCTACCGACAATATACCTCTGACGATTTAGCCGCGCCCGCAGACCGCCCTTATACCCTGACGGTTAAAAATGGGTACTGGACTGCAACGCAGGCGCAGATTATCGCTGGATACATGAATGTGCTGGATACTGGATGGCCCCGCTATAGCTACACACTCCCGTTCTATCCGGGCTTGCGTTACATGAGTTAATGTTCAGCCATAAATTACTTGATAAGATAAGGTTCTTCTTATTGACAGGGATAGAAAAGTGAAACGATTTTTGCTGGTTTCTGCCGTAATTTTACTGGCCGGATGTTCGGCTAAATACAATACGAACAATATTCAGAGCAACACTGAGCAGTTAGTCAAAGATGCTCCAGTTGCTATTGCTATGCCATCTGATGGGGTATATGAAACCCGCACATATGCTGGCTCTGGAAATTCGACAGCGACTGCATTAAAAGCTGCTTTTTTGCGACATTCAGATAACGTAGCGATTTACGCTGATTGTGAAGATGTTACTTGTCTGAAAAATAATCATACAATCCATCATGGATACTACGTTGTTCCTCAGATATTGCATTGGGAGGACAGGGCTACTGAGTGGTCAGGAATTCCAGATAAAATTGAAGTGAAAATTACAATTTATAATGCAGAATCCAACAATCGGATTGCCTCAACGATTATTAGCGGGAAAAGTAAGTGGGCAACATTTGGTGGTGATCATCCGCAAGACTTGTTGCCAGAGCCAGTAAACTCGTACATCTCCAGCCTGTATTGAACCGTCAGTAAACTACATTTCAAACCCCGTATAAACGGGGTTTTTTATTGCCTGAAATTCGGAGGCTTAATGTTCAATCAAGATAAATACCTTTCGGTCAGATGGCTGAAGGGCGGTCGCGCTTACCCTGAACTTGACTGTTTCGGCATTGTGAATGAGGTGCGTCGCGATCTGGGGCTTCATGAGTGGCCGGATTTCGCCGGAGTGACGAAAGATAGTGGAGGGCTTAATCGAGAAGCGAGGAAACTGATGCTTTCCCTACAACGCTGCGAGCCATGTGAAGGTGCGGGTGTTGCCTGCTATTCAGGCTCAACTGTTACGCATGTCGGCGTTGTCGTGGTGCTTAATGGCCGTCTGCATGTGGCCGAATGCAACCCTAAATCCAACGTTTCTTTTACGCCGGTGGCGCAGTTTGTTCGCCGCTTCGTTAAAGTGGAGTTCTGGAAGTGACCATCAGAATTTATCCTTCCCGGTTACCCGGCGAGCCGCTGGAAACGCATGAACATGGTGCGGTGACTATTCATCAGTGGATGGCGCGGAATGTTGAAAATTACCGCGCTGACATGAAGCATCCGATCGCCATTGAAGTGGACGGCGTGAATATCCCGGCTGCTGCATGGTTTGATTATGCGATCAGCCCGAAAAGTGATGTGCACATTTATCCGGTCCCTCATGGCGCCGTTGCGCTGGCGTGGATTGCCGTTGCTGTTTCGGTCGCATCTGTTGCTTATGCGCTGTTCTTTGCGCCTGGCGCATCAGATCTCGGTGGTTTCTCTTCGTCGACAGGCGATTCACTGGACGTTAACCCGGCAAAAGCGAACCGTGCAAAGCTGGGTGATCCAATTCGCGAGTTGTTCGGACGCCGCCGAATTTACCCCGATTACGTAGTGCAACCGGTAACCCGCTTCAGCCCGGACGATCCGACAGTGATGACCGTTGAAATGTTCGTTGCTCTGGGATTCGGACAATTTTCATTCGGCGAAGGGGATATGCGCGTCGGCGCCACGCCCGTTTCATCGCTTGGTGATGGTTTCGCATACACCGTTTTTCAGCCGGGCCAGAATGTGGCTGGTGATCGCCGTAGTGAAAACTGGTTTAACTCTACCGAGGTTGGCGGGACGTCATCGGGTGCCGGGCTGGATATGGCCCAGACCGCACCGGATACGGATGATGTGGTAGCGCAGTCACTGACGGTGTCGGGAAGCACAATCACGTTTAACGGATTAAGCGCTGATGATGATACTGCAACAAACGAGCTGCCTGATTCGTGGATTGCTGGCGCAACGGTTGAGCTAATCGTACCCGATCAGTTTGTTGTTACCAATGATGGCGCATACAGCAGCATTACCAGTGACAATCTGGCGGAAATAGCCCCTTACGTCGGAATGCCGGTAACGCTCTGGTACAACAGCGTCGACTACAGTCTGTTTATCGCTTCGTATACGCCGCATGCAGACGCGACAGAGGAAGAAGAGGAAGTCACCGCGTCGATAACGCTGGCTTATGAGAGTGAAACCGGCGCGCCTTTTACGGGTATTCCTGAGGGGTATATCAGGCTTTCCGTTTCTCACGCTGGGTATCAGTACAAAATTTTCGATGTGGACGGCACCAGTGTAACTCTTCAACGCTTGATTGATGGTGTTGTCGATAACACATGGCCGGGTTTCGTGGCGCACACCGTGCTTGATTTTGAGGCATCTGGCGTTAACCAGAATGACTCCTGGATGGGACCATTTCTGGCATGCCCGGATAATGAAACCATAGACATGTTTGAAGTGAATTTCTTCTTCCCGAATGGAATTTGCGGGTACGACAAAAAAGGGAGAAAACAAAACAGAACGGTTCGCTGGGAAGTTCAGTACCGTGTCTATGGCTCTGGTTCTGGCTGGATGAGCAAAACCGGTTCGTATAACACAAAAAATATTAATGGCCTTGGTTTCACTGAGCGCATCACGCTGAGTTCTCCCGGACTTGTTGAAGTGCGGTGCCGACGCACTAACGAACAGGGGCAGGATAACAGTCGCGATAATATGTACTGGCAATCATTGCGTGGCCGCCTACTGACCAGACCGTCATCGTATGCTGGCGTAACAACGATGGGGGTCACGGTGGAAACCGGTGGCAAGCTGGCAGCGCAGTCCGATCGCCGGGTGAACGTGGTAGCTACAAGGATTTACGACACTGGCGCGGCGCGCAGCATCTCCGGCGCGCTGTACCACGTTGGTAACTCGCTTGGGCTGGACATGGACACCGACGCCATTAATGCGCTGGAAAGTACCTACTGGACGCCTGACAATGAGTTTTTCGACTTCGAGACGACCGAAAGCACATCTGCGCTGGAGGTTTTGCAGAAGATCGCCAACGCCGGGAAAAGCTATTTTCTGCTTGCAGACGGGCTTGCCTCGGTTGCGCGCGAAGGCGTTAAGCCCTGGTCGGGGGTTATCAGTCCGCATGAGATGACCGAAGACCTGCAAACCGCGTTCGTGGCTCCGTCTGACGACGACTATGACGGCGTGGACGTTACGTATATCAACGGCACCACCTGGGCGGAGGAAACGGTACAGTGCCGGATACCGGGAAATCCAACGCCCGTAAAAATCGAAGACTACACGCTTGACGGTGTGCTCGACCGTGACCGGGCATATCAGATCGGCATGCGGCGGCTGATGAAGTACCTACAGCAACGGCTGACACATACGACCTCAACAGAACTGGACGCACTTTGCTATAACGTCGGCGATCGTATCGTGCTGACCGACGACATACCGGGCAGCCAGACAGTCAGCGCGCTGATTGAAGAGATGGATACCACTGATAACAAGACAACGTTTACGGTGACGGAGCCTCTTGACTGGTCTTTCGAGAACCCTCGCGTGCTGATACGTTACCAGGATGGCACCGCTTCTGGCCTGATGACGGCAACGAGAATGGGGGATTATCAGGTGCTGGTTCCTGAACAAGCAGAGTTCAGCTCTATCATTCTCAATGATCCGTCTATCGAACCGCCGCGCCTGATTTTCTGCGATTCTTCACGCACAGGTTATGACGCTATCGTCTCAGAGATAGCACCACAATCAGACGGCACATGCCAGATAACTGCGAAGCAGTATAAACCCAACTTCTACGATTACGACAATGCCACTTATCCCGGCAATGTAGGATGATCGTGATGTAGTGTAATATCGACCGTGGATGCGGGAGGGGATATGGCGGTTCAGTTAAAGGATGTTGTGTTACACGAGGTTGGTCATTGGATCTCATGGAAATTACAAGGTGGTGTTGTCGGCCCTATAGAGATAATTAATTATTCTCTTTCAGGGCCGAAAGGGTCGACCACTATAATACATGACTGGAAAATTCATGATGTCAATGACGTAATAACATTCACCAAATCCAGAATAATTACATTGTGGTCTGGTGTGTATGCACAGGCATTTGATGGCATTGCATATAATGTAGCCACCGTGAGAAAGGAGTTTAATGCAGGTGGAGGAGGGCGTCTTGACTGGTTAAAAGCGCATGAATACTTGCTGCTGTTGAAAAATCTTTACGGCAATAGTATCAGTTTTGAATCGCTGCACCATCAAGTGGATCAGGAAACCGCAACACTGATAGCTGATAATTATTCAGTAGTAAAGAAATTATCAGATGCACTTTGTCTATCTGTTGAGGAAGAAGATAAAAAATATACTTTCCAAGAAAATGAACTCTTGTCTTTCATCAAATAATCACCCCGCTAGATAACATTCAGAACCCGCGAATAATCGCGGGTTTTCTATTTTATGAGGCCAGTATGACCACCTATAACACCAAAGAACCTCTTGGTTCTGCATCCGCCAAGGTTCTTTATGATAACGCCCAGAACTTTGATCACCTCTCAAATGACCGGGTCAATGAAACGTGGGATGACCGTTTTGGTAAGCCCAGACTTACATGGCACGGAATGGAGCAGCGTTATAAAACAGCGCTCGCGAACCTCGGCTTAAATCCTGTCGGGACATTTCAGGGCGGGGCGGTTATTAATTCCGCCGGTGACATCATTCAGGATGAGACAACAGGTGCATGGTATCGCTGGGATGATCTCACGACCCTGCCGAAAACCGTTCCATCTGGTTCTACTCCAGATTCATCCGGCGGTACAGGTGTCGGAAAATGGCTGGCCGTAGATGTCAGCGATGTCCTGCGCCGCGAGCTGGCGCTGCCAACCGGTGCAGAGCAGGTGGGCTATGGTTATGTGACAGTTGCCGAGCGGCTGTCTTATGTTGTCTACATTACTAACGCTGATCCAACCGGCAGCACCAGTGCAGTAGCCGCAATACAGGCTGCTATTGATGCCAATAAAGGGAAGAAGCTTGTTCTGCCTGCTGGCGACTATCTGATCGACGACACGATTTTCATTCCGCGAAACACGCAACTGTGTGGAGTGGCACCAATTCAAACGATGTATCACGACATGGTGCATAACAATGCGATTGTAGATCTCATCGCTGATGATGGTTATACGAAACTGCATTTAAAAGGAGATCCAGATAAACGAATCCTGACTGATGTTGTGCATGGTGTTGATGACCCGGCATACAGCATGGGGATTGTTTTCGCTGAGTCTGGTGCCGGGTTAGAAAACATTGCAGTTATTGGCTGGCGTAAACGTACAGATGGGACTTATGAGCCGCCATCACTGACGGCTCCGAATGACGAGGGGGCAGTCCCGTGTTTTGACATTCCGGTATTCAACGCATCAGTAATGAGCGTGAGAATGCACAACACTATGATCGCTGGTTATATCCCTGAAAATAGCGCTTGCTATTGGATTGATTCAACTCGCGGCGAGCAACGTAATGGCAACGGGAATGACTTTAACGTTGATGACCGCATTAAGTCGGTAGGAGCCAATGACTCACGCCAAATTGATTGCTGTTTCTGGTGGTTCCATCCCAATACCCCGTCGACAGAACATGATGCTAATTTTTATGGCATGAAAATTCAGGGGCATGATGACGATATTCGAAACCTGACTCGTTATCCCAGCGCAAGCGCAGCAAACAATGCGGCTGCTCTTAACTGGATTTGGGGTGGTCCAGGAACAAGCGATCACAAATTCCGGGGGAGTGTAATTAAGGGGGTTTATCTTGATTGCACTCTAATATCTTATGTGGGGGATGATCGGTTAAATTTTTACTCATCAAACCCAGGGATTGGAGGGGTTAACGGTTATCCTGGTGGGTGGCAGAACACAACAGGAGCAGGTGGGAAAATAAGCTTTCTTGATTGTGTCATCCGGCAGGGTGATATTTATCTTAAGCGTGTAGCAAATGTCTGGTTTGCTAACACGTACGGCGAGGCTGGTTATTTCTATATGACTAATTTAACAGGTTGGGTTACTCAATCTGATGGTTTTCTGGGGCATGCTGGTGTTGATATTACCATTGACAATCCCGATGGCTCGTCTCCTGCTGCATATAATCGCCTTAACTCTCCCCTGTATAAAGTTGTTAACTGCGGTAATAGCGACAGATTTGGGCTGTTTCATACCGGGCTTGCAAGCTCTTATGTAAGACCACATAAACCTGGTTTCGTTGATCTTGGTTATGATGATAATGGAAGCAACAGATATCGCTGGAATAGGGTGTTCACGATAAGTGCTATAGCGGAAACCATTAGCTCAAGCAACGATAGAAATAATATAGGTTTGTTAAAACCCCCACGCCTGCCAAGCTACACTACCTCCAATTTGCCTACGCTTGGCGCGAGTGATTACGGTTGTTTAATATTTAATACCACAACTAACCTTGTTGCAGTATGGACATCGGCAGGATGGCGAAGCCTTCAGGTGGTGTGATACATTGACGTTATCTGGATGCGGTAACTCCCGCATCCTTTTAACGTATAGTGAGATTTGTAATGAATATCAGGAAGATACTTTGTTTTTCAGTAATAATTCTGATTGTTTTGTGTGCATCTTTATTTTATGTGTTTCAGAAGCATAAGCGTACAAATATGCTAGTTATTGGCTATGGACAAAGTTTAATGACCGGGATGGAAGGGTGGCCTGCATTAACGACTCACAGTGAAGTTGATAATGCATTTATGATTGGTGATTCGGTCAGGCCAGACTCAAGGAGATCACAACATTACAAACCCGTTGGTAATTACGTTAGACCATTAACTTCAACTGTTCAGCAAGTGAATGATTCATCTAAGCTGGTCAGCCCAGAGTATGTTAGTAAACTAAAGCGAGGGGCTATCAACGAGGGTGAAGATCCTATAGTTGGTGCAGTTACGGCGTTTTCTGGTTTTAGAATTAGTTTTTTTGAATCTCTCTTTGGTATGAATGCCGGGGTTTCAGGTTCCGATATACTACAGATTTCAAAAGGAAGTGGTTATTACAAAAGGTTTACCGATGCTGTTAAAATATTTAACGCTGTTTCTATTAGCGAAAAAAGAGAACCTGTTGTCTCTTCTATAGTATTTATGCAGGGTGAAATGAATTACATGCCCACATACAAAAATGCACCGCAAGATTATGATAGATATTTATTCGCTTTAAAAAAACTGCACAAAAATATGTTGAGCGATGCGGTATCAATTACGAAACAGAAAGATAAACCATTATTTTTCATGTATCAAACAGGTGGTAGCTTTTCTAGGGATACAAACGATTTATCTGTTGGCATGGCTCAACTTGATTTTTCCAATAAAAATGATGGGGTCTATATGGTTGGCCCGACATACCAATACCCAGATAAAGGTGGACATCTGGGACCAAATGGTTATCGATGGTTTGGTGTACAGATAGCAAAGGTTATGCATCAGGTTATCGACAAGGGGGTAAACTGGAAGCCATTACAACCACTATCCGTTTCATTATCTAATGATAAGGTGGTTGTAAGGTATGGTGTTCCTTATCCACCATTAAAATTCACGGAAGCATACGTGAAGTATGATCCTGTGATGTATGATGATAAGGGTTTTACATTGTACGATAGCAACGGTCGTGTTGATATTTCATCCGTAGAAATCACCGCACAAGATGAAATAACAATTACTCCAGTTCATAAGATTACTGGTCCTGCAAAATTATTTTATGCCGACAAAACATACCATAACGGGAATGGAAACGTTTCAGACAGTGACAATACCGTATCTCCATATAAATACGAATATAAGGGGGGGAGCGGGCAATACCCTGAATCGAATATCAAAGAATTAGTGGGGAAACCGTATCCATTGAATAACTTTAGTGTTGCATTTTGTTTGGCTGTTGCTATGTGAGGTTTTAATAAATAGATGAGATAAAAGGGGCGCGTTTGCCCCTTTTATCTGATATCTAATTAGTTTAGTAATTTCCTTGCTATTTTTATTGATGGCTTCTCGATTTTTTTATACATTATAAACGATATCAATACGCTAACAGATAAAAAGACAAATAGGGAAAAGACACCGTATTGATTGTTCCAAACTTGAGGGAAATAAGTTTGGGTGAGTTTTATGATGGCCCAGTGAACCAAGTATAGAGAGTAAGATATATCACCAATAAATGAAAGTGGTTTTATTTCGAATGGTATCATGTCCTCAGCCATCAGGGCAGCAGTCACAAGTGCCATGCTGGGCCAGAACAACCCCACCATGCCCTGCGGCATCCATCCTGAGTAAAATGTGAAATACAGAAAGATGACAATGAGAATGGTGCAGCAACATGCGCGAACTATTTTATTTATTTTTACAATATTTTTCCTGTAATTTATGAACAAAAATGCCAAGAAAATACCACCAACAAATTCCCATAGCATTGTAGTAGACATCACTTTTACAACTGGGGCTAACAAAAAATCCGCATTAAACTCAGCCTTTGCATTGGATGAGAACATAAATGAGCCATTAAAGCATAGTTGTAATAAAATCGGTAACAGCAAGAGAATTAAAGAGGAGAGTAACCCCCTATATTTGAAACTCACATATCCAGCGAAGCAGAAAATTACATAAAAATATATCTCATATGTCAAAGTCCATGCCGGTCCTATCAGGTTGAATTTGAATGCGGGTGCGTTAGCATTATAATCAACATGGATAAGAAATAGTGATTTTATTACATTTATGAATTTTGCATCTGCATAATATATACAGGAAACAAGTAACCAAATTATAAAGAAAGTTGGGTAAATTCTTAAAAATCTCTTTATGGCAAATGTTTTTGGTGCTAATTCTGATTTGTTTGATGTGATGTAATAAATGATAAAGCCACTCATGATAAAGAATACATCGACACCAACAGAGCCATTTACCATAAAAGATTTCCACTCTGGACCAATAAGGGTTGTTGAGTGAAATAAAACTACAAGCATGGCGGCAATACCACGCAAATACTGTATTGATAATATTTTGTTTGAAGTGGTTTTGTCCGTAGAAACGGTAATCACATCTTCGGCAGACAACGCATGTGAACTAGCTTGAGTCATTCTATAGCCTATAGAAACATTACATTCATTTTTTTTGTGATGCTATATTAACATTGTTTGTGAATTTATGAAGTAGCCAGGTGTGATCATCAGTGATAAGTCACACTTGATTAATATGATTGTTCAATAATTCATCACTATTGATGCTTGTCCAATGAGTTTTGGGATAAACTTGCCGCTGTGCATAGTATAGATCTTAGTAAGTTATTCTTGAGGTCTACAAAAAAGGACATAGTAGTCGTCATGTAATTTAAGTTATCGAACACAGAGCTTGTGTGGGGCTCGGGCGCGGCCAGTTGGCGATCGTTCGACAGAGAGCACCAGTCGCCGATGATGTTCCACAAAACTAAATTTCACCTCACGCCAGTTACTTACCGTGTTGTACTTCTAAGAGACTTGAACGCTGCCATTGATACAATAATACTGTATATATAATCAGTATCAATTAAGGTGATTATCATGCAGTTTTTCACGCCTACAGATCTACGCCATGTGGCGCTCCCAATGTTTAGTGACCTTGTGCAATGCGGGTTTCCTTCCCCTGCTCAGGACTATGTTGAGTCGCGTATAGACCTTAACGAATTGCTGGTGAGGCACCCAAGCGCGACGTATTTCGTGAAGGCCACAGGAGATTCTATGCGTGATGCCGGAATCGGCGAAGGCGATTTGTTGGTAGTCGACAGTTCACGAAAAGCAGGGCATGGGGACATTGTCATTGCAGCGGTCGACGGTGAGTTCACAGTTAAGCGCCTGTTGCTGCATCCTGCTGTCATGCTCAAGCCTGAAAACTCTGTGTATAAACCAATCATGATTGGGAGTGAAGACAATCTGGAGGTTTTCGGCGTCGTAACTTACATCGTGAAGTCTGCTGGCTGAGTATGTTTGCACTCGTAGACGTGAACAGCTTCTATGCGAGTTGTGAAACGGTGTTCAGGCCAGACCTAAAAGGAAGGCCGGTTGTCGTTCTCTCTAACAATGATGGCTGTGTTATTGCCCGTTCAGCAGCAGCGAAGTCCTTTGTTAAAATGGGGGAGCCCTATTTCAAACAAAAAGAGACTTTTCGCCGTCACGGCATCGTCGCGTTCTCCAGTAACTATGAGCTTTACGCTGATATGTCGAATCGCGTAATGACAACGCTGGAAGAAATTAGTCCCCGCGTCGAAATTTACAGCATAGACGAGGCATTTTGTGACATGACTGGCGTGCGAAACTGCCGTGATCTTACTGAATTTGGCCGGGAGATCCGCACTACAGTATTACAGCGTACACATCTCACCGTCGGTGTCGGTATTGCGCAGACAAAAACCCTCGCGAAACTGGCTAACTATGCGGCAAAGAAGTGGCAACGACAGACTGGTGGTGTTGTTGATTTATCGAACGTGAGCCGGCAGCGTAAACTGTTAGCTGCGCTGCCAGTTGGCGAGGTGTGGGGTATAGGGCGACGCATCTCTAAAAAGCTGGAGGGGATGGGCATCGAAACTGCTCTTGACCTGGCTGACACAGATATCCGGTTTATCAAGAAGCATTTCAATGTTGTGCTCGAAAGAACGGTACGCGAGCTGCGTGGTGAGCCGTGTCTGGAACTGGAAGAGTTTGCACCAGTAAAGCAGGAAATCGTCTGCTCACGCTCCTTCAGTGGTCGTATCACTGATTACGAAGAGATGCGTCAGGCGATTTTCAGTTACGCCAGCCGGGCGGCGGAGAAGCTGCGCGGCGAGCATCAATATTGCCGGTTTATCTCCGCGTTCGTGAAGACAAGCCCGTTTGCACTGAACGAACCGTATTACGGCAACAGCGCCTCTGTGAAGCTTCTGACCCCGACGCAGGACAGCCGGGACATTATCGGCGCGGCCACGCGATGCCTGGATGCTGTCTGGAAAGATGGACGCCGTTACCAGAAGGCAGGCGTTATGCTCGGCGACTTCTTCAGCCAGGGGGTGGCACAACTCAACCTTTTTGATGATAACGCGCCGCGGCGCAATAGCGACAAACTGATGAAGGTGCTGGATCATCTCAACACCAAAGACGGCGTAGGTACGCTCTACTTCGCCGGACAGGGCATACAACAGCAGTGGCAGATGAAGCGGGAGATGCTCTCACCGCGATACACCACTCGATATGAAGACCTTTTGCGTGTGAAGTGAAAAAAGTGTCTGTCGTGAATTGTATCTGCCCGGCATAGCCCATCAATGTGTCTAATCTTTATTGGTTTTCGGTATGGATTTTGGGGGCGGATTTGGGGGCAAATAGTTGGTTAGGGGTAATTTTAGGGGCGATAAAATACCTGATATTGTCTGCTATTGTCCGATAACTACATTCCCCAACTTCTTGATATTGTTATAAATGCATGTTTCTTAAACTGTTTATTTTTTTCATTCGCAGTCTAACGCTGATTATGTTGCGGCGGGGATAAACATTTCGTAAACCGGGGGGAGAGTTATGCCGGATGAGTCTCCGGCATTGGGGGCGCTGAATATCGGCCGGATAAGATGCGTTAGCATCGCTATCCGGCAGGGGGGATTACTTCAGCTCGTCAACCATAGTGATGGCGCGACCAATATAGTTGGCCGGGGTCATCGCCTTCAGGCGCGTTTTCTCTTCTTCCGGCAGGGCCAGACTGTCGATAAACTGCTTCATGCCTTCGGCGTCAACACGTTTGCCGCGCGTTAACTCTTTCAGCTTCTCGTACGGTTTCTCAATGCCGTAGCGGCGCATTACGGTCTGGATCGGCTCTGCCAGCACTTCCCAGTTGTGATCCAGTTCATCCAGCAGACGATCGCGGTTCACTTCCAGTTTGCTTACGCCTTTCAGGGTGGACTGATACGCGATCAACGCATAGCCAATACCGACGCCCAGGTTACGCAGCACGGTGGAGTCCGTCAGGTCGCGCTGCCAGCGGGAAACCGGCAGTTTGCTTGCCAGGTGTTGCAGTACGGCGTTAGCCAGGCCCAGGTTGCCTTCGGAGTTTTCGAAGTCAATCGGGTTAACCTTGTGCGGCATGGTGGAAGAACCAATTTCACCCGCGATGGTTCTCTGTTTGAAGTGGTTGAGCGCGATATAACCCCAGACGTCGCGATCGAAGTCAATCAGGATGGTGTTAAAGCGCGCGACGCAGTCAAACAGCTCTGCGATGTAGTCATGCGGTTCAATCTGTGTGGTGTACGGGTTCCACTGGATACCCAGCGACGTCACAAACTCTTCGCTGAAATGGTGCCAATCCACTTCCGGGTAAGCGGCAATGTGGGCGTTATAGTTACCGACCGCGCCGTTGATTTTACCAAGGATTTCCACCTGGTTTAACTGGCGGAACTGGCGTTCCATGCGGTAAGCCACGTTAGCCATCTCTTTCCCCATCGTGGACGGCGTAGCCGGTTGACCGTGGGTACGGGAGAGCAGGGGAATGTCGCGATACTGAACGGACAGATCTTTGACCGCGTCGATCAGCTGACGCCAGTACGGCAGGATCACTTCGTCGCGCGCGGTTTTCAGCATCAGCGCATGAGACAGGTTGTTGATGTCTTCAGAAGTACAGGCGAAGTGGATGAACTCAGAAACCGCATGCAGTTCCGGGATATCCGCCACTTTTTCTTTCAGGAAATACTCAACTGCCTTCACGTCGTGGTTCGTCGTGCGCTCAATGGTTTTGATACGTGCGGCATCTTCTTCATTGAAGTTCGCGACAATCGTATCCAGGAAACCGTTTGCGTCGGCAGCAAAAGCAGGAACTTCCTTGATCGCTGCGTGCGCGGCCAGTTTTTGCAGCCAGCGTACTTCAACCTGTACACGGAATTTCAGCAAACCGTATTCGCTGAAAATCCCGCGCAGCGCGCTGACTTTATCGCCGTAGCGTCCATCGACAGGGGAAACGGCGGTCAGTGAGGATAATTCCATAGATCACAACTCCGGGGTTAAATGAGCAAGAATTTGTTTTGCCTGAGTGGTCAGGCGATTACGAGAAAACATTAATTGCAGGCGGCCACCGCCGACCTGGTGCCAGAGCACTGCGGCACGGATACCGGCCAGAAGCGAGGCGCGAACTTTTGCCTGCACCTGCGGGCTTTGCAGCACGGCGGGTGAGCCCGTCACCTGAATGCGTGGCCCCAGCGGGCTGATGACATCGACATAAATACCGGCCATCGCGCTCATCAGCGTTTCTGATTGCAGGTCAAAATGGTCAAGCTGACGCTGTAAGCCGTTAATGCGCTCGCCCAGCATGTCCAGCGCGCCTTTGGCGGCTGACAGTTTGCGCTCCAGCACCATCAGGCTCAGCGTATAGCGCGTCAGCTCTGCGTTCAGCCCCTGGCGGCTACTGGCATTCAGGACGCCGAGCAGGGTTTCCAGACCGAGGCGAAGGTTCGCTTCGCTGCCGCCGAATACGCCCAGCGTAGAGCTGGGGTTCATATCGATAACGCTGTTCAGTGAAACGTGTAGCGCATCGGCATCACAGTGCCCCTGGTGCGCCAGCTGTTGCACCAGGCGTGCTGACTGGCAAATGCCTGCCAGTGCGAGGGTGATGTCATAATAATTCTTTGCCACGATCACTGCTTCCTTGTATCAGTTATAGAGAATAATTATACCGGCAGGGGCAGGCGCTGCTCGATAATACCGCCGCCGAGGCACACTTCTCCGTTATAAAAGACAGCCGACTGACCCGGCGTTACTGCGGCTACCGGCTCATCAAAAATCACTTCAATGCGTTCGTCATCCAGCGCTTTCACGGTGCACGGAATGTCGGTCTGGCGGTAGCGGGTTTTCACCGTGCAGCGCAGGGTGCCGCTAAACGGTTCGCGATCGACCCAGTGAAGCTGTTGGGCAATCAGGCCGACGGACATCAGACGTGGATGCTCATGACCCTGAGCGACAACCAGAATGTTATTCTCGACATCTTTATCGACCACGTACCACGGATCTTCGGTGCCTTCTTTGGTGCCGCCGATACCCAGACCTTTACGTTGGCCCAGCGTGTGGTACATCAGCCCCTGGTGCTGACCGATTTTGTCGCCGTCTACGGTGATGATTTTTCCTGGCTGCGCCGGGAGATAGCGACCGAGGAACTCGCGGAATTTACGTTCGCCGATAAAGCAGATGCCGGTAGAGTCTTTTTTCTTCGCGGTGATCAGACCGAGGTCTTCGGCAATTTTGCGTACCTGCGGTTTTTCCAGTTCACCGACCGGGAACAGGCTTTGGGCGATCTGCTCATGGCCGAGTGTGTAAAGGAAGTAGCTCTGATCTTTGTTACCGTCGAGCCCGCGCAGCAGGCGGCTTTTGCCGTCCACATCCGCGCGACGGACGTAGTGACCGGTGGCGATATAATCAGCGCCCAGATCTTCAGCGGCAAATTCGAGGAAGGCTTTAAATTTGATCTCTTTATTACACAGAATATCCGGGTTCGGCGTGCGGCCCGCTTTGTACTCTTCCAGGAAGAGTTCAAAAACGTTGTCCCAGTATTCTGCGGCAAAGTTTACGGTATGCAGTTCAATGCCAAGTTTGTCGCAAACGGCCTGCGCATCAGCCAGGTCGGCTGCCGCTGTGCAATATTCCTCACCGTCGTCCTCTTCCCAGTTCTTCATGAACAGGCCTTCTACCTGGTAGCCCTGTTGTTGCAACAGCCAGGCGGAAACGGAGGAGTCGACACCGCCGGACATGCCGACGATCACTTTTTTTGGGCTTTCTGACATTGGAATACTCACGACATTGAACTTCAAGGCGGCGTATTCTATCACGCAGCCCTTTTACTTGACACCCTCTGTAAACGGCCAGTTAAATTCGCCGATGATCGCCAGCGGATAACGTTGCCCGTTCTGCCAGCAACGAATGCTCTCGGCAACCAGCGGCGAACGCAGGTTGGGGGCGTTGAGGATCGCGTCGGCGCTGACCCAGCGACAGCAGTCAATGTCGTTGTCGTGAGGTTCAGTGGCGCACATCCTGGTAAGTTCAATGGAAAAGAGGAAACGCAGGAACGGCGTGTTGTCCGGCGCGATCCATTGATGCAGACGAATAAAGTGCTGGGGTTGCGCGGTAATCCCTGTCTCTTCCCAGAGTTCGCGCGCGGCGGCTTCCACCAGCGTTTCGTCGGCTTCCAGATGTCCGGCTGGCTGATTCCAGAGCGCTTTGCCGTTAATGGTCTCTTCCACCACGAGGAATTGACCTTCTGCATGGACGATGCAGGCGACGGTGACGTGCGGTTTGAACATGGTTTTTCCTTAATCGGTAGCGTCTCGCCATTCGCCGTTGGCAAGATTATCCAGCGTGTAGTTGCCCATTGCGTAGCGGATCAGTCGCAGCGTAGGGTAGCCGACGTGCGCCGTCATACGCCGTACCTGACGGTTACGGCCTTCATATAAGGTCACTTTGAGCCAGCGGGTGGGAATACTTTTTCGTTCGCGAATCGGCGGCGTTCTCGGCCACAGCCATTCGGGTTCCTCCACTACCTCAATGCCCGCAGGCAGAGTGGGGCCATCATTGAGCGTCACGCCATTGCGCAGGGCTTCCAGCGCTTCTGCGGTGGGTTCGCCTTCAACCTGAACGTAATAAATCTTACCGGTACGTTTGCCGGGCTGCGTCAGACGAGCCTGCAATGCGCCATCGTTGGTGAGCACCAGAAGACCTTCGCTGTCCCTGTCCAGACGACCTGCTGCATAGACGCCTTGGACAGGAATATAGTCTTTTAATGTGCTGCGCCCGGCCTCATCCGTAAATTGCGGCAAAACATCGTAAGGTTTATTGAACAAAACCACGCGTTTTGGCTGGTTTTCTTTCCGCCGCTTAGTGACTTGTCGTGAGCTGAATCGCTCAACCCGGTGATTTCTAAAAGAAGTTTTTTGCATGGTATTTTCAGGGCTTATCAATTGCCGCATTATAGCCTAATAACGAGTGTCTTTCATGGCAGCAAACAATAGGGTAGTATTGACACGCTCATTACAAATCATTAACAAAAAAGTTGCTCTAATGCATCCGTGTCGCAGGACGCAAACGCACATGCAGCGTGATGACAGACGAGCAAACCAGAAGCGCTCGAAGGAGAGGTGAATGGAAAGCAAAGTAGTTGTTCCGGCGGAAGGTAAGAAGATCACCCTGCAAAACGGCAAACTCAACGTTCCTGAAAATCCGATTATCCCGTTCATTGAAGGCGACGGTATCGGTGTTGATGTAACCCCAGCCATGCTCAAAGTGGTCGATGCCGCTGTCGAGAAAGCCTATAAAGGCGAGCGTAAAATCTCCTGGATGGAAATTTACACCGGTGAAAAATCCACTCAGGTTTATGGCCAGGATGTCTGGCTGCCTGCTGAAACCCTGGATCTGATTCGTGATTACCGCGTGGCCATCAAAGGCCCTCTGACTACCCCGGTCGGCGGCGGTATTCGTTCCCTGAACGTGGCGCTGCGTCAGGAACTCGACCTGTACGTGTGTCTGCGTCCGGTTCGTTACTATCAGGGCACCCCAAGCCCGGTTAAACACCCTGAACTGACCGACATGGTCATCTTCCGCGAAAACGCTGAAGATATTTATGCAGGTATCGAATGGAAAGCCGACTCTGCGGATGCCGAGAAAGTGATCAAATTCCTGCGCGAAGAGATGGGCGTGAAGAAAATTCGCTTCCCTGAACACTGTGGTATCGGTATTAAGCCGTGTTCCGAAGAAGGAACCAAACGTCTGGTGCGTGCGGCGATTGAATATGCCATCGCTAACGACCGTGATTCTGTGACCCTGGTTCACAAAGGCAACATCATGAAGTTCACCGAAGGCGCGTTTAAAGACTGGGGCTACCAGTTAGCGCGTGATGAATTCGGCGGTGAGCTGATCGACGGCGGCCCGTGGGTCAAAATCAAGAACCCGAACACCGGCAAAGAGATCGTGATTAAAGACGTGATCGCCGATGCGTTCCTGCAACAGATCCTGCTGCGTCCGGCTGAGTACGACGTGATTGCCTGTATGAACCTGAACGGCGACTACATCTCTGACGCCCTGGCGGCGCAGGTTGGCGGTATCGGTATCGCGCCGGGCGCGAACATCGGTGACGAGTGCGCGCTGTTCGAAGCGACTCACGGTACTGCGCCGAAGTACGCGGGCCAGGATAAAGTTAACCCGGGCTCCATCATTCTGTCTGCTGAGATGATGCTGCGCCACATGCAGTGGTTCGAAGCCGCAGATCTGATCGTCAAAGGGATGGAAGGCGCGATTGCCGCGAAGACCGTCACTTACGATTTCGAACGTCTGATGGAAGGCGCTAAGCTGCTGAAATGTTCAGAGTTTGGCGACGCGATCATCGCAAATATGTAATCCAGTTTCTGGGTTAAACAAGAACGGGAGCCTGAGGGTTCCCGTTTTTTATTATTAGCATTCGAACTTGTTTTTTGAATGTCGAATTCGCAGAGGACTAAGACGATACTTCGCAAGTCTCCAGACGGGGAAGATGTGCATCTGCCAGTGACTCAGACGATTAGCCCATCAGCGGATGTGGCTACGGAGCATTGTGCAAAACGGGCATAAACAACCTGGAACGGGTGAAGCGTCACAGGTTCCCAAAAATGTTGTTTGCGGCTCAGTACCATGCTGACTGTAAAAACTTCCCAGAATCTTACTTTCGAGTGTGCGAACGTTATCAGGAGCCGTACCGGGTACTACGTTGGGCGGTGATTTGAATGCCAGGCAACTGAACGACGAGGCTGCCAGTGATATGGCGAATATGTTTCTGACTTTCATCTGATGATTACCCTTCTCACTAAAAGTTATGTAATAACATAACCTCAATTGTGCTTAATGAATAGACCTGAAATTGTCCGATCGGTCATGTGGCGGCGAAAAGGTAAATGACGTTTTTACGACCTCGCGGTGAGCAGGGGATAAGTCGCAAAAAATGACAAAACGACTTTTTCGTCTTTTTATAGACTTTTTGTGCTAACCGGGGCTTTAGTTTTCCCCTCTTTGTAATAGTCAGATAGCTAACACCGCAGTTATCAGTAAATCGGAACGTATTTTACTCAATGACGAGACTCCCAACATTTTCATTCGCTTTTTTTCATCCTCGCTACTGGCTGCTATGGCTGGGTATTTTCTTCTTACGATGTGCTGTTTTGCTGCCTTATCCCATTCTGCTCAGGCTTGGCGCTTGTCTGGGGAGAGTGGCCATGCGCGCATTGCCTCGCAGGGTAACAATAGCCCGTCGCAACCTGGAACTTTGCTTTAAGGCGCTACCTGCGAAGGAGCGTGAAAAATTACTGATTAAAAATTTTGAGTCGGTAGGCATGGGGGTACTTGAAACCGGTATCGCCTGGTTCTGGTCAGACAGGCGTTTACGCAAATGGTTTACGGTTACGGGTTATGAACATATGGAAAGTGCGCGAGCTGAAAATAAAGGCGTGCTTCTCATCGGTATGCACTTTCTTACTCTTGAACTTGGGGCGCGCATATTTGGGATGCTCAATCCGGGCATTGGCGTATACAGGCCGAACAATAACGCGCTGTATGACTGGTTGCAGACGCGGGGACGTCTTCGCTCAAATAAAACCATGCTCGATCGCTATGATTTAAAAGGCATGATACGAGTGCTCAAACAAGGTGAGATTGTCTGGTATGCACCTGATCATGACTATGGCGCTCGTAACAGCGTGTTTGTTCCTTTTTTTGATGTTCCCGATGCGGCGACTACCGCCGGCAGTTACATGCTTGTCAGAAGCGCCCGCCCGGCGGTTGTTCCTTTTGTTCCCCGACGCCGAGCGGATGGAAGAGGGTACGAGCTGATCATCCTCCCGGATATCGGCCATGAACTGTATGACGAGGGCAAGGAAACCGTTGCGACCAGAATGAATCGGGCGATTGAACGCGCAATCAACCTGGCTCCTGAACAATATATGTGGCTACACCGTCGCTTTAAGACCCGACCAGCAGGCAAGCCGGCCCTGTATGGGAAGAAGGAAAACGCGATTGAGAGTAACGGCGAATAGCTCGCTTCCTGGTTTCAAACCGCCTCCGGGCGGTTACTGGTCAATAATGCCGTCATAAACCTGTCATGTGTTCGTGCTATTGGGAATTTAGTCATTCATTTTCTGCGGTCAGGGGAGGTGAAAATGGGCACGGAACATGAACGCATTCGGTCAGTATTAACGGGGCTGCTTATCGCGCTGCTGATGCTGCTTGTCATGGCCGGGTGGCCTTATCTTGTGCGTATGATCTCCGGTTATATCGCCGGGTATCTGTAAATATGCACCTGAGGATAAACAAGAACGGGAACCTGTCAGTTCCCGTTTTTTTATGTCAGTAGAATGGCGTGTTGTGAGAGTGACGACTCTGCACCTGCAATCACCAGCCAGGCAGCGTACCCCCGACACTCCACTCTTCGGAGCCAAAATCGGGTTTCTCGCCTCGGATCACACGGTTTCTTTCTTCTTTTGTCGGTTTATGGGTGGCGGCGCGGCTGGGAAGTTTCCCGGGAGTTTTTACGCAGCCGAATCCCTGACAAATTGGGCTGGCGGAAGAGGGCGCGGGTTGTACTTCTGAGTCGACACAAGCCGTCAACAATACGATTGAAATCGTGCCGGCAACTCTCTTTATGTTCATAAATATCCTTTTAATGTTTAACGACTCACATGCCCTTTTCCCTGAGAGCATGAATACTCTGGCAAAAAAAGCCCGCAACAGAGTGCGGGCAAAATCATACTGGAAGCAATGTGAGCAATGTCGTGCTTTCAATACCTGTATTAGGCGCTAAGGTATTTACAGCAAGAGAATGATAACCATTATCATTTAATGATTCAACCATTCGTTTTATAAGGCTGTTTTTATCGGGAGTCATTCATCAGAAAACAGGTGTGATACAAGAACGGGAGCCTGTTGGCTCCCGTTTTCGCCAGGGTTAGCGAGCGGTATTAGCGTACAACCAGAACAGGGCAGTTTGCATGGCGAACAACGGCCGCAGCAGTTGAACCCAGCAGATAGGTGCTGAAACCCGGTTGATGCGACGCAATGATAATCAGGTCGGCTTCTACCGCATCCGCCAGTTTGAGGATCTGATCTTTGGGCGGGCCGTAGACAACATGGGACTGGCTCCTGCCCTCGGGGATATTGAATTGTTTAACAATTTCCTCCAGTTTGACGGCGGCCTTTGACTGAAGACCGCTTCTATCCGGGAACTCGCTGGAGTAGGCCAGACCCAGTGAGGCATAGAACGGGACAGAAGGTATTACGGCCAAAAAATGCACCTTTGCGGTTTTAGCATGCGCCTCAACCTGCGGGATGATCTGACGGGTCAAGCTGGCTTCTGAGATATCAATCGGCACCAGAATAGAACGATACATATTCACCACCTCCTGTTTGTTTTATCTCCACCTTAAGTGTACTGGACTTATCGGTTGTATAAGAAGTAATCAGATCAAAGTTATGTGAACGAGTCCGCAAGTCGTAAGAATGTAGACACAAAACGTCCACCAGAAGGTGTTACTGACATGATGGCTGTCAGGAGAATGATTTTTACCGTGAATATCGTTATGAAGCAGTAATGGGTTCCGTTTTACTTTATTTCATTGTATATTTATTTATATAACGACGGGATATTTTCTCTCTCTTGAATCGCCATCTTAATTATTTGAAACTTTCTCCTGATATTTAATTTAATAATGGTTTAAATATCTATATAATACAGTGTAACTTTCTGTGTTTTAACGATTTTATACTCATATATTCCGTTGTTGTGTAATCTGCGATCCCCTTCAAATTTACTTGCATGCTAATTCTTATTCACATCCACGCTTGATGGATATCAATAATTAACCTGCTCGGTCTAATTATTGTCTACCTCTAAAGGGGTAGTTGTCTGACGGGAATGAGGAATGAGAAAAATAAATAAAACCATTTTATGGACGATGCTGCTTTGCATCGTTCTTGGCGCAGTAATTGTTTTAGCGGGGCAATGGACGTTACATAAAACATCGAGCACTGAATTTTGTCTGTCTTGCCATACGATGCAGGCGCCTTATGAGGAGTATACGGGCTCGGTTCACTTCCAGAATCAGAAGGGGATTCGTGCGGAATGCGCGGATTGCCATATCCCGGAAGGCGGGGTGGATTACCTGGTAGCCAAGCTCCTTGCCTCGAAAGATGTCTATCATCAGTTCATCACCAAAAAAATCGACACGCCAGAGAAGTTTGAAGAGCATCGTCTGGAGATGGCGCAAACCGTTTGGGCGCAGTTGAAAGCCAGCGACTCCGCAACCTGTCGTAGCTGTCATAGCATGGATGCGATGGATCTTGACGCGCAAAGCGCTGATGCCCGCAAAATGCACCAAATGGGCATTCAGGAAAAACAAACCTGTATTGATTGCCACAAAGGCGTCGCCCACTTCCCACCCGAAATAACAATGGACGACAGCGCCCTCAAAGCGCTTGAGGCCCAGTCTGCATCTACCCCCGCATCTGCAAAAACGCTCTATGCCGTAAGCAATACCGCACTTGGCGATCTGGCAACGGTCTATCCGGCCACGCAAATGCATGTCCTGAAATCGACGGAAACGTCACGGCTGGTGGAGATCCGCGGGAGCCAGATGCAGGGGAGCGAGCAGGTTATTTACTACGCGGCAGGCCAGCGGTTGATCCTTGCCAGTCTGAGTGAGAAAGGGCAGCAATCACTCAACATTCTCTCTGACTGGAAAAAAGATGATTACGGTAACGCGTGGCGGGATGTGGCGCTACAGGGCGAGTGGAGCGGCTCTGCGCTCGCCAGCCGCGAACCGATGTGGGACTACGCGCGCAAACTCGACAATGTGTACTGCGCAGGCTGCCATGCGCCGATTCCTGCGAAGCATTTTACCCTCAATGCCTGGCCCTCTGTGGCGAAAGGGATGGGGGCTCGTACCAACATCAGTGAAAACGAACTGGATATCCTGAGCCGTTACTTCCAGTACAACGCGAAAGATATGCATGAATAGTGATAATACCAGGAGAAATCATGAAACTCACAAGACGTGACTTTATCAAGACGGCTGGAGCGGCAACCGGGACTATGGCGATTTCTTCGGTGATCCCAATGCCTGCCTGGGCCGAAAACCAAAATGGCGGCGCCATCCTGACGGCCGCACGTTGGGGGGCCGTATATGTGGAGGTTAAAGACGGCAAGGTTGTCTCTTCAAAAGGCGCATTACCTAAAACCATACCGAACTCATTGCAGCAAACCGCGCCGGATCAGGTACATACCAACGTCCGTGTAAAATACCCAATGGTGCGTAAAAGCTATCTGGAAAATCCAGGTAAAGCGGACGGTAAACGGGGAAGTGATCCCTTTGTGCGGGTGAGCTGGGAACAGGCGCTGAAACTCATTCATGAGCAGCATAGCCGTATTCGTAGCAGCTATGGCCCGTCCTCCATTTTTGCGGGTTCCTATGGCTGGCGCTCCAGCGGCGTCTTGCATAAAGCGCAAACGTTGCTGCAACGCTATATGAGTATGGCCGGGGGATATGCAGGCCATACCGGGGATTATTCCACCGGGGCGGCGCAGGTTATCATGCCATATGTTGTGGGATCGGTTGAGGTATATGAACAACAGACGACATGGCCGATGGTGCTTGAGCACAGCCAGGTGGTGGTGCTGTGGGGGATGAACCCGCTCAACACGTTAAAAATTGCCTGGAGCAGTACGGATGAGCAGGGGCTTGAGTATTTTAATCTGCTGAAGAAATCGGGAAAAACCGTTATCGCGATCGACCCAATGCGCTCAGAAACCATTGAGTTTTTTGGCGACAATGCAACGTGGATCGCCCCGCATATGGGAACTGACGTGGCGATGATGCTGGGGATTGCGCATACGCTGGTGAAAAAAGAGCGTCACGATAAAGCGTTCCTGGAAAAATACACCACCGGTTATCCGCAGTTTGAAGAGTATCTGCTCGGCAAGAGCGACAACGTTGAGAAAACCGCTGAATGGGCATCCGGCGTCTGTGGCGTACCCGCAGAACAGATTGAGAAACTGGCGGAAATTTTCGCCAGCAACCAAACCATGCTGATGGCGGGCTGGGGGATTCAACGTCAGCAATACGGTGAGCAAAAACACTGGATGCTGGTGACGCTGGCCGCGATGCTGGGGCAAATTGGGACGGAAGGCGGCGGTTTCGGTTTCTCCTATCACTATTCCAACGGCGGGAACCCGACGCGTACCGGTGGTGTACTGCCTGCGATATCGGCGCAAATTGAGGGGGGATCGTCGGCAGGGAACGACTGGGCGGTATCGGATGCGGTGGTGAATCTGCCTGTGGCGCGAATTGTGGAGGCGCTGGAAAACCCGGGAGGAAAATATCAGCATAATGGTAAAGAGCAGACCTTCCCGGATATCAAAATGATCTGGTGGGCAGGCGGCGCGAACTTTACCCATCATCAGGATACCAACCGCTTAATCAAAGCGTGGCAGAAGCCCGAGCTGGTGGTGATTTCCGAGTGCTACTGGACGGCGGCGGCGAAACATGCCGATATTGTTCTCCCGATCACCACATCGTTTGAACGTAACGATCTCACGATGACCGGAGACTACAGCAACCAGCATCTGGTGCCTATGAAGCAGGTGATTGAGCCGCAGTTTGAGGCCCGTAATGACTTTGACGTCTTTGCTGATTTAGCTGAGATGCTCAAACCCGGCGGCAAAGCGGTCTATACCGAGGGTAAAGATGAGATGGCATGGCTGAAGCAATTCTACGACGCCGCGCAAAAGGCGGCTCGCGCTCAACGTGTGGCAATGCCTCAGTTCAATGCGTTCTGGCAGCAGAATAAGCTGATTGAAATGCGCGAGAACGAAAAGAACAACAAATATGTGCGTTATGCCGATTTCCGCCATGATCCGGTCATGAATGCGCTCGGTACGCCAAGCGGTAAGATCGAGATCTATTCAAAAACCATTGAAGGTTATCACTACAAAGACTGTCCGCCTCATGCTTCATGGATTGAACCGGATGAGTGGAAAGGGTCTGCGGATAAGGATCAGTTACAGTTGCTGACCGCCCATCCGGCGCACCGTCTGCACAGTCAGTTGAACTATGCGTCGTTGCGAAAAGAGTATGCCATTGCCGATCGCGAGCCGGTGACGATTCATCCAGATGATGCGAAGGCAAGAGGCATTGCTGAGGGCGACCTGGTACGCGTATGGAATGGTCGTGGTCAGGTTCTGGTCGGGGCGCACGTCAGCGACGGGATCAAGCCGGGGATCATCTGTATCCATGAAGGCGCCTGGCCTGATATCGAGAATGGCATCTGCAAAAACGGCGGCGCCAACGTGCTGACGGCGGACATCCCGACGTCAAGGCTGGCGAACGGCTGCGCGGGGAATACGACCCTGGTATACGCAGAGAAATTTACCGGCGAAGCCCCAACGCTCACGGTATTTGATGAGCCAGAGATTGTCACTCTGTAACGCCGGGGACTGTTAGTTTGTCGGAATAAGCGGGAGCCTGTGTGCTCCCGTTTTTTATGCTTCTCATTCAGAGTTGAATTAATGGTGATGTTATATTATAACATTTAATCTTTGCGCACTGATTGAGGGTGATATTTTGGCGATTCATTTTGAAAAATTAGCAGTAGCTCTGGGAATGCTTCTGGTTAGCGGACACGCGCTTGCGCATGGGCACCATTCACATGGCGCACCGCTAACGGAGATGGAGCAAAAGGCGGCAGAAGGCGTTTTTGACGATAAAAACGTGAAGGACAGGGTGCTAACGGACTGGGACGGTATGTGGCAGTCTGTTTATCCGTATCTGGTAAGCGGGGAGCTTGATCCGGTATTTAAAAAGAAAGCGGAGAAAGATAGCAGCAAAACGGCCGAGGAGATTAAGGCCTATTACCGTAAAGGCTACGCCACCAATGTGGATACTATCGGCATTGAAAATGGCGTCATGGAATTTCACACCGGTAATCAGGTTGAGTCCTGCCAATACGATTATGCCGGACACAAGATCCTGACCTATGCATCCGGTAAAAAAGGCGTTCGCTATCTGTTTGAGTGTAAAGATGCGAAGAGCAACGCGCCTAAATATGTGCAGTTCAGCGATCATATTATCGCGCCGCGTAAGTCGAGCCATTTCCATATCTTTATGGGGAACACCTCCCAGCAGGCATTGCTTGAAGAAATGGATAACTGGCCAACCTATTATCCGTACCAGCTGAAGGCCGAAGAGGTCGTCGACGAGATGTTGCACCACTAAGATGTTGTCATTATGGCGGGTCCGGCAGGACCCGCCATCGTGTTATGACGGTGTCCCAAAAGAGCGATATCTGTCATAAGTAAGGCGCTTTTGCCGATAAATATCATGATATAACGCAACGCTATGATTTCCCTTCCCATCATTCAGTTCATTCGTTAGCATATTGTTTCGCAGTAAAGCGTATCTGTTTTTTTCAGGAAGAGGTTAACGTGTTCGCAGAGTATGGAGTTCTGAACTACTGGACGTATCTGGTTGGGGCCATTTTTATCGTGCTGGTGCCGGGGCCTAATACGATATTTGTGCTGAAAAACAGCGTCGGGCGAGGGATGAAAGGCGGGTATCTCGCCGCCAGCGGCGTGTTCATTGGCGATGCGGTGCTGATGTTTCTGGCGTACGCGGGCGTCGCAACATTAATAAAAACAACGCCGGTGCTGTTTAATATCGTTCGTTATCTCGGCGCTTTTTATCTGCTGTATCTTGGTGCGAAGATCCTTTACGCCACGCTCAAATCGAAAGGGAGCGAAGTGGCGCATGATGAGGTTCCGTTTGGCGCAATCTTTAAACGTGCCTTAATTCTGAGCCTGACCAATCCCAAAGCCATCCTTTTTTACGTTTCGTTTTTCGTCCAGTTTATTGACGTCAATGCGCCGCACGCGGGGCTGTCATTTTTTATCCTGGCGACAACGCTTGAAGTGGTGAGCTTTTTCTATCTGAGCTTCCTGATTATTTCGGGCGCTTTTGTAACGCAGTACATTCGCACGAAAAAGAAACTGGCGAAGGTGGGGAATTCCCTTATCGGTTTGATTTTCGTTGGTTTTGCCGCACGTCTGGCGACGCTTCAGTCATAACGCCATCAGGCCCGTGCACTCTGTGGGCCTTCCGTTTTTACTTTTTGTTTAAAGATGATGCTCACCGCCACGCGCGACGGAAAAAATAACCAATAAATGGTATTTAAAACACATCTTATGAGGCGTACCCTTTTTACAGCAGCGATTCAGTAAGATCGCTGGTTGTTACTGGAAGAGGGAATAAAATGCTTCAAATTCCACAAAATCATATCCATACACGCTCCACTCCGTTCTGGAATAAAGACACCGCGCCAGCCGGAATTTTCGAACGCCACCTTGATAAAGGAACCCGACCAGGGGTTTATCCTCGCCTGTCGGTTATGCAGGGGGCGGTCAAATATCTCGGATACGCAGATGAACACAGCCCTGAACCGGAAAAAGTGATGATCATTGAAGCCGGTCAGTTCGGCGTTTTTCCCCCGGAAAAATGGCACAACATCGAAGTGATGAGCGACGATACCTACTTTAACATCGACTTTTTTGTTGCACCGGAAGTGCTGATGGAAAGCGCCAGCCAACGAAAAGTCATTCATACCGGGAAGGAGTAAATCATGGGCAAAGCGACCTATACCGTTACCGTAACCAATAACAGCAACGGTGTTTCAGTTGATTATGAAACTGAAGCGCCGATGACACTGCTGGTCCCGGACGTTGCGGCAGAAGTGGTGAAAGATCTGGTGAACACCGTGCGCTCATACGACACCGAAAACGAGCACGACGTTTGCGGCTGGTGATCCCGTTCGGGAAGCCTGCGACCGCGATTTTTTAACCGTTACGCTAAACCGCACAGCGCTATCACGACGCTGGGCGGTTTTTTTTTCGCCTGATATCAGCATGTACCTGACAACTGAAATTAATTGAAAAGAAATATTAAGGAAACCTTAAGAACATCGCATTGTTTGTTAATGCTCTGGCATTCATAAAATATATGATTGAGCATCAAACACTGAACAGAAAATGACCACCATGAAATTTGATACTCGATTAACCTCGTCGGCTCTCGTCCTTGCGCTTGTTGCGTTGGTTATTCCTTTCACTGCGAACTGGCACGTACCTCTGCTAAATGGCGTCGTGGTGTTATGGATTGAAAATGGGCAGGCGCTATGGCTACTGTTTGGTGCGCTATTTACCGCCTGGTATATCAGGCCGTTGTCTCGCCCTGACGGCGCAAAGCAGTTTTGGCTTTGGGCGGTGGTGTGGTGGCTGGTGTTGTTAGGGCGAAGCACCAGCTGGGGGCGCGACTATTTTCCTGATCATCCTAAAATGATCTTCCGGGGGATTTCCGTCGTCCTGATCGCCGCGCTTGTGCTTCCGGTATTGCTCTCAAAGACTTTGCGCCAGGAAATTGCGCGTCGGCTGCGTGAAGAATCCCTGCCGCTGTGGTTGCTAACTGTTACTGCCTGCGCGTTTTTAATTTCCGATACGGTGGAGCATCATCGGTTACTGGCGCCGCTGTTCCTGCACAGTAAGCAATACACCGATTTGATTGAAGAACTGTATGAATTGCCGTTCATGATCGGGCTTTTTTTGGTTACGCTGACGTTTATGAAACGCGATAAACAAGATGAATATATTGCGTTGCAGACGGCGGAACCGCAGCATGCGGAATATTGAGGTTCGCTGATGAAAACGCCCGGGTTCTTTTTCCCGAACCCGGGCTAACAGGCACAGCGCGGCTTATGCAATTGCCTCGCATAAACGCGACTTCATATCGCTGTACGATTGGGCAGCATGGTTTTCCGCCCAGCGCTGATCGGTAATGGCTTCGACCTTCACGGCGCAGTATTTGGTTTCAGGCGTTTTCGAAATCGGATCAAGATTATCCTGAGTCAGTTCGTTACAGGCGCCTATCCACCATTGATAGGTCATATAGACCGTCCCCTGGTTAATGCGATCTGAAACATCGGCCCGGCTGATGACTTTACCGCGACGTGAACTCACCCACACCAGTTCGCGATGACGAATCCCCAGTTTTTCCGCGTCGTTCGTGTTGATTTGCACGTTGCCAGGTTCATCTGCCAGCGCCTGTAGCGCAGCGCAGTTGCCGGTCATTGAGCGGCAGGAATAGTGTCCCACTTCGCGAACGGTACAGAGCACCATCGGGAACGCATCATCAGGAACTTCCGCCGGAGCCCGCCACGGCGCGGCGAATAACTTGCCTTTGCCGCTGGGCGTATCAAACTGACTATGTGCGTAAAGATACGGTGTGCCGGGGTGATCAAGATCCGGGCACGGCCACTGCACATGCCCCATATCGCCCATTTTTTCCCAGGTGACGCCGTAGAAAAGCGGACACAGTTCGCGCATCTCATCCCAGATGTGCTGGTTACTTTCATAATGCATCGGGTATCCCATTTCGGTCGCCAGCAGACTGATAATCTCCCAGTCGCGCTTCACATCTCCGGTGGGGTCGATGGCTTTTTCAAACCGCTGGAAGCCTCGGTCGGCACAGGTGAAGACGCCTCCGTGTTCGCCCCATGAGGTCGCGGGCAGGAGAACATCCGCCATTTCTGCCGTTTTGGTCATGAAAATATCCTGCACCACGATAAAGTCCAGCGCCTCGAAACCGGCCCGCACCAGCCCCAGGTCGGCCTCGGTTTGCAGCGGATCTTCCCCCATGATGTAGTAGGCTTTAATTTTGCCTTCCATCGCCAGGTGCGGCACCTCGGTAATACGCGTGCCGACGTTGTCATCCATCAGGCTGGCATCGATTCCCCAGGCTTGCGCGAATTTCTCTCTGGCGACTGCATCCGTCACGTCCTGGTAGCCGGGGAACTGGTTAGGCAGAACGCCCATATCGCACGCTCCCTGGACGTTGTTCTGACCGCGTACCGGGCCGACGCCGACGTCAGGACGCCCCAGATTGCCCGTCAGCAGCGCCAGGCTCGATAAACCGCGCACGACGTCGACAGCCTGACCAAACTGGGTCACGCCCATTCCCCACATGACCGTGGCGGAAGGGGCGGCGGCGAATGTTCGCATCGCCTGACGCACCTGCTGGGCAGGGACGCCGGTTAAATGTTCGACGGATTCCGGGGCGTAATCTTTTACGGTCTCCCGGTAGGCCTCCAGTCCTTCCGTGTGCTTTTGTACGTACTCCGTGTCGTAAAGGTGTTCATCAAGCAGAACGTAGCCAAAGGCGTTAACCAGCGCCATATTGCAGCCGTTGTTCAGTTGCAGGTGCTGATCGGCAATACGGGCGGTCTCAATGCGCCGGGGATCGCACACAATAATTTTGGCGCCGTTCTGCCTGGCCTTAATGACTCTGCGCGCGACAATAGGGTGAGAGTCTGCGCAGTTATAGCCGAAAATCAGCAGGCATTTGGAGTTCTCTATATCACTGATGGAGTTACTCATCGCCCCATTACCCAGCGTCTCCTGCAACCCGGCGACGGAAGGGCCGTGGCATACGCGGGCGCAGCAATCGACATTGTTGGTATTGAGTACGGCGCGGGCGAATTTCTGCATGACGTAGTTGGTTTCATTCCCTGTCCCACGGGAAGAGCCTGTCGTCATAATGGCGCGGGGCCCAAAGGTTTCTTTAATGGCGGATAAGCGTTGTGCGGTATAGCGGATCGCTTCATCCCAACTGACGGGGGTAAATTTTCCGCCTTTTTGATAGCGGATCATCGGGCGGGTCAGACGTGGCGTCAGAAGCCGCGTGTCGTTAAGGAAGTCCCAGCCATAGTAGCCTTTCAGGCATAGCTGGTTCTGGTTGGTTACACCCTCTGCGCCTTCGGCACGGATAATTTTGTTATTTTCAACAACAAGCTTGAGCTTGCACCCGGCCCCACAGTACGGGCACACACTGGTGATTTTTTTCATCAATAACAGACCTGTTAAAAGCTGAAATAGCGCGAATTGTAGACGAAGCCGACGCGCGACATGGCGCTGGCTTCGGTTTGTCGTAGCGACGGGCTGTTAAAGCACAAACCGTGCCAGAAACAGAAACTCAGGCGCGGCGGGGCTTGTCTGCGAAAAGATGAAGAAAATGACAGGGGATTCGTCATAAATGACGAGTAAACGTCAAAAAAAAGCCCGCACTCAGTGAGGCGGGCAAAAATACTGGAAGCAATGTGAGCAATGTCGTACTGAATACCTGAGTGATTTGCTCAACTATTCAGTAATGAGAAAGATAATCTTTATCATCTAAACTTGCAACCCCAACTTTTATGGGAGTAAAGAAAAAATAATAAAAGTGACATTTATCACAAATTTCAATTCTCTGATGATGTGCTATTCTTTTTAACGGCGAGTAAACCGCTAACGTACAAACATAAGTGAGGAAAAAATGGGCATTATTTCATGGATTATCTTTGGGCTTATTGCAGGTATTCTGGCGAAGTGGATTATGCCTGGTAAGGATGGCGGCGGATTCTTCATGACGATCATCCTGGGGATCGTCGGTGCCGTGGTAGGGGGATGGATCAGCACGTTCTTCGGGTTTGGCAAAGTTGACGGCTTCAACTTTGGCAGCTTTGCCGTAGCGGTTATCGGCGCGATTGTCGTTCTGTTTATCTACAGAAAAATCAAAAGTTAAGCGACGTAGTTCGTAAGACGAAAAGGCTACCGTTGGTGGCCTTTATTATTTTGATAAGCCCGTTACCACCAGCCCAGTTTGGTTCCTGCCACCGCGATAATCGCGATGCCAATCATGATGAGCGTCGTTTTCTTCATCGTTACGCCCCCGGCGTGGCGTAGCCGCCGATGAAAAACCATGCCAAAAAAGTCACCGCCGTAATGAAAATCACGACAGGAAAAATAATGCCTAACTTCATGCTATCACCCGTTCTCGTTATAGGAAGACGAGCAAGGATAGCAGGGCGTCGTGCGTGACAAAAGATGTTTTAACGTCACGCTTTTCATTCTGATACGCATCGCAAGAAAACATGGAGATACAACGGCAGGCGGGTTAACCTGTCGGGGTGTAATGTTAACGGGAGTTCATATGAGATTCATATTTGTCGCGCTGCCGTGCGCGTTGGCGCTCTCCGCCTGTTCGTCGTCATCCCAGCCCGAGGCGCCGAAACCTCCGCAAATAGGTATGGCAAACCCGGCTGCCGTCTATTGCGAACAGAAGGGCGGTACGCGAGTGCCCGTTCAAAGCCCGCAAGGGGTACGCACGGAATGTAAACTGCCCGGCGGTGAAGTGATTGAAGAGTGGGATCTCTGGCGCAGAGATCATCCTGCCAGCGGTAAGTGACACCCGGCGCATCGCTTTGCGCGTGCGCCGTGTTTTGGCGGATTTTGTGTGCGAATCACAATCCGCGTAGCCAGTCGGCCAGGACAAGTGCGTGATTCTGCTCTGTGTTCTTTGCCGCATATAGCAGGGTCAGCGTCTGCTGGCGGGCAATGTCCGCCAGTCGTTTACCTTCCTGCTTCTGTTGGTCGAGTTCACTCCGGTATTGCGCAGTAAAATTCTTGAAATCAATCACTTCAGAGTGAAAGGCCTTGCGTAATTCAGATGAAGGCGTCAGCGTTTTATCCCACTCGTCAAAGGCCAGATCGGTTTTTTTGACCCCTCGCGGCCACAGCCTGTCAACCAGTACACGGTAGCCGTCGCTTTTTTCTGCCGGGTCGTAGACGCGTTTACACTGAATTTTCATCCTTTTCTCTCCTCAATCCAGGCCATGACTTCATTAATCTGATTGCCGGAAAATCGTGCCGCGTCATGCTGACGTAGCAGGCTGTTTCTGAAACGTAGAACGTCATCACTATAGCACTTCGATCCTCCTCAATTTAAGGGATTGTGATAACAGTAAAAGATCGGTAGTCTGAGGTTCCTTATGTTGTCCCTCATTGCATTGACATAAGGAACGCCTCATGGAACTTTCCCCTGTTAAAGACACGCTACGTATTGCGCTGGTGGGTGATTACAACCCCGATATCGTGGCGCACCAGGCCATCCCCCTTGCTATTGATGATGCGGCCGCCGTGCTGGAGTTAATGGCGGACTATGACTGGCTGACGACGCCCGACATCAATAGTGACGAAGATTTGGTGGGCTATGATGCCATCTGGGTTGTTCCCGGCAGCCCCTATAAAAATACCGAAGGGGCATTGATTGCTATTCGTTATGCCCGTGAAAACAGCATTCCTTTTCTGGGAACCTGCGGCGGATTCCAGCACGCGATCCTCGAGTATGCCCGCAACGTGCTGGGCTGGCGCGATGCGGCGCATGCCGAAACTGATGCTTCCGGTCGGATGGTTATCGCCCCGTTGAGCTGCTCGTTGGTGGAAAAAACGGATGATATCGAACTGAGGGCGAATACGCTGGTCGCCAAAGCCTACGGGCAGGACGTTATCTCCGAAGGGTATCACTGCAACTACGGGGTATCAGAGGATTTTGCCGCTGAACTTGAGAATGGCGATTTGCGGGTTACCGGGTGGGATGAGGCGGGAGACATCCGTGCCGTGGAACTGGTAACGCATCCCTTTTTCATTGGTACGCTTTTTCAACATGAACGTGGCGCGCTGGCGGGCAAACCCGTTCCCTTGGTGCAGGCGATGCTGCGAGCCGCACGGGGATAAAAACAAGGGCAGGTCAATGCCTGCCCGTTCGGTTATTTTGATGCGATCTCCCGATCGCGTCCGGCATAAAGGCCGAATATCGCCATCGCGACCGCCAGAACCGCCACGCCAATTAGCGGGATGTGCCAGTCGCCGTTGGCATCATGAATCTTACCCATCAACGGCGGCCCACATGCCGCCAGCAGATAGCCGACAGATTGCGCCATGCCCGAAAGCGCCGCCGCCTGGTGCGCGGAACTGGCGCGCAGCCCGATAAACGTCAGACCCAAAATCATCGTCGCGCCAGAGCCAAACCCAAACAGAATCGTCCACAGCACCGCCTGTTCCGGCATAAACCAGAACCCGGCCGCGCCGAGAGCGCACATGAGCGATACCAGCGCGGCAATACTGCGCTGATCCTTGAACCGGTGCAGGATGAGCGGAATCAACAGTCCCGGCGCAGCCGTCGCCAGTTGCAGCAGGCCGTGTAGCGATCCGGCCTGCGCTTCACTGTAGCCGTGGCTGATTAAAATCGCGGGTAGCCAGCCGATGATAACGTAATAGATAAGCGAGTTAATGCCGAGGAATAAGGTGACTTGCCAGGCGAGGGAGGATCGCCAGATGCCGCGCGAGTGTAACGCGCGGGAGCTGCTCAGGTTGGCGGTAGCCGTGTTGCGCCACTGCGGCAGCCAGATAAGAAAGGCCAGCAGGGGAAACAGCATCAGCATTAACAGCGCGCCGCGCCAGCCAAAGCCATGCAACGCCAGGGGTACGACCATTGCCGAACCCACCGCTGCTGCGGCGCCCATCGTCAATGAATAGGCGCCGGTCAGTTTTGCCACATGCTGTGAGTAATCGCGTTTAATCAGCCCGGGGAGCAGCACGTTTCCCAGCGCGATACCGCAACCAATAATGGCTGTGCCGGTAAACAGGAAGCTGGCAGAAGGCAGCGAGCGCACGGCAATACCAAAGCAAATCAACAGCATGGCGGCAAACAGGCTACGTTCCATGCCGAACCGGCGCGCAATGTTTGCCGCCAGCGGAGAGACCAGCGCGAAAGCCAGCAAGGGAAGCGTGGTCAGGAGGCCCGTTTGTGCGGTAGTTAGCCCGTAATCCGCACGAATCGTCTCCAGTAACGGCGCAGCGCCAGTGAAGGTAACGCGCAGCGTCGTCGCAATCATCAGAATACCGGCAATCAGTAATGCACCGTTTTTGCCACGTAATGAAGGGGAAATAGTCATTGTTTTCTCATATCAACAGGCGAGGCGATACCTTACCGTTTTTACTCTCTGGATCAATCAAGCTAAAATGACAGTTTATCGCTAAAATCGGACAATATGATGATTGGCCTGAGACTGGATGGCTACGAGCCTGACCTTCACCATGATGCGGCTGTGGCCTTTTGCATTCGCGCTCGCGAAGATGAGCTTTTCAGTCCGCTGCATCACCATCGAAAAGGGCAACTGATCCTGGCGCTGCATGGCGCTATTACCTGCGAAGTAGAAAGCGCCATGTGGATGGTGCCGCCACAGTATGCGGTATGGGTTCCCGGCGAAATTCCCCACAGTAACCACGTCACGGCGGGGGCGGAATTATGTTTTCTGTTTATTGAGCCGGATGCGGTCGTGATGCCGGATCGCTGCTGTACGCTAAAAATAACGCCATTGTGCCGGGAGCTGATTCTGGCGCTTGCCGCGAGAACGGATATTCAGCGTACCGAGCCAATGACGCAGCGCCTGACACAGGTCTTGTTTGATGAGCTTCCGCAACAACCACAGGAGCAGATGCAGCTTCCGGTTTCCGGGCATCCCAAAATACGTCAAATGGTGGAGACGATGGCGCGTGAATCAGCCCGCTGGCAAACGCTGGGGCAGTGGGCGAGCCTGTTCGCCATGAGCGAACGCAATCTTGCCCGATTGGTGGTAAAGGAAACCGGCCTGAGCTTTCGTCGCTGGCGTCACCAGTTGCAGCTTATTCTGGCGTTGCAGGCGCTGATTGACGGACACAGCGTGCAGCACGTCGCCCAAACGCTGGGTTATGATTCAACGACCGCGTTTATCACCATGTTTAAAAAGGGGCTGGGGCAAACGCCGGGTCGTTATCTGGCCGGGCTTACTGCTTCCCAATAATCAGCGACACCAGGCCTGCGGCAATGAGCGGGCCGACCGGCACGCCCCGGAACAGCGCGACGCCCAGTACCGTCCCCACCAGTAAACCCGCGACCAGCTGTGGCTGGCTTCCCATCAGCGTAACGCCGCGCCCGCCCAGCCAGGAGACGAAGACGCCAATGGCGATGGCAACCAGTGATTTCCAGTTGACGAAGGAGTGAATGAGCGTAGAGGGAGGCAGCGAACCGCTGGCGATCGGCGCCATGACGCCGATAGTCAGGATAATGATCCCGACGGTAAGCCCCTGTTTCTCAATCCACGGGAAAAACGTATTGAGTGGGGTAACGCGGACAATGATCAACACCAGAATTGAAACGGCGACAGTGGTGTTATGGCTGATAAAGCCCAGCGCTGCCAGTCCAAGCAGGATCAGCAGAGTGACATCAAACATCGTGGTTTCCTTGCCAGAGAAAGATAAGCCTGCTTACTGTACGCGCAAATACGTGAGTGAACAGGCTTTTTTATCAATAACGGCACATTTTCAGGCGAATGCCTGAGGAGAATTTTCCGGGCAGGCCAGGCTTGCTGTCATTAAATTGCCATTAATTCGATTTATCAATAACAGGTGAGCCGTTTTCTCTGTCGCAACGGGGTGAAACCATGAACGATCATATGCTGATTGAAACGCTGATCATTACCTCATCATTTTTCGCTATTGCCGCGGTGATTGTGATTTCCGTACTGGTGCTGGAAAGACGTTTCTGAGCCGTTATTGCGCTCGGCGAAAGTTGACCAGTTCCGGCTGCGCAATGCGCAGGTAATCGTCGGTATTCATAATGACCGATTTTTCCAGCACGCCGGCGTTAAACGCGATTTCGTTGAAGCGCTCGAACAACAGCGGATCGGCCACCAGCTTCAGGTTAGGGTGGAAGCTAAAAGGGGGAATCGCGCCAAAGACGCAGCCGGTCAGCGCATCCACCTCGGCAGGGCTGGCAAGCGAAGCTCTTAGTCCGCCGAGATGGTTTGCGAGTTGGGCGAGATCGGCCTGCTGGTCAGCGGAAAGGATCGCCAGGACATGTTGATTGACGCCATTGCCTTTCACTTTACACACCAGCGCTTTTGCCCCCTGGCCTAGTGCGGTGCCGCGAATTTCCGAAACCGCTTCGCACTTACCGACCGCCTCGTGACTGAGTACACGATAAGTGGCGCCTTCCTGCGATAAAAGGGTAATCAAACGCTGGTGAGCCGTGATTCCCTTAGCGACTTCATTCATTATTCACTCCCAATATTGCGATGAAGTTTCAACGGCAAAAGGGTATCACAAACGTGCATGATTTTGTTGTTTGTTGAGATAGAGTTGCTCATCAGAGGCCTTGTATGCGTCCTGGATCGTATCCTCAGGTTGCATATGATAAAGTCCAGCGGAAAAACTAATCACCTTATCTGGCGCGATGATTCGCAACTTATTGGCAATACGCTCAGGTAAAGTTGTTGCCGGTACAACTGAATCGATAAGAATTACACAAAATTCATCACCTCCCAGTCTTATTGCGTAATCAGTTTTACGCACCGATGCTTCAATGGCTTTTGCCAGCAATGTAATTGTGCGATCGCCTTCCTGATGCCCCTGCGTGTCGTTAATGACTTTCAACCTATCCAGATCGATGGCGATAAACGTCACGGAGGTGCCTGTGTTGACCAGTCGCTGCAAACGCTGTTCAAGCTGCGGTGTCAGGATTTTACGGTTATAGAGGCCGGTCATCGCATCGCTGATATTTTCACGATTGACATTATGGTAAAGGCGAAAATGCATTCTGACCATGTTCAGTAACGTAGCGGTAACGAGCAGGTAAAAGGCGAACAGTTTCCACGATGAGACAATAAAATACAGGATGTCGAGAGATAATGTGACACGGATTCCGCCTGGCAGGTCGTGAACATAATTAACATAATTAAAGAGGTTATTTTCGCTCTGATGGACAATGATTTTTTTCTCTGAATTCAGGTCGAATAGAGTCGCGTCCAGATAGCGCCAGACCAGTGGACGATCCTGAGTGTAAAAAATATTCTTCAGGTTATCCTGGTTAATATCCACCATTACTATGCCTTTTAACTTTCCATGTAGATAAACGGGAGTTAAAAAACTCATCACATTTTTTTCAGTAAGATCGTCCTGATAAATGCTTGAGAGCACTGTTCGCCCTGTGAATTGACCATCAATATCGTTACGGTTGATTCCCAGTGTTCCTTTTCGCAGAAAAGACCAGTGGTGCATAAAAAATTGTCTGGAGTCAATCAGGTTATAGAAATAGACGTAGCGTTTTTTAATATCCAGATAGTAGTGGAATTTATCTTCTACAGTGCCCAGCCCTTTACCATAATCCTTCTGGTTACGATTCGCGGCCACCGCCTGATCAAAAGCGAACAACAGAGGAGCGTCGTCAGCTACGATCGCGCAGTTTGCCTCGGCGGTTTGCAGTGTTCCATGTAGCGATGGGTTATTATGAGTGGTGAGATTGATGCCGTGGGTATTGCGACCTGTTTCAAATCCGCGGCATAACGCATATTGTTGTTCATCGGATGGCGGTGTTTTGGGCTCCGTGAACGTGCGCATTAAATGAGCTGCAATGCTCTGATTCTGGTACTTGTCATACAAAAATGAAGAGTCTGCCTTTTCGATGATATAGCCCATATAGGCATTCATCGCCCTGTCACTGGCGATCAGTTCATAAGCCAGAAAAGAGGACGTCAGTACAATGACGCTTGCGGAGATAAAGAGCCTGAGCGCTTTATGATGCAATTTCATGATGAATAACAGTTTTCAAAGGGCGACGCTTCAGTTTATCACAGTGGCGATGTTCTCTCTAACAGCGCCTTCGTCCTCTTTTGTGTTATGAAATAAAAATCATTCTCATACTTCCCCTTTTTCTCTTAATGTTGTATTTATAATGCAACTTATCAGGAAGGAGGGTGCGCGATGAGTGCGAATGAAAAAGCGGGCCATACGTTTTTAGCTAGCCTGGGCAAAACCCGTCTGCGTCCGGGCGGCATTGAGGCGACGGAGTGGCTGTTCAGCCAGTCTCAGCTGACGCCGGGCAGCCAGGTGCTGGAAGTGGCATGCAATATGGCGACGACCGCCATTGAGTTGGTGCAACGTTTTGGTTGTTCGGTCTACGCCATCGATATGGATAAAAACGCGCTGGCAAACGCGCGGAACAATGTTGCGGCGCACGGGCTGGAAAATCACATCCATGTCATGGCCGCCAATGCCAACAGCTTACCCTTTGCCGATAACAGTTTCGATGTCGTGATTAACGAGGCCATGCTCACCATGTATGCCGACAAAGCGAAAGCAAAGCTGATCGGTGAATATTATCGGGTTCTGAAGCCGGGTGGCCGTCTCTTAACGCACGATATTATGCTGACCAGCCAGAAGCTGGCGGAAGGTGAGCAGAACCAGCTTCAGCATGTGGTGAAATCGAATGTAAGCCCGATGACCAAACAAGGCTGGCGCGATCTGTTGCTGGATTCCGGGTTTGAGCAGGTTTTACAGCAAAACGGTGAAATGTCGCTGATGTCTCCGCGAGGGTTGATTCGCGATGAAGGGCTGAAAGGGGCGCTTAAAATTGTTTATAACGGGCTGTGCATCCGTGACAATCGCAGCCGTTTTATCAAGATGTTTCGCTTCTTTAAATCACAGCGCCATCAGTTGAATTACATTGTCTGCTGTTCGGTTAAGGGGAAATAAAGAAAAGCCAGAACAGGGTTCTGGCTTTTTACTGACCTGACGGACTGATTTCTAGTCTTTACTTGTCGTACTTTGTTTCTGGAACAGTTCACGGAAGACCGGATAGATATCATCCTGGTCGCGGATATGCTGCATCGCAAAGTTATCAAAGGTCGATTGCAGATGCTCATATTCGCGCCATAAGGTCTGGTGGGCGCGGCGGGTGATTTCGATATAGCTGTAATAGCGCACCACCGGCAGCAGTTTTTTCGCCAGAATCTCATGACACAGCGGAGAGTCATCTGCCCAGTTATCGCCATCCGAAGCCTGCGCCGCGTAGATATTCCACTGCGCCGGGTCGTAGCGATCTTTCACTACCTCATCCATCAATTTCAGGGCGCTGGAGACGATAGTGCCCCCGGTTTCCTGGGAGTAGAAGAACTCATGTTCATCCACCTCTTTTGCCTGCGTATGGTGGCGGATATAGACCACTTCAACGTTCTTATAGGTTCGGCTGAGGAACAGGTAGAGCAGGATATAAAAACGTTTGGCCATATCTTTGGTGGCCTGATCCATCGAGCCGGATACGTCCATCAGGCAGAACATCACGGCCTGGCTGGAAGGGTCAGGGCGCTTTTCATAATTTTTGTAGCGTAAATCAAAGGTGTCGATAAAGGGGACACGGTCGATTTTTGCCCGCAGTTCGGCAATCTCTTTACGTAGCCGCTCCTCTTCCAGCAACTGCGCGGGTTCGCTTTTGGTGATGATGTCCAGGTCGTCCTCAAGCGCGCGCAGCTCCCGACGTTTACCCGCAGTCATCGCCGTGCGGCGCGCCAGAGAGTTTTGCAGGGAACGCACCACGCTGATGTTGGCCGGAACGCCGTTGGAGGTAAAACCCGCGCGGTGGGTTTTATACTCAGTAAGCTGCCGTTGCTGATTTTTTTTCAGATTAGGCAGCGCTAAATCTTCAAAGAGCAGATCCAGATACTCATCTTTGGAAATCTGAAAGACGAATTCATCCTGACCCTCACCATCCTGACTGGCCTGGCCTTGCCCACTCCCGGAACCACCGCCGCCACCTTGTGGACGCTCAATGCGATCGTTCTGTACGAAATGATCGTTGCCGGGGTGTACGCGATGGCGCAAGCCGCCCCGTCCCTGATGAAACATCGGTTCGCTGATGTCATCCGTCGGGATTGAAACGGACTCGCCGCTCTCTACATCGGTCACCGAACGTTTATTAATGGCCTCGGAGATCGACTGTTTAATTTGCGCTTTATAACGGCGTAAGAAGCGCTGGCGGTTCACCATGCTCTTGTTTTTACCGTTAAGACGCCGGTCAATAAACCAGGTCATAAGCCCCCCGTACTGCATTTGCCAACTTACGCTTCATCCTTCAAGTTGTCTCTGCGTTGGCTGTATTCGCTCACCCCAGTCACGTACTTATGTACGCTCCTGGGGATTCACTCATTTGCCGCCTTGATACCTCTTGAATGATTTCGCGTACAAAAGAATTGTTGGCCCGGTAAACGGATAAAATTTTCCGGGCCATTTATGCTGTTAAGACGATTTACGTACGCGCAGATACCATTCGCACAGCAGGCGAACCTGCTTACGGGTATAACCTTTCTCCATCATGCGGTCGACAAAATCGTCGTGTTTTTTCTGCTCGTCGGTTGAGGTTTTCGCGTTAAACGAAATCACCGGCAGCAGCTCCTCGGTATTCGAGAACATTTTCTTCTCAATAACCGTGCGCAGTTTTTCGTAACTGGTCCAGTTTGGATTGCGACCGCTGTTATTCGCTCTGGCACGCAGAACGAAGTTGACGATCTCGTTACGGAAATCTTTCGGGTTGCTGATGCCCGCCGGTTTTTCGATTTTCTCCAGTTCAGCGTTCAGTGACTCGCGGTCAAAGAGCTGGCCGGTATCCGGGTCGCGATATTCCTGATCCTGAATCCAGAAATCCGCATAGGTGACATAACGATCAAAAATGTTCTGTCCGTACTCGGAATAGGATTCCAGATAGGCGGTCTGGATCTCTTTGCCAATAAACTCGGCGTATTTCGGGATCAGATAACCTTTCAGGAACTCCAGATAGCGCTCAGCCAGCTCCTGCGGGAACTGTTCGCGCTCGATTTGCTGCTCCAGTACGTAGAACAAATGCACCGGGTTGGCGGCCACTTCGGCATGGTCAAAGTTAAACACGCGGGAGAGGATCTTAAACGCGAAACGCGTGGACAGACCGTTCATCCCTTCATCGACGCCGGCGTAGTCCCGGTATTCCTGATAGGACTTCGCTTTCGGGTCGGTATCTTTCAGGCTTTCGCCATCATAGACGCGCATTTTCGAGTAGATGCTCGAGTTTTCCGGCTCTTTCAGACGAGAAAGAATCGAGAAGCGCGACAGGGTTTCCAGCGTACCCGGCGCGCATGGCGCATGAGTCAGCTCACTGTGATTCAGCAGCTTCTCGTAGATTTTGATCTCTTCGGAAATGCGTAAGCAATACGGCACCTTCACGATGTAAACACGGTCGAGGAAGGCTTCGTTATTTTTGTTGTTGCGGAAAGTCACCCATTCGGATTCGTTCGAGTGGGCAAGAATAATACCGTTAAACGGCAGGGCGGAGATACCTTCCGTCCCGTTGTAGTTACCTTCCTGAGTGGCGGTCAGCAGAGGATGCAGCACTTTAATCGGTGCTTTAAACATCTCGACGAACTCCATGATCCCCTGGTTAGCGCGGCACAGCGCGCCGGAATAGCCATAGGCATCCGGGTCGTTTTGCGCGTGGTGTTCGAGTTTACGAATATCCACCTTGCCGACCAGCGCGGAAATATCCTGGTTGTTTTCATCGCCGGGTTCTGTTTTGGCGATAGCAATCTGTTCCAGAATGGACGGCCAGACTTTGATGACGCGGAATTTGGTAATATCCCCGCCGAACTCATGCAGACGTTTCGCGGCCCACGGCGACATAATGGTGCCGAGATAGCGGCGCGGAATGCCGTACTCTTTTTCCAGAATCTGCGCGTCCTCCTGCGGATTAAACAGGCATAACGGGTGATCGTTTACCGGACTACGCTCACCGTTGGCGCTCAGAACATAAATAGGCACATGCTGCATCAAAGATTTCAGTCGCTCGGCCAGCGACGATTTACCGCCCCCTACAGGCCCCAACAGATACAGGATCTGTTTCTTCTCTTCCAGCCCCTGAGCCGCGTGTTTCAGATAAGAGACAATCTGTTCAATCGCGTCTTCCATGCCGTAAAACTCTTCGAATGCGGGATAGCGAGCGATGACCCGGTTCGAAAAGAGTCGAGAAAGTCGAGGTTCCTGGGCAGTATCGACCATGACAGGCTCACCAATAGCCATCAGTAGCCGCTCTGCCGCGTTGGCATAAGCACTGCGATCTTGCCGACAAGTGGTAAGAAACTCCTGCAGTGTGAACTCTTCGTCCTTGGCAGCTTCATAGCGCTGGCGATAGTGATCGAATATATTCATGGTATGCCGTCCTTTCGTTTTTTAGCACATGGTAAGAGCCGTTCATATGAATAGTAGAGGCTCCCGGAAGAGGTAACTGAACGACGTCTCTACTGATAAACAGCAACTCTCATGCCACAACGCAGAGCAAGAGATCAACGTGCCCGGTGATACACCTTCTTAAAATTAAGCGTAGATGGCATTTGCAAAACTTGCCTGTGCGCATAAATGAATTTCAATGGCATATCAATAACTCATCCGCTAAAAGTGCATGGTTATGTAAAGAAAAGAGATGAAAGTCATCCCGAGTTCATCCGACTGCAAGCAAACTGTCATCCACTATTGAGAAATTAACCGGTTACAGAGAGTGAAACGAATAAGTAAAATAGTTGGGTTGAAACGTATTGGCAGTTACACTTTTGGCGCTAAACATTTGAATAAGGAATATGGATTGTGACCAAACTCAAACTTCTGGCATTTGGCGTGCTTATCGCCACATCAGCTGGCGTAGCGCAAGCTGAAAACGACTTGACGCTGGGCGCTGGCGTTGGTGTGGTTGAACATCCTTACAAAGATTACGATGCTGATGTGTATCCGGTGCCGGTTATCAACTATGAAAGTGATAACTTCTGGTTCCGGGGACTGGGCGGCGGATACTACCTGTGGAACGACAAAGCGGATAAATTGTCGATTACCGCGTACTGGTCTCCGCTGTACTTTAAGCCAGGCGACAGCGACGATCGCCGACTGCGTGAACTCGACAAGCGTAAGAGCACCATGATGGCGGGCCTGTCTTACATCCACAATACCGAATACGGTTTCCTGCGCACCACGCTGGCGGGCGATACGCTGGATAACAGCAACGGCATCGTGTGGGATCTGGCCTGGTTGTACCGCTATACCAATGGCGCGCTGACGCTGACGCCGGGTATTGGCGTGCAGTGGAACAGCGAAAACCAGAACGAATACTACTATGGCGTTTCGCGCAAAGAGTCCTCGCGCAGCGGCCTGCGTAGCTACGATCCAGAAAGCGGCTGGAACCCGTACCTGGAAATCAGCGCTAACTACAACTTCCTCGGGGACTGGAGCGTTTACGGTACAGCGCGTTATACCCGTTTGTCGGATGAAGTGACCGACAGCCCGATGGTTGATAAATCCTGGACCGGCCTAATCTCAACCGGGATCACCTATAAGTTCTGATTGTGCATTTTTACAGTGCAATTCGTGCATCAAAACAGGGCGCTTGCGCTCTGTTTTGCTTTGCGGTGGTGCATTGATGGGGAGGATGCGATGACAGGACGTGGTACATGGGTGAGAATGCCAGCGCAGAGATGTACGCAGACAGCGGCGCCGACAGGTTGCAGGCCGGATAAGATGCGTCAGCATCGTTATCCGGCATCAGTCAACCCTTAACGTTTTGCGACGCGAATTGTTTGCACCAGGCGAGACGGTTTTTCTTCGCTGGCTTTTTGCGGCGCGGTGGCGTAAGCCGTTTCCACACAGACAAAGGTTTTGTAGCCATCATCCGGCATGTCGCCCATGCTGGCGGCGAGTGCCGGGCCAGGGTTCCATCCCACAACGTTAATGTTGTGATGGTGGATGACGTCAATGTTGCGGTTCAGCGCATCATCATGGATAACGCTACAGGCTTCCGGGTTCAGGTAAACGCGGTCAGTACGATCCGGGAACGTCTGGACGCCGTCTGCCAGCACATCTTCTTTGGCGTCGTTCACTTTATCAATGAAACGGTCGCCAAGGCCGCTGACCTTAACTGCGGCGATATCGCCGACGTTAAAGTAGGTGTGCAGGGCAGATGTGGTTTCGAATTCGCCGTGGGCTTCCAGTTCGATCTCACAGGTTTTACCCACTTTGAAGCGCGCAAGCAGGGTGAAATCGTGCGGCCAGTACTGGCGAGTCGCCTCACTGCTCTGTAGTTCAAATGTCAGTACCGCGCCGTTGTCGTCTTCGTTGTGGGCTTTCAGCGCCCACGGCAGGTTACGGGCAAAGCCGTGAGACGGCAGACCCTGCTGCGCAGAGGGGCCAAACCACGGCCAGCAGATCGGTACGCCGCCACGCAGCGCAACGCCTGTTTTAAACGGCGTGTTGTTGCTCAGCCACAGCACTTCTTCGGCGCCTGCTGGTTTCCAGGAGAGCAAATGTGCGCCCTGGAGTGCAAAAGACGCCCTAACTTGCGGGTGATCGACGACGATCACGTCAAGCTCGTCGAGCTGGCGGCGGGAGAGGACAGGGGTAATTTGTTCGATGACCGGGAGAGCGAAAATTGTGTTAATCATGATGCAATCCTTGGAGTTGAAAACTCTTAGCCATAAAAAAAGGCGACCGGAGGTCGCCTTTTGGGATCAATTTCTCATCTCAACTTATTTGGAGATGTGAGCAATCAGATCCAGAACTTTGTTGGAGTAGCCGGTTTCGTTGTCGTACCAGGAGACCAGTTTCACGAAGTTGTCGTTCAGCGCGATACCTGCTTTAGCATCGAACACGGAAGTGCATACTTCGCCGTTGAAATCGGTAGATACTACGTCGTCTTCGGTGTAACCCAGAACGCCTTTCATCGGGCCTTCGGAAGCAGCTTTGATCGCTTTCTTAATGTCTTCGTAAGAAGCCGCTTTTTCCAGACGAACGGTCAGGTCAACAACGGATACGTTCGGAGTCGGAACGCGGAACGCCATACCAGTCAGTTTGCCGTTCAGTTCCGGCAGCACTTTACCTACCGCTTTAGCAGCACCGGTAGAGGACGGGATGATGTTCTGAGCCGCGCCACGGCCGCCGCGCCAGTCTTTGTGAGACGGGCCGTCAACGGTTTTCTGAGTAGCGGTGGTCGCGTGAACGGTGGTCATCAGACCTTCGATGATACCGAAGTTGTCGTTGATAACTTTAGCCAGCGGCGCCAGGCAGTTGGTGGTGCAGGATGCGTTGGAAACGATGTCCTGGCCTTCGTATTTGTCAAAGTTAGCGCCTTTAACAAACATCGGAGTGTTGTCTTTGGACGGGCCCGTCAGAACCACTTTTTTCGCGCCAGCAGTGATGTGCTTACGTGCGGTTTCGTCAGTCAGGAAGATACCGGTAGCTTCAGCAACTACGTCAACACCAACTTCGTCCCATTTCAGGTTAGCCGGATCACGTTCAGCGGTAACACGGATTTTTTTACCGTTAACGATCAGATGACCGTCTTTCACTTCAACGGTGCCATCGAAACGACCGTGAGTGGAGTCATATTTCAGCATGTAAGCCATGTATTCAGCGTCTAACAGATCGTTGATTGCAACAATCTCAATGTCAGAACGTTTCTGAGCAGCACGGAAAACAATGCGACCGATACGGCCAAAACCGTTGATACCTACTTTGATAGTCATATATTCCACCAGCTATTTGTTAGTGAATAAAAGGTTGCCTGTAAAATTACAAAAACCTTACGCAGCGTCAAGCGGAATCGTGTCAATCATTGCGACAAATCAATCCTCTGTACAAGCTTTGCACGGCTGACTCGCCTCACTCTTCCTTTCGGCTTGAAACCACATGGGGGCGGCGCCCCGAATTTTAAAGGGCAACTGAGATAAAAACGTGATTCCGATCACGATTCATAAGCTGCCATTTCGCAAGGATCAAGTTTAGAACAAAAGTTCACACTGGGGTGTTAATGTTTTGTTAGAATCGGTCACGCAATGTGAGTATGGCTAAAGCGAGATGTGAGCAAATGGCTAATCAACCCTCTGCGGAAGATCTGAAAAAAAAGTTGTCCGAAATGCAATTCTACGTGACGCAGAATCACGGTACAGAACCGCCATTTACCGGGCGTTTACTGCATAATAAGCGTGATGGCGTCTACCACTGTCTGGTCTGCGACGCGCCGCTGTTTCATTCCCAAACCAAGTATGATTCCGGCTGCGGCTGGCCGAGCTTTTACGAGCCGGTCAGTGAAGAGTCTATCCGTTACATTAAGGACTTTTCCCACGGGATGCAGCGTATAGAAATTCGCTGCGGCAACTGTGATGCGCACCTGGGACATGTCTTTTCGGATGGCCCACAGCCGACGGGTGAGCGTTATTGCGTCAATTCGGCCTCATTAAGCTTCACCGATGATGAAAACGGCGAACAAACTAAGGGCTGAAAAAACGATTCAGCAAATTATTCCACAGGAGCGGACTTATCATGAATCTTGATGAGATGATCGACAGCATGACGCCGGAAGTTTATCAGCGCTTATCTACCGCCGTTGAGCTGGGAAAATGGCCGGACGGCGTTGCGCTGACGCCGGAGCAAAAAGAGAACAGCATGCAACTGGTGATGCTCTGGCAGGCGCGGCACAATACCGACGCGCAGCATATGACCATTGATACCAACGGTCAGATGGTGATGAAAAGTAAGCAGCAGTTGAAAGAGGATTTTGGCATTGCGCCAAAATCGATTGCGACGCTGAAACTGTAATGTAGCCTTTTTTGTTGGTAGCCTGATGGCGCTTCGCTTATCAGGCCTACAAAGCGATGACCAGTAGGCCTGATAAGCGAAGCGCCATCAGGTAGTAAGAACACCTAACCCTGCGTCTCTTCCCAGTCAGCCAGCGTATACAGCGTGGCGCCGGCGGCCGCCATCTCCATAAAGGCGTGCGCGCTGTCCTGCGGCTGAATATTCACGCCGCGACAGCCGTCGGTAATCACATTCACCGTATAACCCAGTTGCAGCGCATCCAGCACGGTAAACTTCACGCAGTAATCGGTCGCCAGCCCCATCACGATCAGCGTCTGTACGCCGTTCTCACGAAGCCAGGCGTCCAGGGCGGTTTTCTGGCGGCGTCCGTTATCAAAAAAGGCGCTGTAGCTGTCCACCTGCGGATTCTCGCCTTTATGGAAAACCGCATCGATGGCGTTCTGCCTGAGCAGGGGATGCAAGGCCGCGCCGTCGCTATTTTGTACGCAGTGATCGGGCCAGAAGGTTTGCGCTAAACCGTCCAGTTGTCCCTGGCTGTAGGGCTGCGCCTGATGCTGGCTGGCGAAACTGCCGTGTCCGGCAGGATGCCAGTCCTGGCTGGCGATCACCGCGTCGCCGCGCGCTTTACACCAGGCGATAAGACGGTTTGCTACGTCCACGGTGCTGTCGCCTTCAGGGACGGCCAGTGCGCCGCCGGCGCAAAAATCATTCTGCAAATCAACCAGCAGTAAGGCCCGGGTCGTCATGAAAAGCTCCTTATTCGTCTGGCGTCAGTTCACCGCGCAGATTTTGCGTCATCGCGGTACGAATGGTCTGTGTATCCAGATTCTGGCTTAACAAGTAGTGCAGCTTAGTCAGCGTTGCTTCAACGGTCATATCCGCGCCGCCGATCACGCCCGCATGCGCCAGCGCGTTGCCGGTGGCATACCCACCCATATTCACCTTGCCGGACATGCATTGCGTCAGGTTAACCACCACGATACCGCGTGAACTCGCATCCTCCAGTTCTTTGAGGAACTCTTTGTTCTGCGGCGCGTTGCCGACGCCGTAAGAACGCAGGATCAGCGCTTTTACCGGCTGGCGCAGGAAGTTACGTACCACTTCGGCAGAAATTCCCGGATAAATGGTGACGACGCCAATAGGCTGCGGCGTGATTGGGTGAACAATCAGCTCGCCTTCGCCGTGCGGTGCGGGCGGCGTACTTAAGCGACGGATATGAATTCCGGCTTCCAGCAGCGGCTGAAGGTTGGGGGAGGCGAACGCGTCAAAGCCATCGGCATGCGCTTTTGTCGTGCGGTTGCCGCGAAACAGCCGATTATTGAAAAAGAGGGTGACCTCATTGATGGGGTAATTCGCGGCGACATACAGGGCATTCAGCAGATTAATCTGCCCATCGGAGCGCAGCTCCGCCAGCGGGATTTGTGACCCTGTCACAATTACCGGCTTACCCAGATTCTCCAGCATGAAGGAGAGCGCCGAGGCGGTGAACGCCATCGTGTCCGTGCCGTGGAGGATGACAAAGCCGTCATAGTCGGCGTAACGCGCTTTGATGTCTTCTGCGATATGCTGCCAGTCTTCCGGCGTCATATCGGATGAGTCCATCAGCGGGGCATATTCATGAATGGTGAAGTCCGGCATTTCCGGGCGGTGAAATTCGGGCATCAGCGCCAGCTGGCGCTGGAGATGGCCTGATACCGGAATGTAACCCTGTTCCGAGCGCTGCATACCAATCGTACCGCCGGTATAGGCAACGTAAATCGATTTCTTCTGCATGGCAATGTTCTTACGAAGTGAAGTCTCTTATATTGCCGGAGGCGGTTGCGCCTTATCCGGCCTACAAATTACGCGAAACTCGTAGGCCGGATAAGACGCGATAGCATCGCCATCCGGCAATGGCAATTTAGCGCACGTTCGCGCAGGTCAGGCAGAACGCATAACGGTTTTGCGGATCGTTAAAGGCAGCCAGTTTATCACTCTCTGCTTTTACCGCGCTGGCGGCTGTCGCCAGCGGCGCCGGGAGCATCGCCTGAATGGCTTCCGGCAGCATTGCGCGCACGGAGCCGGACATGCTGTCCATGATTCTGTCGAAGAATGTCGGTTCATCCTGATAATACTCAAGATGCCATTGCTTCAGTTTAGCCAGCTCTGCGGCTTTGGCGATGGCGTCGTCAAAGTCACCCAGACTGTCTACCAGACCATTCGCTTTTGCATCCTGACCGGTCCAGACATGCCCCTGTGCGATTTTATCAATCTGCGCCGGGGTGCTCTTACGCGCATCGGCAACCAGCGTGATAAAGCGTTTGTAGCCATTCTCAATGCTGAGCTGCATCATCTGCTGCACTTCAGGCGGCAGCGATTTGGTGACAGAAACGTCCGCCAGCGGCGAGGTGGCGACGCCATCGGTATGCACGCCGATCGAATCCAGGCTGTTCTCAACGGTGTTGATAACGCCAAAGATGCCGATTGAGCCTGTCAGGGTGCTCGGGTTCGCCACAATGTAGCTTGCCGGGGTGGAGATCCAGTAACCGCCGGATGCCGCCATTCCGCCCATCGACACCACAACCGGCTTGCCTGCGGCTTTCGCAGCGGCCAGTTCGGCGCGAATGACTTCAGAGGCGCTGACGCTGCCGCCGGGGCTGTTTACGCGCAGCACAATCGCTTTCACTTTCGGGTCCAGGCGCGCATCGCGGATTTGCGACGCTGTCGTGTCGCCGCCAACGTTGCCCGGCGTCTCTTCACCGTCCATAATCGCGCCATTGGCGAACACGACGCCAATACCGTCGCCGGTATCGGCAGGCGTTTTCAGCGAATAATCGTAATAGCTGATGGCCCGATAGTTGTTTTCTGCTTTGCTCCAGCCAAACTGTTTGGTCAGCGCTTTTTCCACTTCGGCGTTAGACGCCAGCGCATCCACCAGTTTGTTGTCGAGCGCGTATTTCGCGGTATCGCCATCCACTTTGCTCAGCCCGTCGAGCATAGCCTGCGCGCCAGGGAAGACCTGCTGCGCGGGGATCTGACGGTTCGCAGCAACGGTGTTCAGGTAGTTTTGCCACAGCTCGCCAATCCAGCGGCTGTCCGCTTCGCGCGCGGCAGGCGACATATCATCGCGGATAAACGGTTCCACGGCGGATTTATAAGTGCCGACGCGGAAGACATGCGTGGAGACTTTCAGCTTATCCAGCAAGGATTTGTAATACAGTCCGTTGGTTGCGAAGCCGTGCAGATCGACCGTACCCTGCGGAGAAAGCCAGATTTTATTGGCGAAGCTCGCCAGGTAATATTGCCCCTGACTGTAGCTGTCGCCTACGGCAAAGACCGGCTTGCCGCTATCGCGAAATTCGCGCAGCGCTTTCCCGATGTACTGCATGGAAGGCTGATCGGCGCCCGCGAAGTTTTTCAGATCCATCACGATGCCGGTGATATTGCGATCGTCTTTCGCCTGACGAATGGTGTTGACGATATCAAACAGTGAGTTTTCTTGCAGGCGGTCAGAGCTGGCGCCAAACAGCTGTCGGCCAATGACGCCCAGGCGGTTGGTGCTGGACGGTTTATCGACGATCACGCCGGAAATATCCAACAGCAGCGCGCCGCGTGCAGTTTGTTGGCTGGTGTTGCCATCGCTAAGCTGCATCCAGATACCGACGCCCACCAGAACCAGAAAGATGAAGAACAGGTTGAGCACCAGTTCCCGGACGAAATTCAGCAGTCGCCATGTCCACTTAAAAAATCCGGCAATAAATCGCCACAGGGTTCGCATGTATTCTCCCTACCAGATTAACATTCCGCTATCTCCGTCATACTCAGAGAGAAAGCGTATAAGATGTGGGTATCGTAATGACCAGGCAGGCACTTGTCAGCAGGAATCACTGCCTGTGCTGTAACTAAATCCCCTCTCGTGTTAATTTTGTGAATAAATATCATTGCTGGAGTTAACCAAATGGACGCACTCGAATTACTTGTAAACCGTCGTAGCGCCTCTCGTCTGGCCGAACCCGCGCCTGCGGGTGAACAGTTACAAAATATTCTGCGCGCGGGCATGCGCGTACCCGATCACAAATCCCTGCAACCCTGGCGTTTTTTTGTGATTGAAGGTGAGGGGCGTGAGCGCTTCAGCGCTGTTCTGGAGCAGGGCGCCATTGCGGCGGAAGGCGATGAGAAAGCGATAGAGAAAGCGCGCACCGCGCCATTTCGCGCGCCGCTGATCATCACGGTGGTGGCGAAATGCGAGGAGAACCACAAAGTGCCGCTGTGGGAGCAGGAGATGTCAGCAGGATGTGCGGTTATGGCGATGCAGATGGCGGCGATTGCGCAAGGCTTCAACGGCATCTGGCGCAGCGGCGCGTTAACCGAAAGCCCGGTGGTTCGCGAGGCGTTCGGCTGTCGCGCACAGGATAAAATTGTGGGCTTCCTCTATCTGGGCACGCCGCAGCTGAAAGCGTCAACGGCCATCAGCGTACCGGACCCGACGCCTTTCGTGACGTATTTCTAAGCGTCATGGCCCCGGCAGGCGGCTTTTTCGATGAGCGCCTGCCGATTATTCGGCAAAACTGTCTGGATTATGAGCAAAGACGCCGGAATTCAGACACTCTCTCTTACCACGTCATGGAATGAGCGCTACCATAGCCCGATTGCAATGACAGGAGATGTCCATGAGCGAGCACGCTATTCGTTTAACGCAATACAGCCACGGAGCCGGTTGCGGTTGTAAAATTTCCCCTAAAGTGTTGGAAACCATCCTGCACAGCGAGCAGGCGAAGTTTGTCGACCCGAACCTGCTTGTGGGCAATGAAACCCGCGATGACGCGGCGGTATACGACCTGGGTAATGGCACCAGTATCATCAGCACCACCGACTTCTTTATGCCGATTGTCGATAATCCGTTTGATTTTGGCCGTATTGCGGCGACCAACGCCATCAGCGATATCTTCGCGATGGGCGGCAAACCGATTATGGCGATCGCCATTCTGGGCTGGCCCATCAACAAACTGTCGCCGGAAATTGCCCGGGAAGTCACCGAAGGCGGGCGTTTTGCCTGTCGTCAGGCGGGTATTGCGCTGGCGGGCGGGCACTCTATCGACGCGCCTGAGCCCATCTTCGGTCTGGCTGTCACCGGCGTGGTGCCGACCGAGCGCGTGAAGAAAAACAGCACCGCGCAGGCCGGATGCAAACTGTTCCTCACCAAGCCGCTGGGCATTGGCGTGTTGACCACCGCCGAGAAAAAATCACTGCTCAAGCCGGAACATCAGGGGCTGGCGACAGAAGTGATGTGCCGGATGAACATTGCGGGGGCGTCGTTTGCCCATATCGACGGCGTGAAAGCGATGACCGACGTGACCGGTTTTGGTCTGCTGGGGCACCTCAGCGAAATGTGCCAGGGCGCAGGCGTGCAGGCGCGGATCTGCTATCAGGACATTCCAAAACTGCCGGGCGTCGAAGAGTACATTAAACTTGGCGCAGTGCCGGGGGGGACGGAGCGTAATTTCGCCAGCTACGGTCATCTGATGGGCGACATGCCGCGCGAGGTGCGTGATCTGCTGTGCGATCCGCAAACGTCTGGCGGCCTGCTGCTGGCGGTGACGCCGGAAGCGGTAGAGGAAGTGAAAGTCACCGCGGCGGAGTTTGGTATTGAACTGACGGCGATTGGTGAACTGGTTGACGCCCGTGGCGGTCGCGCCATGGTAGAGATCCGTTAATTCGATGCGGTTGTTTATTGCCGAAAAGCCGAGTCTGGGCCGCGCCATTGCGGATGTGCTGCCAAAGCCGCACCGCAAAGGCGACGGCTTTATCGAATGCGGGAATGGACAGGTGGTGACCTGGTGCATCGGCCATCTGCTTGAACAGGCGCAGCCGGACGCGTATGACGGTCGTTATGCGCGCTGGAATCTGGCCGATCTGCCGATTGTGCCGGAAAAGTGGCAGCTCCAGCCGCGTCCTTCCGTGACGAAGCAGCTCAATGTCATTAAGCGCTTTTTACATGACGCAAGCGAAGTGATTCACGCGGGAGACCCGGATCGCGAAGGGCAACTGCTGGTGGACGAGGTGCTGGATTATCTGCAACTGTCCCCGGAAAAACGCCAGCAGGTGCAGCGTTGCCTGATCAACGATCTTAACCCGCAGGCGGTGGAGCGTGCGATTTCCCGGCTGCGCGCCAACAGTGAATTTGTGCCGCTGTGCGTCTCCGCGCTGGCGCGTGCGCGCGCCGACTGGCTGTACGGCATTAACATGACCCGCGCGTATACCCTTCTCGGGCGCAACGCGGGCTACCAGGGCGTGCTCTCGGTAGGGCGTGTTCAGACACCGGTTCTCGGGCTGGTGGTTCGCCGCGATGAAGAGATCGAGAACTTCGTCGCCAAAGATTTCTTTGAAGTGAAAGCGCATATCGTCACGCCAGCTGAGGAGCGGTTTACCGCCATCTGGCAACCCAGTGAAGCGTGCGAACCGTATCAGGATGAAGAGGGGCGTTTGCTGCATCGTCCGCTGGCGGAGCATGTGGTGAATCGTATTAACGGTCAGCCCGCGATCGTCACCAGCTATAACGATAAACGGGAATCAGAATCTGCCCCGCTGCCGTTTTCGCTGTCGGCGTTGCAGATTGAAGCGGCGAAACGCTTTGGCCTGAGCGCGCAGAACGTGCTTGATATCTGCCAGAAGTTGTACGAAACCCACAAATTAATTACTTATCCGCGTTCCGACTGCCGCTATCTGCCGGAAGAACATTTTGCCGGACGCCATGCGGTGATGAACGCCATTGGCGTGCATGCCGCGGATTTGTTGCCGCAGCCGGTGGTTGACCCGGACACGCGAAACCGCTGCTGGGATGATAAAAAAGTCGACGCTCACCACGCGATCATCCCGACTGCGCGCAGTTCATCAATTTCCCTCAGCGACAATGAAGCGAAGGTGTACAACCTGATCGCACGCCAGTACCTGATGCAATTCTGCCCGGACGCGGTATTTCGCAAATGCGTCATTGAACTGGAAATTGCGAAGGGGAAATTCGTCGCCAAAGCGCGTTTTCTGGCGGAGGCCGGATGGCGAACGCTGTTGGGTAATAAAGAGCGTGACGAAGAGAACGACGGTACGCCGTTACCGGTGGTGGCGAAAGACGACGAACTGCTGTGCGAAAAGGGCGAGGTCGTTGAGCGTCAGACCCAGCCGCCACGCCATTTTACCGATGCTACGCTGCTGTCCGCCATGACCGGGATTGCCCGTTTCGTGCAGGATAAAGATCTGAAAAAGATCCTGCGAGCGACCGACGGACTGGGAACCGAAGCGACGCGCGCGGGCATTATCGAACTGCTGTTCAGGCGCGGATTCCTGACCAAGAAAGGGCGTTACATTCATTCAACGGATGCCGGGAAAGCCCTGATTCACTCGTTACCGGAGATGGCTGCCCGACCGGATATGACGGCGCACTGGGAGTCTGTCCTGACGCAAATCAGTGAAAAGCAGTGCCGCTATCAGGATTTTATGCAGCCGCTGGTCGGCACGCTGTTTCAGTTGATCGATCAGGCTAAACGCACGCCGGTACGTCAGTTCCGGGGCATTGTCGCGCCAGGCGGTGGCGGCGAGAAGAAAAAGAGCGCGCCTCGTAAGCGAGCGGCGAAAAAAAGCCCGCCGTCAGAAGAGGCGAGCGTATAACGCACAGGCCGGATAAGGCACTTACGCCGCCATCTGGCAATGCCTGATGGCGCTGCGCTTATCAGGCCTACAACGCTTATCAGGCCTGCATGCCACGGAAAATCAAATCACACCCTGCGCCAGCATCGCGTCGGCCACTTTGACGAAGCCTGCGATATTCGCCCCGCGAACATAGTTGGTATGTTTGTTTTCGCCGCCGTATTCCACACAGGCATGATGAATATCCAGCATGATGTGGTGCAGACGCGCATCCACTTTCTCGGCTTTCCAGCTCATTCGCGCGGCGTTCTGCGCCATCTCCAGACCGGAGGTCGCCACGCCGCCTGCGTTGGCCGCTTTACCTGGCGCGAACAGCACGCCGGCTTCAAGGAACAGATCGGTGGCTTCAATGGTGGTTGGCATATTGGCGCCTTCCGCCACCGCTTTCACGCCGTTGGCGATCAGCACGCGCGCGGCGTCCACGTCGAGTTCGTTCTGCGTTGCGCACGGCAGGGCGATATCAACCGGCACTGACCACGGCTGTTTGCCTTCCATATAGGGCAGGCCAAACTCGCGGGCGTAATCCGCCACGCGACCGTCACGGCTGGCTTTGATTTCGCACAGGCGCGCCAGTTTTTCTTCGGTGAAGCCGCTCTCATCCACGACGGTGCCGCTGGAGTCCGAAGCCGTCACCACACGAGCGCCGAACGCCATTGCTTTCTCGATAGCGTACTGCGCCACGTTGCCGGAACCGGACACCGCCACACGCATACCCTCAAAACCCAGACCGTGGCGTTTGAGCATCGCTTCGGTAAAGTACACCAGGCCATAACCGGTGGCTTCCGGGCGAATCAGGCTACCGCCAAACGAGAGGCCTTTCCCGGTGAACACGCAGGCGCTGTTGTTGGAGAGCTTACGCATCATACCGGCCATAAAGCCCACTTCACGTCCGCCCACGCCGATATCGCCAGCAGGTACGTCAGTGTCTGGCCCTAAATGGCGATAGAGCTCCGTCATCAGCGCCTGACAGAAACGCATCACTTCGCCTTCGCTCTTGCCTTTAGGATCGAAATCGCTGCCGCCTTTACCGCCGCCCATCGGCAGCGTGGTCAGCGCATTTTTAAACGTCTGCTCGAAGCCGAGGAATTTCAGGATTGAGAGGTTAACGGAAGGATGAAAACGCATCCCGCCCTTATACGGGCCGATGGCAGAATTAAACTGTACGCGCCAGGCACGGTTAACCTGCACCTGGTTACGATCGTCCACCCACACCACGCGGAACTGGATCACGCGTTCTGGCTCAACCAAACGTTCCAGCAATGACATCTGACGATAACGAGGATTTTGCTCAAGGAAAGGCCACAACGTGGTCATTACTTCACGAACGGCCTGCGCGAACTCGGTCTGATTGGGGTCACGCTGTTGAACATGGTTTAGAAACGACTCCAGAGAACATGTCTGATCCATAGATATAAGAACCTCTTATGTATTGATATGGTTATATTTATAATGTTGTGTTTCGTGTTTATGCAGTTTTTGACTATACCACCAGCAGTGTGACGGTAAGCAAGAAAAAAAAATGGCGTGCCAGGGAAATTAATAACGGCGCGCGCGTCATAATAAAAAGCGATGAATGGAGTGGCTAAAGTTTCAGTCGCTTACGACCGTTATACTGAAGGTAGGCTTCATAACAAGGAAACGCTATGCATCGTTTATTTATCGCGGCAGCAGCGGCGATGGTCTCTTTTGCCGCGCTGGCGAATCAGCATTATCGCCCGGATGTGGAGGTTAACGTCCCGCCCGAAGTGTTCAGCTCCAGCGGGCAGCGTGCGCAGCCCTGCAATCAGTGCTGCGTCTACCAGGATCAAAACTATTCGGAAGGGGCGGTGATTAAAGCCGAAGGCGTGCTGCTGCAATGCCAGCGCGACGAAAAAACGCTCAGTACGAATCCGTTGGTCTGGCGTCGCGTAAAGCCATAAACGCCTCTAACAGCGGAATGTCCGCAGGCGCAAGCGGGTAACGCAGCGCCTCTTTTGGCGAACACCAGATCATGTTCTGGTGATAATGCGCGGTGACGGCGCCGGTAAACGCCGGGACGTGCCAGGCGTGCAGATGGATCTGCCGGCCAGAGACTTCGCGCTGATGGCTGGCGATATAGCACCCGACAACCGCCTCAATACCCAACTCTTCACGCAGTTCGCGAATCAACGCCTGAGGTTGCGTCTCACTGGACTCCACTTTGCCTCCGGCAAACTCCCACATACCCGGCTGATCGGCGTGTTCCGGGCGTTGAGCCAGCAATATTTTGTCGTCACGCTCAATGATTGCGGCGACGACATCAATGGTTTTCATCATATTCATCAAGGTTCAACAACGGAAAGTGACATACTATCCTTATCTTTGCGTGACCTAAAGTCTTCAGGAGCAAGCGTTGAACGATCCACAACCCTGGGTTAGCCCATTGACCCATATCCCTTCCAGTCTGAAACCTCTCGTCGCTACGCAGAAAAAACATTACGGCGACGTTCTGCACCCCACGCGCTGGTGGGGGCGAATGCCGTTTCTGTTCTGGCTGGTGGCGCTGTTTGTCGGGTTTCTGGAACGTAAGCGCGCGCGGGTAACGCCGGTGATGCGCGCGTTGTTGATGACGCGCGTTTCGCAGGTGTGCCATTGCGCCTTCTGTGTGGATGCCAACAGTTTACGCCTGGCCGAACGGTGTGGGGCGCTGGATAAAGTACAGGCCGTTGCCGGGTGGCAATCGTCCACGCTGTTCAGCGAGGAGGAGCGTGTCGCACTGGCTTATGCCGAGGCCGTGACCGCCACGCCGCCGCAGGTTGATGAGTCGCTCAAGGCGATGATGAAACGCTATTTTACTGACGATGCGATTACCGAAATGACGGCGCTGATCGCCTTTCAGAACCTGTCGGCGCGTTTTAATGCCGCGCTGGATATTCCTTCGCAAGGGCTGTGTGACGCATTGAAAGGGGTGCCACATGTTTGACCGGCATCTGCACCCACGGGTTAAACCGCTCCTGCACCGCTGTGCCGCGTATCTCGATAAACCGGCGATCACCCCGGACGGCCTGACGCTGTTCGGATTTGCCATTGGCGTGCTGGCGCTGCCGTTTCTGGCGCTGGGCTGGTATCTGGCCGCGCTGGCGGCCATTGTGCTGAATCGCCTGTTCGACGGGCTGGATGGCGCGCTGGCACGGCGCAGAGGGTTAACCGATGCGGGGGGATTTCTTGATATCACCCTCGACTTTCTGTTTTACGCGCTGGTTCCGTTTGGCTTTATCCTGGCCGCACCGGAACAAAATGCGCTGGCAGGGGGCTGGCTGCTGTTTGCGTTTATCGGTACGGGCAGCAGTTTTCTGGCGTTTGCGGCGCTGGCGGCGAAGCATCAGATTGATAATCCGGGCTATGCGCACAAATCGTTTTACTATCTGGGCGGGTTGACCGAAGGCACCGAGACGATATTGCTTTTTGTCCTGAGCTGCCTGTTTCCGCGTTATTTCCCCGTTCTGGCGTGGGTATTTGGCGCGTTGTGCTGGATGACCACCCTGACAAGGGTCTGGAGTGGCTACCTGACGCTGAAGGTTATCCGGCCTGGAAAAAGATCCTCCCTGTAGGCCTGATAAGCGTAGCGCCATCAGGCATCAGGCATCAGTATGGCACGACGCTTTCCCGTAGGCCTGATAAGCGCAGCGCCATCAGGCGCATTACGACTACTTACTGCTGTCCGGGCCGCGCTCGCCGGTGGACACCGGATTTTTCGGATCGCTGCTCCATTCGTACCAACCGCCGTCATACACGGCGACGTTTTTCCAGCCCATCGCCCGCGCGTACATAAACGTTTCGGAGGCGCGCCAGCCGGTGCCGCAATAGAAGGCAACGTGCTGATCCGGCAGGATATCCCACTGCTTCCACATGGCGGCGATATCCTCTGCGCTGCGCATGGTGCCGTCCGGGTTATGGAAATCCTCCATATGCGTGGAGTCGCTGCCCGCATGTCCCCAACGCGCGCCGGCAATTTCGCCTTTTGGCTTGATATAGCTGTATCCGCTGGTGGTGCCGATAAATTCCGGCCAGGAACGGATACTGACCAGCGATGCGTCCTGACGGTGCAGCAGGGCGCGGGCCTGTTCCATATCCAGCATTAACTGCGGCTGCGCCGGGATCGCCACGCCAAAGTCGGGTTCCTGCTTCACGTCAGCCGGCATGCCGCGTTCAACCGGCAGACCCGCATCGGACCAGGTTTGCCAGCCGCCGTCGAGCAGACGAACGTCCTTCACGCCCGCATAGAGCATAATCTGCGCAACGCGCGCCGCAGCGTATACGTCGCAGCCATACAGAATAACCGTCGTGTCATGGCGAATACCGTGTTTCGCCAGCATCGCTTTCAACTGCGCGTCAGAGACTTTATTCCACAGCGGTTCGCTTTCCACCTCATTGGTGTCGATGTATCCGGCGCCGGGAATATGGCTGAGCAGATAATATTTCGGCGCGCCCCAGCCTGCTTCAATCACCTTCCAGTCTCCCGCCGGTTTAGCCGTAACCGGCTGGTTTTGTTGAAGGGCGTGCAACCACTGTGGGTATGCTAATTGCTCGAAGTGAGGGAGCTTTTGCAGTCGGGAAGGATCGGTCAGCGCATCGCTCAGCGTAGCAATCTGGCTGAAGCCTGTCTTCTGTAAACGTGATTTCACAGCCTGTACGCCACTGTCATTGCCATACAGCGCCAGCGGGGCGTCTTTCCTGAGCTGATGCAGTTGCAGCCAGGCGGCGAGCTGCTCGTCGCTCATTTTATCGAGCCAGGAGGCTGACAGATTCAGTGCGGAAGGTTCGTGACCGGAAGGGCCATTAAGGGTTTGCGGCCAGCCGTTGTAGAAAGCGCTCTGGCGCGTATCAATTGCGGCGCCCTGTTTTTGCTGTAGCTGGCTGAAGGTAAGCGACTGCGCCATATCAGCAGCCCAGGAGGAAGCGCAGGCGAGTCCTGAAGCCAGTGCCAGCGCGGTCATTTGAGAAACACGTTTCATCGAATAGCCCGACGTTAAAATAAGAGGGCGCCATTCTCTGCTGGCTGGCAGGGAAAAACTTTGCGTTAACGCAGTTTGTCGGCATATTCACGCCCACGCCTCCATCTGGAGCACCGTGCCGCCGGGAGGAACATCCTGGATATCGTGCGTCACCTGTACCACCGGAATATTTTGTTGCCGTACTTCGGCAAAGACCCACCGGCGGAAGGCGTCGCGGCGCCCGGCGTCCAGTCGGCTGAACGGCTCATCCAGCAGTAATGCCTGCGGTTGTGCCAGCAGCGCGCGAAGCAGGGCCACCCTGGCGCGCTGGCCGCCGGACAATGACGCCGGATCGCGGCGGCTGAACCCGTCCAGCCCGGCGCGCTCAAGAGCATGCCGCACTTCCGTTTGTCTGGCCGCCCCTTTTATCGCGGCAGGCAGCGCCAGCAGTAGGTTCTGCCCGACGCTGAAATGGTCAAACAGCAGGGCATCCTGAAACAAAATACCGATTTGACGTTGCGCGGTGGGGAGCGTATCGATGCGTCGTTCGTTGAGCCAAAGCTCGCCGGAGGCCTGAAACTGAGACGGCAGTGCGCCGACCATCCACGAAAACAGCGAAGACTTTCCGCTACCGGAGGGTCCCATTAACGTGACAATGTCACCTTTTTTGACCTGAAAGGCGACCTGATTCAATAAGCGGTGATTGTCCTGGCGCAGCGTGAGATGTTGAACGATGAGCATTAGCGGAGTCCTTGACGATAGTGGCCAATGACGCGTGAACATAGCGCCGTCAGCGCGAAAACCAGCAGGGGTAACAGCAGTTGCCATAGCGCCTGCGACGCAAGAATTGTGGTACTGCCGCCGCTGCTGAGCGCCACGGCTTCTGTGGTGAGCGTAGGATAGCGTCCGGCGCCCAGCCAGAGTGTCGGCATGTATTGGGCGATGCTGACGGAAAAACCGACCGCGAAGGCAAACAATGCGGGGCGCAGTAAAAGTGGGCACTTGATGCGCCAGAAGATACGAGCCCGCGTCCAGCCCAGCGTTTGCGCGATCAGCACCAGCCGTGGGTCAATGCGCTGCCAGGCGGGTTTGAGGACGAATAACATCCACGGGATAACCCACAGCAGGTGTCCCCAGATAACGGTAGCGTACTGGCCGTCTTGCCCGGCGAGCAGCGCCAGAGTGTATTGCCCGGCGACCAACGGCAGCGCAGGCAGCAATATTGGCAGCCAGACCCAGCGATGCCCGGTTTGCGGCCCCCATTCCAGCCATAAGAACAGCGTCATCAACCCCAGCACGGCGGACGCCAGCCCCATTTGCAGGCTGTTCATCAGCGCTTCGCGGTTCACCGACGCGGGTTCAGCCATACAGGCCAGCAGCGCCACGCACAGCATGCCGCTTAACGGCAGCGTTAGCGCCAACGTTTTTCCGCTTCTGCCTGATAAGCGCTGGCGGCGAAGACCGTTGATGGCAGGAAGGGGGCGTTGCCATCCCCGCCAGATGAGATAGCCGAACAGAGCAAAAAGCATAAGCAACGCCACGAGCAGTAAACTGGCGAGAGCGCCTTTGGCCTGTTGGTCGGCGTCGCCCTGGCTCAGCCATTGCCAGCTTAACACTGCCAGCGTAGGTGGATTGCCCGGCCCCAGAATCATCGCGACATCCACTGCCGATAATGACCAGGCGACAATCGCCAGCATCACCGCGCCTAATCCTGGCGCAACGGCGGGTAACAGCAGCCAGCTCAGGCATTGCAGACGGCTGTAGCCCAGGGTATCCAGCACGATGACCTGCTGCGAAAGCTGTTTTTCACTTAATAATGCCGACAGAACCCAGAGCAGAAAGGCGCTCTCTTTGACGGCCAGCGTGAGCCCAAGCCCGATGCCATAGCGATCCATCTGCGGCGTGAGCGAGGGGAAAAGGCGATAAAGCATCCCGCCTTCGGCAAAAAGCAGCAGGGCGCTGGCGGCAAAGGCCACATGGGGAATGGCCAGTAGCCAGGGGAGGCGGGCGCAAAGACGCGCCCATTTTGCGCCAGGCCACAACGCGACGACGATCGTCAGCGCAATAGCCAGCGCGCCGGTTGCCGCCAGGGTGACGGAGACCAGCGTTGCCCGCAGCGCCTGCGGAAGCTGCGGATCGCTAAACAGCGCCAGCCAGTGCGTAGCGGAGAGCGCGGGCGTGATAAGCGTGAATGCGGCAGGAACCAGCGGCAGCCAGATGACCGCCATCACGCCCCAGACCAGCAGGGTTACTGCGTACCGTAGCGGCGTAGCCATGCCTGTTCCAGCGCGTTCACCCATGCGGAATGCGGTTCCGCCAGCGTAGGCGGCAACCCGTCAGGAATGCGCGACCGTAACGCTTCCCGCTGCCCGGCGGGCAGCTTATGCGGGTCAAGCACGGAAGGATCGCCCCAGAACGCCGGATCGGCTTTGCGCAACTGCGCGTCGGGGGAGAGCAGAAAATTGGCAACCACCTTTGCGCCTGCGCTGGCGCGGGCGTTCGCCGGGATCGTGACAAAATGCACGTTGCCAATCATGCCTTGTGAAAAACCGAAACTGTAGCTGGTTTTGGGCAGTTCGCCGCTGGCAACCTTTTGCTGCGCATGAGCGGGATTAAACGTCAGAGACAGGCGCAGCGAACCGGCTTGCAGCAGCGCGTCCATCCGGGCGGGAGAGGGAGGGAAGTCTTTTCCCTTCCGCCACAGGCTGGGATGCAGCGCATCGAGGTATGCCCATAGCGGCGCGGTGACGGAATTGAACGTCGCGTCATCCGGCGCGACCTTGAGCGCATCCGGTTGAGGGGTTAACGCCAGTAACAGCTGTTCCAGAAACGCCGTCCCGGTAAAATCCGGCGGCCGTGGGTAGGTGACAGTACCGGGATGGGCTTTCGCAAAAGCGAGTAGCGCCTGCGGGCTTTGCGGCGGCTGCGGCGTAATATCCCGGTTAGCAATGAAGGTTAACTGCGCGCCGCCCCAGGGTGACTCCGCCCCTTGCGTCGGCATGGAAAAATCCTCGCGTACCGGTTTGCGCGTATCGACATAGCGCCAGTTTGGCAGCGTTTCCGCCCAGTGGGTTTGCAGCAGTCCGGCTTCTTTCAGCGTGCGGAAGTTTTCGCCATTTACCCACAGCAGATCGACGGAACCATCGGTTTTACGCCCGGCAGCGGACTCAGTCTGAATGCGTTTCACGGCATCGGCGGCATCCGCAAGCCGGACAATCCTGAGGTTAATGGCGTAATGCGTTTTCATCTCGCCGCTGACCCAGTCGAGATACTGATTAACGGCATTGTCGCCGCCCCAGGCGTTAAACCAGACGGTCTGGCCTTTGGCTTCATCTTTCACCGCCTGCCAGTTTTCGACGGCTTGCACATGGCCCGTCAACAGCAGACCCGCCAGTAATAGAGTACGACGCATGATCGCTCCTGAAATTAGGATCGTAAAAAACGCTTAACCAGCCAACGGGAGGCCAGTGGTAACAGCCCCAGCAGGGCAAAGGCCGCCAGCATACCGGGGGAAATGATGTCGCGTATTGATGTCAACTGGCTGAGCTGGCGTCCGGCGTTGAGATAAATCACCGTTGCCGGAAACATGCCCGCCTGACTGATCCACCAGTATTGACGTACGCGGATTGACGTCAACCCGGCGAGTAAATTAACGAGAACAAAGGGAAACAGCGGCATTACGCGTAGCGCAAACAGATAAAAGGCGCCGTCGCGCGCCATACCATGATTTACGGTTTGCATCTGGCGTGCGAACCGGCGGGAGATCCACTCCCGCAGCAGGTAGCGGCTGGCCAGCATGGCGAGCGTAGCGCCGAGGGTTGACGCGAAGGAGACCAGCAGCGTTCCTTGCCAGAGTCCGAATAGCGCGCCGCCGAGTAGCGTCAGCAGCGCAGCGCCGGGAATCGATAAGGCCGCCACCAGCGTATAGACCAGAAAATAGAGACCGGCGCTCAGGAATGGCGACTGTTGCTGCCAGGCCGCCAGCATCGTGTGATAGCGTTTCAGGGTATCAAGGGAGAGAAAACCGGGAGGCAAAGCCCACACCACCCCGGCGATACAGATGATTAAAAAACCTGAGAGCAGTCGTTTTTTCGCGTTCACCTGCGTTTATCAGACCCGGAATTTTGCCCAGACGGGCGCATGGTCGGAGGGTTTTTCCATGCTGCGGATTTCATAGTCAATGCCGGTTTCAACGCAGTGTTCGGCCAGCGGATTACTCGCCAGCAGCAGGTCGATGCGCAGCCCCCGGTTGTCGTCGAAACCTTTTGAGCGGTAATCAAACCATGAAAATTTATCGACCGTTTCCGGGTGCGCGTGACGGAAGGTATCCACCAGCCCCCAGTTAATCAGGCGATCCATCCACTCGCGCTCTTCCGGCAGGAAGGAGCACTTACCGGTACGCAGCCAGCGTTTGCGGTTCTCTTCGCCAATGCCGATGTCCAGATCGGTTGGGCTGATATTCATATCCCCCATGATCAACACCGGATTGTCGCGTTTCAGTTCGTTGTCCAGGTAGTTTTGCAGGTTCTGATAAAACTGCGCTTTTGCCGGAAATTTCAGCGGGTGGTCACGGCTTTCGCCCTGCGGGAAATAGCCGTTAATGACGGTGATACTGCCCAGCGGCGACGGGATTTCCGCCATGATGATACGGCGCTGCGCCTCTTCGCCGTCGTCGGGAAAACCACGGCGCACAGAAACAGGCGTCTCTTTGGTCAGTAGCGCGACGCCGTAATGGCCTTTCTGTCCGTGATAGAAGACGTTATAGCCGAGCTTTGCTACCTCTTCGAGAGGGAACATATCGTCGTGAACTTTTGTCTCCTGCAAGCCGATCACGTCAGGCTGGTGCTTGTCGACAATGGCTGACAGTTGATGAGGACGGGCGCGCAGGCCGTTGATATTAAAAGAGACAAATTTCATAGTCGCTGCCACTTTGCAAGGTGAATAGTGCAAGGATGGTAGCAGAAATTAGACGGGCTGACTGCCACTTGTCGCGCGAATCAAACGATAACTGCCAATGGCCTTAACGATGGAGCAAAAACTGCACTGTTTCAGGGCGGAGTGCGTCATAACGATGCAATAATTTCCGATAAATTTCGTCTACGATCACAATTCCAGAATTATATTTGGCGACTGAATAATATTTCGATTTTTCCTCTTATTTGTTCTTTTCTTCGCAAATATATTCACTTTTTATGCAGCAATAGTGAATACCGGCGGGTTGTAACCCGTTGATTTTTCGTTTCCAAAACCGGTTTATGCATTTTTTCCTCTGGCTGGCACGAACAGTGCAATCTACATTTACAGCGCAAACACTCATTTTATTAACATATAAATAACTTTTTATTTACCGGAAGAGGTCGCTATGTCTCTGTCAATTACGCGTGAAAATTTTGATGAATGGATGATGCCGGTCTATGCCCCGGCACCTTTTATTCCGGTTCGTGGAGAAGGCTCACGCCTGTGGGATCAGCAGGGGAAAGAGTATATCGACTTCGCCGGGGGAATTGCGGTGAATGCGCTCGGCCATGCGCACCCGGCTTTACGCGAGGCGCTGAATGAGCAGGCGAGCAAATTCTGGCATACCGGAAATGGCTACACCAATGAGCCGGTGCTGCGACTGGCGAAGATGCTGATTGACGCCACCTTTGCTGAACGCGTCTTCTTCTGTAACTCCGGCGCGGAGGCCAACGAAGCGGCGCTGAAACTGGCGCGTAAGTATGCGCACGATCGTTTTGGCACGCATAAAAGCGGGATTGTGGCATTCAAAAATGCCTTTCATGGCCGCACGCTGTTTACCGTCAGCGCAGGCGGGCAGCCCGCGTATTCACAGGATTTCGCTCCGCTGCCGCCGGATATCCGCCATGCCGTGTATAACGATCTCAACGCGGCCAGCGAACTGATTGATGACACGACATGCGCGGTGATCGTGGAGCCCATGCAGGGCGAAGGGGGCGTGCTCCCGGCCACGAAAGCATTCTTACAGGGGCTGCGCGAATTGTGCGACCGACACAATGCCTTGCTGATTTTTGATGAAGTACAGACGGGGGTTGGGCGTACCGGCGAGCTGTATGCCTACATGCATTATGGCGTCACCCCTGATCTGCTCACTACTGCGAAAGCGCTGGGCGGCGGTTTCCCCATCGGGGCGCTGTTGGCCACTGAAAAATGCGCCAGCGTGATGACAGTAGGCACTCACGGAACCACCTACGGTGGCAACCCGCTGGCTTCTGCGGTGGCGGGAAAGCTGCTGGAAATCGTCAATACGCCGGAAATGCTGAACGGCGTTAAGCAACGCCATGACGGGTTTGTCGAACGCCTGAACGCCATAAATGAACGCTTCGGATTGTTCAGTGAAATTCGTGGACTGGGGCTGCTTATTGGCTGTGTTCTGGAGGCTGAGTTTGCCGGAAAAGCTAAACTTATTTCACAGGAAGCCGCAAAAGCCGGAGTGATGGTGTTGATTGCGGGCGCTAACGTGGTGCGTTTCGCACCTGCGTTAAACGTCAGCAAAGAGGAAGTGGCAACCGGGCTGGATCGCTTTGCGCTGGCCTGTGAACGCATCAAAGCAGGAGGTTCGTCATGATGGTGATCCGCCCCGTCGAACGACGTGATGTCAGTGCGTTGATGCAGCTTGCCAGTAAAACCGGCGGCGGCCTGACCTCTCTGCCAGCAGATGAAGCGACGCTGACGTCGCGTATTGAGCGCGCGCTAAAAACGTGGCGTGGCGAACTGCCGAAAAGCGAACAGGGTTACGTGTTCGTGCTGGAGGACAGCGATACGGGAAGCGTTGCGGGAATTTGTGCGATTGAGGTGGCCGTGGGGTTGAACGATCCCTGGTACAACTATCGCGTTGGCACGCTGGTGCATGCTTCTAAAGAGCTGAATGTCTATAACGCGCTGCCGACGCTGTTTCTCAGTAACGATCACACCGGGAGCAGCGAACTGTGCACGCTGTTCCTCGATCCCGACTGGCGTAAAGAGGGCAACGGCTATTTGCTCTCTAAATCACGCTTTATGTTTATGGCGGCGTTTCGCGACAAATTTAATGAAAAGGTTGTGGCGGAAATGCGCGGCGTGATCGACGAACACGGCTACTCGCCGTTCTGGGAAAGCCTGGGAGAACGCTTTTTTTCCATGGAATTCAGCCGGGCAGACTATTTATGCGGCACCGGACAGAAGGCGTTTATTGCTGAACTGATGCCGAAGCACCCTATTTACACCCATTTCTTATCGGAAGAAGCGCAGGCGGTGATTGGCGAAGTACATCCGCAAACGTCGCCAGCCAGAACGGTACTGGAGAAAGAAGGTTTCCGCTACCGCAACTATATCGACATTTTCGACGGCGGCCCGACGCTGGAGTGCGACATTGATCGGGTTCGGGCAATCCGTAAAAGCCGCCTGCTGGACGTGGTGGAGGGCCAGCCCGCGCCGGGCGAGTTTCCGGCGTGTCTGGTCGCCAATGAAAATTATCATCACTTTCGCGCCATGCTGATTCGCACCGACCCGGATACGCAACGTCTGGTGCTGACTGCGGCGCAACTTGATGCGCTCAAATGCCACGCGGGAGATCGCGTTCGTCTGGTACGTCTTTGCGCTGAGGAGAAAACCGCATGACTTTATGGATAAATGGCGACTGGGTAACTGGTCAGGGTGAGCGTCGGGTCAAAACGAATCCGGTGAATGGTGAAGTGCTCTGGCAGGGCAGCGACGCGGATGCGACACAGGTTGCTGAGGCAGGGCGTGCGGCGCGTGCAGCGTTTCCGGCCTGGGCCAGGCTGCCTTTCGCCGCGCGACAGGCCATCGTGGAAAAATTTGCCGCCTTGCTGGAGGTTCATAAAGCGGAGTTGACGGCAATCATTGCGCGAGAAACCGGGAAGCCTCGCTGGGAAGCGGCGACGGAAGTGACGGCGATGATCAATAAAATCGCTATCTCGGTGAAGGCATACCATGCCCGGACGGGAGAACAACAAAGCGAATTGCCGGACGGGGCGGCGACATTGCGCCATCGACCGCATGGCGTGCTGGCGGTGTTTGGCCCATACAATTTTCCCGGCCATTTACCCAACGGCCATATCGTTCCGGCGCTGCTGGCCGGAAATACCCTGATTTTTAAACCGAGCGAGCTGACGCCGTGGACTGGCGAAGCGGTGATGAAACTGTGGCAACAGGCGGGGTTGCCGCCTGGCGTACTCAACCTGGTGCAAGGAGGGCGCGAAACGGGACAGGCGCTCAGCGCGCTGGACGCGCTTGACGGCCTGCTCTTTACCGGCAGCGCGAATACGGGGTATCAGTTGCACCGTCAGTTATCCGGGCAACCGGAAAAAATCCTGGCGCTGGAAATGGGAGGGAATAACCCGCTCATTATTGAGAATCCAGAGGACATTGATGCGGCGGTACACCTCACGATTCAGTCGGCGTTTGTCACCGCCGGACAGCGCTGCACCTGCGCCCGCCGTTTGCTGGTGAAACGCGGGGAACAGGGCGACGCGTTTCTGGCGCGCCTGCTGGAGGTGAGTCAGCGTTTAACGCCGGGTGAGTGGGATGATGAACCGCAGCCGTTTATCGGCGGGCTGATTTCCGAACCGGCTGCGCGTCATGTGTATGAGGCCTGGCAGCGTCTTGAGGCGATGGGCGGACGAACGCTGCTGGCCCCACGTATGCTGAAAGCGGGAACGTCCTTGTTGACGCCGGGCATTATCGAAATGACCGGCGTGAAGCAGGTCCCTGATGACGAGGTGTTTGGCCCGTTACTGAGCGTCTGGCGCTATGAGCGCTTTGATGAAGCCATTCGTATGGCGAATAACACCCGCTTCGGTTTGTCGTGCGGGCTGGTGTCTCCCGATCGTAAGCAGTTCGACCAGCTACTGCTGGAGGCGCGTGCGGGTATTGTTAACTGGAACAAACCGCTGACCGGAGCGGCCAGCACGGCGCCGTTTGGCGGCGTTGGCGCGTCGGGGAACCATCGCCCCAGCGCCTGGTATGCGGCAGATTATTGCGCCTGGCCGATGGCGAGCCTGGAATCGCCGACGCTTGTACTGCCCGATTCGCTCAGTCCGGGGCTGGACTTCTCTCGCGAGGAACCGGTATGAAAGCGCATGAAGTGAATTTTGACGGTCTGGTGGGGTTAACCCACCACTATGCCGGGCTGTCCTTTGGTAACGAGGCGTCGATACAGCACCGCTTTCAGGTGTCGAATCCCCGCCTCGCGGCGAAGCAGGGCTTACTCAAGATGAAAGCGCTGGCGGATGCGGGATTCCCTCAGGCGGTCATCCCCCCGCACGAGCGGCCGTTTATTCCCGTGCTTCGTCAGCTAGGTTTTAGCGGGCAGGACGAGCAGGTGCTGGAGAAGGTGGCGCGCCAGGCACCTCACTGGCTCTCCAGCGTCAGCTCCGCTGCGCCGATGTGGGTGGCGAATGCGGCGACGGTATGTCCTTCAGCGGACGCGCTTGACGGCAAAGTGCATCTGACGGTGGCGAACCTGAACAACAAATTTCACCGCGCGCTGGAGGCGCCGACCACGGCGTCTTTGTTGCGGGCCATCTTCCGCGACGCGCAGTTTTTCGCAGTGCACGACGCGCTGCCGCAGGTGGCGCTGCTGGGGGATGAAGGCGCTGCCAACCATAACCGGCTCGGCGGTGATTATGGCGCGCCGGGCATTCAGCTGTTTGTCTATGGGCGAGAAGAGGGCGTCGATACGCGTCCGGTGCGCTATCCGGCGCGGCAAACCCGCGAGGCCAGTGAAGCGGTGGCGCGTCTTAACCAGGTGAATCCGCATCAGGTTATCTTTGCCCGGCAGAACCCAGACGTTATCGATCTCGGCGTATTCCACAATGATGTGATTGCGGTGTCGAACCGCCAGGTGCTGTTCTGCCATGAACAGGCGTTCGCAAAGCAGGGCGAGCTGATGCGCCAGCTCCGGTCGCGCGTGGCGGGATTTATGCCGCTTGAGGTGCCTGCCCGGGAGGTTTCCGTGCAGGATGCCGTCGCCACGTACCTGTTTAATAGCCAGCTTTTAAGCCGCGATGACGGCTCGATGGCGCTGGTTCTGCCGCAGGAGTGCCGGGAACATGCCGGTGTGTGGCGGTATCTGAACACGTTGCTGGCGGCTGATAACCCCATCAGCGATCTGCGCGTGTTCGACCTGCGCGAAAGTATGGCGAACGGCGGCGGCCCGGCCTGTTTACGCTTGCGCGTGGTATTGACCGAGGATGAGCTGCGGGCGGTGAATCCGGCGGTGATGATGAACGATACCCTGTTCAGCACGCTCAATGACTGGGTGGATCGTTATTATCGCGACCGCCTCACCGCCGCCGATCTGGCCGATCCGCAATTGCTGCGTGAAGGGCGGGAGGCGCTTGATACGCTGACGCAACTGCTTAACCTGGGGTCGGTGTATCCCTTCCAGCAGGAGGGCGCAGGGAATGGATAACTTTCTGGCGCAGACGCTGGCAGGAATATCCCCCGATATTACGCAAGGGGAAACGGAGAGCTTTCACTGGCGCTGGCAGATGCCTGGTGTGCTTGAACTTACGCCTGCCGTTGAGGTTGACCGCGCTCTGGTGCTCTCTGCGGGCATCCACGGCAATGAAACGGCGCCTGTGGAAATGCTGGACGCACTCCTTTCGGCGCTGTTTGAAGGGAAAATCCCCCTGCGCTGGCGATTGCTGGTGATTCTGGGGAATCCTCCGGCGCTGGCCGAGGGGGTACGCTATTGCCATAGCGATATGAACCGTATGTTCGGCGGGCGCTGGCAGATGTTCGAGGAGAGCGGGGAAACGCTGCGCGCCCGCGAGCTGGAACAGCTGCTGGAGGATTTTTATTCCCGCCGCAAAACGCGGATACGCTGGCATCTCGATCTGCATACTGCGATTCGCGGCTCTCGCCACGTTCGGTTTGGCGTCTTGCCGCAACGGCCGATCCCCTGGGATGAACACTTTTTGTCATGGCTGGGGGCAGCAGGGCTGGAGGCGCTGGTTTTTCATCAAACGCCGGGCGGCACCTTTACGCATTTTAGCTGTGAGCATTTTGGCGCGTTGTCCTGCACGCTGGAGTTGGGCAAAGCGCTGCCGTTTGGGCACAACGATCTGACGCAATTTACCCCTACCGCGCAGGCGCTGGCGACGTTGCTGGCGGGAGAAAAGCCGATGGAAGGGGGAACGAGGCCGATTCGCTATCGCGTGGTGGCGCAAATTACACGCCGCAGCGATGCGTTTGTTCTCTGTATGGATAACCAGACGCTGAATTTCACGCCGTTCAAAGAAGGAACGCTACTGGCGCAGGATGGCGATGAGCAGGTGATCGTTACCCATGATGTTGAATATGTTCTCTTTCCTAACCCTAATGTGGCCTGTGGTTTACGCGCTGGCCTGATGCTGGAAAAACTCGCGTAATTATTTCTCCCCTCAGGCGAACGTCTGAGGGTCTTATTTTTGTGTGCTATCGCGATTTATTACGGATTAATCCTGGTAAACTGCTTTATTAATAGTCATCGGTCAGGTATAGTTCTTCATATTTCCTGCAAAATCATCTGCTTGCAATAAAATATTGCAACTCTCCTCGATTTATTCTTTTTTTCTTCATAATTGACGAAAAATTGTTTTTTACACTTTCATTGTTTTACCGTTGCTCTGACTAATTGACGATTAAGGCGGTAAAGTTTATCTCGTCAACACGGCGCTACGCCGAAAGAATAACTGAAAGGAAGGACATAGATTATGCGTAAATTAACTGCACTGTTTGTTGCCTCTACCCTGGCGCTGGGCGCTGCGAACCTGGCTCACGCGGCTGATACCACTACCGCTGCTCCGGCAGATGCGAAGCCGATGATGCACCACAAAGGAAAATTCGGTCCGCATCATGACATGATGTTCAAAGATTTGAACCTGACCGACGCGCAGAAACAGCAAATCCGCGACATCATGAAAGGTCAGCGTGACCAGATGAAACGTCCGCCGCTGGAAGAGCGCCGCGCAATGCACGATATCATCGCCAGCGACAGCTTCGATAAGGCGAAAGCTGAAGCGCAGATTGCGAAGATGGAAGAACAGCGCAAAGCCAATATGCTGGCGCACATGGAAACGCAGAATAAGATCTACAACATTCTGACGCCGGAACAGAAAAAACAGTTTAATGCCAATTTTGAGAAGCGTCTGACAGAACGTCCGGCGCCGGAAGGTAAAATGCCAACACCCCCTGCTGAGTAATCCCTCAGCGTTACGCTAACGCATTCAAGACCGCCGGTCCTGTTCACAACATCTCTTCTCGATGTGGACAGGATCGGCGGTTTTTCTTTTCTTCTCGTTAAGGTAAATCTTCACTGCTGCCGATAACAACAATGTGCCATATTATGGCGCTGCGTCCTTCTCGGGAGTGATAATGGAATACTTTGATATCCGTAAAATGCCGGTAAACCTCTGGCGCAATGGTGCGGGCGAAACGCGCGAGATTTGTTGTTTTCCTCCGGCGACGCGGGATTTTCACTGGCGCGCCAGTATTGCGTCTATCGCCGGGAACGGGGAGTTTTCCCTTTTTCCTGGGGTTGAGCGCGTTATTACGTTACTGGAAGGCGGAGAGGTGATGCTGGAAGGCGTGAATGCGTTTACCCATACCCTCAAGCGACATCAGCCGTTCACGTTTGCAGGCGATAGCGTCGTGAAAGCCACGCTGTCGGAAGGGCAAATGTCGATGGATCTCAATATCATGACCCGACGCGATCGTTGTAAGGCGAAGGTCAGGGTTGCCGATCGCACGTTTACGACCTTCGGTTCGCGCGGTGGCGTTGTGTTTGTTATTAGCGGCGCCTGGCAACTGGGAGACAAGCTCCTGACTGCCGATCAGGGCGCCTGCTGGCATGACGGGAAACACACGTTACGGTTGTTGAAGCCAGAAGGACAGCTGTTGTTTAGCGAGATTACGTGGTTGCCGGGTTATACGCCGGACACCGTCCAGTAAGTGTAACAGGACGGCGCCCGATGGCGCTTCGCTTATCGGGCCTACGGGAGTTATGCAGCGATGTAGGCCGGATAAGACGGTACGTCGCCATCCGGCGATTATGATCTCTTCCAGAAATCGTCAAACACCGTAATGGGTGTGCGACGCTTGTGTTCCGTTCGGATATACCAACCTTCGATGATTTTCGCGACGCTGGCATCCAGCGTTTTCCCTTCCAGATAATCATCAATGTTGTCATAGGTGACGCCCAGCGCCGCTTCGTCCGGCAGAGAAGGGCGATCGTCTTCGAGATCCGCCGTTGGCGCTTTCTTATATAAATGTTCCGGGCAACCCAACGCGGCGAGCAGCTGTTTTCCCTGGCGCTTGTTCAGACGGAAAAGCGGGTTAATATCGGTACCGCCGTCGCCATATTTAGTGAAGAAGCCCGTCACCGCTTCGGCGGCATGATCGGTGCCGACCACCACACCGTTGGTCATTCCGGCGATACTGTACTGTGCCTTCATGCGTTCGCGGGCTTTTTCGTTGCCGCGAACAAAATCGCTTAATTCAATGCCTGCTTCACGCAACGCCTGCTCGCTGGCCAGAACGGCGCCTTTAATATTGACGGTCAGGACTCTGTCCGGCTGAATAAACGCGATCGCATCCTGACAATCCTGCTCGTCGGCCTGCACGCCGAATGGCAGACGCACGGCAATAAATTGCAGGGCGTCGTTCCCTGTCTCTTCACGCAGTTCAGTAATTGCGGTCTGGCACAATTTGCCCGTCAGCGTCGAATCCTGCCCTCCGCTGATACCCAGTACCAGGGATTTCAGGAAGGGATATGTTTTCAGGTACGCTTTCAGGAAATCTACGCTGCGGCGAATTTCCTCTTCTGCATTAATGTGTGGTTTTGCGCCAAGCGCCCGGATTATCTCTTGCTGTAGCGTCATTTAACCCCTCCGAAGATTTTCAGAATAAATATACTGCGTTAAAGCTAACGCTTTGCTCTCTAAACGACAAGACTCCACGGCCTGAGTGGCGCAATTTACGGCATTAAAACGACATCGTTTTGTTTAATTGGAATTTTCTGAAAGATTTGTTGCATCGATTGTGGGCTTGAAAAAAGCCCTGATGTATTCCAGGCTTATATAACACGCTGATAAACAAGAGGACGGAAAATGAACAAGAATATAGCAGGAATTCTGAGTGCAGCGGCGGTAATGACTATGCTGGCAGGGTGTACGGCGTACGATCGTACAAAAGACCAATTTGTCCAGCCTGTAGTAAAAGATGTGAAAAAAGGGATGAGCCGGTCGCAGGTTGAGCAGATTGCCGGTAAGCCTTCATCTGAAGTGAGCATGATTCACGCGCGCGGTACTTGCCAGACCTACATCCTGGGTCAACGTGATGGTAAAGCTGAAACCTATTTTGTCGCGCTGGATGATACTGGCCATGTGATTAACTCCGGCTACCAGAGCTGTGCAGAGTATGACACCGATCCGCAGGCTCCGAAGCAGTAACAACTGTATATTGCCTGAGCATATGTATGAACCGGCCTGTGTGCCGGTTTTTTTGTTCCTGGGATAATCTTATTTATTGTCGCGAAATATTTGCCTGAAATGTGAGAGGGGTCATAACACCAGGTCAATGAGAGACAATTTTGTTAGTCAAAGAAATACCATCCGCCAGTTCTATCCCGTATACTCATTTCAGCCACCTAAAAAAGTAAATTCGGTTACGCAAGTTGTCCAGTGCATGGATGCAGGTTAAGGCTTGCGGAATGGCTGGCTAACAGATAATCGCATATGAGGATCGTTTTTATGGAAAAGAAACACATTTATCTGTTTTGTTCTGCGGGCATGTCGACTTCTTTACTGGTATCGAAGATGCGCGCTCAGGCTGAGAAATATGAAGTGCCGGTTATTATTGAAGCATTTCCTGAGACGCTGGCAGGAGAAAAAGGTCTTTCAGCGGATGTCGTGTTATTAGGCCCACAAATTGCTTATATGTTACCCGAAATTCAACGTTTGTTACCCAACAAACCTGTGGAAGTGATTGACTCGCTGCTGTACGGCAAAGTCGATGGTTTAGGCGTGCTTAAGGCTGCTGTCGCAGCAATTAAAAAAGCCGCCGCAAATTAATTTTTTTTGTTTTAATTTTTCCCGTCAAAGAGTTATTTCATAAACATTCACCGCAATATTTTATTGCGGTATTTAAGGGTATTTTTCTATGAGTAACGTCATTGCTTCACTTGAAAAGGTACTCCTTCCTTTTGCTGTTAAAATAGGAAAGCAGCCGCACGTTAATGCAATCAAAAACGGCTTTATTCGCTTAATGCCGTTAACCCTTGCGGGGGCCATGTTTGTATTAATCAACAACGTTTTCCTGAGCTTTGGGGAGGGGTCGTTTTTTTATTCTTTAGGCATTCGGCTTGATGCTTCCACCATTGAAACATTGAATGGCTTAAAAGGTATTGGCGGAAACGTCTATAACGGTACGCTCGGTATTATGTCGTTAATGGCGCCGTTCTTTATCGGAATGGCGCTGGCGGAAGAGCGTAAAGTTGATGCGCTGGCGGCGGGGCTGTTATCCGTGGCGGCATTTATGACCGTTACGCCATATAGCGTAGGCGAAGCTTATGCGGTTGGCGCGAACTGGCTGGGCGGTGCGAATATTATCTCCGGTATTATTATTGGTCTGGTCGTGGCGGAAATGTTTACCTTTATTGTGCGCCGCAACTGGGTCATTAGATTACCGGACAGCGTCCCGGCGTCGGTTTCCCGTTCATTCTCGGCGTTAATTCCAGGCTTTATTATTCTCTCCATTATGGGGATCATTGCGTGGGCGCTGGCGAACTACGGTTCTAACTTCCACCAGATCATTATGGATACCATTTCTACGCCGCTGGCATCGCTGGGCAGCGTGGTTGGCTGGGCCTATGTGCTGTTTGTTCCGCTACTGTGGTTCTTTGGTATTCACGGCTCGTTGGCATTGACCGCGCTGGACAGCGGTATTATGACCCCGTGGGCGCTGGAAAACATCGCCATCTATCAGCAGTTTGGTTCCGTGGATGCGGCGCTGGAAGCCGGGAAGACGTTCCACGTCTGGGCGAAACCGATGCTCGATTCCTATATTTTCCTCGGAGGGAGTGGCGCGACGCTGGGTCTGATTATCGCCATCTTCCTGGCCTCGCGTCGTGCGGATTACCGCCAGGTAGCAAAACTGGCGCTGCCGTCCGGTATCTTCCAGATTAACGAACCGATTCTGTTCGGCCTGCCGATTATTATGAACCCGGTGATGTTTATCCCGTTCATTCTGGTTCAGCCGATTCTGGCCGCCATTACGCTGATTGCGTATTACCTGGGGATTATCCCGCCGATTACCAACATCGCGCCGTGGACGATGCCAACCGGTCTGGGAGCGTTCTTTAACACCAACGGCAGCGTTGCCGCTCTGCTGGTCGCACTGTTCAACCTGGGCGTCGCGACGCTGATTTATCTGCCTTTCGTGGTTGTCGCCAACAAAGCGCAGAATGCAATTGAGCAAGAAGAAAGCGAAGAAGAAATCGCTAACGCACTGAAATTTTAAATTTAATCCGGCATGGTCTCCCCATGCCGGGCTGAACCAGAGGAAAACGTATGTTGGATCTCGAAAACGTAGCGGGTACGCCGTCAGAGGCTGAAGAACTCGAAGAAGTGGTGATGGGGCTTATCATCAACTCCGGTCAGGCGCGTAGCCTGGCTTATGCGGCGCTGAAACAGGCCAAGCAGGGCGATTTTGCTGCGGCAAAAACGATGATGGAGCAGTCGCGGATGGCGCTCAATGAAGCGCATCTCGTGCAGACGAAACTGATTGAAGGCGATCAGGGCGAAGGTAAAATGAAAGTCAGCCTGGTGCTGGTTCATGCTCAGGATCACCTGATGACGTCGATGTTAGCGCGGGAACTGGTTACAGAGTTAATCGAGCTTCATGAGAAGCTGGAACAGTGAGGAATAAATGATGCAGCTACAGGTTAACGCACCGGAGATCGCTACTGCTCGTGAGCAACAGCTTTTTAACGGCAAGAATTTCCATGTGTTTATCTATAACAAAACTGAGAGCATCAGTGGGCTGCATCAGCATGATTATTATGAATTTACCCTGGTGTTAACGGGGCGCTACTATCAGGAAATCAACGGTAAACGTGTGCTGCTGGAGCGTGGTGATTTCGTGTTTATCCCGTTGGGATCGCACCACCAGAGTTTCTATGAGTTCGGCGCCACGCGTATTCTTAACGTTGGTATCAGTAAGCGTTTTTTTGAACAACACTATCATCCTTTATTACCGTTTTGTTTTGTTGCGTCTCAGGTATACCGGGTCAACAGCGCTTTTCTGACTTATATTGAAACGGTTATCGCGTCGCTGAACTTCCGGGGAAACGGGTTAGATGAGTTTGTAGAAGTGGTCACCTTCTACATCATTAACCGACTGCGCCATCACCGTGAAGAGCAGGTGATTGACGATATTCCGCAATGGCTGAAAGCGACCGTGGAGACAATGCACGACAAAACGCAGTTTGGTGAAAACGCGCTGGAAAATATGGTGCACCTGTCCGCAAAATCTCAGGAGTATCTGACCCGCGCAACGCAGCGTTATTACAGCAAAACGCCAATGCAGATTATTAATGAGATCCGTATTAATTTTGCGAAAAAACAGCTGGAAATGACCAACTACTCCGTAACGGATATAGCGTATGAGGCGGGTTACAGTAGCCCAAGTCTGTTTATTAAAACGTTTAAAAAGCTGACCTCATTTACACCGAACAGTTATCGTAAAAAATTAACTGAATTTAATCAGTAAACAATATTGACCTGACAACACGATTTTATCGCTTGCCCTGAATAGCGCGGGACGTCCGCGCCATACCTGACGAACGGGCAGAGCGTAATACACGCCAGTGTTTTTACACTGAAGGGAGAAAGTATGAGCCAGAAATTAAAAGTCGTCACAATTGGTGGCGGGAGCAGCTACACCCCTGAATTACTGGAAGGTTTTATTAAGCGTTATCATGAATTGCCGGTTTCTGAATTATGGCTGGTGGATGTTGAAGACGGAAAAGAGAAGCTGGATATTATTTTTGACCTCTGCCAGCGCATGATCGACAAAGCCGGTGTCCCGCTGAAATTATACAAAACGCTGGATCGTCGCGAAGCTTTGCAAGGGGCGGATTTCGTCACTACGCAACTGCGCGTGGGCCAGCTGAAAGCCCGTGAACAGGATGAACGCATTCCGCTAAGTCACGGGTATCTGGGGCAAGAGACCAACGGCGCAGGCGGCCTGTTCAAAGGGTTGCGCACCATCCCGGTTATCTTTGATATCGTGAAAGATGTCGAAGAACTGTGCCCGAACGCGTGGGTCATTAACTTCACTAACCCGGCAGGCATGGTGACAGAAGCGGTTTATCGCCACACCCGCTTTAAGAAATTCATCGGCGTATGCAATATCCCCGTGGGGATGAAAATGTTCATCCATGACGTGCTGGCATTGCAAGACAGCGACGATCTGTCGATCGACCTGTTTGGCCTCAACCACATGGTGTTTATTAAAGACGTACTGGTGAATGGCGAATCGCGCTTTGCTGAACTGCTGGATGGCGTGGCGTCCGGGCAGTTAAAAGCGTCAACGGTGAAAAATATTTTTGACCTGCCGTTTAGCGAAGGGCTTATTCGCTCGCTGAATATGCTGCCGTGCTCCTACCTGCTTTACTACTTCAAGCAAAAAGAGATGCTGGCGATTGAAATGGGCGAATACTATAAAGGCGGCGCGCGCGCTCAGGTGGTGCAGAAGGTTGAGAAACAGCTCTTCGATCTTTATAAAAATCCAGAGCTGAACATCAAACCGAAAGAGCTGGAGCAGCGCGGCGGGGCTTACTATTCCGACGCCGCATGTGAAGTGATTAACGCTATCTATAACGATAAGCAGACGGAACACTACGTTAATATCCCACATCATGGTCATGTGGATAATATCCCTGCTGACTGGGCGGTGGAGATGACCTGCACATTAGGGCGGAATGGGGCGACGCCACACCCGCGCATCACGCATTTCGATGAAAAAGTGCTGGGCCTCATCTATACCATCAAAGGGTTTGAAATCGCAGCCAGTAAGGCGGCGCTGAGCGGCGAGTTCAATGATGTGCTGTTAGCGCTTAACCTGAGCCCGCTGGTGCACTCCGATCGCGATGCGGAAACCCTGGCGCGGGAGTTGATTCTGGCCCACGAGAAGTGGCTGCCGAATTTTGCGGAATGCATCGAGAAACTCAAAGGCGCACAACACTAACAGAGGTTGGGTATGGAACGCTTATTGATTGTGAATGCGGATGATTTTGGCCTGAGCAAGGGACAAAACTACGGCATTGTCGAGGCTTGTCGGAATGGCGTTGTGACGTCCACAACGGCGCTGGTCAATGGTGAAGCCATCGACCATGCGGCGCAATTGTGCCGTGACGTGCCGAAACTGGCGGTGGGGATGCATTTTGTGCTCACCTTAGGGAAGCCGCTGACGGCAATGCCGGGTTTGACGCGTGAAGGGCTGCTGGGAAAATGGATCTGGCAAATGGCCGAGGAAGAGACCTTGCCGCTGGATGAAATTTCGCATGAGCTGGAGTGTCAGTATCAGCGTTTTATCGACCTTTTTGGCCGTGAGCCAACACATCTGGACAGTCATCACCATGTGCATATGTTCCCGCAAATTTTTCCCATCGTGGCACAGTTTGCGGCAGAACGCGGCGTTGCTCTGCGTATCGATCGTCAGTCGGTGCTTAATGCTGACGATCTGCCGGTAGCGTTACGTAGCTCGCAGGGATTTAGCAGCGAGTTTTACGGCGACGCTATTTCAGAAGCGCTATTTCTTCGGGTGCTGGATGCCTCTGCTGACAGAGGCGAAAAGTCACTGGAAGTGATGTGTCATCCGGCGTTTATCGACAATATCATCCGTCAGAGCGCCTATTGTTACCCCCGCTTGACTGAGCTTGACGTGCTGACGTCTGCGTCGCTGAAGTATGCGATTGCGGAACGCGGGTATCGTCTCGGCAGTTTTCTTGATGTCTGACTCCTGAGTTTGCGGCGCATTGCTGCGCCGCATTTTTTATGCCGTCAGCCTGACGGCGCTTGTTTTACCCGCCCGTGACCAGACGCGGTGCGTCGCCATCAGCGTAAACCGCACATGCAAGGCGGGACGAACGGGGGCAAAATCAGCTAAGATAGTGTTTTTCTGATTTTTAGCATTTGCCTTTAGTGAAACAACTGATGATGAAACCTCTTCGCCAACAAAATCGCCCGGTTATCAGCTATGTTCCACGCGTGGAGCCCGCGCCGCCAGAACATGCGATAAAAATGGACGCGTTTCGTGACGTATGGATACTGCGCGGAAAGTATGTCGCTTTTATCTTAATGGGGGAGGCATTTCAGCGATCGCCTGCATTTACCGTTCCTGAGTCGGCGCAGCGATGGGCGAATCAGGTTCGCCAGGAAAATGAGATAGCCGAATAATTCGCATAAAAAAACCGCCTGATTAAGGCGGTTTGTTCATCACGCGGGATCAATGATGTGCCAGTTCGGCATCGTCTTCACTGTCCAGAAGGGTTTTGTCCGTCTGCTTCAGCCACTGGCTGGTCAGCGTACCGGCAGTCATTGAGCCGCTCACGTTCAGCGCGGTACGACCCATATCGATCAGCGGTTCAACGGAAATCAGCAGCGCGACCAGCGTGACCGGCAGGCCCATCGCAGGCAGGACGATCAGCGCAGCGAAGGTGGCGCCGCCGCCGACGCCCGCGACACCGGCAGAGCTGACGGTCACAATACCGACCAGGGTGGCAATCCAGACCGGATCAAGCGGGTTAATACCGACAGTCGGCGCAACCATCACCGCCAGCATAGCCGGGTACAGGCCTGCACAACCGTTCTGACCAATCGTCGCGCCAAAAGAGGCGGAGAAGCTGGCGATGGATTCCGGTACGCCCAGACGACGCGTTTGCGCTTCCACGTTCAGCGGAATGGACGCGGCGCTGGAGCGGCTGGTAAAGGCGAACGTCAGAACCGGCCATACTTTACGGAAATATTTCAGCGGGCTAACGCCGTTGACGCCCAGCAGGATACCGTGCACCACAAACATGATGATCAGGCCAAGATAAGACGCGACCACGAAGCTACCCAGTTTGATGATGTCCTGTAGGTTAGACCCTGCGACGACTTTGGTCATCAGCGCCAGTACGCCATATGGCGTCAGTTGCATTACCAGGCGCACCAGCTTCATCACCCAGCTTTGCAGGGTATCAATAGCGATTAACACGCGTTCGCCTTTCGGCGCGTCGTCTTTCAGCAGTTTCAGCGCCGCGACGCCAAGGAATGCCGCGAAGATCACCACGCTGATGATGGAGGTCGGGTTTGCGCCGGTCAGGTCAGCAAACGGGTTTTTCGGCACAAACGACAGCACCAGTTGCGGCACGCTGAGGTCGGCGACTTTTCCAACATAGTTGGTTTCGATGGCGTTCAGACGCGCGGTTTCCGCGCCGCCCTGCACCAGACCTTCCGCCGTCAGACCGAACAGGTTGGTGACCAGTACACCCACCAGTGCGGCAATCAGGGTAGTGAAAAGCAGCGTGCCAATGGTCAGAAAGCTGATCTTACCCAACTGAGACGCGTTATGCAGACGCGCAACGGCGCTGAGAATAGACGCGAAGACCAGCGGCATGACGATCATTTGCAGCAGTTGTACATAGCCGTTGCCGACGATGTTGAACCACTGAACGGAGTCTTTTAGTACCGGGCTGTCAGACCCGTAAACGGTGTGCAGGGCGAGACCGAAGATCACGCCCATCACCAGACCGACCAGCACTTTTTTTGCCAGACTCCACTGTTTGTGGCGAGTTTGCGCCAGCACGAACAGCAGTGCAACGAACACCACGATGTTCGCGATTAATGGAAAATTCATCCCCGTTCTCCTGATTTTTTTATACGTATCGCTGTGTGACAGCGATCCTGTTGGCGCAAGGTTAGCAGAACTGTGACCGACCTCTTATATTCAAATGGAATTGTTTATGCCAAAAATGACATTTATGCTGGTTTACTCAGCAATCTGGTGATTTATAAAGCGATCGAACTGCATTTGCAGCATATTAATCATCTGCGACGACCAACGTACTGCACTGTTTTCGGGCATTGTCTGCGGCATCCAGATAGCCCACACGAATAACGCCATGCATAAAAAACGCTCCAGTTGATTGCCTTTTTGCGGAACGAGGATCGGCAGACGAAAGCGCCAGCGGCAGGGCCAGAGCAGGGGAACGCCCGCCGGGGTCAACATATCGGCCAGAATATGGCTTAAATAACCGAGCACCATTCCTTGCAGGGCATCGGCCGGAATAATCCAGCTCTCCGGCACTTTCAGGTAGAAAAGGGCAAGCATAGCGAACACGGCGAACAGGCTGTGCGTAAACCCGCGATGGCCGAATGCGCGCGCGACAGGTTTTGATATCCATTTCAGACGCTGGCCAAGAAATGATTTTGGATGATCAATATCGGGCAGCAGGCAGGTCAGGATGGCCGAAGGGACAATATGCCACCAGTCGCCCTGAGCGAGAACCGGCGTCAATTCCGCATTTTTGGCAAACACTGCGCAGGCAATGGAAAAAAGAAGGTGGCCTTCCGCCGTCATGATAAAACCCAATAAACTGTCAATTCATACAGTATAGGGTTTTTATACAGTAGGCGGAAGAGGTGACGTTGTAACTCTATGTCACAAATGACATGAATTAGCGCGCCAGCCAGCCGCCATCGACGGCGAGGGTATAGCCGTGAACGTAATCAGACGCCGAAGAAGCGAGAAAGACAACCGGGCCTTGCAGATCGGCAGGTGTGCCCCAGCGTCCGGCCGGAATGCGGTCAACAATCTCTTTGCTGCGTGCGGCGTCATCCCGCAGCTGTTGCGTATTGTTCGTCGCCATATAACCGGGAGCGATGGCGTTCACGTTGATGTGATGTTCCGCCCATTCGTTCGCCAGCAACCGCGTGATGCCCAATACGCCGCTTTTCGACGCGGTATAAGAAGGCACGCGAATGCCGCCCTGGAATGAAAGCATTGAGGCGATATTAATAATCTTCCCGCCATCACCTTGCTTCAGGAATTGCCGTGCGACGGCCTGAGAGAGAAAGAACACGGATTTAAGATTCAGATTCATCACATCGTCCCAGTCTTTCTCGCTAAACGACAGCGCGTCTTCGCGGCGGATCGTCCCGGCGTTGTTCACCAGAATGTCGATTCGGCCAAGCTGTTCGACCGTTTGCGAGACAATAGCCGGGATAGCGCGTTGCTGGCTCAGGTCGGCCTGGATCGCCATAAAACGGCGTCCGAGCGCCTCCACTTTTGCTGCCGTATCGTGGGGGACTTTGCGATTAACGCCGACGATGTCGCAGCCTGCTTCCGCCAGCGCCAGCGTCATACCCTGCCCAAGCCCGGTATCGCATCCGGTCACTATCGCGACTTTACCTGCAAGACTAAACGCATCCAGAATCATGTTCACCTCGGCTATCGGTTTTTATCAGTTTTTTGCCCTGAGAAAAGGATAGAAGAGGCGGTGAAGGAATACAATAAAAAATGAAACGGTGTTTTATAAGTAGGATGTACGTAGCAAAACGGGCAATGTCGCCACTGCCCGTCGCTATTTAACCGCGCAGATGCGCTGCGGTCAGTTCAGCCAGCGAAGTCAGTTTGACGTTGGCAAGGGCAAAGCGCGGGTCGTGCTGGCCTTCTTCCGCCGGAACAACAATTGAGCGCATTCGCGCCGCTTTTGAGGCGACCATGCCGTTGACGGAGTCTTCCAGCGCAACGCAGGTTAACGGGTCAACGCCCAGTTTGGCCGCGCAATCGAGGTATACCTGCGGATGCGGCTTGCTGTAAGGCAGTTTTTCCGCAGAGGCCAGGGCATCGAAACTTTCACGCAGATCAAACATGGTCAGCACCTTTTCCAGCATATGCAGGGGGGAAGCGGAGGCCAGACCGACCATTAACCCCTGAGATTTGCACAGCGCGACCGCTTCGCGCACGCCGGGGAGCAGCGGGCGAGTTTCTTCAACCAGTGAGATGGCGCGGGTAATGATTCGGTCGGTAACCGCCTGACGGTCTGGCCCATTCCACGGTTGTTGGGTGTACCAGAGGTCAACAACCATATCGATGCGTAAACCCAGCGTATCCGGGAGTTCATGGCGGCGGGTAATATCTACGCCTAAACTTGCCATGACCTCCAGTTCAGCTTGATCCCAAAGCGGTTCGGAATCGATCAGTAGTCCATCCATATCGAAAATTGCAGCAAGAATCTGACGCGGGGTTGACATTACAACCTCTCCTTTTGAGGTGAAAACACAATGGATTAAGCGCTTATTATGGCTAATGACGTATCATAGCGCCTTTAAAGAACAGGCGAAATTGGTTATCAGCAGGTAGACTTAGGCCAAAACGACGCGTCTTTATCAAGGGGAACTCATGACGTATCAACAAGCTGGACGCATTGCTGTCTTAAAAAGGATTCTGGGATGGGTGATTTTTATCCCCGCGCTTATTTCCACACTGGTTTCATTGCTGAAGTTTATGTATGAGCACAGCGAAAAGCAGGAAGGGATTAACGCGGTGATGCTTGATTTTACTCACGTTATGATTGATATGATGCGGGCGAATACCGCGTTCCTGAACCTGTTCTGGTATAACTCGCCAACGCCGGATTTTCAACACAGTCTGAACATTGTTTTCTGGGTGATTTTTGTGTTGATTTTTGTTGGCCTGGCATTGCAGGACTCAGGCGCCAGGATGAGCCGCCAGGCGCGTTTTCTACGCGAAGGGGTTGAAGATCAGCTTATTCTGGAAAAAGCGAAAGGCAGCGAGGGGTTGTCACGCGAGCAAATTGAGTCGCGCATCGTGGTTCCGCATCACACGATCTTCTTACAGTTTTTCCCGCTTTATATCCTGCCGGTGATTATCATCGTGTTGGGCTACGTTTTCTTTTCGCTTCTTGGATTTGTGTAGCAATGAAGAATGCCCGATAGCGCTTCGCTTATCGGGCCTGTGGTTCAGTGCATTTGTAAGCTGTCATCCGGCAAAATGGCTATGCCGCCAGCAACCTTTCCATCGCTTTTTGCGCCACCACCAGGTGTTGCCCGCCAAACAGTCTCGCCCGATTGAGCAGGGTATAGAGCTGATAGATCGGCTGGCGATCCAGAAAATCCAGCGGTAGCGGAGAAACAGACTGGTAGCCATCATAGATCTGCGGAGGTTGGTCGGTATGCAGCGGCAGCATGGCCAGATCGCACTCCCTGTCGCCCCAGTAACAAGCGGGATCGAAAATGTAGGGGCCATCAGGCCCAAGCGCGCAGTTTCCTGACCATAAATCGCCGTGCAGCAGCGAAGGCTGCGGCTGATGCGAGGCCAGACGCTGCTGAACATGCTCAACGATCGCATCGATATTGCCAAATGCGATGCCTTTTTCTGCCGCCAGTTCAAGCTGCCAGCCAATGCGTTGTTCGGCAAAAAATGTTGACCAGCGTCGTTGCCAGGCATTGGGTTGAGGCGTGGTGGACAGGGCGTTATCAAAATCAAGGCCAAACTGGGGCTGGTCGCTCCATTCATGTAAATGGGCAAGTTGCTGACCGAGGATAAAAGCGTTGTGGGCATCCAGAGGACGGGGAGGGAGATAATCCATCACCAGAAAACTGTAGTCTCTGTCTGAGCCCTGCGCCCAGACTTTCGGGACGGTGACGGTTTTACTGCGGGAAAGCAGCTCCAGTTGGTCAGCTTCCGCCGTAAAGCCGGGAAGGAGCTCTCTTTCATCACATTTGACGAAAAAATCGCGTCCCGCATAGCGTAAATGCCATGCGGCATGGATCTCTCCGCCGGGCAGTTCATTACGCAGTTCGATTTCGCCTTCACCTAATTGCTCGCTTAAAAGACGACTGATAGCCTGCCACATGATGTCTCTCCCCATGTTGTCTGCCAGATCATAAGGTTAGCGCATAAATGCGGTGAAAAAACACGAGCTAACGCACACCGTAGACGCGTTTTTGCACAATGGCACTGATATTATCGGTCTTTAGTCCACTCCTCCCATGTCATGACCGATATTTCTGGTTTCTTATCTAAAGCGCTTTCCGCCAGCCCGGCGGTAAGCGCGGCGATCTCATCTTCGCTCAGGGCGCTGATAAAACCAAATGTGTTGGTACCCAGTTCATGCACATGCCCTTGCTCGTCGGTCATGGTGAGCAGAAAACCGCACCGCGTCAGATGGTTGTTCAACTCGTTAATCTCTGTCAGCGAGTCTTCATGAAATTTCACGGTTATGACATAGCGGATGACATCACCACTGGCCATAAATCACCTCTTTGTAATCACATGATTTTTTAGCATAGTCGGTTAATTCGTATGCTGATAGCTTTGCTGCTGAAACCCCCTCGTAATAAGGAGGGGGATGGCCGATCACTGAGAAAGCCAGGCGTAGATTTTCTGCGTATCGTCCCGGGAACACAGACGTGTTCCTTGATTCAACGTCGCCGCGCTGCCTGCCGAGACGCCGAAACGCACCATCTCTTCCAGCGAGGCGTTTTCCGCCAGTTTTAGCGTCATTGCGCCAACCATGCTGTCGCCCGCGCCGACGGTACTTTGACTTCTGACGGGAGGGGGAACAACCTGGACGCAGCTTTCGCTATCCACCGCCAGCGCCCCCTGCGGCCCCAGAGAAACAACGACGCGGCGCGCTTTGCCGCTCTTCACGATTTCCTGCGCCGCTTGGCGCACATCGTCAGGCTGCGTGAGTTCGCGATTGACCAGCGCGCTCAGCTCTTTTTGGTTCGGTTTGACCAGTTCAATATTGCCGAGAGATAACGCCGCGTTGAGCGCATCGCCCGAACTATCAATAATGCAGCGGATGCCCTGTTTCTGCGCGGCGGCAATAAGCTGCGTCAGTTTTTCCAGCTTGACGCCGGGCGGCAGACTCCCGCTGATAACCAAAATGGCGCCGGATTCGATCTCCAGAACCTGTTCTTCAATCTGGCGAAATTCGTCATCGTCGAGTGCGGCGCCGGGCATGACAAAGCGATATTGCTCCCCGCTGGACTCCACATGAACATGCAGGTTTTGTCGCGTCCAGTCTTTGGCATCGATGGTGACGACGGGGACGTTTTCATCGGCCAGAAGTGCGACCAGATGTTCGCCGGTCGCGCCGCCAGCGGGGAAAATCGCGGTTGCGGTTCCGCCAAGATGGGCAATCGCGCGGGCAACGTTGATTCCGCCGCCGCCGGGTTCAAAAACAGGTGATGAACAGCGAAGTTTCCCTTCGGGATAGAGTTGTGGGGTGATTGTTGCGCTATCGAGAGAGGGCGCAAGTGTTAACGTATAGATACGTATCATCTTTACCTCCTGTTAGGCTGACTTCAGTCTGGCACTGAATGCCCGGAAAGGGAAGTAATTAACAATATGATTTACTGGATATTTATTTAAAATTACCGGGAGAAAGATATATAAATAAATATCTGCTTTGGGAACTCTCTTATTCAAAAAATGAAATAAGAATTCATTGCTATGTTATTCGAGCCTTTTTATAATTTGTTACCTTTCCTGGATCGTTTGTCATTGATCCTTATGAAAGTTTCCGGGACCGTAACGGTCTCTTTTTTTGTTGTACGGACTCTTTATAAATGAAGCTTTTGAAGACAGTACCCGCTGCATTAATGTTGGCAGGGGGCGTATTTGCGTCAATGCATGCCGCTGCTGATGATTCCGTTTTTACTGTCATGGATGATCCCGCCACTGCGAAGAAACCCTTCGAAGGTAACCTGAATGCGGGCTACCTTGCTCAGTCAGGCAACACGAAAAGTTCTTCTTTAACGGCTGACACCACGATGACCTGGTACGGTGCAACCACCGCCTGGTCGCTGTGGGGGAATGCCAGCAATACATCCTCCAACGATGAACGCTCTTCGGAGAAATACGCGGTAGGCGGCCGTAGCCGTTTCAATATGACCGACTACGATTACCTGTTTGGCCAGGCAAGCTGGCTGACAGACCGTTACAACGGTTATCGTGAGCGTGACACACTGACCGCCGGTTATGGCCGTCAGTTCCTCAACGGGCCGGTGCACAGCTTCCGTTTTGAATTCGGTCCTGGCGTACGCTATGACGAACATACCGATGGAAAAACCGAGACCCAACCGCTGGGCTACGCTTCCGGTAGCTACGCCTGGCAGATGACGGATAACACCAAATTTACGCAGGGCGTGTCCGTTTTCGGCGCTGAAGATACCACCCTCAACTCAGAGACGGCGTTGAATGTCGCGATCAACGAACATTTTGGTTTAAAGGTGGCTTATAACCTGACCTGGAACTCCGAACCGCCCGCAACGGCGCCGGAACATACCGATCGCCGCACGACGGTATCGTTAGGGTATAAGATGTAATCGCCTGCCGGGTTGTTTTAAACACGACCCGGCTTTTTAAATTAGCGTTTTTATCGCGATTGCGCGCTAAGTGAAATTATATTTATATTTTCCGTGGCGAATGCCATTCATAAAAACGCGTTGAACGTGCATATTATTGATGTTTTCTATTCATTCGCAGGAATTAACTTTCGGCGAACGCTTCGGATATTAGCCCCAAATCATCGCCGCCCAGCGGAGCAGCAACATTGCGCCGCAAATGAGGAGCAATACGACAACCATCTTCCAGTGTTTTTTGGCAAAGCGGTTTGTTGGCATTTTCTCTCTTCCTGTCAAAATCGGACCGATGCTCCCAGTGTAACAAAAGCGATGGCGCGTCAGGGAATTGATTTACATCATACAGTTCGGCGTGATTGCGGCTTTGATCGGCAGTCAATGCCGTGTACACTGTCAAGCGGTGTTATCAAAAAACGGGTGTAGGTCCAGTCTCGCCATTCAGGCAGGCCGTGACATATTTCGCAGAGTGAAGCGGGAATCAGCCCATAACTTTTTGATAATTTTAAATATTGAAACTTTGTATGTGATCTTTCGTGTGGGTCACCACTGCAAATAAGGATATAACATGCCTGTTATTACTCTTCCTGATGGCAGCCAACGCCATTACGACCACGCTGTAAGCCCCATGGATGTTGCGCTGGACATTGGTCCAGGACTGGCGAAAGCCTGTATCGCAGGTCGCGTTAATGGCGAACTGGTTGACGCGTCCGATCTCATTGAAAACGACGCTCAACTGGCAATCATCACCGCGAAAGATGAAGAAGGTCTGGAGATCATTCGTCACTCCTGCGCGCACCTGTTAGGGCACGCGATTAAACAACTTTGGCCGAACACCAAAATGGCTATCGGTCCGGTTGTCGATAACGGTTTTTACTATGATATTGATCTCGACCGTACGTTAACCCAGGAAGATGTCGACGCGCTCGAAAAACGGATGCACGAGCTTGCTGAGAAAAACTACGACGTCATTAAGAAGAAAGTGAGCTGGCACGAAGCGCGTGAAACCTTCGTGAAGCGTGGCGAAACCTATAAGGTTTCTATTCTTGATGAGAATATTGCGCATGATGACAAGCCGGGCTTGTATCATCATGAAGAATATGTCGATATGTGCCGTGGCCCGCACGTGCCGAACATGCGTTTCTGCCATCACTTCAAACTGATGAAAACCGCAGGGGCATACTGGCGTGGCGACAGCGACAACAAGATGCTGCAACGTATTTATGGTACGGCGTGGGCGGATAAAAAATCCCTGAACGCCTATCTGCAACGCCTTGAAGAAGCCGCCAAGCGCGACCACCGTAAAATCGGTAAGCAGCTTGACCTGTATCATATGCAGGAAGAAGCGCCGGGTATGGTGTTCTGGCATAACGACGGCTGGACTATCTTCCGTGAACTGGAAGTCTTTGTGCGTTCTAAGCTCAAAGAATATCAGTATCAGGAAGTTAAAGGTCCGTTCATGATGGACCGTGTGCTGTGGGAAAAAACCGGGCACTGGGAAAACTACAAAGATGCGATGTTCACTACCTCTTCAGAGAACCGTGAATACTGCATCAAGCCGATGAACTGCCCGGGCCACGTGCAGATCTTCAACCAGGGTCTGAAGTCCTACCGCGATCTGCCGCTGCGTATGGCGGAATTCGGTAGCTGCCACCGTAACGAACCGTCAGGCGCCTTGCATGGCCTGATGCGCGTACGTGGCTTCACCCAGGATGATGCGCATATCTTCTGTACTGAAGAACAGATTCGCGATGAAGTGAACGCCTGTATTCGTATGGTCTACGATATGTACAGCACCTTTGGCTTCGAGAAAATCGTCGTCAAACTTTCCACTCGCCCCGAAAAACGTATCGGTAGCGATGAAATGTGGGATCGTGCTGAGGCGGATCTGGCCGTTGCGCTGGAAGAAAACAACATCCCGTTTGAGTATCAACTGGGTGAGGGCGCATTCTACGGTCCGAAAATTGAATTTACCCTGTATGACTGCCTCGATCGTGCATGGCAGTGCGGTACGGTACAGCTGGACTTCTCTCTGCCGTCTCGTCTGAACGCCTCTTATGTTGGCGAAAACAACGAGCGTCAGGTGCCGGTGATGATTCACCGCGCGATTCTTGGGTCAATGGAACGTTTCATCGGTATCCTGACTGAAGAGTTCGCAGGCTTCTTCCCGACCTGGCTTGCGCCGGTTCAGGTAGTGGTGATGAACATTACCGATACTCAGTCTGAATACGTTAACGAATTGACGCAGAAACTACAAAATGCGGGCATTCGTGTAAAAGCAGACTTGAGAAATGAGAAGATAGGCTTTAAAATCCGCGAGCACACTTTACGTCGTGTCCCTTACATGTTGGTCTGTGGCGACAAAGAGGTAGAAGCAGGCAAAGTAGCCGTGCGTACCCGTCGTGGCAAAGACTTGGGCAGCCTGGACGTAAATGAAGTTATCGAGAAGCTGCAACAAGAGATTCGCAGCCGCAGTCTTCAACAACTGGAGGAATAAAGTATTAAAGGCGGAAAACGAGTTCAAACGGCGCGTCCTAACCGTATCAATGGCGAAATTCGCGCCCAGGAAGTTCGCTTAACAGGTCTGGAAGGCGAGCAGCTTGGTATTGTGAGTCTGAGAGAAGCTCTGGAAAAAGCTGAAGAAGCTGGAGTAGACTTAGTCGAAATCAGCCCTAACGCCGAGCCGCCGGTTTGTCGTATAATGGATTACGGCAAATTCCTCTATGAAAAGAGTAAGTCTTCTAAGGAACAGAAGAAAAAGCAAAAAGTTATCCAGGTTAAGGAAATTAAATTCCGTCCTGGTACAGATGAAGGCGACTATCAGGTAAAACTCCGCAGCCTGATTCGCTTTCTCGAAGAGGGCGATAAGGCCAAGATCACGCTGCGTTTCCGCGGTCGTGAGATGGCCCACCAACAGATCGGTATGGAAGTGCTTAATCGCGTGAAAGAAGATCTGGCTGAACTGGCAGTTGTCGAATCCTTCCCTACGAAGATCGAAGGCCGTCAGATGATTATGGTGCTCGCTCCTAAGAAGAAACAGTAAGGCCTTCAAGTAGCAATTCCTGTGGAGCCTTCGGGCTTCACAGATTTTGTTCGCCTGGGTTTCGTTTATTAACAATGCGAAGTGGAAGTTATTAAAATGCCAAAAATTAAGACCGTACGCGGTGCTGCTAAGCGCTTCAAAAAAACCGGTAAAGGTGGTTTTAAGCACAAGCACGCTAACCTGCGTCATATTCTGACCAAAAAAGCGACCAAGCGTAAACGTCACCTGCGCCCGAAAGCCATGGTTTCCAAAGGCGATCTGGGTCTGGTAATCGCGTGCCTGCCGTACGCATAAGCCGTTAACGTTTTTTTTAACTTTTTTATGCCCAATAGATTTCGCATATCGCAAGGCGGTTAACGCCGCGAAAATGTGAAAGATGAAGGGCGAATCAGAATAGATACAGGAGAGCACTATGGCTCGCGTAAAACGTGGTGTAATTGCACGCGCACGTCACAAGAAAATTTTGAAACAAGCCAAAGGCTACTACGGTGCGCGTTCTCGCGTATACCGCGTTGCCTTCCAGGCAGTTATCAAAGCTGGTCAGTATGCTTACCGTGACCGTCGTCAACGTAAGCGTCAGTTCCGTCAACTGTGGATTGCGCGTATCAACGCAGCAGCACGTCAGAACGGTATTTCTTACAGCAAATTCATCAACGGCCTGAAAAAAGCCTCTGTTGAAATCGACCGTAAGATCCTGGCTGACATCGCAGTATTCGACAAAGTAGCGTTCACCGCTCTGGTTGAAAAAGCGAAAGCAGCTCTGGCATAAGCCAGTGAAAAGAGGGAGCCTGGCTCCCTCTCTTTTATTTGTAGTGCAATCAATCAGTTGACAATTTATCCGTAACCCTTTTCAATAAAGGTTGTCCGGTTTTACCACACAAGGTAACGCAAGCATGAATGCTGCTATTTTCCGCTTCTTTTTTTACTTTAGCACCTGACTCCAGGAGGCTAGCGCGTGAAAGAAGAAACGAAAAACAGCGCGAAAAAGCCTCCTGATGGAGGCTTTTTTTGTACCTGAAATCGAGAGATTAAGTCCAACGAACCGGTGTCTTCACCGACACAATGAGGAAAACCATGTCACATCTCGCAGAGCTGGTTGCCAGTGCGAAGGCAGCCATTAACCAGGCGTCAGATGTTGCCGCGTTAGACAATGTACGCGTCGAATATTTGGGCAAGAAAGGGCATTTAACCCTTCAGATGACGACCCTGCGTGAATTGCCGCCAGAAGAGCGTCCGGCAGCCGGCGCGGTTATCAATGAAGCAAAAGAGCAGGTACAACAAGCGCTGAACGCGCGCAAAGCGGATTTAGAAAACGCGGCGCTGAATGCACGTCTGGCGGCGGAAACCATCGACGTTTCTCTGCCTGGGCGTCGTATTGAGAACGGTGGTCTGCATCCGGTAACACGTACCATTGATCGTATTGAAAGTTTCTTCGGTGAGCTTGGTTTTACCGTGGCGACTGGCCCGGAGATCGAAGACGATTACCACAACTTCGATGCGCTGAACATTCCAGGCCATCACCCGGCCCGTGCTGACCACGACACTTTCTGGTTTGATGCCACCCGTCTGCTGCGTACGCAGACTTCCGGCGTGCAGATTCGTACCATGAAAGAACAGCAGCCGCCGATCCGTATTATTGCGCCGGGCCGGGTGTACCGTAACGACTACGATCAAACGCACACCCCGATGTTCCATCAGATGGAAGGGCTGATTGTTGACACCAACATCAGCTTCACCAACCTGAAAGGCACGCTGCACGACTTCCTGCGTAACTTCTTTGAAGAAGACCTGCAAATCCGTTTCCGTCCTTCTTACTTCCCGTTCACGGAACCGTCCGCAGAAGTGGATGTAATGGGCAAAAACGGCAAATGGTTGGAAGTGCTGGGTTGCGGGATGGTGCATCCGAACGTTCTGCGCAACGTGGGCATCGACCCGGAAATCTACTCTGGCTTCGCGTTTGGTATGGGGATGGAGCGTCTGACCATGCTGCGTTATGGCGTGACCGATCTGCGCTCATTCTTCGAAAACGATCTGCGTTTCCTCAAACAGTTTAAATAAAGGCAGGGTAAAACAATGAAATTCAGTGAACTGTGGTTACGCGAATGGGTGAACCCGGCAATCGACAGCGATGCGCTGTCGGATCAGATTACGATGGCGGGTCTGGAAGTGGATGGCGTTGACGCCGTCGCCGGTGAGTTCAACGGCGTGGTTGTGGGTGAAGTGGTGGAGTGCGGCCAGCACCCGAACGCAGATAAACTGCGCGTTACGAAAGTGAACGTGGGCGGCGAACGTCTGCTGGATATTGTCTGTGGCGCGCCTAACTGCCGTCAGGGGCTGAAAGTAGCCGTTGCAACTATCGGCGCGGTTCTGCCGGGCGATTTCAAAATCAAAGCCGCTAAACTGCGCGGCGAGCTGTCGGAAGGGATGCTGTGCTCCTTCTCCGAACTGGGGATTTCCGACGACCATAGCGGCATCATCGAATTGCCGACGGATGCGCCGATCGGAACCGATATCCGTGAATACCTGAAGCTTGACGATAACACCATTGAAATCAGCGTGACGCCGAACCGCGCCGACTGCTTAGGGATCATCGGTGTGGCGCGTGATGTCGCTGTCCTGAACAAAATCGCGCTGGTTGAGCCGGAGATCGCACCTGTTGCAGCCACCATCAATGACACGCTGCCGATCGCGGTTGAAGCGCCGGATGCCTGCCCGCGCTACCTGGGTCGCGTGGTGAAAGGCATTAATGTTAAAGCGCCTACGCCGCTGTGGATGAAAGAGAAGCTGCGTCGCTGCGGCATTCGTTCCATTGACGCTGTCGTTGACGTCACCAACTATGTACTGCTTGAACTGGGTCAGCCGATGCATGCCTTTGACAAAGACCGTATTGAAGGCGGTATTGTCGTGCGTATGGCCAAAGAGGGCGAAACCCTGGTGCTGCTGGACGGCACAGAAGCGAAGCTGAGCACCGATACGCTGGTGATTGCGGATCACCACAAAGCGCTGGCGATGGGCGGTATCTTTGGCGGCGAGCATTCCGGCGTGAATGAGGAAACGCAAAACGTGCTGCTGGAATGCGCGTTCTTTAGCCCGCTGTCTATTACCGGTCGTGCGCGTCGCCACGGTCTGCATACGGATGCTTCCCACCGCTATGAGCGTGGTGTGGACCCGGCGTTGCAGTACAAAGCAATGGAGCGCGCCACCCGCCTGTTGATCGACATTTGCGGCGGCGAAGCCGGTCCGGTTATCGACGTCACGAATGACGCCACGCTGCCGAAACGCGCGACCATTACGCTTCGTCGTAGCAAGCTGGATCGTCTGATCGGGCATCACATTGCCGATGAGCAGGTGAGCGATATTCTGCGTCGTCTGGGCTGCGAAGTGACTGAAGGTCAGGACGAGTGGAAAGCGGTCGCGCCGAGCTGGCGTTTCGACATGGAGATTGAAGAAGATCTGGTCGAAGAAGTGGCCCGCGTGTATGGCTATAACAACATTCCTGATGAGCCGATTCAGGCGGGTTTAATCATGGGGACTCACCGTGAAGCCAACTTGTCGCTGAAGCGTGTGAAAACCATGCTCAATGACAAAGGCTACCAGGAAGTGATCACCTATAGCTTTGTCGATCCGAAGGTTCAGCAACTGCTGCATCCGGGCGAAGAAGCGCTGTTGCTGCCAAGCCCGATCTCCATTGAGATGTCGGCGATGCGTCTCTCTCTGTGGACCGGCCTGCTGTCAACGGTGGTCTATAACCAGAACCGTCAGCAGAACCGCGTGCGTATCTTTGAAACCGGTCTGCGTTTCGTGCCGGATACCCAGGCAAATCTGGGCATTCGTCAGGATTTGATGCTGGCAGGGGTGATTTGCGGCAACCGTTATGACGAGCACTGGAATCTGGCGAAAGAGACCGTTGATTTCTATGATCTGAAAGGCGATCTGGAAGCGGTGCTGGATCTCACCGGCAAACTGGGCGACATTCAGTTCAGGGCGGAAGCGAATCCGGCGCTGCATCCTGGGCAGTCCGCGGCGATTTATCTGAAAGGTGAACGCATTGGTTTTATTGGGGTTGTTCATCCTGAGCTGGAACGTAAACTGGATCTGAACGGTCGCACTCTGGTGTTTGAACTGGAGTGGAATAAGCTCGCAGACCGCGTGGTGCCTCAGGCGCGCGAGATTTCGCGCTTCCCGGCTAACCGTCGCGACATCGCGGTGGTGGTCGCAGAAAACGTTCCCGCAGCGGATATTTTATCCGAGTGTAAGAAAGTTGGCGTAAATCAGGTAGTTGGCGTAAACTTATTTGACGTGTACCGCGGTAAGGGTGTTGCGGAGGGTTATAAGAGCCTCGCTATCAGCCTGATCCTTCAGGATACCAGCCGTACACTCGAAGAAGAGGAGATTGCCGCTACCGTCGCCAAATGTGTAGAGGCATTAAAAGAGCGATTCCAGGCATCATTGAGGGATTGAACCTATGGCGCTTACAAAAGCTGAAATGTCAGAATATCTGTTTGATAAGCTTGGGCTTAGCAAGCGGGATGCCAAAGAACTGGTCGAGCTGTTTTTCGAGGAGATTCGTCGTGCTCTGGAAAACGGTGAGCAGGTGAAACTCTCTGGTTTTGGTAACTTCGATCTGCGTGATAAGAATCAACGTCCGGGACGTAACCCGAAAACGGGCGAAGATATTCCCATTACAGCACGGCGCGTGGTGACCTTCAGACCCGGACAGAAGTTGAAAAGCCGGGTTGAAAACGCTTCGCCCAAAGAAGAGTAATCTGATCTAACTAAAAAGGCCGCTTTGCGGCCTTTTTTCTTTCCTGTGATGGTTACGCACCGTAAAATCAACATCATCCCTTTTCAGCTGAATGGAAAACATGCTGACTTTTGCCTGCCAACAACAGCGCCGCAATGTGCGCTGGTTATCCAGTCTGTCGGTGCTTATGCTGCTGGCAGTGGTATTAAGCCTGTGCGCCGGAGATCAGTGGATAGGCCCTGGCGACTGGTTCAGCGCCCGTGGTGAACTGTTTGTCTGGCAGATACGACTCCCTCGCACGCTTGCTGTTTTGCTGGTAGGCGCCGCGCTGGCGCTGTCAGGCGCGGTAATGCAGGCGTTATTTGAAAACCCGCTTGCCGAGCCCGGATTGCTTGGCGTCTCCAACGGCGCTGGCGTGGGCCTTATTGCCGCGGTGCTACTGGGGCAAGGTCAGTTACCCGGCTGGGCGCTGGGGGTTTGCGCCATTGCTGGCGCGCTTATCATCACACTTATTCTCCTGCGATTTGCCCGTCGACATTTATCAACCAGCCGCCTGCTGCTGGCGGGCGTTGCGCTTGGCATTATTTGCAGCGCGATGATGACGTGGGCCATCTATTTTTCAACCTCCTTCGATCTGCGCCAGTTGATGTACTGGATGATGGGAGGATTCGGCGGGGTGGACTGGCAGCAGACCTGGCTGATGATTGCCCTGATCCCGGTTTCACTCTGGATTTGCTGCCAGTCGCAGCCGATGAATATTCTGGCGCTGGGCGAAACGTCCGCGCGTCAGCTGGGGCTGCCGCTGTGGTTCTGGCGCAATTTGCTGGTGGTCGCTACGGGATGGATGGTCGGCGTTAGCGTTGCGCTCGCGGGTTCGATTGGGTTTATCGGCTTGGTGATCCCACATATATTACGGCTTTGCGGTCTGAGCGATCATCGCGCTTTGCTGCCGGGCTGTGCGCTGGCGGGGGCGATAGCTCTGCTGCTGGCGGATGTTATCGCCCGTCTGGCGCTGGCGTCGGCGGAACTGCCTATCGGCGTAGTGACGGCGACGATGGGGGCGCCGGTCTTCATCTGGCTATTATTAAAATCCAGGCGCTAGCCAAAATGAGAAACGAGGAAGTCATTAGTATGTGGCAACGGATGAAATGGGGTCTGTGTGTGCTGGCGGCACTCAGCGGTTCTGCGATGGCCGCACCGCTGACGGCGCAATACGTGTCGACTATCGCGACGCAGGAAGAACAGCGTCTTCATGCCCGGATTGGCATTGCGGTACTTGATATGGCGACCAACAGTATCACCCATTATCGGGGAGAAGAACGGTTCCCGTTAAACAGTACGCACAAGCCGCTGTTATGCGCAGCGTTATTACGCGAAGTCGACAGGAAGGCGCTGGCGCTTTCTGCTTCAACGCAGTTTGAACCCTCACAACTGGTGGAGTATTCGCCGATTACTGAAAAACATGTGGCGCCAGACGCCATGAGCTGGGCGCAATTGTGCAGCGCGGCGGTAAGCTACAGCGATAACACGGCCGCCAATCTCATCGCCAGGAAGCTCAACGGGCCGCAGGCCGTCACGCAGTTTTTGCGTGATTCGGGGGATACGATAACCCGCCTCGATCGCTATGAGCCTGAACTGAACAGCGCCATTCCCGGCGATGAACGCGACTCCACGACGCCTGTCGCGATAGCGCAGACGCTCAATACGCTACTGCTGGGGAATGTGTTGCAGCCATCCTCAAGAGAGCAGCTTATGCAATGGATGCGGGACGACAAAGTGGCTGACGGTCTGCTGCGTTCGGTCTTGCCGGACGGCTGGAAAATCGCGGATAAAACCGGGGCGGGCGACAATGGCTCGCGTTCTATTGTTAGCGTTGTCTGGCCGACATCACAAAAACCTCTGCTCGTGGTTATCTATATTACACAAACTCCGGCGACAATGGCGCAGCGTGACGCCGCGATTGTCCGCATCGGGGAGTCGTTGTTTTCAACACTCGCAGTCTATGATTAAAAGCTGATATTTGATCACTCACATCCGCCTGTTATATGGGAGACGCTATGCAAGATACCATTCTCAACACTGAAGTGACGACGATCGACGGGGATGTCACCACGCTTGAGAAGTACGCCGGAAACGTACTGCTGGTGGTTAATGTGGCCTCGAAATGTGGCTTAACGCCACAATACGAACAGCTGGAAAATATTCAGAAAGCCTGGGCCGATCAGGGCTTTACGGTGTTAGGTTTTCCCTGCAACCAGTTTCTTGGTCAGGAACCTGGCACTGAAGAGGAGATTAAAACCTATTGCAGCACCACCTGGGGCGTCACATTCCCGATGTTCAGCAAGGTTGACGTCAATGGTGAGAACCGCCATCTACTGTATCAGAAGTTGATTGCCGCAGCGCCTGCCGCCGTTGCGCCGGAAGGTAGCGGTTTCTATGAGCGCATGGCGAGTAAAGGCCGCGCACCGCTTTACCCGGACGATATTTTGTGGAACTTTGAGAAGTTTTTAATCGGCAGGGATGGACAGGTCGTACAGCGTTTCTCACCGGACATGACGCCTGAAGATCCGGGGATGGTGGAAAGTATCAAAATCGCGTTGGCAAAATAATGATCTCGTTGATGCAGTTACAGGATGTTGCCGAAACGACGCGTCTGGGACCGCTTTCCGGCGACGTTAAGCCTGGCGAGATTCTTCACCTCGTGGGGCCGAATGGGGCAGGGAAAAGTACGCTGCTGGCGCGTATGGCGGGCTTAACCTTCGGGGAAGGCACCGTCATATTCGACGGCGCGTCGCTGGAGACATGGCCTGCGGCGAAACTGGCTCAACATCGGGCCTATCTCGCGCAGCAGCAGAATCCCCCATTTTCAATGCCGGTCTGGCATTTCCTGACGCTGCATCAACCTGATAAAACGCAAACGAACCTGCTGAATGACATTGCGCAGGCGCTTGGGCTGAGCGACAAGCTGGGGCGGAGCGCGAATCAACTCTCCGGCGGCGAGTGGCAGCGTGTACGTCTGGCGGCGGTGATATTGCAAATTCACCCTCACGCTAACCCGCACGGGCAGCTTCTGCTACTGGATGAACCGATGAACAGTCTGGACGTTGCGCAACAAAACGCGCTGGATAGGCTGCTGAGCCAGCTATGCAGCCAGGGTATCGCCATCGTGATGAGCAGCCATGACCTTAACCATACTCTGCGCCACGCGCATCGCGCCTGGTTGCTGAAACAGGGGAAATTGATCGCCAGCGGGCGGCGTGACGAGGTGCTGACGCCGCCAAATCTGGCCCGGGCATACGGTATGAACTTCCGTCGGCTGGACGTTGAAGGCCACAGAATGCTCATATCAACCACTTAAGTTAAATGGGTTCTTGAAAAACACATAATTTCCACGCTAAATAGAAGCAAGAATAAAAAGATAGAGGATTCGTCCTGAATGCGCTTTTGGCTTCTTCTTATCGCAGCACTGTTTTTGGCAGGGTGTAGCAGCCATCGTGCGCCAGCACCTAACGCCAGGCTTTCGGATTCCATTATGGTTATCGCGGGCCTGAACGATCAGCTACAGTCCTGGAGAGGTACACCGTATCGCTATGGCGGAATGAGCCGTAGCGGGGTGGACTGCTCGGGATTTGTGTTGATGACGATGCGCGACAAATTTGATTTACAACTGCCGCGTGAAACGCGCCAACAGTCAAAAATTGGTACGGAAATCGACAAAGATGAACTGCTGCCCGGCGACCTGGTCTTTTTTAAAACCGGATCGGGGGAAAGTGGTTTGCACGTCGGCATTTATGATACCAACAATCAATTTATTCATGCGTCTACCAGCCGTGGCGTGATGCGCTCATCGCTCGACAATGTCTACTGGCGGAAAAATTTCTGGCAGGCGAGACGTATTTAATGCTATCGATGGTAAAGCGGATACCCAGCGGCCGCTTCATCATCTATATTTAAGAAATTGATTTCTCATTGTCTGAATGCCAGGGCTATCGTGAGTTATCAGAAATAGTTTTAACCCTACATTTTGCGAAAGTATTTTTAGTCAAAATGATTTATCCGGTGTCTTGCGGAAAATGCAAAACTGGATATTGGTTTATAATCGAGATAAGCTAAAAAAAGGACCCGGTTTACCGGCTAAAAAGGAAAAAATGAAAGCACCTCCAGTCGTATCAGAAATGACATCTTTCTTCGTTCTTTCTTACAGGATGCCGGATTACACCCATGCAGCGGGGCTGGCACAATGATTGTTTCACTGGATAACTTTTATCATTCTCACCTTTATTTTGTTCCTGCCCGAACCGAGAAAGAGAAACTCGTCGGCCTGGAGATTGTTGCAAACTTTGTCACTGAAGGCGGTAATGTCCGTATGCCGACGGAGCTGGTCATGCCGCGCCTGTCAGCAGAAGAACAGCGTTGTCTGTTCGAAGAAAAACTCGCATTGCTGGAAACGTGCCAACATTTTTTTATTCAACATAAACTTATTGCCTGGATTAATTTAACGCCAGCCGTCGTCGCATCATTATTATCAGACGGCGAGTTTGTATCCCATGTAAGGCGCTTTCCATTTTTGGAACTGATGATTAATGAGAATTATCCTGAATTAAGTCTTGGGAAAGAGAATCAAATTCTGGCTGAGTTAGCCGGACGATTTCCTCTCATCCTTGCCAATTTTGGCGCTGGCGATACATCGATAAAAGCGATCTTTGATGGTCTCTTCAAACGCGTCGCGCTGGATAAAAACTTTGTCCAGCAAAGATCCGCAAGTCTTTCTTTTGAACCCTTTATGCAGGCTATTATTTCGCAGATATCACCGTGCTGTGATTCGATAATGATTGCGGGTATTGATACTGAAGAGATGCTGGCGCGGATATCATCAATGGGATTTAGCGCGCTGCAAGGATGTTTATGGCCTGCCGTACCAGCGAGCCAGGTTACGACGCTGGTTCAGGGATAACCTTTTTATTTGCTGGTGTTTAAGCGGGTATTAACCGTCTACACTACAGGCAGGAGGCCCTATGACCCTGTCTTTTACATCCCGCTGGCGTGACGAACTGCCAGCCACATATACAGCACTTTCTCCAACTCCTCTGAGTCATGCCCGCCTGATTTGGCATAACGATGCGCTGGCGCAGCAGCTGGCGATACCACCTTCGTTGTTTGATATGGAAAACGGCGCAGGCGTGTGGGGTGGCGAGTCATTACTGCCCGGCATGTCGCCTTTGGCTCAGGTTTATAGCGGCCATCAGTTTGGCGTCTGGGCCGGCCAGCTCGGTGATGGACGCGGTATTCTGTTAGGCGAACAACTGCTGGCGGACGGCAGTACGCTTGACTGGCACCTGAAAGGCGCCGGACTAACGCCATACTCCCGCATGGGCGACGGGCGAGCAGTGCTGCGCTCAACGATCCGTGAAAGTCTGGCCAGCGAGGCGATGCACTATCTTGGCATCCCCACAACGCGGGCGCTGTCTATCGTCACCAGTGACACGCCTGTTTACAGGGAAACGGTTGAATCCGGCGCGATGCTCATGCGTCTGGCGCAGAGCCATATGCGTTTCGGTCATTTCGAACATTTTTACTATCGGCGTGAGCCGGATAAAGTCCGTCAGCTGGCCGATTTTGCGATTCGCCATTACTGGCCGCAATTTCAGACGGAAGAGGACAAGTATGCGCTCTGGTTCCGGGACGTAGTGGCGCGCACGGCGAGGTTGATTGCTGACTGGCAAACGGTAGGTTTTGCGCATGGCGTGATGAACACCGATAACATGTCTGTACTGGGGCTGACGATAGATTATGGTCCTTTCGGTTTCCTGGATGATTATCAGCCAGGGTTTATCTGTAACCACTCCGATCACCAGGGGCGCTATAGCTTCGATAATCAACCGGCTGTCGGATTGTGGAATCTGCAACGCCTGGCGCAAACCCTGTCGCCGTTTATGCCGGTCGATACGCTGAATGATGCGCTGGATGGCTATCAGCTGGCGTTGCTCACGCACTACGGGCAGCGCATGCGGCAAAAACTGGGCTTCTTTACCGAACAAAAAGAGGACAACGCGCTTCTCAACGAGCTTTTCGCCCTGATGGCACGCGAAGGCAGCGATTATAGCCGAACGTTCCGTATGTTGAGTCAGACTGAGCAACAGAGCGCGGCATCGCCGCTGCGTGACGAATTTATCGATCGCGCGGCCTTTGACGGGTGGTTCAGCCGTTACCGGGCGCGTTTACAGCAGGAGCAGGTGGATGATGCAACGCGTCAACAGCACATGCAGCGCGTGAATCCTGCGGTGGTGCTGCGCAACTGGCTGGCGCAACGCGCGATAGCCAGCGCTGAGCAGGGGGATATGGGCGAATTACATCAACTGCATCAGGTTCTGCGCGACCCCTTTACCGACAGAGATGACGATTATGTCAACCGTCCGCCGGACTGGGGTAAACGGCTGGAAGTCAGTTGCTCAAGCTGATTGCTACTTGGTCAACAGCAACTTACCTGCCTGCGTCTTGCGCAGCAGGTATTCCTGGCCGTCATGATCGATGATGACTTTGCCTTCAGGGCCTAGCAATGTCTGGCTGCTGATACGCCGCTCGGCAGCAGGGGAAGGGGGCACGCTGTCTCTTTCCTTAAAATGAAGTAACTCAATGTCGTCCATATGTGGCATATCGCTAATTAATAATAATCAGTTTAACAATGATTATTATTATCAATATTGTGTATAGCGACAGCAAGTGTTAATTCTGGTAGCAAATCAGGCGAGTGGGGAATGCGTGGAGGGGAAAGAAGCGCGCCCATCCCCGCGAGGATGGGCATGATGTCAAAAACGGCTATCAACCGCTGAGGCAAGTTTTTCTAACAGTAATTCAGTATCTTCCCAGTTCAGGCAAGGGTCGGTAATGGACTGACCGTACACCAGCGGCTGACCGCTGACGATTTTCTGCGTACCTTCACGCAGGAAACTTTCGGCCATGATCCCGGCAATTGCGGTAGAACCGTTACGGATTTGCTGGCAGATATCATCACAAACCTCTAACTGGCGGCGATGCTGCTTCTGGCAGTTACCGTGGCTGAAGTCCACCACCAGGTGTTCCGGCAGACTAAACTCATGCAGCGTATCGCAGGCGGCAGCGATGTCTTCCGCGTGGTAATTCGGTTTTTTACCGCCGCGCATGATGATATGGCCGTACGGGTTCCCGCTGGTCTGATAAATCGTCATCTGGCCTGTTTTATCCGGCGAGAGGAACATATGGCTGGCGCGCGACGCGCGAATCGCATCAACGGCGATGCGCGTGTTGCCATCTGTCCCGTTTTTAAACCCAACCGGGCAGGAGAGCGCGGAAGCCATTTCACGGTGAATCTGGCTTTCCGTCGTGCGCGCGCCAATGGCGCCCCAGCTGATCAAATCGGCAATAAACTGGCCGGTGACCATGTCGAGAAATTCGGTGGCGGTGGGGACACCCAGCTCATTGACCTGCAACAGCAGCTTGCGCGCCAGTTCGAGGCCATGATTTACGCGGTAACTGCCATTTAAATCGGGATCGGAGATGAGGCCTTTCCAGCCCACAACCGTGCGCGGTTTTTCAAAATAGGTGCGCATAACGATTTCCAGACGCGCCTGATGCGTGTTGCGCAACGTTTGCAAGCGCGTTGCGTATTCCATCGCAGCGTCCAGATCGTGAATCGAGCAGGGGCCGATGATCACCAGCAGGCGGCGATCCTCACCATTTAATATTTTTTCAATCCGGCGTCGGGAGTCAGTAACGTGGCTGGCGACGGAGGATGATACAGGATGACGTAGCGCTAGCTCAGCAGGGGTGACCAGGCTGTCAATACGCGCGGTACGCAGTTCGTCGGTTCTGTTCATTACAAGTCTCAGAAATTTGTTGCTTCAACGGCAGGACTACCGGGAAGTGATGGGCATCACAATAACACACTTCAACCTTCACCTGCTGATTTCAAATGCGAGGCGTTTCACACCTCGCAAGCAGAGCGGCATGATAGCAAAAAATTGAACTCTTGAACTAGTTTGTTAGTACATTCGACGATTCAGCCCCATGATGTCGAGAATCTTGGTGGCAATTTCTTCTACCGAATAGTTAGTACTGTTCAGGCAAGGGATCTGATTTTTACGATAGAGCGCTTCAACTTCCGCAACCTCCATCCGGCACTGGCGTAGCGATGCGTAGCGGCTGTTTTCACGGCGTTCCTCACGGATTGCCGCCAGGCGTTCCGGGTCAATGGTCAGGCCAAAAAGCTTATGCTGTAGCGGTTTAAGCGACGTGGGCAACACCAGGTTATCCATATCGTCAGCAATAAAGGGGTAGTTCGCCGCCCGGATGCCAAACTGCATCGCCAGATAGAGGCTGGTCGGCGTTTTTCCGCAGCGTGAAACCCCCAGCAGGATCACCTGCGCCTGATCCAGATTGCGCAAGGAGATCCCATCGTCGTGCGCAAGGGTATAGTCGATTGCCGCGATACGCGCGTCATACTTGTTGAGGTTCCCGGGGTTAAGCCCGTGGGTGCGATGCGCGATTGGCGTTGGGTCGAGCTTCATTTCCTGCTGTAGCGGCGCCACCAGCGCCTGCACGATGTCCTGACAGAACCCTTCGCTTTGTAAGATGATGGCGCGAATTTCCGGCAGAACAATCGAATAGAACACCAGCGGACGCACGCCAGTTTGCTGATAAATCGCGTCGATCTGATCTTTCACGGCCCTGGCGCGACTCTCGTTTTCAACGAACGGCAGCGTAATGCTGCTGATGGTCACAGGGAATTGCGACATCACCGCATGACCCAAAACCTCGGCGGTGATGGCCGTACCATCGGAAATATAAAAAACATGGCGATCAACAACATTATCCATTTTGTTTATCCTGAGGAGCAAACATAATTATCTGAAAGCATAAATTAAAATTTGCCAGAAGCGTATATCACGATGCTTATTTTATAAAATGAAACGCTATTTTTATATTAAGTGAAAAGTGCATTTCATTTTTCGGAACTTATGTTTATACCGACAGTTTTTGGGGAGATCGCCCGTCGCCCGCGGGTTTGCGCAAATGCGTAAACAATCTGAAAAAATAAAAAATAAATCTGCTTGAACGATTCACCGTTTTTTTCAGGGGTTTAAATATGCAAAGATAAATACGCAATAATGTAGTTTCTAAACTCGTTCATTTATCACAAAAGGATTGTTCGATGTCCAACAATGGCTCGTCACCGCTGGTGCTTTGGTATAACCAACTCGGCATGAATGATGTAGACAGAGTTGGGGGCAAAAATGCCTCCCTGGGTGAAATGATTACTAACCTTTCCGGTATGGGTGTTTCCGTACCGAATGGTTTTGCAACGACCGCCGATGCGTTTAACCAGTTTCTGGATCAAAGCGGCGTAAACCAGCGTATTTATGAACTGCTGGATCAAACGGATATTGACGATGTCACCGCGCTGGCGAAGGCCGGCGCGCAGATCCGCCAGTGGATTATCGACACTCCTTTCCAGCCAGAGCTGGAAAACGCTATTCGCGATGCCTATGCACAGCTCTCTGCGGATGATGTGCAGGCGTCTTTCGCCGTGCGCTCGTCCGCAACGGCTGAAGATATGCCGGATGCCTCTTTCGCCGGCCAGCAGGAAACCTTCCTCAACGTGCAGGGTTTCGATGCGGTGCTGGTGGCGGTGAAACATGTTTTTGCCTCGCTGTTTAATGACCGTGCTATCTCTTATCGCGTTCACCAGGGGTATGACCATCGCGGCGTCGCGCTCTCCGCTGGCGTACAGCGGATGGTGCGCTCCGACCTAGCCTCGTCCGGGGTTATGTTCTCTATTGATACCGAGTCCGGTTTCGATCAGGTGGTGTTTATCACTTCAGCCTGGGGTCTGGGCGAGATGGTAGTGCAGGGCGCAGTCAACCCGGATGAATTCTACGTGCATAAACCGACGCTGGCGGCGAATCGCCCGGCGATCGTTCGTCGCACGATGGGGTCGAAAAAAATCCGAATGGTTTACGCGCCAACCCAGGAGCACGGCAAGCAGGTCAAAATTGAAGATGTGCCGCAGGAACAGCGCGACATCTTTTCGCTGACCAACGAAGAAGTGCAGGAACTGGCGAAACAGGCCGTACAGATTGAGAAACACTACGGTCGCCCGATGGATATCGAATGGGCGAAAGACGGCCATACCGGCAAACTGTTTATTGTACAGGCTCGCCCGGAAACCGTCCGTTCTCGTGGTCAGGTAATGGAGCGCTACACGCTGCATGCGCAGGGGAAAGTGGTCGCGGAAGGCCGCGCCATCGGACATCGCATTGGCGCGGGGGCGGTTAAAGTCATTCACGACATTAGCGAAATGAACCGTATCCAGCCTGGCGACGTGCTGGTGACTGACATGACCGACCCGGACTGGGAACCGATCATGAAGAAAGCAGCGGCCATCGTGACCAACCGTGGCGGTCGTACCTGCCACGCGGCCATTATTGCCCGTGAACTGGGTATTCCGGCGGTTGTCGGCTGCGGCGACGCGACGGAACGCATGAAGGATGATGAAAACGTCACCGTTTCTTGCGCCGAAGGCGATACCGGCTATGTCTACGCAGACCTGCTCGACTTCAGCGTCAAAAGTTCAAGCGTGGACACCATGCCCGATCTGCCGTTGAAAGTCATGATGAACGTCGGTAACCCGGATCGCGCCTTTGACTTCGCCTGCCTGCCGAATGAAGGCGTTGGCCTGGCGCGTCTCGAATTTATTATCAACCGAATGATTGGCGTGCATCCTCGCGCACTGCTGGAATTTGATGACCAGGACGCGAAACTGCAAAACGAAATCCGCGAGATGATGAAAGGCTTCGATTCACCGCGTGAGTTCTATGTCGGTCGTCTGACAGAGGGCATTGCGACGCTGGGCGCGGCATTTTATCCGAAACGCGTTATCGTGCGCCTGTCGGATTTCAAATCGAATGAATACGCCAACCTGGTGGGCGGCGAGCGTTACGAACCCGATGAAGAGAACCCGATGCTGGGCTTCCGTGGCGCCGGTCGCTATGTCTCCGACAGCTTCCGCGATTGCTTCGCGCTGGAATGTGAAGCGGTGAAACGCGTGCGCAACGATATGGGACTGACCAACGTGGAGATCATGATCCCGTTCGTACGTACCGTTGAGCAGGCGAAAGCGGTAGTTGACGAGCTGGCGCGTCAGGGGCTGAAGCGGGGTGAGAACGGGCTGAAGATCATCATGATGTGTGAGATTCCGTCCAATGCCCTGCTGGCTGAACAATTCCTGGAGCACTTTGACGGCTTCTCGATTGGTTCTAACGACATGACGCAGCTGGCGCTGGGTCTGGATCGCGACTCCGGCGTGGTTTCTGAACTGTTCGATGAGCGTAACGAGGCGGTGAAAGCGCTGCTGTCGATGGCGATCCGCGCGGCGAAGAAACAAGGCAAGTATGTCGGCATCTGTGGTCAGGGGCCGTCCGATCACGAGGACTTCGCCGCCTGGCTGATGGAAGAGGGAATCGACAGCCTGTCGCTGAACCCGGACACCGTCGTACAGACCTGGTTGAGTCTGGCTGAACTGAAAAAATAAGCGTCAGCGCTGATTCTAATCCGCAACGGCTCCCGTAAAAAGGAGCCGTTTTTTTTGCGATACGCGCTATCACACCCGACGTTATGCGTGGGCATATCAGAATTGTTGGCGGTGGAGAAAAGGGGTGTGAGGGCAGGCACTTAAAAAAAGGCCCATCGTGGGAGATGGGCAAAGACTACACACAGCAATTCGTTGTTTCACTCAGGGGATTTCCATGCTTATAAATCAAGGCGTTGATTTATAACCGTGCTCTAATAGTAGGCGTGGAGATTTTTTGCGTCGATCAGATTCGTCCCAATAGTTTAAAAACTATGAAGAATTTGCGACGTAAATGAATTACGTAAGGAGGATTACGCCATAAGGCAGGTTGGTCAGGATGCTAATTGATGAGCAATGCTAAAGTATCGGCCGACCGAATGCGTCGATCGGCCGATGGGGGTTATTTATGGCTGTCCTCAATCTCCTCCAGTTCTTCGAGGAGTTCGTCAGGGTCGTTTCCCGGCGCGGGCACTTCATGCACCCATGCGGAGAACAGACGCCAGGAAACCGCCAGCAATACCGGACCGATAAACAGACCGATCATTCCAAAGGCAATCAGCCCGCCGATAACGCCAGAGAGAATCAGGATCAGCGGCAGGTCAGCGCCCATACGAATCAATACCGGGCGAATCACGTTATCCAGCGTACCGACCACGCAGCTCCACACCAGCAGCACCGTGCCCCAGGTCGTATCGCCCGTCCAGTACAGCCAAATGATTGCCGGGATTAACACCGGTAACGGCCCCAGTTGCACCAGGCAGGAGAGGATCATGACGACCGTCAGCAGCGTTGCGTAAGGCACGCCGGAAATGGCGAGGCCAATCCCGCCGAGAATTGCCTGAACCAGCGCGGTGACAACCACACCCAATGCAACGGCGCGGATGGCCTGAGCCGCCAGCAGCACGGCGGCATCGCCGCGTTTCGCGGCCAGACGACTGGCGAAGTGGCGGATGCCCAATGCCACCTGTTCGCCGCGCCAGTACAGCAGGGCGCTGAACAGCAGCATCAGACCACAGTGCATCATAAAGCGACCGATATGCGCGGCCTGACCCACAAACCAGGTCGTGGTGGTGCCAATATAAGGACGCACTTTCGCCATGATCGCCGTGCCGCCCATATCCAGCAGGTTGTGCCACCCGGCATACAATTTGGCGCCAATCAGCGGAATACTGTTTAACCAGGCCAGGTCGGGCAACGTCATGTCGCCGGCGGTGACGGCGTGGATGAGCGGGCCGCTACCGTCCACGATGCTGTTGACCAGCAGGGCGATGGGAATAATGAACAGCAGAACCAACAATAGCGTCATAACCAGAACGGCCAGAGAACGGCGGCCCCAGAGTATTTTCTGTAAACGTAACAAAACGGGCCAGGTCGCAATAACGATCGTTCCCGCCCATGCAAAACCAAGGACAAAGGGACGCACAATCCACAAGCAGGCCACGATCATGATGGCTAAAAACAGCACCGACAGCAGCACTTGCGCGATATCCCTGGGCTGACGAAGATTTACCATAAATACCTTTTCACCTTTTCTGTGCGTCAGAACGTTGACGCGACGCGAACACGCGAACCTTACCCCATAATGATGAGCAATTTCAGCGGTTTTTAACAGGCGGATTCTGCCTGTAATTCTGCTGGGCGTGTAAGAAAAAAATGTGATACAACAAACAGAGCAACACGCAAACGATTAAATTCACAATACAGACCGCAGGAAAGGGTCACTATAATGATTCCACAGATTTCTCAGGCACCTGGCGTCGTTCAGCTGGTGCTCAATTTTTTGCAGGCGCTGGAGCAGCAAGGGTTTACCGGCGATACGGCAACGAATTACGCCGATCGTCTGACAATGTCGACAGATAACAGTATCTATCAGCTTCTTCCTGATGCTGTGGTTTTCCCGCGTTCAACGGCGGATGTGGCGCTTATCGCCCGTCTGGCGGCAGAGTCGCGCTTCGCCTCATTGATTTTTACCCCGCGCGGCGGCGGCACCGGCACCAATGGTCAGGCGCTGAACCAGGGCATTATCGTTGATATGTCCCGCTATATGAGCCGCATTATTGAAATTAACCCGGAAGAGGGCTGGGTGCGGGTCGAAGCCGGGGTGATCAAAGATCAACTCAATCAGTATCTGAAGCCGTATGGCTATTTCTTTGCCCCGGAGCTTTCGACCAGCAACCGTGCGACCCTCGGGGGGATGATCAATACCGATGCGTCCGGTCAGGGGTCGTTAGTTTACGGTAAAACATCCGATCATGTGCTGGGCGTTCGCGCGGTACTGCTGGGTGGCGATATTCTGGATACCCAGGCAATGCCGGTCGAACTTGCGGAAACGCTCGGTAAAAGCAACACCGCGATCGGTCGCATCTATAACACCGTATACCAGCGTTGTCGGGAAAACCGACAGCTGATTATTGATAAGTTTCCCAGACTCAACCGCTTCTTAACGGGCTACGACTTACGCCATGTCTTTAACGATGAGATGACGGAGTTCGACTTAACGCGCGTGCTGACCGGTTCTGAAGGCACGCTGGCGTTTATCACGGAAGCGCGTCTGGATATTACTCCGCTGCCTAAAGTTCGCCGTCTGGTGAACGTCAAATATGACTCTTTTGATTCCGCGTTGCGTAACGCGCCCTTTATGGTCGAGGCGCGGGCGCTCTCGGTGGAAACCGTCGATTCTAAAGTGCTTAATCTGGCGAGGGAGGACATCGTCTGGCATTCCGTCAGTGAGCTGATTACCGATGTGCCTGATAAAGAGATGCTGGGCCTGAACATCGTCGAGTTCGCCGGGGATGACGAAGCGGCTATTGATGCTCAGGTGAGCGCGTTGTGCCAGCGTCTGGATGAGCTGATTGATCGCCAGGAAGCCGGAGTGATCGGCTGGCAGCTGTGCGCGGAGCTGGCGGGCGTGGAGCGTATCTATGCCATGCGGAAAAAAGCGGTTGGTCTGTTGGGTAATGCCAAAGGCGCGGCCAAACCGATTCCGTTTGCGGAAGATACCTGCGTGCCGCCGGAACATCTGGCCGACTATATTGCTGAATTCCGCGCGCTGCTCGACGGTCATGGCTTAAGTTATGGCATGTTCGGGCATGTTGATGCCGGGGTGCTGCACGTCAGACCCGCGCTGGATATGTGCGATCCGCAACAGGAAATTCTGATGAAGAGTCTTTCCGATGATGTGGTGGCGCTCACCGCGAAATATGGCGGTCTGCTGTGGGGCGAGCACGGTAAAGGTTTTCGCGCTGAATATAGCCCGGCGTTTTTTGGCGAGCAGCTTTATGGCGAACTACGCAAAGTGAAGGCGGCGTTCGACCCGCAAAACCGCCTGAACCCCGGAAAAATTTGTCCGCCGGAAGGCATTGATGCGCCGATGATGAAGGTCGATGCGGTGAAACGCGGTACTTACGATCGGCAGATTCCACTGGCGGTGCGTCAGGTCTGGCGCGGGGCGATGGAGTGTAACGGCAATGGCCTGTGCTTCAACTTTGACGCCAAAAGTCCGATGTGCCCGTCAATGAAAATCAGCCTGAATCGCATTCACTCTCCCAAAGGGCGTGCGACGCTGGTGCGTGAATGGTTGCGCCTGCTGGCCGACCGTGGGGTTGATCCGCTACAGCTGGAAAAAGATCTGCCGGAAAAACGCGCCAGTCTGCGGACGTTAATTGCCCGTACCCGCAACAGCTGGCACGCTCGTAAAGGCGAATATGATTTCTCCCATGAGGTGAAGGAGGCGATGTCGGGTTGCCTGGCGTGCAAAGCCTGCTCGACACAATGTCCGATTAAAATAGACGTGCCGGAGTTCCGCTCACGCTTCCTGGCGCTTTATCACACGCGCTACCTGCGTCCGCTGCGCGATCATATGGTGGCGACGGTCGAAAGCTATGCGCCATTAATGGCGCGGGCGCCGAAAACCTTTAACTTCTTTCTCAATCAGCCGTTGGTGCGAAACCTCGCGAAGAAACATATCGGCATGGTGGATTTGCCGCTACTTTCGACGCCGTCGCTGCAACAGCAAATGGTCGGGCACCGTTCCGCCAATATGACGCTGGAGCAGCTTGAACTCCTGAGCCAGGAGCAAAAAGAGCGTACGGTGCTGGTGGTGCAGGACCCGTTTACCAGTTACTACGATGCGCAGGTGGTGGCGGATTTTATCCGGCTGGTGGAAAAGCTCGGCATTCAGCCTGTATTGCTGCCGTTCTCGCCAAATGGCAAGGCCCAGCACATCAAAGGGTTCCTTAACCGATTTGCGAAGACGGCGAAGAAAACGGCCGAATTTCTCAATCGGGTGGCGCAGTTGCGTATCCCGATGGTCGGTGTCGACCCGGCGCTGGTGCTTTGCTATCGTGATGAATACAAACAAACCCTCGGCGAACAGCGTGGTGATTTCCACGTACAGCTGGTGAATGAGTGGCTGCCGACGGTGCTGGCGTCCCGACAGCCTCTTGCCGTGAGCGGTGAGCCCTGGTATTTCTTTGGGCATTGTACCGAAGTGACGGCATTGCCTGGCGCACCGGCGCAGTGGGCGGCCATTTTTGCACGCTTAGGGGCGAAGCTGGAGAGCGTCAGCGTAGGCTGCTGCGGCATGGCGGGTACTTACGGCCATGAAGTGAAAAATCATGAAAATTCGCTGGGGATCTATGCGCTGTCGTGGCAACAGGCGATGGCGCGACTGCCGCGCAATCGTTGCCTGGCGACCGGTTACTCTTGCCGCAGCCAGGTAAAACGCGTTGAAGGCACCGGGGTTCGCCATCCGTTACAGGCACTACTGGAGATTATTGGATGATCTGGAAACGTAAAGTCACGCTCGAAGCGCTGAACGCTCTGGGCGAAGGGAACATGGTGGGGCTACTGGATATTCGCTTTGAGCATATTAGCGACGATACGCTGGAAGCAACGATGCCGGTGGATAGCCGTACAAAGCAACCTTTTGGTCTGCTACACGGCGGCGCGTCCGTTGTGCTGGCTGAAAGTATCGGCTCGGTTGCGGGCTATCTGTGCACGCAGGGCGAACAGAAAGTCGTGGGGCTGGAGGTGAATGCCAACCACGTTCGCTCAGCGCGTGAAGGGCGCGTCAGAGGGGTGTGCAAAGCGCTGCATACCGGCTCTCGTCATCAGGTCTGGCAGATCGATATTTTTGATGAGCAGGGACGGCTGTGCTGTTCTTCACGTCTGACAACCGCCGTTGTGTGACGTTGTCACAAAATATCTTTATCGCAGACTGCTTTTGGTCAAAATGTGTGCAGAAAAAAGTGTTATACTGTGCACGTTTTGAACATAAGCGAGGATGATATGTCTACCGATTTAGACCCAACCCAACTGGCAATTGAATTTTTACGCCGTGATAAAACCGAGCTTTCTCCAGCCCAGTATTTGAAGCGCTTAAAACAATTAGAGCTGGAATTTGCCGATTTACTCACGCTCTCTTCCTCTGAGCTAAAAGAAGAGATTTACTTTGCCTGGCGTCTGGGCGTTCATTGATTCCGCACTGTTTTATCGCTCGGTGAATTAACACCAACAGAAAACCCCGACACGCTCTGCCGGGGTTATTTTTTGGCTATGAGCGGCGGTTTACCACTTCATTTCACCGGTATTCACTTTCGCGCTCAGCGTCAGGGAACTTTCGTCAGCGAGGCCAGGCCAGGCGGCGGTCATCGTTTTGATGACATACTCTGACCCTTTTTTCGCCTCAAGCGCTTGCTCAAAGGATTGCAGGTAATCCTGCGTGAAGCGTATAGCGGCGTCGCCTGCTGGACGTTCACCGATATAGTGACCCGGAATCACCTGGGTCGGCTGCAAACTGTGCATCTCTGTCAACACATGACGCCAGGCCGCACGCTGCTCAGGAGACTGGGTATCCGCCGTCCAGACATGGATACCGGATGCGATTCCCGTTCCGCCAAGTATTGCGCGGTTTGCCGGGACCCAGACGTAAGCGGCGTAATCGTTCGGGTGACGCAGTTCCAGCGTTTCCCCATCAATCGTAAATTGTGTCTCGGTAGTTGCCTGCGGGATGGTGAGCGCCGCTGGCGCGCCATCTTTCATTTGCGGGCCCCAGTATTGCAGTTTGGCGTCTTTCGTTGCGCGAATGTGTTCCACCACATGCGGCGTTGCCAGAACTTTCACGTTCGGGAAGGCTTTTACAATCGGTTCCAGACCAAAATAGAAATCTGGATCGCCGGAGGTAATCACGATGGCTTTCAGCGACTTGCCGCTCTTTTTAATCATTTCGACCAGCTTTTCCCCGTCTTTGGTACTGAACTGCGCGTCGAATAAAATGGCTTCTTTAGGGCCAGAGACCAGCGTGGAAGAGACCGGGAAAATCGCGTTTTCCTGCGGATTATAAACGTCGAGTTGCAGCGGGGCGGCGAACAATGGCGCGCTAGTCAGCGACAGCAGAAGTGCCAGCGTTTTGATTTTCATTCTGAGTGACCTTATCGGCAGATGATGTTGATTTATTTACGTGGCTTATTTTAAGCAAATCTCGATCTGTTAAAATTCCCCTATCAGGACATGCTGAGTTTCATAAAACGATCGGATGGAAGGTTATGGACAGAGTGATGGCGGCAACGGTGTTTAACCATATCTGCGATTTGGGTAGCCTGAGCGCGGCTGCGCGCGCATTAGGGATCTCCAGGCCGATGGTGAGCCGTTATCTGGATGAAATGGAGAAATGGGCCGGAGCCAGACTTATTCATCGTTCGTCGCGCCGCCTGACGATCACGCCTGCCGGAGAAGACGCGTTGATGAAAACGCGAACGCTGGCGCGGCTTTCCCTGGATATTGCGAGGGCGACCGGGCGAGAGGTGCCGTCCGGCACGTTGCGCGTCGCCTGCGCCCATTTCACCGCGATGCATATTCTTGCCCCGATGCTGCCCGCTTTTTTAGCGCGTTACCCTGAATTGCGCATTGAAGTGGAGATTAATAATCAGCCTGTCAGTTTAGTGGGGGAGCGTATTGATGTGGCGATACGCATTACCGATAACCCTGAGCCAGGGACAATTGCGCGTCGGCTTGGTGACTGTGAGTCTGTGCTCTGCGCGTCTCCTGACTATCTGCATCGCTATGGCACACCGCAGACGCCGGAGGCGCTGGCGCAACACAATTGCCTCTATTACAGCGGATTTGCTGGAAAATCCTGGCATTTTCTGGATGAGCAGGGAGAACCGCTCTCTGTTGCGATCAAGGGCAACCTGAGCGCCGGAATCTCTTCACTTTTGTGTGAAGCGGCGCTGGCAGGGATGGGGATTGCGCTGGTGCCGGAAAAAGAGGCGCGAGAGGGGCTGGCGCAGGAGAAACTGGTTCGTTTGTTGCCCCATCTACAACCGCGGCAATTGGCCGTATACGGGTTATACCTTTCCCGTGAGCATCAGCCCGCCGCGCTACGCCTGTTTCTTGAGGCGGTGCAGGGCGCGATGCGCGACGGTGAAGCCTGTTCCTGACGCAGCATAAAGCGTATAAAAATTGTGCAGAAAGCAAGATCTGTTAAATACGCGATGCAAACTTATGAGAATATTCTTACACCCCTTCAAGAGCTAAGCCTGAAATGAGTGCCGGAGATAAGCGCCGGGTGGGGCAACGAACGATCGGTGTTATTCATACAATACCGATCGTTCGTTGTTAATTACTCCGTTCTTTCTTTTTCACGTTAGTGGATTTGCTAATCCGACGGCTGTTTGAGCTATTGTTTAGCACCGTCATCGTCCGCTTTTGCCCCCCATTTTTATTGATAACCCTATCTCAAAAATAGGCATTTTCGATACATATTTAATTTTTTAACCTGCCGCGCTGTTTACTCTTCTTAAATGCTTTATCTATCAATGTATTGAATAAAATAATCCATCACTGATAACCCTCGTAACAAGGTCTATGCTTAGTAAAAGTGGTCAAAAAGGGCGGTTAACCCGAATGACCCTTCTGTCAGAGGGTTGAAGTGATAATCATTATCACTAACATGGTGTTATGCCCTGGTGGCTTATTACACGAGGTGGACCTATGGAATTGCATTCAGGAACATTTAATCCAGACGATTTTGCATGGCGTGGTCTGACGCTAACGCCTGAGGCGGCGGCGCATATTCGTGACCTGGTTGCGAAGCAACCCGGCATGCTTGGCGTGCGTTTAGGCGTGAAGCAGACGGGGTGCGCGGGATTTGGTTACGTGCTGGATACCGTCAGCGAGCCGGAAAAGGACGATCTGTTGTTTGAAACGGAGGGCGCGAGGTTGTACGTGCCGCTTCAGGCCATGCCGTTTATTGACGGGACAGAGGTCGATTATGTGCGCGAAGGATTAAACCAGTTATTTAAATTTCATAACCCGAAAGCCCAGAACGAATGCGGCTGTGGCGAAAGCTTCGGGGTATAGGCGGTACTATGTCTCGTAATACTGAAGCAACTGACGATGTCAAAACCTGGACCGGTGGTCCACTGAATTATAAAGAAGGCTTCTTCACCCAGTTACAGACTGACGAGCTGGCAAAAGGCATCAGCGAAGAGGTCGTGCGTGCGATTTCCACCAAGAGAAATGAGCCGGAGTGGATGCTGGAGTTTCGCCTTAATGCGTACAAAGCCTGGCTTGAGATGGAAGAGCCGCACTGGCTGAAAGCGCACTACGATAAGCTGAATTATCAGGATTACAGTTATTACTCTGCGCCATCGTGCGGTAACTGCGATGAGACGTGCGCGTCAGAACCGGGTGCCGTACAGCAAACCGGTGCGAATGCGTTTCTCAGCAAAGAGGTGGAAGACGCCTTCGAACAGCTTGGCGTACCGGTACGTGAGGGTAAAGAGGTGGCGGTGGATGCCATTTTCGACTCCGTTTCCGTTGCCACTACCTACCGGGAAAAGCTGGCGGAACAGGGCATCATCTTCTGTTCGTTTGGCGAGGCGATTCACGATCACCCTGAGCTGGTGAAGAAATATCTGGGCACCGTGGTGCCGGGTAATGACAACTTTTTTGCTGCGCTGAACGCTGCGGTAGCGTCTGACGGCACCTTCATTTATGTGCCGAAAGGCGTTCGTTGCCCGATGGAGCTGTCAACCTATTTCCGAATCAACGCGGAAAAAACAGGGCAGTTCGAACGCACCATTCTGGTGGCGGATGAGGGCAGCTACGTCAGCTACATCGAAGGGTGTTCTGCGCCAGTGCGCGACAGCTACCAGCTGCACGCGGCGGTGGTAGAGGTGATCATCCACAAAGATGCCGAAGTAAAATATTCCACCGTGCAAAACTGGTTCCCCGGCGATAACAACACCGGCGGGATACTGAACTTCGTCACCAAGCGCGCGCTGTGCGAAGGTGAAAACAGCAAGATGTCGTGGACGCAGTCCGAAACGGGATCGGCCATCACCTGGAAATACCCGAGCTGCATTCTGCGCGGCGATAACTCCATCGGTGAGTTTTACTCTGTGGCGCTGACCAGCGGTCATCAGCAGGCCGACACCGGCACCAAAATGATCCACATCGGTAAGAACACCAAATCGACCATTATTTCAAAAGGGATCTCCGCCGGGAATAGCCAGAACAGCTATCGCGGGCTGGTGAAGATCATGCCGACGGCAACCAACGCCCGTAACTTTACCCAGTGCGACTCAATGCTGATTGGCGCGGACTGCGGCGCGCACACCTTCCCGTATGTCGAGTGTCGTAATAACAGCGCCCAGCTTGAGCACGAGGCGACGACGTCGCGGATCGGTGAAGATCAGCTCTTTTACTGCCTGCAACGCGGCATCAGCGAAGAGGATGCCATCTCGATGATTGTTAATGGCTTCTGTAAAGACGTCTTCTCTGAACTGCCGCTGGAATTTGCCGTTGAAGCGCAAAAACTGCTGGCAATCAGCCTTGAACACAGCGTCGGTTAAGTATTAAGGAAAGCACATGTTAAGCATTAAAGATTTACAGGTCAGTGTGGAAGATAAAGCGATTCTGCGCGGTCTGGACCTCGACGTCAGACCCGGAGAAGTGCATGCCATTATGGGGCCGAACGGTTCCGGGAAGAGTACGCTTTCCGCGACGCTGGCGGGCCGTGAAGATTATGAAGTGGTTGGCGGCTCTGTCGAATTTAAAGGCAAAGATTTACTGGAACTGTCGCCAGAGGAGCGGGCGGGCGAAGGCATCTTTATGGCGTTCCAGTATCCGGTAGAAATTCCTGGCGTCAGCAACCAGTTTTTCCTGCAAACAGCGCTGAATGCCGTGCGCAGCTATCGTGGTCAGGAGTCGCTGGATCGTTTTGATTTTCAGGATCTGATGGAAGAGAAAATCGCGCTTTTAAAGATGCCGGAAGATTTGTTGACCCGTTCGGTAAACGTGGGCTTCTCCGGCGGTGAGAAGAAACGTAACGATATTCTGCAAATGGCGGTGCTGGAGCCGGAACTGTGCATTCTTGATGAGTCTGACTCCGGGCTGGATATTGATGCGCTGAAAATTGTCGCGGAAGGCGTCAACTCGCTGCGTGACGGTAAACGATCATTCATTATCGTGACGCACTATCAGCGTATTCTGGACTACATCAAACCTGATTACGTCCACGTCCTGTATCAGGGGCGGATTGTGAAGTCCGGCGATTTCACTCTGGTCAAACAACTGGAGGAGCAAGGATATGGCTGGCTTACCGAACAGCAGTAACGCGCTGCAACAATGGCACCATCTGTTTGAGGCGCAGGGCGAATCCCGCTCGGCGCACGCGCAGCAGCATTTACAACAGATGCTGCGCCTGGGGCTGCCGACGCGTAAGCATGAAAACTGGAAATACACGCCGCTGGAAGGGTTGGTCAGTAGCCAGTTTGTCAGCCGTTTTGCCGAGGTTACTCAGGAACAGCGCGACGCGCTGGCGCTGGATATCGACGCTGTGCGTCTGGTGTTTATTGACGGCCAGTTCAGCCCGCAGCTTAGCGACAGCGCTACAGCCAGCGGTTTCGACATTGCGATCAACGACGAACGTCAGGCGCTGGCCGCACCGGTTCAGCCGGAGGTTTTCCTGCATCTGACGGAAAGCCTGGCGCAGAGCGTGACGCACATCAGCGTTAAGCGCAACCAGCGGCCCTCTAAGCCGTTGCTGCTGATGCACATCACGCAGGGGCTGGAAGGCGATGAGGTCAACACTGCGCACTACCGCCACCACCTGGAACTGGCGGAAGGGGCAGAGGCGACGGTGATAGAGCACTATGTCAGCCTTAACGCGGCACGGCACTTCACTGGGGCGCGTCTGACCATGAACGTAGCGGCGAATGCGCATCTGCACCACATCAAACTGGCGTTTGAAAACCCGGTGAGCCATCACTTTGCCCATAACGACATTCTGCTGGCGGCGGATGCAAGCGCGCACAGCCACAGTTTCCTGTTGGGCGATGCCGTGCTGCGACATAACACCAGCACCCAGTTAAACGGTGAAAACACTACGTTGCGGATTAACAGCCTGGCGATGCCGGTGAAAAACGAAGTGTGTGATACCCGTACGTGGCTGGAGCACAACAAGGGTTACTGCAACAGCCGTCAGTTGCATAAAACCATTGTCAGCGATAAAGGTCGGGCGGTATTCAATGGCTTGATCAACGTGGCGCAGCACGCTATTAAAACCGACGGACAAATGACCAATAACAATCTGCTGCTCGGTAAACTTGCCGAGGTGGACACCAAACCGCAGCTGGAGATTTACGCCGATGACGTGAAATGCAGCCACGGGGCGACGGTAGGACGGATTGATGACGAACAGATGTTCTACCTGCGTTCACGCGGGATTGGAGAGCAGGATGCCAGACAGATGATTCTCTACGCGTTTGCCGCTGAGTTGACGGAAGCCCTCGGCGATGACGCGCTTAAACAACAGGTGCTGGCGCGAATAGGGCTTCGCCTGCCGGGAGGCATAGCATGACATTTCCCATCGAAAAAGTGCGGGCTGATTTTCCCGTCCTGACGCGTGAAGTCAACGGGCTGCCGCTGGCGTATCTGGATAGCGCGGCCAGTGCGCAAAAGCCCAACCAGGTGATTGACGCTGAGGCGGAGTTTTACCGTCATGGCTATGCGGCGGTGCACCGGGGCATCCATACGCTGAGCGCGCAGGCCACCGAGAAGATGGAAAATGTGCGTAAACAGGCATCGCTGTTCATTAACGCCCGTTCAGCGGAAGAGCTGGTGTTTGTGCGCGGGACGACAGAGGGCATCAACCTTGTTGCCAACAGCTGGGGGCCGGAGAATGTTCGGGCTGGCGATAACATCATCATCAGCGAGATGGAGCACCACGCCAATATCGTCCCCTGGCAGATGCTGTGCGCGCGTACAGGGGCGGAACTGCGCGTCATTCCGCTCAATACGGACGGCACGTTGCAGCTGGATACGCTCCCGTCGCTGTTTGATGAGCGTACCCGGCTGCTGGCTATCGCGCATGTGTCGAACGTGCTGGGAACGGAAAACCCGCTTCCTGAAATGATCGCGCTGGCGCATCAGTATGGCGCGAAAGTGCTGGTTGATGGCGCGCAGGCGGTAATGCACCATGCGGTGGATGTTCAGGCGCTGGATTGTGATTTTTACGTTTTCTCCGGGCATAAGCTGTATGGCCCCACCGGTATCGGCGTGCTGTATGTCCGGGAGGAACTGCTTCAGGATATGCCGCCGTGGGAAGGCGGCGGTTCGATGATTGCGACCGTTAGTCTGACGGAAGGGACGACCTGGACCAAAGCGCCCTGGCGTTTTGAGGCGGGGACGCCGAACACGGGCGGAATTATCGGCCTTGGTGCCGCCATTGAATACGTTTGCGCGTTAGGGCTGGCGGAAATCAGCGAATATGAACAAAACCTGATGCACTATGCGCTGGAACAGCTGGCGGACGTGCCGGAGTTGACGCTATATGGCCCGGCTAACCGGCTGGGGGTCATCGCCTTTAATCTGGGCAAACACCACGCCTATGACGTGGGCAGCTTCCTCGACAATTACGGTATCGCCGTGCGAACCGGCCATCACTGCGCAATGCCGCTGATGACGTATTACAACGTTCCCGCCATGTGCCGGGCGTCGATAGCAATGTATAACACCCATGAAGAAGTGGATCGTCTGGCAACCGGGCTAAAACGTATTCATCGCCTACTGGGATAACAGGGAGACGCTATGGCTGCGCTACCAGATAAAGAAAGATTGCTGCGTAATTTTCAGCGTTGCGCCAATTGGGAAGAAAAGTATCTGTACATTATTGAACTGGGGCAGCGTCTGGCGGAATTAAATGAGCAGGCTCGTCGCCCGGAAAATAGTATTCAGGGATGTCAGAGTCAGGTATGGATTGTTATGCGTCAGAACGCTGACGGCGTTATTGAATTGCAGGGCGACAGCGATGCAGCAATAGTAAAAGGGTTAATTGCCATCGTCTTCATTTTGTATCATCAGATGACGCCACAGGATATTGTGAATTTTGATGTGCGGCCGTGGTTTGAAAAAATGGCGCTGACGCAACATCTCACGCCCTCCCGTTCACAAGGACTGGAAGCAATGATTCGCGCGATCCGCGCCAGAGCCGCAACTCTTAGCTAAACTGAAAAGACGTAGAACGCCAGATGGCGTACAGCTCTACGTGACTCGTAGGCCGGATAAGGCATTTAACCGCCATCCGGCAAAACGCCAGGGGGGTGGATATGAAACGTGCGTCTCTCATTGCAGTTACACTTTTCGGCGCTTACAGCGCATTTCAGGCGGCCTGGGCAGTGGATTACCCCTTGCCGCCAGCAAACAGTCGCCTTGTCGGGCAGAATCAAACCTATACCGTGCAAGCGGGGGATAAAAACTTACAGGCGATTGCCCGGCGTTTTGATACTGCCGCAATGCTGATCCTGGAGGCAAATAATACCATCGCGCCGGTCCCTAAACCGGGGACGCCGATTATCATTCCATCTCAACTGTTATTACCCGATGCGCCGCGTGAAGGCATTATTGTGAACCTGGCGGAGTTACGACTCTATTATTTCCCGCCGGGTGAAAATAGTGTTCAGGTTTACCCTATCGGTATTGGTTTAGAGGGGCTGGAAACGCCGGTAATGGCGACGCGCGTCGGGCAAAAAATCCCGAATCCGACCTGGACGCCGACGGCAGGTATCCGCAAACGCTCGCTTGAACGCGGCATTACGCTGCCGCCGGTGGTGCCCGCCGGGCCAAATAACCCGTTAGGACGCTTCGCCCTGCGCCTGGCATACGGCAACGGTGAGTATCTCATTCACGGCACCAATGCCCCGGACAGCGTCGGGTTACGCGTCAGTTCCGGCTGTATTCGGATGAACGCGCCAGACATTAAAGCTCTGTTTGCGCAGGTCAGAACGGGAACGCCGGTACGGGTGATTAACGAACCGGTGAAATTCGCCGTGGAACCAAATGGAATGCGTTACGTTGAGGTACATCGCCCGCTGTCGCCTGAAGATGAGCAAAACGTACAGACGATGCCGTATGTGCTGCCAGCAGGCTTTACGCAGTTTAAGGCGACTCAGGAGGTGGATGAACGTCTGGTGGAAAACGCGCTGTATCGCCGGGCGGGATATCCGGTTGCCGTTACATCAGGGCAGGCGCCGATAGCTTCTGGTCGCTCTGTGGTGGAGTCCGCGCAAAACAGCCAACCCGGAAGCGGCGTTGAAACCCGGGCAACGCAGTAGCAGAGAAGGGAAAACACAGGCAAAAAAAATGGCGCACAATGTGCGCCATTTTTATTACACAGGTACTATTACTTACGGTATTTAGTAGCCTGGTTGTCCAGACGCTGGTTAGCGCGAGCTGCGTCGTCTTTAGCAGCCTGAACGTCGGAACGCATTGCGTTCACGTCGTTGCTCAGCTGGTCAACTTTAGCGTTCAGAGTCTGAACGTCAGAAGACAGCTGATCGATTTTAGCGTTGCTGGAGCAACCAGCCAGCAGAGTAGAACCCAGGATTACCGCGCCCAGTACCAGTTTAGTACGATTCATTATTAATACCCTCTAGATTGAGTTAATCTCCATGTAGCGTTACAAGTATTACACAAACTTTTTTAGGTTGAGAATATTTTTTTGACGGGAATGCACTTATTTTTGATCGTTCGCTCAAAGAAGCATCGAATTGAGCTAAAATGGCTAAAAAACCGAGTGAAAACAGAATCCTTCCATCGGATTCGTCTTAGATAATCTGCGATTAGATAGTGAAATCCGATTTGATTTTTTATTAAGAGTGGCTATCGATTAAATAAAAAAAGCGCCGCGAGGGCGCTTTTTATTCAGAAAATTAATTCACACAGGAATTATTACAGGACGTGAACAGATGCGGTGTTGGTCGTGCCGCTCGGTACCAGCGCGCCGGAAACCATGACCACAACGTCGCCTTTCTGGCCCAGACCGCTCTGTAGAGCGACTTCTTTACCCAGACGGTAGAAGTCGTCAGTAGAGTTAATTTCTTTCACCAGCTGCGGCACAATGCCTTTGCTCAGCACCAGCTGACGCGCGGTCACTTCGTTGGTGGTCAGCGCCAGAATGGTGGCGTCCGGGAAGTATTTACGCACTGCACGAGCAGATTTACCGCCCTGAGTCGCAACGACAATGACCGGCGCTTCCAGTTTTTCGGCAGTTTCAACCGCGCCGCGGCACACTGCTTCGGTGATGCGCAGTTTACGGCTGTCGTTATTGAAGTCCAGACGGCTGGTCATCACGCGGTCAGTACGTTCGCAGATGGTCGCCATGATGGTGACGGCTTCCAGCGGGTATTTTCCTTTTGCGGATTCGCCGGACAGCATCACTGCGTCGGTGCCGTCGAGGATGGCGTTCGCCACGTCGCCAGCTTCTGCGCGGGTCGGACGCGGGTTCTTGATCATGGAATCCAGCATCTGGGTCGCGGTGATAACGACTTTACGCGCGCGGATACATTTTTCGATGATCATCTTCTGCGCGAAGATAACTTCTTCAACCGGGATCTCAACGCCCATGTCGCCACGAGCAACCATGATGCCGTCAGACGCTTCGAGGATCTCATCGAAGTTGTTCAGGCCTTCCTGGTTTTCGATCTTGGAGATGATCTGGATGTTCTCGCCGCCGTGCGCTTTCAGGTGCTCACGGATTTCAACAACGTCAGAACGCTTACGGATAAAGGACGCGGCAACAAAGTCAACGCCTTGTTCGCAGCCGAAGATCAGATCCTGTTTGTCTTTTTCAGCCAGTGCTGGCAGCGCGATGGAAACGCCCGGCAGGTTAACGCCTTTGTTTTCGCCCAGGTCGCCGTTGTTCAGCACTTTACAGATAACCTTGTTACCTTCGATCGCGGTGACTTCCATGCCGATCAGACCATCGTCGACCAGTACGGTGTTGCCTACGGACAGGTCAGAAGTGAAACCTTCGTAAGTGACGGCAACCATTTCGCTGTTGCCGATAACGGATTTGTCCGTTGTGAAAGTGAAGGTCTGGCCCGCTTTCAGGGAGACGTCATTACCACCTTCCAGCTTAATGGTACGGATTTCCGGGCCTTTGGTATCGAGCAGGATTGCGGCTTTTTTACCGGTTTTGCTCATTACGTTGCGCAAATTCTTGATGCGCTGACCGTGTTCTGCATAGTCACCGTGAGAGAAGTTCAGACGCATAACGTTCATGCCTGCGTCCAGCATTTTGGTTAACATCTCTTCAGATTCGGTTTTCGGACCGATGGTGCAAACAATTTTCGTCTTTTTCATGACAGTCTTAGTCTTTAAGTTGAGAAGGATATGGAAATCTGGCTTCAGGGGCGCACGGCCTTGAAGCTAAACCTGTGTTGCGAAAGTGGTGTTGCCTCGCTCTAAGGATAGGTGACATCGAAAGAGCGTGCAGAGGAATGTGTGCTCGTGTTTCAGCCCAACGGGATGGCGTGTTTTTTAGTCGTTGAGTTTTGCAGTCCAATGCGCTGAAACCATTCAAGAGACAATTGGCGCGCATTATACGCTGAAATTTACACAAAAGGAAAATGAAAACAGCGTTTCAAAAAACATCTGTGCAGATTCACAACAAATTGTTATTAAAGCGTTAATTATGATCCTTGCGTTGTGCCGCCCGGGAAAGGGCGGCGTTGCGCAACTACCCGGCGAGCGCCTGAGCTAAATCGTCCTGCAAATCCTGAACATCTTCAATGCCCACTGACAGGCGAATCAACTGTGGGGTGATGCCATTCGCCAGACGCTGCTCAAGCGGAATAGAGGCGTGAGTCATGGTAAACGGCTGGCTGACGAGGCTTTCAACACCGCCCAGGCTTTCCGCCAGGGTGAATAATTTCAGCCGCGTGATAACGTCAGTGGCGCGCTGGTCATCGCCTTTTATGACGATGGAGATCATCCCGCCGAACTGTGACATCTGCTGGCGCGCAAGGGCATGCTGAGGATGCGACGCCAGCCCCGGATACCAGACGTGTTCTACCGCCGGATGTTTTTCCAGCCATTGCGCCAGCGTCAGCGCATTGCCGCTGTGCCGCTCAATTCGCAAGGCCAGCGTGCGAATACCGCGTAATGTCAGAAAACTGCTAAATGGGTCCAGTACGCCGCCGACGGCGTTTTGCAGATAACCCAGCTGTTGTGCGAGCGCCGGGTTGTCCCCGACGACCGCCAGTCCGGCGACGACGTCTGAATGGCCGTTCAGGTATTTCGTCGCGGAATGCACCACGATATCGAACCCCAGATCAAGAGGACGATGGATCAACGGCGAAGCGAAGGTGTTATCGGCCACGCTGATAAGCTGGTGGCGACGCGCGATATCGGCAATGGCCGCCAGATCGGCCAGTTTTAGTAACGGATTTGTCGGCGTTTCTACCCAGATCATGCGGGTATCAGGACGAATCGCGGCTTCAATACCGGCCAGATCGTCAGGTTTCACCCAGCTTACCTGTAATCCGGCGCTGCGACGGCGCACATTTTCAATCAGTCGATAGGTGCCGCCATAGACATCGTCAATCGCCACCAGATGGCTGTCTTTATCGAGAAGCTCAAGCACGGTAGCGATGCCCGCCAGACCGGACGCGAAGGCATAACCTTGCGTACCGCCTTCCAGTTCGGCAATGGCGGTTTCCAGCGCATGGCGCGTCGGGTTGCCGCTGCGTGAATATTCATATCCGGTATGCTGACCCGGCGCGGGTTGCGCAAACGTCGATGTCGCATAAATCGGCGGCATAACGGCGCCGTGCGCGTCAGAAAAGGTTCCGCTATGGACGCTAAGTGTGGAATACGATTTCATGAGAGTTCCTTATTTATCCAGGCGGTTGCGCCAGTGGGTGAGCACATCGCTACGGGTGACCAGGCCGAGGAACTGGTCGTTGTCGACAATCACAGCCACCTGGCCGCGATCAAAAATAGGTTTCAGCGCGCTTTCCGGTTCACGTTTATCAAGCCGGACCACCTCGCGCGTCATCGCTTCTTTTACCGGGAGGGAAAAACGCGGGTTATCGCCCTGAATATGCGTAATCAGATCCCATTCGTCGATAATGCCGATAAGCTGATCCTCCTGAAGAACCGGCAACTGCGAAATATCGTACAGGCGCATACGCGCCAGCACGGTCGCCAGCGTATCGTCCGGCGCGGCGGTTACGGTTGCCCCTTCGTCATGACGTAAGGCGATGAAGTCGCTCAGATCGCCAGCCTGTGGCCGGGTGATGAGCCCTTGCTGGCGCATCCAGTCATCGTTAAACATTTTCGAGAGATACTTATTGCCGCTATCGCAGGCGAAGGTCGCCACGCGCTTTGGCTGCGTCTGCGCCTGGCAGTAGCGCAGGGCGGCGGCGAGCAGCGTACCGGTCGATGAACCGGCAAGGATGCCTTCGGTTCTGAGCAACTCGCGCGCCGTGGCGAAGGCGTCTTTATCGCTGATGCGAAAGGCCTGTGAAACGGATTCGATGTGGGCGAGCGGCGGAATAAAGTCCTCGCCAATCCCTTCAACCAGCCAGGAACCGGCGGTGCCGAATGTGCCTGTCTCGACCTGATCGGCAAGGATTGAACCGGCGGGGTCGGCCAGCACGAACTCCGTGTGCGGGGAGTGTTCGCGAAACCATGCCTGTAAACCGCCCAGCGTGCCGCCGGAACCGACGCCGACCACGATGGCGTCAATGCGGCCATCCATCTGGGCAAACAATTCGGGGGCGGTGGTGGAAGCATGCGCCAGCGGGTTCGCGGCGTTGTTGAACTGATCAATATAGAAGGCGCCGGGCGTCTCCTGCGCCAGACGGCGTGCGTAATCCTGATAATAGGCCGGATGACCTTTGTTGACGTCTGAGCGGGTTAATACCACCTGTGCGCCAAGCGCGCGTAAATGGAAGATCTTCTCACGGCTCATTTTGTCCGGCACGACCAGCGTCAGGGCATAACCTTTTTGCGCGGCGATCAGTGCCAGCCCCAGCCCGGTGTTGCCCGCCGTCGCTTCAATAATCGTGCCGCCGGGTTTTAGCAGCCCCTGTCTTTCCGCTTCATTGATCATAGAAAGCGCGACGCGATCTTTAATCGAACCGCCCGGATTCTGGTTCTCCAGTTTCAAAAAGAGTTCGCTTACGCCGCTATTCAGCTTATGCAACTGAAGCAGCGGCGTATTGCCAATCAGTTCCGTTACGGAGTGAAACGTTGTCATGGTGAATATCCGTCAGTGAATAACATGACGAAATAATAGGGTTGCCAAAATGCACGCCTAAAGAATGTTTGTCTGTGAATAAGAACAGAATGGAATATAAAACGCTATTTGGATGGCAGGACGTTTAGCCGTGTGGTCGTCTGGCGGTATTGATGGCCGAATGGCCCTGTTTTTGTCGATTAATTCAACAGCTTACGCTGCTCGCGTTAAGGATAATGCCGCTCCCTGCATAAAGGTTGCCGAAATTGTACTAAAGCCATTTTCCCGCGCTACGCCTCTCTTATTCCTTGCGGATATATCAAATTCCTTTTTGGTCATTTAAAAGCAGAAACACCCTGATTACACTCGTTTGGACATCCATACTGCTAAACAGCTAAAAGCACTGGCAGGATAACCATAAGCAGCAGCGGATACGATAACGATATGATCGTCCTGAAAAATATTTCGAAAGTTTTTACGCCCGGCAAGCTGTCCATTACCGCAGTGGATAACGTTAATCTGACGGTTGAACAGGGACAAATTTACGGGATTATTGGCTACAGCGGCGCCGGAAAGAGTACGTTGATTCGTTTGCTGAACGGTCTGGAAAAACCGACCGTGGGCAGCGTGACCATCAATGGTCATGATATTTCAGCGGCGACAGGAGAATCCCTGCGCCAGGCGAGGCTGAAAATCAGCATGGTGTTTCAGCACTTTAATTTGCTGTGGTCGCGTACCGTCAGCGAAAACATCGCTTTTTCTATGCAAATCGCGGGCGCGCCAAAAGCAAAAATCAAGGCGCGGGTGGCGGAGCTGATCGACCTGGTGGGATTAACCGGGCGTGAGAATGCTTACCCATCCCAACTGAGCGGCGGGCAAAAGCAACGTGTGGGGATTGCCCGTGCGCTGGCAAATAACCCGGATGTGCTGCTCTGCGACGAGGCGACTTCCGCGCTGGACCCGCAAACCACCGATCAGATTCTGGATCTGCTGCTCGATATTAATCGCCGCTTCCAGCTCACGATTGTGCTTATTACCCACGAGATGCATGTGGTGCGCAAAATCTGCGATCGCGTTGCGGTGATGGAAAACGGCAGAGTGGTGGAGGAAGGCGATGTGCTGAACGTCTTTACTCATCCGCAACAGCCGATTACCCGGCAGTTTGTCCGCCAGGTAAGTCAGTATGCCGAAGAGGAGGCGTTTAACCCGCAGCTGGCGAGCGAGCTGGGCGGGACGGTGATTAAGCTGACCTTCACCGGGCACAGTACGCATCAGCCGATCGTAGGGGAGCTTACCCTGCGTTACGGCCTGCCTTTCAATATCTTACACGGCAAGATGACGCAAACCGCGCATGGCGTGTTTGGCCAACTGTGGCTGCACGTCGTGGCGACGGAAGAACAACTGAATAATATTCTGGCGGATTTGCGGCAGAGCGATATTGAAGGTGAGGTAGTACAACATGGTTGAGAATCTGTTTCCCCATCTGAAATGGGAACAACTTTTTGCGGCAACGCAGGAAACGCTCTATATGACGGCGCTTTCCGGTATCGCGACGTTTGTGCTGGGGATTGTACTGGGGCTGGCGTTATTTTTGACCGCGCGCGGCGGGCTGTTTCAGAACCGCACGCTGTATAGCGTCATTTCGCTGGTGGTGAATATTTTTCGCTCGATCCCGTTCATCATTTTGATCGTCTTGCTGATCCCGTTTACCAAAGCGCTGGTCGGCACCATTCTCGGCGCGAACGCTGCGCTGCCGGCGCTGATTGTCGGGGCGGCGCCGTTTTATGCGCGTCTGGTTGAAATCGCACTGCGCGAGGTTGACAGAGGAGTGATTGAAGCCACGCGTTCGATGGGCGCACGTCTCAGCACACTTATTTTTCGGGTTTTACTGCCTGAATCATCACCCGCACTGGTGTCCGGGATCACCGTGACGCTGATTGCGCTGGTCAGTTACAGCGCGATGGCCGGAGTGATTGGGGCAGGCGGTTTAGGGAACCTGGCTTATCTGGAAGGATTCCAGCGCAACCACAACGACGTCACGCTGGTGGCGACGGTGACTATCCTGATCATCGTCTTCATTATCCAGTTCTGCGGCGATGTGATCACCTCTCTGTTAGATAAACGCTAATAAAATACGGAAACCATTATCATGAAAAAATCACTGACATTACTCGCCGCAGCAACCTTAAGCGCCCTGAGCTTCGCCTCCTGGGCGGATACGCTGACCGTTGGCGCCTCTAACGTACCGCATGCGGAAATCCTTGAGCAGGCGAAACCGATTCTGGCGAAACAGGGGATCGATCTGGAGATTAAACCTTTCCAGGATTACATTCTGCCGAATACCGCGCTGGCCGGTCGTGAAATTGACGCCAACTACTTCCAGCATATCCCGTACCTGAATAGCGTGCTGAAAGATCATGCGGGTGATAAAACCTATGATTTCGTCAGCGCCGGGGCGATTCATATTGAGCCGATCGGCATCTACTCTAAAAAATACAAATCGCTGAAAGATCTGCCGGAAGGCGGCAGGATCATTATGCGTGACGCGGTCTCTGAAGAGGGACGTATTCTGTCGATTTTTGAAAAAGAGGGCGTGATCAAACTGAAGCCGGACGTGGATAAGGTCAGCGCGCGCATCAGCGATATCGTGGATAACCCGAAAAAACTGAAGTTCCTGCCGAACGTGGAAGCGGCGCTGTTACCACAGATGTACAACAACGATGAAGGCGATGCGGTGGTGATTAACGCCAACTACGCTATCGACGCAGGTCTGGACCCGGTTAACGATCCGATCGCCGTTGAGAGCGGAGAAAACAATCCGTACGCCAACATCATTACCGTACACCGTGGCGACGAGAAGAAAAAAGACATCGTGGCGTTGGTTGACGTTCTGCACTCAAAAGAGATTCAGGACTGGATCCGCACGAAGTACAAAGGCGCGGTGATTCCGGTCAATAACTAATACCACGTAGTGCCGGATAGCGTGACGCTTATCCGGCCTATAAAAGAGCCTGACTGAACGGGTGAGCAAGTTACAGAGTGTGAGGTGACGGATATCGGTTAAGTTGAATAGTCACTCTGTTTATTTGTTTGATTTATTTGAGTTTTGTCTTCATGGTTAGAGTGATATATGCTGTTTGTTTGTGCTGGCGATGAGAGACAATAATGGGAAACCTGACAAAAGACGACGAACTGTACCGTGAGATGTGCAGAGTGGTTGGCAAAGTGGTTCTGGAGATGCGCGACCTGGGGCAAGAGCCGAAGCATATCGTGATTGCGGGAGTGTTACGAACCGCCATGGCGAACCAGCGACTCCAGCGCAGCGAACTTGAAAAACAGGCGATGGAAACGGTTATCAAAGCCCTGGCAGGATAATTCTCTCAGGGATGGCGCTCGCTTCGTCATCCCTTATTCCCGGTATTTAAATTCTTCACCTTGTAAATAATCAGATATCGCGTTTATATTAATATCGATATGTATATTAATATATAACGAAGGCGATTGATATTAATAATGGGAACGAGGTCACATTATTAATTATTAATAGGTTGCCGTGTTTTATATCCTCTAAATGATAATAAATATCACTCCGCTTTTATTATTTCACTTCCGGTTTTTAATTGATAACGATCAAAGTTAATAGCACTGAATAACCACATTATTTATGCGCCTAACTCTTTAGGATTAGTCTATTTGTATTTAATGATATGACGTATGCGATCCGGTTAGGGCAAAACATCGGGTGTTGTCAGCACTGTGTTTGCGAAGAGGATGCGAAATAAATGAACCAGGTCGAACGTCCAATATTAGATTTTGGCTTAACGCGGCTCGAATTTCTGCGTATATCAGGAAAGGGTCTGGCAGGATTAACTATCGCTCCCGCGCTGCTGTCACTTTTTGGCTGCAAACAGGAAGACGTTGATAGCGGTACGGTAGGACTGATAAACACGCCCAAAGGGGTCTTAGTGACTCAACGCGCCCGCTGCACAGGCTGCCATCGCTGCGAAATCTCCTGCACCAATTACAACGATGGCGCCGTGGGCTCGTTCTTCTCCCGCATTAAGATTCACCGTAATTACTTCTTTGGCGACAACGGCGTCGGCTCCGGCGGCGGCCTGTATGGCGATTTAAACTACACCGCAGATACCTGTCGCCAGTGTAAGGACCCGCAGTGCATGAAGGTCTGCCCAATCGGCGCAATTACCTGGAAACAGGACGATGGCTGCATCGCGGTTGATCATAAGCGATGTATTGGCTGTAGCGCCTGTACCACTGCCTGCCCCTGGATGATGGCTACCGTAAACAGCGAAACGAAAAAATCGTCAAAATGTGTTTTATGCGGCGAGTGCGCCAGCGCCTGTCCAACAGGGGCGCTGAAAGTTATCGAGTGGAAAGATATTACTGTTTGAATCTTGCAAAGGAAAACATTATGGCTAACGGTTGGACAGGTAATATATTACGGGTCAATCTTACAACAGGCGATATTACCCTCGAAGATTCCAGTAAATATAAAAAATTTGTCGGCGGAATGGGGGTCGGCTACAAAATTATGTATGACGAAGTCCCGCCTGGCACGAAACCTTTCGATGAAGGAAATAAACTGGTATTTGCCACCGGCCCGCTGACCGGATCTGGCGCGCCCTGTAGTTCCCGCGTCAATATCACTTCGCTCTCTACGTTTACTAAAGGTAATTTGGTTGTCGACGCGCATATGGGCGGCTTCTTTGCGGCACAAATGAAATTTGCCGGGTACGACGCGATTATTATTGAGGGTAAATCCGCTTCGCCTGTGTGGATCAATATTAAAGATGACAAGGTCAGCCTCGAAAAAGCAGATTTTCTGTGGGGCAAAGGGACGCGCGCCACGACCGAAGAGATCTGCCGTATGACCAGCCCGGAGACCTGCGTGGCGGCCATTGGTCAGGCGGGTGAAAACCTGGTGCCGCTCTCCTGTATGCTCAACAGCCGTAACCACAGCGGCGGGGCGGGAACCGGCGCGGTGATGGGGTCGAAAAACCTCAAGGCCATTGCCGTTGAGGGCACCAAAGGGGTCAATATTGCCGATCGCAAAGAGATGAAGCGGCTGAATGACTACATGATGACGGAGCTGATTGGCGCTAATAATAATCATGTTGTGCCGAGCACTCCGCAGGCATGGGCGGAATTTTCCTCACCGGCCTCGCGCTGGACGGCGCGTAAAGGCTTGTTCTGGGGGGCCGCAGAGGGCGGGCCTGTTGAAACCGGCGAGATCCCGCCGGGTAATCAAAATACGGTCGGCTTTCGCACCTATAAATCCGTGTTTGACTTAGGTCCGGCGGCTGAAAAATACACCGTGAAAATGAGCGGTTGCCACTCATGCCCGATCCGCTGCATGTCGCAGCTCAATATTCCACGGGTAAAGGATTTTGGTGTACCGAGCACCGGGGGGAATACCTGCGTGGCAAACTTTGTCCATACCACGATCTTCCCGCACGGCCCGAAAGATTTTGACGACAAGGACGATGGCCGCGTTATCGGCAATCTGATCGGCCTGAACCTGTTTGACGACTACGGTATCTGGTGTAACTACGGGCAGTTGCACCGTGACTTCACGTATTGCTACAGCAAAGGCGTGTTCAAGCGCGTGCTGCCGGCTGAGGAATATGCGGAGATCCGCTGGGATCAACTGGAAGCGGGCGATCCCAACTTTATCAAGGATTTCTACTATCGCCTGGCGCATCGCAAAGGAGAGTTGAGCCATCTTGCGGATGGTTCATACGCCATTGCCGAGCGCTGGAATCTGGGTGAGGAATACTGGGCGTACGATAAAAACAAACTGTGGTCGCCGTTTGGCTATCCGGTACACCATGCTAACGAAGCGTCGGCGCAGGTGGGGGCAATTACCAACTGCATGTTTAACCGTGACTGCATGACCCACACCCACATCAACTTTATTGGTTCTGGTTTACCGCTGAAGCTACAGCGAGAGGTCGCGGCGGAACTGTTTGGTTCTGAAGACGCCTACGACGAGACTAAAAATTACACGCCGATCAACGCGGCGAAAATCAAGTATGCCAAATGGACGCTGCTCAAAGTTTGCCTGCATAACGCCGTGACGCTGTGCAACTGGGTCTGGCCGATGACCGTTTCGCCGTTAAAGAGCCGAAATTATCGTGGGGATCTGGACCTGGAAGCGAAATTTTTCCAGGCGGTGACCGGGGATGAAACCACCCAGGCGAGCCTTGATTTAGCCGCAGAACGTATCTTCACGCTCCATCGCGCCTATACCGTCAAACTGATGCAGACCAAAGACATGCGCAATGAACACGATCTCATCTGTTCGTGGGTTTTTGACAAGGACCCCAACATTCCGGTGTTCACTGAAGGGACTGACAAAATGGATCGCGACGATATGCGTGAATCCCTGACGCTCTTTTATACCGAGATGGGCTGGGACCCTGAACTGGGATGCCCGACGCGAGAAACGTTGCATCGCCTCGGTCTTGAGGATGTCGCCGCCGATCTGGCCGCGCAGAATCTGCTGCCAGCGTAAGGAAGGTGAGATGAGTCATTCAGAGGGCGAACACTCCACGCCTGAGGTGGATATTGAAAAGCGGCAGTGGCTGCAAGGCTTACATCAGCATGAAAGGCGAGTGGATGAACCAACGCCTCCCGCGAGTCCGGCAGAGATCATGGCGGAGTTCATCCGCCAGCATTCTGCTTCAGGCCAGCTAGTGGCTCGCGCGCTTTTCCTGCAACCGCCGTATTCAGTGGAGGAAGAGGCGTTAATGCCGCTGCTGGAGACGCTGCTTCAGAGCGAGACAGGGGCGGATATCGCCTGCGTACAGGGTGCTCAGGATGATTATTACTACTCGACGCAAACCATGACCGCTAACTATGCCGACATGTGTGTGCAGGTGGTGGAGAACGATATTTGCCGGGCTATCGCACAGGCGGTGCGTTTTGATTGCCAGACCTATCCGCGACCCTACAAGGTCGCCATGCTGGAACAACCGCCATACCGCTTTGCGCCGCAGCAAATAGAGACAGCCCTTGCCGCGATCGACACGCACCCGGATTACGCGGATATTCGCCGTGTGGCGTCGTCCAACGACGTGCCGTATCTGTTTAGCGAACGTTTTATGAGCTACGGCAAGGCATATGGCTTATGCGAATGGCTTGAGGTTGAGCAGTTTCAGAATCCCTGATTGTTCAGGGTGATGTCATGGAAAGCGTGGGCGATCGCTGCCACCGGATTAGAGGATAACCAGATGTCCTTCACTCGACGAAAATTTGTGCTTGGTATGGGGACGGTGATTTTTTTCAGCGGGCCCGGCCAAAATTTGTTAGCGAACACGAAGAATAGCAAAGCGGTGCGTTATGCCATGATTCATGACGAATCCCGGTGTAACGGCTGCAATCTCTGTGCCCGGGCGTGTCGCAAGACCAACCACGTTCCGGCTCAGGGCAGTCGTTTATCCATCGCGCATATTCCTGTTTCGGATAATGAAAACGAAACCGTTTATCACTATTTCCGCCAGTCCTGCCAGCACTGTGAAGATGCGCCCTGTATTGATGTTTGCCCGACCGGCGCCTCCTGGCGTGATGAGCGCGGTATTGTGCGGGTAGATGAATCGCGCTGTATCGGCTGTAGCTACTGTATAGGCGCTTGTCCGTATCAGGTGCGTTATCTCGATCCACAAACCAAAGTGGCGGATAAATGCGACTTTTGCGCCGAATCTCGCCTGGCAAAGGGGTTCCCGCCGATTTGCGTGAATGCTTGCCCGGAGCACGCATTGATTTTTGGTCGTGAAGACAGCCCGGAAATTCAGACCTGGCTGAAGGAGAACAAATTCTATCAACACCAACTCGCAGGCGCCGGAAAACCGCATCTGTATCGCCGGTTCGGTCAACATTTGATTAAAAAGGAAAATGTATGAACGCGTCGCAGAATGCTGAACAGTTCCATGCCCAACTGGCGAACTATGTCCCCGTGTTTTCTCCCGAATACTGGCCTGTCTGGTTAGTCATCGCCGGACTGATGCTGGTAGCGATGTGGCTGGTGTTGGGGCTGCATGCCATGCTGCGGTTTCGCGCCGCCAACAAAGCCGCGGCCGGTCACGGTGAAAAGGTTTACCTGTACTCAAAAGCGGTGAGATTGTGGCACTGGTCGAATGCGCTACTGTTTGTGCTCCTGCTTGGCAGCGGGCTGATCAATCATTTCTCGCTGGTTGGCGCGTCGGTGATGAAGAGCCTGCTGACGGTGCATGAGATCTGCGGTTTTCTGCTGCTGGCGTGTTGGCTGGGTTTTGTTTTGATCAACATGCTGGGCGGCAACGGACACCATTATATTATTCGCCGCGAGGGCTGGATTGGCCGGGCGATGAAGCAGACCCGCTTCTATCTGTTCGGCATTATGCAGGGTGAGGAACATCCGTTTCCCGCCACCACACAGTCTAAATTCAACCCGTTACAGCAGGCCGCTTATCTCGGGGTGATGTACGGCCTGGTGCCGCTGTTGCTGATAACCGGACTACTGTCGCTTTATCCGCAGGCGGCGAGCGATCTGTTCCCCGGCGTGCGTTACTGGCTGTTGCAGGCGCATTTCGCGCTGGCGATCGTTAGCCTCTTTTTTATCTTCGGTCATCTTTACCTTTGCACGACAGGTCGTACGCCCGGTGAGACCTTCCGCTGCATGGTTGATGGCTATCATCGGCACTAACGGATGATCATTACGCGAGAGGATTTACGTACCTGGCGAGTCGGGCCCGTCATGTATCGTTGGTTTGTCCGTCGCTTTCCGAATGGCGGCAGCTACGCCGACGTGCATCGGGCGCTGAGCGGTGAAGGCTATCTCGACTGGGCAAATAGTCTGGTGGAATATGCCTGGTCACGCTGGCTGGATGAGGAGAGCTTTGCGCGTCAGGATATCAGCGCGATGGACAGCCTGGTGAGTGCGCAGTCGCACCACGGTAATAGCGAACACATTGCCTGCGCGGACGATAACGTTCATCTGGGATGTGCGGGCGATAACATCAAAATTGCCAGCGTGGGGTACGCTTCGCAGATTGCCAGCGCGGGGTACTGCGCGCGCATTGGCAGCGCAGGCTACAACACGCATATAGGCTGTTCCGGCGATCGCGCGCGGGTGGCGGTGGCAGGGAACTCAACCCGCGTAAGCTGCGCCGGTGACGGGAGTCGTATTGCCAGCGCGGGAATGCGGGTGCGCATCAGCACGCTGGGTGACAGGAGCAATATTGCCAGCAATGGCGATCTGGCGCAGGTTGTCAGCTTTGGCGCCAATGCCAGAATTGCCAACAGCGGAGAGAATGTTCATCTCGTTACCAGCGGTGACAATGCGGTCATCGCCAGCACCGGGCACGTTGACTCCCTGATACTGGGGCCCGGCGGCTGTGCCGCGCTGGCGTATCACGATGGCGAACGTACCCGTTTCGCCGTTGCCATTGAAGGCGAGAACAACATACGCGCCGGGGTAAAATATCGCCTCAACGAACAACATCAGTTTGTTGAGTGTTGAGCCGTTTATCGGATAGCGAATCGTCGACGGGTGAATCTCTCCAGGCCAAAACAGAGCAGGTAATAGACCAGTCCGGTAAAGATAAAAATGGCCGCCGGGTAAATCTGTACCCGGTTATTCACCTGACCGGCGACGGTAGTCAGTTCAGGAACATTGACGATAAACGCCAGCGACGTGTCTTTCAGCAGGCCGATAAAAATGCCGGTCAATGACGGCATTACATTGCGTAGCACTTGGGGAAGCAGAATGAGCCATAATGCCTGAAACGGGCGAAATCCCTGCACTACCGAGGCGTCGTACTGCCCGGCAGGAAGCGCGTTTATGCCAGCATAAACGGAGTGCATCACCGATGCCGCAGTAAACCAGGCCAGCGCCAGCGTGACGGTAACGGCGCCGGGAAGATCGCTTCCGGTAAGCATTGGCAGCAAATACCACATCCAGAAGATCACGAAGATCAGCGGAATGCCGCGAATAAATTCCGCCCAGAGAAACAGCCCATTACGGATAACGCCCGGAAATCGCCAGGCAAGACAGGCGAGAACCACCCCGCCGGGAAGCGCCAGCACGCCAGCACCCAGCGCCATCAACAACGTGAGAAGCACGCCGCCGGGTTGACCATCAGCAGCGCGTCCCCACAGTAGGTAATCCAGATTGTCGGTAATGACCGAAATATTAGCGATCATGGTGTGGACTCCTGAGGCTGAAAATACGCGTTTTGGGCTTCACTCTTTTGGCCGGGGCGGGGTTTAGCCGCGCCAGTAGCAGACCCAATACAATGCCGGTCAGCAAATAGAGCGCGGTGCCGACGGCAAAAGCTTCCAGAGCATGGGCGTTATAGCTTTCAATTTGTCGTACCTGATAGGTCAGTTCGGCAAAGCCGATACCGCTGGCAAGCGATGAGAGTTTCATCAGGTTAAGGTATTGCCCCACGATGGGTTGCCAGGCGTTTGCCAGCCCCTGGGGGAGCAGAATATGGCGGAGGGTCGTCCACGCGGAAAAACCTTGCGATACCGCGGCCTCTCGCTGCCCGGCGGATACCGCCTGCAACCCCGAGGCGATCTCCTCAACCAGGAAGGCCGATGTGAATACCCCCAGCCCCCATGCGGAGCAGAGAAATTCTGGCGTCAGCCACCAGACATCGCCAGGCAGGATCGACCAAAAATGATCGGTATTAACGAAATCAATCACGTCACGGGGCAGAAAATTCCACGCTGCGAAGTACCAGAACATCAACTGCACAAGCAGAGGCGTATTGCGAAACAGCGAGACCCAGGCAGCGACCAGACGGCGACCGAATGCGTTGCCGGAGAGACGTAGCGCGAGCAGGATAATCGCCAGCAGTGTCGACAGCAAAACGCCTGCCAGCGTGACCCAGAGCGTGGTCAAAAAACCCGAGATGACCCATTGCAGAGGTTGCCCGCTCAGCACCCCCTGCCAGTCCAGAGTAAGCATTATAACGATGACTCCTGGTGTAACGGATCGAGCACTTTCTTCAGGAAGCGCTGGGTTCTGGGGTGCTGCGGACGGGTAAAAAATACTTCCGGCGAGGCGACTTCCAGAATATCGCCGCCGTCGATAAACACGACACGGTCGGCAATTTCGCGCGCGAAGTGCATCTCGTGCGTAACGACGATCATGGTGATCCCGCTGTGGGCAAGGTTCTTCATGACCTGTAAGACTTCGCCGATCATTTCCGGGTCCAGCGCGGATGTTGGCTCATCAAAAAGGATAATTTGCGGGGAGGAGGCCAGCGCGCGGGCAATGGCGACGCGCTGCTGCTGTCCACCAGAGAGCTGGGCGGCAAATGCGTCGGCTTTTTCAGCCAGACCCACCTGGTCCAGCAACTCGCGGGCTCGCTGCCGGGCGGCCTCTTTATTCCAGCCATGCACATATTCCAGCGCCAGAGTAATGTTCTGCTGCGCCGTCAGATGGGCGTAAAGGTTGAATTGCTGGAATACGAATCCAATGCGGCTGCGTAACTGGCGCAGCGCTGCGCCCTTGAGCTGACCAATGGGCTTATCATCGATAAAAATATCGCCGCCGCTTAATGACTCAAGCTGGTTGATGAGTCGAATAAGCGTGGATTTTCCCGAACCGGATGGCCCAAGGATGGTAACGACTTCTCCGGGTTCCACCGTCAGATTGACACCGTTTAATACCCGGTGCCCGTCGTACTGTTTGATCACATCGCGCAGTTCAACGCGTGCCTGACGCAAATGCGTAAAATCCGCAGCCGAAGCTGCGGAGCGGGTAAACAAACCTGAGAGCATATTACTTCGCTTCTATTTTAAAGGCGCGCGGTTGTGGATTTTTGGTTTCGGGGCCGAACCAGACGTCATAGATTTTGGCCGCCTGTCCGGTGGACTCGAGCTTCAGCAGTTCATCGTTCACCGCCTTTAACAGCGCGGGTTCGCCTTTTTTCACCCCGACGCCGATTTCCTCTTTGCTCAGCAGGTCGGGTAGGATTTTAAAGTTGGCTTTGTCCGGCGCCCCGCTTAACAGGCCCGCCAGAATGGTGCTGTCCTGGGTGATCGCCTGAACGTTGCCATTACGCAGCGCGGTCAGCGCCAGCGGGATATCATCATAGGCCAGCACGCGGGATTGCGGGAAACGCTGGTGCAGCGCCTGTTCCCCCGTTGTTCCTTTCACCGCGCCAATTCGCGCGCGGCTGTACTCATCCAGCTTGTCGGGGGAGGTCGCCGGAACCAGGAATTGTTGCCCGGTGACAAAATAGGGAACGGAAAAGTCGATAACCTGGGCGCGCTCCGGGGTGATGGTAATATCCGCGACGATCAGATCGGCCTTACCCGATTGCAGTAACGGGATACGGTTGGCTGGGTTGGTGGCGACCAGTTCCAGTTTGACTCCCAACGATTTGGCCAGCGCTTCGGCAAAATCAACGTCGTAGCCAACGATTTTATGCGTTTGCGGATCGACGGAGCCAAACGGCGGGTTTGCATCGAACGTGGCCACTTTCACTACGCCGGCGGCTTTAATATCCGCCAGTTGATCGGCCTGGGCGGGTAACGCGGCAATACCGGATGCGAATAGCGCACTGAATGCCAGTAATGTTTTTTTAGTGCTGTGAATTGTCGTTGCCATCATCTTCTTTGATATCCCTGTAGAGACGCTAAATAATTCATGTCGCGGTCAAAAAGGCCGCTACATTCGCGACATGATTGGGTTTGTCTTTTTACGCTCCCACAACTCGCCGTCGTCACCAAATAAGAAAAGATTCTTATCTATATACAAAAAGATATTAGTAAAACAGATGTTAATGGTCGGTGAATTAAGATGGGCTGGTCTAATGCAATAAATGCACAAGGATGGCAGGATTTCGTATTTCATTTTTTCACGCGAATGCGCTGCAATAAAACGCATCCAGCATACAGACAGAGGGGCGGAGAAGATGAATGGGTTTAAACGTCTTTGGCATACTGTGGTGAAGGCACGTCCACAGACCCGACAGTACGATGCGGAGCCTCATCTTCAGCGTATTGTTGAGTCTGTTCTTCCTGTCGCCAGCCTGTATGGCGTGGATATCGCCAACATTGATCCGGAGTGGTTCCGTGATAAAACAGAACGCTGAACATCGACAAACGCGCGAGGCATACTGGAACGAAATCTGCGCGCTTTCTGCGGCTTAATCCTGAATAAAAAAACCGGCATCACGCCGGTTCTGTCGTTATATTTTGCAGGCATCGCCGCAGTCATCATCCGCAATAACCGCCTGGGCTTTTTTATCTGCGTCTTCCACACGTTCAGCGTTACGCTCTTGCGCTTCCTCCAGTCCGTCAAAGACCAGATTGTCGAGATCAATATCCATCAATCACCTGTTTAGTTCAGTGTTTGCCAGCTTTCCAGTATAGGGCAAAATCTGTGATTGATGCACCTTGCGCTATTGGCGATCGGTGCGGTTGCCAGCAGGGAAAGCGGAAATCCCGCCATCCCTGCCAATAGGTTACTGCTCGGTGAGTTCCATATCCGCGATAAAGGGGAGATGATCGCTTGCCGACGACCAGGTGAAAGCAGGGGAGTTATGCGGAATGTCTATTTTCTTCACATCCCATTTTTGCCCCTTGAAAGTGAAGATGTGGTCAATATCAATCGCCGGGTTAACCGCAGGCCATGTACGATAATCCGTCCCCTGTTTCTCAACCGGATTAAAGAAATAGCCAATTTCTTTTAACGGCTGTTCGTCACGGGTAGAGTTGAAATCGCCAGCCAGAATTTTTATTGAAGAGGCGATATCTTTAAAATCGGATGACGCATCGCCAATACTGACATCCAGCAGATGGCGGACTTGCTCAATTCGCATGGTGGGATCTTTTTGCCAGTCAAGGTGGGTAACCATGACCAGTACCGGCGTATCGAAACCCGGAACCTCAATTTGCGCCAGTAATGCTACCCGTTGTTCTGCATCGCCTGAGGGTAAATTGATAACCTGAGTATGCTGAATTTTGTATTTCGATAAAATGCCGAGTCCGTATTCACCACCGTCAAAATCCAGCGCCTTACCAAAGGCATAGTGATAGTTATTTGCATCGGCGATCGTTTTCAATTGATCAATCTTTTGGCTTCTTGCGGTTTTATTATCAACCTCTGGTACCGCAATGATATCGGCTGCAATTTTTTTGATAGCGGCGTTAAGCGACGTAAAATCAGCTACATTTTCGGACGCTTCATTTTTGCCGATGTTATAGGTCGCAATTCTTAAATGAGGCTTGTTGTTTTCATAAATCTTATCCGGGACACCGCCTTTCTGAACGGCGAGAATTTCATTACCGGCAAGTTTTTCACTGGCTATAGCGTGCGTGGAAAGGCAGCTTAGCGCGAGGAATGTCAGTGTAAAGATGTTTTTCATAACGAATAGAGGCCTTGTTTATTTGCTGTTGCCGCCACTATAACGTGCATAAAAATAGGTTACTGTGAGACTTTGCACAAACTTATATTGTTTTGCGAAATAAGTGATTAAAGTACATTCACCAGAATTTTAAATGTGAATGAAGGCCGTAACGGTTTACTTGACCCACAGGGCCTTTCGGGTAACTGTATGTAATGTTGTAAAAATCTGAATTTCACCTGTAAAAAAGGAATAACGAAGAGATGTATGGCCGTGAGTATCGAAATGGGCGTCGTCGCATGGCGCCGTTTTTAGCGATCTCTTGCATTACTTTGCTGTATGGCGCGAAAGGGTACGCCAGGCCGGATATGGAGCCGCTGGGACCGAATATCGCCGATCGGGGTTCCGCGTTTTACCATTTCAGGGTTGAAAATTTCGACTCCGCCGACGGAAAAAGGCACTACAAGGTCTGGACCGGCGTTCCTGATAAAACGCTGCCAGCGTCGGGTTATCCGGTTCTGTATATGCTGGATGGCAACGCGGTGATGGACCGCCTGACGGAGGACTTGCTGAAACAACTGGCGGAAAAAACGCCCCCCGTTATTGTCGCCATCGGCTACCAGACCCACTTACCCTTTGATCTGAACGGCAGAGCCTATGATTATACGCCCGCGCTGGAAGTGAAAAGCGGGGCGGAGGGGCGCTACCGTCGACCGGGTGGCGGCAGTGGGGACTTCCGTCGACTGCTGGAGACGCGTATCGCGCCGCAAACGGAACAAGGACTCAACATCGATCCTGAACGACGCGGCGTATGGGGACACTCCTACGGCGGCTTATTCGTCCTTGATTCGTGGCTGTCGTCGTCATTTTTTCGGTTTTACTACAGCGCCAGCCCATCGCTGGGAAGAGACAATTCCTCGTTGTTAACCCGGTTAACCACAATGGATGCCGCGAAAAATTGCCATAAGCGTTTATTTTTCATGGAAGGTTCCGCTTCACCGGGGAAAAATGCGCAGACTCCGGTTTCCGATATCCTGAATAAAACCCGCGACGCCGTTTCCGCCCTGCAAAAAGACGGGCTTGCGGTTGCCTGGTGGAATTACCCGGGATTGACGCACGGGCCGATGTTCACCGCCTCTTTTCAGAGCGCGTTACTGAATATGAGCGCGGAGGAGACTCCCGGGGCAGCGCGCTGCGATTAACCGGGCAGTGAGTGAAGAGGGCGGCGGGAAGCCGCCCTTAGCCATTACGCTATGATGCGAGTCTGGTGGTCGTCAGAAGTGTAGCCCCACCTGCATGTAGTAGGTGCGGCCAGGTTCGTTATAGGTGTTCGCACCGGCTCCCCACAGATACGCGCCCGTGGTGGCGTTACCGGTAGTCTGGGCATTTCCTTCACGGAAGTGGCGCTTGTCGAACAGGTTATCGATCCCTGCGGTTACATCCACATATTTCGTCACCGCGTAAGTCGCACTCATGCCCACCAGCGCATAAGGCGATACCTGTCGGGTTTCGCTGCCCGAAGTGGGGTTCCCTTGATAAGTGTATTTTTTCGGTTTCTGGCGGCCATACCACGTCAGCGTACCCTGCACCGACAGATCGTTAGCGGCCTGCCACTCCAGCGTTGAGTTGATGGTGTATTTGGGAATAACCGACAGGTAATCTCCACTCTTCTTATTCTTGTTCTCGATGATATAGGTGAAGTTATTTTTCATCTTCAGCGTATCGGCGAGCGGGAAATTGAACGTCCCTTCCAGCCCCTGAACGACGGCTTTTGGCACGTTTTCCCATTGATAAATATTTGCGGAGGTGGCTTTGCCCGCAACCGAGTCACCGGCTGCAATCTTGTCATGGTAGTCGTTGCGATACCAGGTCAGCCCGGCCTGCACTTCATCATGATTATATTCAATCCCTACCTCTTTATTGACGCTGGTTTCTGCTTTCAGATCGCGGTTGCCTTGCAGATAGCAGGCGCCGCCGCCGTAGCATCCCTGGCCTTTACTGAACAACAGGTAGTTGGGGTTGGTTTGATACAGGTTTGGTGCTTTCCATGCGCGGGCAATACCCAGTTTTAACGTGAAGTCACCGCCCAGTTCCTGGGAGAGGTTCAGTGACGGACTCCAGTTACTGCCGCTAATACTCTGGTGGTTGAAGCGAACGGCAGGGGTCAGACGAGTGCTGTCCGTCAGTTCAAGGTTATCTTCCGCAAAGATGCCGTAAATATCCGCTGAGCTGTATTTGCTGCGCCCGGTATCGGCAATCCCCGGAACCGAGCCCCCGCCGGTGGTGGATTCGGTATTCGACGACGGATCTTTCATCGCCTGGTGGTTAAATTCCGCGCCAAAGGTCAGCGTCTGGCTAACCCACAGGTCAAGCGGGATATTCACTTCCGAGTGCAGGTTGGTGTCATACAACGAAATGGTCGAGAACCCTTCATTTGACGGGCTGAAAATCCCCGAGATGCCGCCAGAGAGGCCTTCATTGAGGCGGGTATTACGCGTTTTTTCAAACTGCACATAGTTATTGGTGGTGACGCCGCTGTCCCAGGCGCCGGTATATTTCAGGCTGAGCGTCTGGCGGTAGAGAACGTTTGTTTCTTTGCCATAATATTTTTTTACCAGCGCGTTGCTGTTAGTGTTTTGCGTATCACCGGCATACAGGTTGCCGTGGCGACTGTAGCCGGCCCCCAGTTCCAGCGCCTGCATCGGCATAAATTCCCAGCGCAGAGCTGAATTGATATCTTTATTGATAAAACCTTCACGGCCAGCGGGGTAGCTACCGGCATAAGAACCGATACGCGGGGTCGTGTGGTTTTCGTTGATATCCTGGGCATCAGCCTGCGTTTTATTCCAGTTACCGTAGACCCGCAGGGTCAGATTATCCGCCAGCGCGCCGCTTAAACTGCCGTTATAGCGTTTGGTGCTGCCTTCGGATTTGTGCTGTGGAAAGTTGTAATAGGTATTTAAACTGCCGTGCCATTCGTCCGTCGCCGGTTTGGTGATGATATTGACGACCCCGCCCATTGCGCCACTGCCGTACATCGCGGCGGCCGGGCCACGGATGACCTCAATGCGCTCGATCATTTCTGGCGGCACCCAGTTGGTGTCGCCACGGGTATCGCGCTCATCGCTCCAGCCATAGCGCACCGAGTTGCGGCTGGAGACAGGCATACCGTCAATCAGAATCAGAGTGTTCTCCGGCCCCATGCCGCGGATATCAATCTGGCGGTTATTCCCGCGTTGTCCGCTGTTAGAGTTCCCGGTGAGATTGACGCCCGGCATGGTGCGAATGATCTCAGCGACGTCGCGCTGTATTGGCCGTTTTTTAATGGCCTCGCTGTCAATGATAGAGACGCCGGGGGCCTGGAGCGTCTGTTCTTTGGCCGTCACGACCATGGTTTCGCCGCTGTTTATTTCTTTGTCGCGGGCAGCCTGTTTCTCCGGTGGGTTACTGGCGTTTGTTTGTTCTGCTTTCTGGTTTGCCGCTGTTTTGATGTCGTCAGCCTGTACCGCAGGAATTGCCAGACTCCCTGCAATAAGCGAACTCAAAAGCGATAATTTATATGCCTTTTTTATCATGATATTAATCACTTGCCATTGTTAAAAGAGAAATTGCGTGAAATAAATTATTAGCAATATTTCTCATTTGCAACACAATAATGATTATCATTTACATTTTTAGGCGTGTGAGCGCGCTGCCGTTAGCGGCAATTTCAGGTTATTAAATAGAATAAAATCAGTAAGATAATTAATATCAGGGCAGCAGGCGTGAAGGGACAGTTGCGGTTGTTGGTCTGTACAACGGTCAAACCATGAATTCAGGAAAGATTTGTGGGGACAATGCGCTGTGGGAACAATGTGCTGTGTGGATAAAGAATGGTGCGTCTGAATGGACTCGAACCATCGACCCCCACCATGTCAAGGTGGTGCTCTAACCAACTGAGCTACAGACGCAGGATGGTGCGTTCAATTGGACTCGAACCAACGACCCCCACCATGTCAAGGTGGTGCTCTAACCAACTGAGCTATGAACGCAATGTTGCAGGTGACAACGGGGACGAATATTAGCGGCAGAGCCGGAATGAGGCAAGAGGGAAAACGTAATTTTCTTCCTGATTTCACTCGATTGCAGAGGAAACGCGCAAAATGTCGAGAGAATAGCCGCCATCCGGCGGCTATTGCTGATTTATCGCGCAGCGCGCTGCAAAATAATCGCTGATGACTGGCGTTGCAGGTATCGCATACGCAGCATCATCATAATAGCCGCAGACGTCAGGCCGATAATAAAGCCCATCCAGAACCCGGCCGGTCCCATGCGATCCACCACCAGATCGGTCAGCGCGAGGATATAACCGCTCGGTAATCCCAGCACCCAGTAAGCTGTAAAGGTAATAAAGAAAATCGATCGCGTATCTTTATAACCACGCAAAATACCGCTGCCGATAACCTGGATCGAATCGGAAATTTGATACACCGCCGCCAGCAGCATCAGTTGCGCGGCGAGCGTGACCACTTCAGGATTGTCGTTATAGAGCAGGGCGATAGGCTCACGCAGCGTCACGGTAAAAATTGCGGTGATAACGGCCATGCAAACCCCGACGCCCAGTCCGGTTCTGGCGGCTGTCTGGGCATCCAGCGTTGAGCCCTGGCCAAGTCGATAGCCCACGCGGATGGTAACCGCAGCCGCTAGCGACATCGGCAATACGAACATCAGCGAACTGAAGTTCAGGGCAATCTGGTGGCCTGCGACATCCACAATACCCAGCGGTGAAACCAACAGCGCCACCACGGCAAACAGGGTGACTTCAAAAAACAGCGCCAGGGCGATCGGCAAACCTAGCTGTACCAGACGTTTCATGACCGCCGTATCCGGCTTGCTGAATCCGCGCTCGTTGCGAATATCGCGCATTGAACGCGCACGTTTCACATACGAGGCCATCGCGATAAACATCACCCAATAGACCGCCGCCGTGGCAACGCCGCAGCCCACGCCGCCGAGTTCCGGCATGCCGAAGTGACCGTAGATGAATATATAGTTCACCGGAATGTTGACCAGCAGGCCAAGGAAGCCTATGACCATGCCGGGTTTGGTTTTTGCCAGACCTTCGCACTGGTTACGCGCAACCTGAAAGAACAGGTATCCCGGCGCGCCCCACAGGAGCGCGCGAAGATAGCCCACGGCTTTATCCGCCAGCGCAGGATCAATGTTATGCATAGAACGGATAATGTATCCGGCATTCCATAGCACAAACATAATGAGAACGGACACACAGCCCGCCAGCCAGAAGCCTTGTCGCACCTGGTGAGCGATGCGTTCGCGGCGGCCAGATCCGTTGAGCTGCGCGATAACCGGGGTCAGAGCCAGTAACAGCCCATGACCAAACAGAATGGCGGGCAGCCAGATAGATGTGCCGATAGCGACGGCAGCCATATCCGTGGCGCTGTACCCGCCAGCCATCACGGTATCGACGAATCCCATCGCGGTTTGGGCGATTTGCGCAAGAATCACCGGTATTGCCAGAGCTAATAACTGACGCGCTTCACTGATATACTTCTGCACGTATACACCTATTATTTGTTGTTATTTGAGAGACTAAAAAAGCCGCCTTAAATGGCAGCAAGAAGAAAATGCAGGGGAAATTTCAGTCTATTGTAGCGAGGAATACGTAATTCTCCAGTGAAAAAACAGGTGCTTTTAGCGCTTTGCTGGCAACCTGATTTTCCACCTGCTATTGTGCTGGGCAGAGATGTATTAACTGATTTCAGGAGTTGCAGGTATGTTTACAGGTATTGTGCAGGGCACCGCGAAACTGGTGTCGATTGATGAAAAACCGAATTTCCGCACGCATGTCGTGGAATTACCTGAACACATGCTGGACGCGCTGGAGACGGGCGCATCGGTGGCGCACAACGGCTGTTGCCTGACCGTCACTGAAATAAACGGTAATCAGATCAGCTTTGACCTGATGAAAGAGACGTTACGCATTACCAATCTTGGCGATCTGAGCGTCGGCGATCTCGTTAACGTGGAGCGTGCGGCGAAATTCAGCGATGAGATTGGCGGGCATTTAATGTCGGGTCACATTATGACCACGGCTGAAATTTCGAAAATTCTGACCTCTGAGAATAATCGTCAGGTCTGGTTTAAAGTTCAGGACCCGCAGCTGATGAAATATATCCTGTATAAGGGATTCATCGGCATCGATGGCATCAGTCTGACGGTAGGGGAAGTGACGCCAACGCGTTTTTGCGTTCATCTGATCCCGGAGACGCTGGAACGCACCACGCTGGGTAAGAAAAAACTGGGCGCTCGCGTTAATATCGAAATTGATCCGCAAACCCAGGCGGTTGTTGACACCGTCGAGCGCGTGCTGGCGGCACGGGAAAGCGCGGCGAATCTGCATGCAGGCGACGCGTAACCCGACGTAAAAACCCCCGCAGCGCGGGGGTTATCAGGATTAGCGGGGAATACGCAGGCCGTGTTCGACGCCGCGAGAAAAAACCACCTGCCATAGCTGTATATCACGGGCGCGAAACGCCCCGGCGCATGCATTCAGATAATAACTGAACATGCGTTTAAACCGTTCGGTGTAATTATCTGCAATTTCCGGCCAGCCGTTGATAAAGCGAGAATACCAGGCCATCAGGGTGGTGTCGTAATCTGCGCCAAAATTGTGCCAGTCTTCCATCACGAAATGCGATTCGCTGGCATTCGCAATCTGGCGAACAGACGGCAGGCACCCGTTCGGAAAAATATACTTATTGATCCACGGATCGACGTTATTATCCGTCTTTTTGGAACCGATAGTATGGAGCAGGAAAATACCGTCCGGTTTCAAATTACGGTCGACCACTTCAAAATAGGTTTTATAGTTCTTCGGCCCGACGTGCTCAAACATACCAACGGACACAATGCGATCAAACTGCTCGTTAAGGTCGCGGTAATCCTGTAGCCGAATAGAAACGTTCAGACCTGCGCAACGTTCCTGGGCCATCTTTTGCTGCTCGGCGGAAATCGTGACGCCAACGACGCTGACGTCATAATTGGACGCCATAAACTGGGACAAGCCGCCCCAGCCGCATCCGATATCCAGCACGCGCATACCCGGCTGCAACTGTAGTTTTTCACAAATGAGCTTCAGCTTCGCTTGCTGGGCGGATTCCAGTGTGTCGGCATCTTTCCAGTAAGCGCAGGAATATTGCATATACGGGTCGAGCATGCGGGAGAAAAGATCGTTGCCGAGATCGTAATGTTCTTTCCCGACTATCCAGGCGCGTTTTTTACTTTGTAAGTTGAACAGGCGCGCGCCCGCGATACGCAGCGTATCTTTGAAATGGTGGGGGAGTTGGTTTTCGAGCCCGGCTCGTAAGACTTTACTAAAAAACATGTCCAGTCGGTCGCATTCCCACCAGCCATCCATATAACTTTCACCTAACCCCAGCGATCCTTCCTGTAATACACGTTTGAAAAAATCGGGGTTTTTAACACGAATATCTGCCGGGGCAGTGCCATTGATGGCGATACCCGCACGGCCCAGCAATTCGTTGGTGATACGATACCAGTCATCATCTGGTACGCTGACTTCTTCTATACACGATGAACTCATAGCTTCTCCATCACTTGGTCGGTGATCAGAACCTTAAAACAGCGTAGACGCTTTTTGGGCTTTGTGAGAAATCTCACGGAATAATTCCGCGAGTCTATTATCCGACGTAGAACAGAGGAAGGGAGGAACCCTTACCGAAAAGGCCATCCGTGGTGAAACGGGAACACTCCGGTTCCCGTTAACGCATAATAATTATCGTAATATTAACAACCGAAATTTAGTATAGGCCTCAAAATTCGATGATACAACCGAAAATTGTTAGCGAGCTAATTACCTGTTGTTGAACATTTTTAGTGAGATTCGCTGTGCGCAACTTCGGTGTTTGCTGCGCGCGCGGCCGGTTCCTGCGCCTGAAGTTGCAGCCAGTATCCCAGTGCCGCCAGAGCCACCGTCGACAGCATTACGCTGGTGGTGGTAAGCAGCGGCGTGCTGATCAGCCACGAAACGACCAGGCTTGCCAGGAAACACAGACCCAGTTGCAGCGTGTTCTGTAAGGCTGCTGCGCGTCCGGTCGCTTGCGGGAAGGGGCGCAGCGCCTGGGCGACCACGATAGGGTAGATCGCGCCGTTCGCGATAGCCATCACACAGAATGGAATCAGGATCTCTGTCAGCGAAACATGGCTGATGAAACTGGCGCCCCAGGTGGCGACCACGCTCAGCGCATAGAGAACCAGTAACCAGGGCAACAGCTGTTGACCCTGCCATTTTTGCAGCGCCGCGCGGCAACCGTAACCGCCCACCAGGAACGCGATGGTCTGCGGTACATAGCTCAGACCAATCACCGCCGGGCTATAGCCCATTTCGCTGAGGATAAACGGGGAACCCGTCAGCCAGGCAAAAAAGCTGGCGGAGCAGGCGGCGTAAATCAGGACGTTGCCGCGATAAGTTTGTGAACGTAGCAGGTTGGCGAAGGTCAGTTTTTCCTGGCTGTGGTCATGTGCTTTTGTTGTTGGCTTTAAGCGTAAGGCGGGCAGCATCAATATCAGCGTAATGATGAACAGCGTGGCAAAAATGGCCTGCCAGGAAAAATGCGTCAGGATCCAACTGCCGAGTAAAGGCGCAAGGGCGGGCGATAAACCGACCAGCGGCATAATGGTGGCGAAGATGCGATTAATTTTTTGCGTTGGATAATAATCCGTCACCAGCGCCTGCCAGATCACCGTAGCGGCACAAACTCCCACCGCCTGAATAAAACGCAGTACCAGTAGTCCGGTAGCGCTTTCGACCCACATCATCCCCAGACTGCCCAGCGCAAAGATGGAGAGACCCAGCAGCAAAATGGGTTTACGCCCGTAACGATCTGACAGCGGCCCCCACAGCAGTTGCGCGACGGCGAAACCGGCCAGGAACAGACTGAGGCTGGCGCTGACAGCCGCCGCCGGTGTTTGCAGGTCGGCCTGAATTGCCGCGAACGCGGGCAGATACATATCTGTTGCCAGAAAGCCCAGCACGCTGAGACCCGCCAGCCAGACTAAAAAACCTTTTCCGGGTTGCATAATTGTTTCTCTTTTCCAGAAGTAAGACATTGCCGCTGAGTGTAGGGAGTGAAATTCTGCTTGTGAAACGTTAATATTTGGCTACTGGATTCAAAATTTTTGCAGGCAGAATATGTGGTCAGAATATTCACTCGAAGTGGTTGATGCCGTTGCCCGTAATGGCAGCTTTAGTTCTGCGGCGCAGGAGTTGCACCGCGTGCCTTCTGCGGTGAGCTACACCGTCCGTCAACTGGAAGAGTGGCTGGCGGTGCCGCTTTTCGAACGACGCCATCGGGACGTTGAACTGACCCCCGCCGGGGCATGGTTTTTAAAGGAAGGGCGCTCTGTTATCAAAAAAATGCAGATCACCCGGCAGCAGTGCCAGCAGATAGCCAACGGTTGGCGGGGGCAACTGGCGATTGCGGTCGACAATATTGTTAAGCCGGAGCGCACCCGGCAGATGATTGTTGATTTCTATCGTCATTTTGATGATGTGGAATTGCTGGTATTTCAGGAAGTATTTAACGGCGTCTGGGATGCGCTGTCGGACGGGCGCGTGGAGCTGGCTATCGGCGCGACGCAGGCCATTCCGGTTGGAGGACGCTACACCTTTCGCGATATGGGGATGCTGAGCTGGAGCTGCGTGGTCGCCCGCCATCATCCGCTGGCGTCAATGGCTGGCCCGCTCAGTGACGACACGTTGCGCAACTGGCCGTCGCTGGTCCGGGAGGATACCTCGCGTACGCTTCCGAAGCGCATCACCTGGCTGCTGGATAATCAAAAACGCGTGGTGGTGCCGGACTGGGAATCTTCAGCGACCTGCCTTTCCGCGGGACTGTGTGTGGGAATGGTGCCGACCCACTTTGCTAAGCCGTGGATCGACAGCGGGAAATGGGTGGCGCTACAGCTTGAGAATCCGTTTCCTGATGCGGCGTGCTGTCTGACGTGGCAGCAGAACGACACGTCGCCCGCGCTGGCCTGGCTACTGGACTATCTGGGCGACAGCGAAACGCTGAATAAAGAGTGGTTACGGGAGCCGGAAGAGGCTCCCGCAGAAGGGGATTAACGGCGATAGTCGCGGAACGGGCCATCGGCGACAGAGCGACGCTCAATCAGACGCGGATGCACCTCAATGGACTGCGACTCTTCGCGTTTATTGACGATACGGTCAAGCAGCATATTGAAGGCCGTTTCACCCAGAGAATCTTTCGGCTGGTGAATCGTCGTCAGCGCAGGCGTAAAGTAACGCGCGTTGCGTACGTTGTCGTAGCCGATGACCGAGATATCCTGCGGTACGCGCAGCCCCATCTCGTCAGCGGCGCACAACGCGCCCATCGCCATAATGTCGCCACCGCAGAATACGGCCGTCGGGCGGTGAGACTGGGAGATCATTTGCTGCATCGCGCGGTAGCCTGATTCCGGCTCGAAATCACCCTGAACGATCCAGTTTTCCGGCACGTTTATCAGCGCTTCTTCCATCGCTTTCATAAAGCCAGCCAGACGACCTGCGCCGGTGTTGCGTTCCATCGGGCCGGGGATCACGCCAATTTCACGGTGGCCGCGTTCAACCAGATAACGGCCGGCCATATAGCCGCCTGCAAAGGCGTTATCAATGACCGTATCGGTAAAGTCCGCTTTGGCTTCGCCCCAGTCCATCACCACCATCGGGATATGACGATACTCTTCAAGCATAGAGAGCAGGGACTCAGGGTATTCGGAACACATGACCAGCAGGCCATCCACGCGTTTTTGCGCCATCATGGAGAGGTACGCGCGCTGTTTTTCCAGGTTGTTCCAGGCGTTGCCCAGAATCAGCGTATATCCTTTCTGGAAGCAGTTCTTTTCAACGGCTTCGATAATTTCAGCAAAATAGGCGGCTTCGCTGCTGGTCGCCAGCAAACCAATCGATTTGGTGTGGTTAACCTTCAGGCTGCGGGCAACCGCGCTGGGAGAGTAGTGCAACTCTTTAATGGCTGCCCATACCGCGTTGCGCGTCTCTTCCGCAACGAAGCGCGTTTTGTTAATTACGTGTGATACGGTTGTAGTGGAAACGTTTGCTCGCTTCGCCACATCTTTAATTGTTGCCATTACATCTCACTCCAGACCATATCCTGAACTCCTGAAAATACTGTAAGTAAACGTTTGCCTTTACACACCTTGATCGCAACGTCAGGGTTGCGGCACGCCGGGAAAACGACACGGAACATCAGGAAGGGGGCAATGGCCGGTACGCTAATCAAGTAAGCGTGGAATTTTGTCTGATCTTGACGAAAAGGGGAAGAGTTAAAAGCGCTTATCAATATAAATCATGGGAGATTTTTGCATTCAAGTGTGTAAAAATGCGCAATATCACTTTTTGTGTGGGAATAAAAAGGAGAAAACTTGATGAGCACCGATCTGAAATTTTCGTTAGTGACCACCATTATTGTGCTGGGCCTGATTGTCGCAGGCGGTCTGACTGCCGCACTGAACTGATTTACCTCTGAGGGAGAGCATTCTCCCTCTGTCTTTCCTCTCTCTTCTTCCTCATTTTTAACCAAATCGTAAAAGTCTTTTGCTATTTTGCTTACTTTATTAGTTTTGTGATTGATGTCATGCTTTTGACTCTTTTGCGTGCCCCGTGACGGCACGAAGCTGCGGAGTCGATGTATGAAAATAAATTATCCCTTACTGGCGCTGGCAATTGGCGCATTTGGTATTGGAACCACCGAGTTCTCTCCGATGGGCTTGTTGCCCGTTATCGCTCGCGGCGTGGATGTCTCGATTCCTGCGGCCGGAATGCTAATCAGCGCGTATGCCGTTGGTGTGATGGTCGGCGCGCCGTTGATGACGCTGCTGCTTTCCCATCGCGCACGTCGTAATGCGCTTATTTTTTTGATGGCGATTTTTACCCTCGGAAATGTGCTGTCGGCCATCTCGCCGGATTACACTACGTTGATGTTGTCGCGGATTCTGACCAGCCTGAATCACGGCGCTTTCTTCGGTCTGGGGTCGGTGGTGGCGGCCAGCGTCGTCCCCAAACATAAACAGGCCAGCGCGGTCGCCACCATGTTTATGGGGCTGACGATCGCCAATATTGGCGGTGTTCCTGCGGCGACCTGGCTGGGAGAAACCATTGGCTGGCGTATGTCCTTCATGGCGACGGCGGGGCTGGGCGTAATTTCAATGATTAGCCTCTTTTTCTCGTTGCCAAAAGGCGGTGCGGGAGAGCGCCCTGAGGTGCGCAAAGAGCTGGCGGTGCTGTTGCGACCACAGGTGTTATCGGCATTACTGACCACCGTTCTGGGCGCAGGCGCGATGTTTACGCTCTATACCTATATCGCCCCGGTGCTGCACAGCATTACGCATGCAACGCCTGCTTTCGTTACCGGTATGCTGGTACTGATTGGCGTTGGCTTTTCTATCGGTAACTACCTGGGGGGAAAACTGGCGGATCGTTCGGTTAACGGCACCCTGAAAGGATTTTTGCTGCTGCTGATGGTGATTATGCTGGCGATCCCGTTCCTGGCGCGCAATGAAGTGGGCGCCGCTATCAGCATGGTGGTATGGGGGGCGGCGACATTCGCGGTGGTTCCGCCTTTACAAATGCGCGTCATGCGGGTTGCCAGCGAAGCGCCAGGTCTCTCTTCATCGGTCAATATCGGTGCCTTTAATCTCGGTAATGCGCTTGGCGCAGCGGCGGGGGGCGCAGTGATTTCCGGTGGTTTGGGCTACAGCTTCGTACCGGTGATGGGGGCGATTGTGGCAGGGCTTGCGCTGTTGCTGGTCTTTGTCTCTGCGCGCAGACAGCCTGAAGACGTTTGCGTGGCGAGCTAAGCGCCAGCATTAAAACGCAGAAGGGACTCCCTTCTGCGTTATTCTCTTTATGCTGCGAAGTTTTTCGCCACAAAGTCCCAGTTTACCAGCGCCCAGAAGTGCTCCAGGTAGCCAGGACGGGCATTGCGGTAGTCGATATAGTAGGCATGTTCCCACACATCAACGGTCATCAACGGCGTGGCGTCGGTGGTCAGCGGCGTACCGGCATTCGACGTAGAGACGATAGCCAGTTTCCCATCCGTCCCTTTCACCAGCCAGGTCCAGCCGGAACCGAAGTTCTTAATTGCGGCGTCGGTGAACTGCGCTTTGAAATCGGCAAAGCTGCCGAAGGACGCGACAATGGCGTCAGCCAGTTTACCCGTTGGTTCGCCGCCAGCATCAGGCGCCAGGCAGTTCCAGTAGAAGGTGTGGTTCCAGACCTGTGCCGCGTTATTGAAGACGCCGCCTTCAGCGCTGCGAACGATCTCTTCCAGTGATTTCCCCTCAAACGGCGTGCCTTTGATCAGGTTGTTAAGGTTGGTCACATAGGTCTGATGATGTTTGCCGTAATGATATTCCAGCGTCTCAGCAGAAATGTGCGGTGCAAGAGCATCTTTGGCATACGGTAATGCAGGTAATTCAAACGACATTGCTTCTCTCCTTATATTTATATTAGGTGCGCACAATAACCTTATTGTACGTAAGGATAGGGTAGCAAATTGAAAGGTGATACAAAAGAAGAACTTACCCTGTAGCCATACTACAGGGTAACGTTTTATCGAATGGTTTTCGGCGTCATGACCCGGCGTGCGCCCACGTAATGGCGCTGCCAGTAATCTTCGCTAAGAGAGGTAATCTGTATTTCCTGACCGCTGCGCGGAGACTGAATAAATTTGCCGTTGCCAACGTAAACGCCAACGTGATCGGCGGTACCGCGACCCTGGGTACGGAAGAACACGAGATCGCCATTTTTCAGTTCGCCACGTTCAATCGGCGCGGCATCGCGCAAATGATACATTTCATTTGCAGTACGCGGGATGCGGAATTTCACCAGATCCTTATACGCGTAATAAACCAGACCGCTGCAATCAAAACCGGTTCGTGGAGACGTTCCGCCCCAACGATACGGTTTGCCAATCTGATTCATTAATTTATTCATCGCCGTGTTGGTGGCTTTCTGCATTTTCGCTTTATGCGCATCAGCAATGGCAAGCGGGGCGCCTTTTACTTTGACACAATGCGGCTTACGACCCTTGCGCGGCGTACATTTTTCCGTCCAGGTTACGGCGGCGGTTTGTGTGGTGGCGGGTTTGCTACGACGGCTTGCGGTTTTGGTGGTTTTCGCAGGGGAGGCAATGCGTTTTTTCGATGTGGAGGCCGTTTTACTTTGGGTTTTACTCACGGCTTTTTTTGCAGTCTTCGTTTTTTTCTTGCTGGTCGCTGTGTTCTTCTGCTTATCTGCCGTTTTCGTGACATGCGCGGCAGGCGTCGCCCTGGCTTGCCGGGAAGCATGCGCCATTGACGTAAAAGGGAGCGTGGTAAAAAGCAAAGCACAGAGCGTGATCGAGATCCGGTTTATCCGCGCCACTGAGCAATCCTCTGGTTAAGGGCAGGTCGAATTCATGCCTGCGTATGATTTACAAAACGCATCGATTCTAATCTATAAAATCCCCGGAAGTTAATAGCTTTTGTCATCTAAAATCGCGTTTCGTTATTGAGTGCAAAAAAAAGCAGCAACAAAAGCGGAAACGGGTCAACAGATAAACAATTCCATACTGTTTAAGTGGATAAGAGATATTTAGAATGCAACTTCAGGCTTCAGACGATAAAATAGTAAAGCGTGATGAAAATGTTATTTTCCGTTGCCAGCCTGACCCGCTACAATGTCAGACTACTGCCGTAAAGAAGTTTAAGGAAGCAAGACAATGAGCACCACTATCGAAAAAATCCAGCGCCAGATCGCTGAAAACCCGATTCTCCTGTACATGAAAGGCTCTCCAAAACTGCCAAGCTGCGGTTTTTCCGCACAGGCTGTTCAGGCGCTTTCTGCCTGTGGTGAACGTTTTGCCTATGTCGATATTCTGCAAAACCCGGACATCCGCGCCGAGCTGCCGAAATATGCAAACTGGCCGACCTTCCCGCAACTGTGGGTGGACGGTGAGCTGGTTGGCGGCTGCGATATCTTAATTGAAATGTACCAGCGCGGTGAGTTGCAGCAGTTGATCAAAGAGACTGCGGCAAAATACAAAACCGAAGAGCCTGACGCTGAGTAATTCAGCCGAAATAAAAAAGCGACCATCTGGTCGCTTTTTTTTTGCTGAAAACGCGCTTGCCTGATGGCGCGTCGCTTATCAGGACGCGCGGACACTGCCACCCGACACGATTATGCCTCTTCTGGTACCGGCAACGGCCAGCCGCCAAGACGCTTCCAGCGGTTAACGATTTCGCAAAACAGAACGGCCGTTCGTTCGGTGTCGTATAGCGCAGAGTGCGCCTGCGTTCCATCAAACGCCATTCCCGCCGCCAGACACGCTTTTGACAGCACGGTCTGTCCCAGCGCCAGGCCGCTCAGGGCCGCAGTGTCAAAGGTCACGAAGGGGTGGAAGGGGTTACGTTTCAGCGAAGCGCGCTCAGCGGCGGCCATCATAAAACTGTGATCGAACGTGGCGTTATGGGCGACCATGATCGCACGATTGCAACCGCTGTCTTTAATTCCCTTGCGCACCATTTTGAAAATAGCATGCAGCGCATCGTACTCGCTGACCGCGCCGCGCAGCGGGTTAGAAGGATCGATTCCGTTAAAGGCAAGCGCTTCAGGCTGTAAGTTTGCGCCTTCGAACGGCTCAACATGGAAATGCAGCGTCGTGTCCGGCATCAGCCAGCCTTGTTCATCCATTTTCAGCGTGATGGCGGCAACCTCAAGCAGCGCATCGGTTTTGGCATTGAATCCCGCCGTTTCGACATCAATGACGACAGGATAAAAACCACGAAAACGGTCGCACAGACCGGAAAGTTGAGCGTTATCGGACATCTGGATCTCTTAATACGGAAAATTGCAGCGCGCATTATGGCAAATTTTACGCTGAGATGCAGTAAAACAACGGGCACAGAGAGTCTGCGCCCGGCGGGAGATTAGTTGCCCAGACCGCGACCGGCGTCTTTGGCTTCAATCAGCTCAATTTTGTAGCCATCAGGATCTTCAACAAACGCGATGACGGTGGAGCCGCCTTTTACCGGACCCGCTTCACGCGTGACGTTACCGCCGTTCTGGCGAATGCGCTCGCAGGCTTCGGCAGCATTGTCGACGCTCAGGGCGATATGGCCATAGGCCGTGCCCAGCTCGTACTTATCAACGCCCCAGTTGTAAGTTAACTCGATCACCGCTTCTTCGCTTTCCGGGCCGTAACCCACGAATGCCAGAGAGTATTTGTATTCCGGGTTTTCGCTGGTGCGCAGCAGCTTCATGCCCAGTACGTTGGTGTAGAATTCGATGGAACGCTGCAAGTCGCCAACACGCAGCATGGTATGAAGTAAACGCATCTTTTTCCCCTCAAAAGTGCTGAATGGTCAATACATTCAAAATGTTGTTCTAGTATAGCGGCGTTTTTACGCCGCTACCAACGCAGGATTACAGGGTAGGATAGTCCGTGTAACCTTCCGCGCCGCCGCCGTAGAAGCTTTCTGCGCGTTGTGGATTCAGTTCTGCTTTGCGTTGCAGACGAGCCACCAGGTCCGGGTTAGCGATATACGCCCGGCCAAACGCGACGGCGTCGATCAGGCCCTTATTGAGCAGGTCTTCCGCTTTTTCCGGCGTATAGGCGCCTGCGCCAATGATTGGGCCGTGGAAGCGGGCGCGAACTTTCTCACGGAAGGCGTCAGTATACGGTTCGCCGCCAGCCCAGTCAGGTTCGGACATGTGCAGATAGGCAATGCCGCGTTTACCCAGTTCCTCAATCAGATAGAGCGCATCGGCTTCTTCATTCGGGCCATTGTCGACATTCTGGAATGTGCCGATAGGGGAAACACGAATACCAATTCGATCTGCCCCCCATTCCTGAATACCGGCATCGACGACTTCCAGCACCAGACGCGCGCGGTTCTCAACGCTACCGCCGTACTGGTCAGTACGATGGTTTGACGTCGGGGAAAGGAACTGGTGCAGCAGATAGCCGTGGGCGGAATGCAGTTCTACCAGGTCGAAACCGGCTTCACGCGCATTGGCGATAGCCTGACGGAAATCGTTGACGATGCCTGGGATCTCGTCGGTTTCCAGCGCGCGCGGCATTGAGGTATCGACACGAATGGCCTGGCCGTTTTCATCGCGCAGCGAGGTACGGGTGCCAGCGCCGATCGCAGACGCGGAGACAGGGGGCTGGCTGCCGGGTTGCAGGCTGGAATGAGAGATTCGACCGGTATGCCAGAGTTGAACAGCAATGTGCCCTTGTTCGGCATGAACGCCAGCGGTAATTTTTTTCCATGCCTCGATCTGCTCCACGCTGTGCAGACCCGGCGCGCCCGCATAGCCTTTCGCCTGTGCGGAGATCTGCGTCGCTTCGCTGATGATTAGCCCGGCGCTGGCGCGTTGACGATAATACTCGGCCATTAACGGGGTGGGAATGTCGCCCGGTTCAATGCTGCGCAAACGCGTCAGAGGGGCCATGAACACACGGTTTGCTGCCGTAATTGCGCCCACTTTCAGCGGGGTAAACAGTTTCTCAGATGACATAATGGCTCCTGGTATAAGTAGACCGGTCGTCTAGTGATAAGGAAAATAAAAACGCCCGTTAAGCCGCAGGCGTTGCGATAATCGTTTTTACATGTGCCAGCGCGCTTTCAAGCGGGGCGGCACTGCGAGAAATTTTGGCGTGCAGATTCGCGCCTAACCACAGCGCATACAGGATCTGCGCCTGTTGCAGCGGCTCGCCAGCAAAAGAGAGACAGCGGGCTTCGCGTCCTTTTTCCAGCGCTTGCGCTAACAGCGTAATAATATGCCGCGCGCCTTTGTCCATCGCAGTGCGCATATCTTCTGAGAGATCGCACACTTCGGCGGACAGCTTTACGGTCAAACAGCCGCTGATAGTGCCTTGCTGGCAAAACTGATTCAGGGTTTCCTGATAGTAAGCCAGAATGCGGTCACGGTAGTTGCCCGCACCGGCGTCAAAATGCGTTGCCAGCCGCTGATGATATCCGGCGTAATGCCGTTCCAGCATGGCGACGCCAAACGCTTCTTTGGAACGAAAATAGTGATAAAACGACCCCTTCGGCACTTCGGCGGTTTTGAGCAGCTCGCTCAATCCCATTCCGGTGAAGCCACGCTGCATACAAAGCTGCTCGCCGGTAGCCAGAAGATGTTCGCGGGTATCATGTTCAGTCTGTTTGTTCATGCCGCAGAGTGTAATAGACCAATCGGTCTAATGCAAGTCAGGTTGCCAGAAAGCCAGTTAGCGTCTTCAATAAGCATAAGTGCTTTCGTTGAGGAGAGAGTGTGGCCGAGCAGTTAGAGTTTTTTCCCGTCCCAAGCCCGTGCCGGGGGATCTGTCAGTCGGATGAGCGCGGATTTTGTCGCGGCTGTCTGCGCAGTCGGGATGAACGTTTCAACTGGCAAAAAATGAGCGACGCCGAGAAGCAGGACGTGTTGCGGCTTTGTCGTCAGCGTCTTATGCGCAAATTACGCGCAAACAAACCGAACCCGCAGGAAGAACCTCAACAACCCTCACTCTTTTGAAACCGTAATTGCGTATACTCGCTAAACATCTATATATGAGGAAGCGGTTATGGTTCAGCGTATCACTATTGCCCCGCAAGGCCCGGAATTTTCGCGCTTCGTGATGGGTTACTGGCGTCTGATGGACTGGAATATGTCTGCGCGTCAGCTGGTCAGCTTTATTGAAGAGCATCTTGATCTGGGCGTCACGACCGTTGACCATGCGGATATCTACGGCGGTTATCAATGTGAGGCCGCGTTTGGCGAAGCGTTGAAACTGGCGCCGCACCTGCGTGAGCGGATGCAGATCGTAACGAAGTGTGGTATCGCCACGACCGCCCGGGCTGAAAATGTACTCGGCCATTACATCACTGACCGCGACCACATTGTCGCCAGCGCTGAACAGTCCCTGAAAAATCTGGCGACCGACCGTCTTGATCTGCTGCTCATCCATCGTCCCGACCCGTTAATGGATGCGGACGACGTAGCGGAAGCATTCCAGCATCTCCACCAGAGCGGAAAAGTGCGCCACTTTGGCGTCTCTAACTTTACCCCGGCCCAGTTTACGCTGCTGCAATCGCGTCTGCCGTTTACCCTTGCCACGAACCAGGTTGAGATTTCACCGGTTCATCAGCCGCTGCTACTGGACGGCACGCTGGATCAGCTACAGCAACTGCGTATTCGACCGATGGCGTGGTCCTGTCTTGGCGGCGGTCGTCTGTTTAATGATGATGAATTCGCGCCGCTGCGCAACGAACTTGCTGCGATTGCGGAAGAGCTGAACGCGACCACGATTGAGCAGGTGGTATATGCGTGGATTTTACGCCTGCCGTCTCAGCCGTTGCCGATTATCGGCTCCGGTAAAATTGAGCGCGTACGCGCAGCGATTGAGGCGGAGTCTCTGACGATGTCGCGTCAGCAATGGTTCCGTATCCGCAAGGCGGCGCTAGGTTACGACGTGCCGTAATGCTCCGTTTTCGGCTTTCCGTTCAAAATTGTGTCACTGGTTTACACTTAACCGGGTAAACACATTTGACGGAGGTCTTATGAAGCGTTTGAGTCTGGCAATGTTAACCCTGCTGGCCTGTGCGGGTGCACAGGCCGCCAGTGAAGAAGTGACGATGAATCTGGTGACTTCGCAAGGCGTCGGGCAGTCGATTGGCAGCGTAACTATTGCCGAAACGGATAAAGGGCTGGAGTTTACTCCCGATCTGAAAGCGCTGCCGCCGGGTGAACATGGTTTTCATATCCATGCTAACGGCAGTTGCCAGCCTGCGATTAAAGAGGGTAAAGCCTCGGCGGCAGAAGCGGCGGGTGGGCATTTCGACCCGCACAATACCGGGAAGCACGAAGGGCCGGAAGGCGCCGGGCATATGGGCGATCTTCCCGTGCTGGTGGTCAATAATGACGGGATAGCCACCACGCCTGTTACTGCGCCGCGCCTGAAATCTCTTGATGAAATCAAAGATAAAGCGCTGATGATCCATGTCGGCGGCGATAACATGTCCGATCAGCCGAAACCGCTTGGCGGTGGTGGCGAGCGTTACGCCTGCGGCGTCATCAAATAGTCAGGATGTCAGTGAACCCTGCGGGGGCGCTTGCTCAAGCTGCGACAGCGAGCAGTGTAATCGCCAGATGAGCGCCGCCAGTTCCTGAGCCGCAGATTGATGATGATGCGACAGCGTGTTGCAAATACGCTGTAGCTCCTGGAGCGTGGCCGCCAGCGGTCGTTGCTGTACGCCGCGCTCGCTCATCACGTCGCGCAACAAGGCAATACAGATATCCCGGACGCGCGAAAGCGGGTCGGAGCGGGTTTCCCAGGCACGCAGTTGCCACACCACATGTGAACAATTCAGCAGTACCACTCCCCAGCGTAACAGCCAGCGTCGCGCCAGCGCATCCTGGCTATTGCTGAGTTGACTGACGTGATGATAGGTCAGCGATTCAAACTCATTCTCGCTGTGTGATGGATGACGACTGAGCTGATCGACAAAATCTCTGCGCAATGCGCGGATATGGCGACGGCTTTTGCGGGCATCCGAACCCGGACGCAGGATCGCAAACGCCAGCCACGACAGCGCGACCCCGGCAATTTTAGCCGTATTGTCATTAAGAAAATCAGCAAAGTCATACACGGGGGGATTGGTGACGGCGATAAACGATCCCATAAAAACGATCAACTGCCCCCAAAGTCCGGCGAGTTTCGGCATTTGCAGCTTCAGCAGTTGCATCGTGGCCAGCAAAGGAAACAGAAACAGCAAAAACTGCCAGAGATCGGTTATCTGCACCATCAAACCGAATTTGACGACGAAGCTGAATAACGAGAGCAGAATCAGCGTGCGCATCAATAAAGAGAGTGATTTAAACGGCGTGGCGACGGCGGAATAGAGCACGCAACTGATGGCCGCCAGCGTTAATGCCCCTGAACCGGATTCCCATTGTGAACCGATACTCCACGCGCCAATCACCATGAGGGTGGTAAATGTGCGCAATCCGCTCCATATCGCTTCGGCGTTGTCCGTATGGCGGGCCAGACCGGGGCTACGCGTTACTTTGATCTCATCGACTGCGGCGCCGTTTTCCAGCAACCGTAGCTGATGGCTGTTGTGTAAGTAGAGCTGGCAGAAATAGCGCAATCGCTGCCAGAAGGCGACGTGGCGGTAATCCTGTCGGTTTTTCGGATGTAGCGGGGCAATAATGCGCGCGACGGTATAACTGTCGGTACGCGGATTAGCCAGCGCGGCCAACAGTTGTTCAATCACATCGCGGGTCTGCTCCGGCGGGTTGGGCCAGTTCAGCAACATCCTGCGGAGGCTGGAAATGACGCTGGTCAGGCGAAGCTGCTGATGCAGCAGAGCGTTAAGCAGCGCGTTCTGGCGACGAAAACGGTAGTGACTCCAGAATGCCTGAATGCGCAGCAGGTTCATCGTCAGAATTTGGCCGATAACCCCTTCATGGGCAGAACGTATCGCATCGGTGGTTTCCGGCTGCCAGAGCAGGCTGGCGTGCTCCAGCAACCGTGCGTGCATATTTTTCAGCGCGGTCAACAGCGCCGTGCCGTCAGAGGTGCTGGGCAGGATCATCATCATCATGCCGCCGCAAAGAATACCGACGATCACCTCGCAGACCCTGGCCTGGGCGATATCCCACAACTGTGTGACCTCGATGATGTTGACCATGGGAAAGGCAATGATGGCGGCCGTGTAACCCGCCAGCTGGAAGGCGTAGGCGACGTTATTGGTGAAATGGGCGCAGGCCCAGGTGCAAAAGCCAATCCAGGCCGCCATGCTTAATAAAAAGAGCCAGGGTTCGTTTAGCGTGTGACCTGCGATGATGAGCGCGGCGGTGGCGCCAAGTAAACTCCCGGCAATACGCCCCAGACTTTTACTGATCACGCCGCCTACCGTCGGAAAACTTACCACGGCGGCAGAGGTCATCGCCCAGTATGGCTCATCCAGGTTGATGTAGTAGGCGAACGTCAGCGCCAGGCACATGGCGAGGGTATTGCGCAATGCATAGCGCCATTGCCCAGAGGTTGCTTTGAACCAGGGCGTATCGCGCCAGGTCAGGTGAGGGAGCTTCATTAGCGCTGACCGATAGCCACGCTGCATGTTGTGCCCGAAACCAGCGTGACATCATGGGGTAACGCATCAAATTCGATACGCACCGGTACGCGCTGCGCCAGACGAACCCAGGGAACGTTAGGTTTAATGTCAGGGACCAGGCCGGAATCGCTCTCCACGCTTTGATCATAAATCGCCCGGCCAATACTGGCGACGTGACCCTGTAACTTTACGTTGCCGCTGTAGAGGGTGATCTGCGCCGGAGCGCCTTCGCGAATATGGCGCAGTTTCGTCTCTTCGAAATATCCCATGACGTAGAACGAGTGGCTGTCGACCAGCGCAAACAGCGGTTGGCCGGTGGAGGCGTAATCCCCCGTGCGCGTTGAGAGGTTTGTCACCCAGCCCGCGACCGGCGCGCGAACGTCGGTCTGGGCTAATTGCCATTGCGCCTGTTTTAATGACGCTTCCGCCGCTTCGACGCTGGCCTGCATCGCTTTAACGTTCAGGTTTGCGGTGTCCATATCTTCGGCAGAGATGTAATTTTGTGATAAATGGCGACGCCGGTTGGCTTCATTATTGGCTTTCGCTAAATCGGAGCGGGCTTTAGCCAGTTCTGCCTGCGCATTAAGCTCAGCGATGTGAAAAGGGGTCTTATCGATAGAAAAGAGCAGATCGCCTGCATTCACGAACTGGTTATCTTTTATATTGAGTTCGGTGATGCTGCCGGAGACCTGAGGCGTAATGCTCACCTGTTCCGCCCGTACTTTACCGTCGCGCGTCCACGGAGATTGCATGTAGTAATTCCATAGCCACCAACCGGCCAGAACCGCGATGGCCGCAACCACAATCGTTGAAAAGTATTTCATTGTTTTAAGCGACATAATCACCACGCAATCAGCAAAATAAGGCTCAGGCACACGCAAAGTGCAAATATCGACAGATCCATCAGCAGGGGATGCCAGATTTCACCCGAGTAAATCCAGTCGCGTAGCAGGCGATGCGCCAGCAGCCAGATAACAAATCCAAGCGCGAATGCTTTGAAAAGCGGAGGGAAATAGACAGATGCGCCGATCACCAGATCTTGTAGGGGCAATCCTGTTGCAGTGGGTATAAACGTCACAAGCAAGAATCCTTTGCGTTAAACAGCGTTGCTATAGGTTTAGTAAAAACCGAGGTACAGCACGTCTTTTCCGCATAATGTCTGAAAAAATGTCTACCTGTAAGCAAATTTAGCAATACATTTGTTTTGAGCATATAAATGCTGCACACTATTCTAAAATCAGTATAATATCTTAGCAAGCTAATTATAAGGAGATGAAATTGGAATCGCCACTAGGTTCTGATCTGGCACGGTTGGTGCGCATTTGGCGTGCTCTGATTGACCATCGCCTGAAACCTCTGGAGTTGACGCAGACACACTGGGTAACGCTGCATAATATTCACCAACTTCCGCCGGATCAGTCGCAAATACAGTTAGCCAAAGCGATTGGCATTGAACAACCGTCTCTGGTGCGTACGTTGGATCAGCTTGAAGACAAAGGGCTTATCTCACGACAAACCTGCGCCAGCGATCGTCGCGCCAAGCGAATTAAGCTGACGGAGAAGGCGGAACCGCTCATCACAGAGATGGAAGCCGTGATCAATAAAACGCGTGGAGAGATTCTGGAAGGGATTTCGCCGCAGGAACTTGAGCTGTTAATTAAGCTGATTGCGAAACTTGAGCACAATATTATTGAGTTGCAGTCTCAGAACTAAGACCAGAAGAAAGGCGTGTGGCCAGAGGCTGACCACACGTCTGTTGGATTAGCGCGGAGAAACAGTAACCTGGCTGCCGTTGCTGGCCAGAACAACACGCTGACCTGCGGAGAAACGGGTATCGCCCTGTTTCTGTACGACCATGATGGTGTTGCCGTCATCCTTACGGATTTCCAGCTCCACACCCTGAGTTTTGTTCATCGCGCCCTGGACGCCTTGTCCCGCTACGCCACCTGCGACTGCGCCAGCGGCCGTCGCCAGTGAACGACCCGTCCCGCCACCGATGGTATTACCGAGGAAACCACCGAGCACTGCACCACCGATAGCGCCGATCACGTTGGAGTCATCACCGCCCTGGATTTGCACCGGACGAACGTTAACGACAGTGCCGTATGTGACATTCTGCACTTGTTTCGCCTCGGACGCGGTATAGACATCACCGGACAGGCTATCGTTATTCACACAACCCGCTAAAGATAAGCCCATCAGTGAAACGATCAGCACACGTTTAATCATCTATAAATCTCCTGTTCACCATGAAACGCCACAAAGCATCCCTCATGGTTAAATTATATGGCATATACGACCGTAAAGGCACATGTTCTGCTGGAACAATGTGAAAATCATAATCAGATTTGGGTTAACCAAGTATAAACGAATCATCCATGAGATTTATCAGAACAGAGTGTCAGCGTCTGCATCGAAGGGTAAAAATGCTTAATGAAGCATGGTATTAGCAGAAACTTTGTGGTTGAGTGGTAGCGCTAAAATCATGCTTAACACGCTAAAAGGAAGATGTATGAAATCGGGCCGTTTTATCGGCGTTATGTCTGGAACCAGCCTTGATGGCGTCGATGTTGTGCTGGCGGCAATTGATGAAACGATGGTCGCACAGCAGGCGAGCCTGACCTGGCCCATCCCCGTTCATCTTAAACAAGCCATTCTGGATATTTGCCAGGGGCAACAACTCACGCTTTCCCAGTTTGGCCAGTTGGATACGCAGCTCGGGCAGCTTTTTGCCGACGCGGTGAACGCGCTGCTGGCGCAGGAAAAACTGCGGCCGCGGGATATTGTCGCCATCGGCTGTCATGGTCAGACGGTCTGGCATGAACCTACCGGCGCTGCGCCGCATACCTTACAAATCGGTGATAACAACCAAATTGTCGCGCGAACCGGGATAACGGTTGTCGGTGATTTTCGTCGTCGCGATATTGCGCTGGGCGGGCAAGGCGCGCCGCTGGTTCCCGCGTTTCACCAGGCGCTGCTGGCGCACCCGACAGAGCGTCGGATGGTGCTAAACATTGGCGGTATCGCCAACCTGTCTTTGCTCATACCGGGTCAACCGGTAAGAGGGTACGATACCGGGCCAGGCAATATGCTCATGGATGCCTGGATCTGGCGGCAGTGCGGTAAGCCTTATGATAAAGACGCGCAATGGGCCAGTGAAGGGAAAGTGATAATTCCGCTGCTGCAAAATATGTTGAGCGATCCCTATTTTTCAGCGCCCGCGCCGAAAAGCACCGGGCGTGAGTATTTCAACTATGGCTGGATAGAACGCCACCTTTCGGCCTTTCCTGGCCTCGCTCCCCGCGATATTCAGGCAACGCTGGCTGAGCTGACCGCGGTGACAATTTCTGAACAGGTTCTGTTAAGCGGCGGCTGTGAGCGGCTGATGGTGTGCGGCGGCGGGAGTCGTAACCCTTTGCTGATGGCGCGTCTGGCCGGGTTGCTGCCGGGCACGGAAGTTACCAGCACGGATGAAGCCGGGATCAGTGGCGATGATATGGAAGCGCTGGCGTTTGCCTGGCTGGCGTGGCGCACGCTCGCCGGGTTGCCGGGGAATCTCCCTTCGGTGACGGGGGCCACAGAATCCAGCATTCTGGGGGCCATTTTCCCGGCGAACCCACGAACTCAGAGTTAACTGAATTTTTCCGGGACTGTCTGCCGTTAAACTGAAAGGGTTAGGAAGGGCGTATTTGCCCTTCGGACCAGGAAAGTCTTCGGGATATGTCTATGAAAAAACTGCTCATTGTATGTCTGCCTGTGCTCCTGAGCGGTTGTAGCGTCTACAACCAATTGCTTGAGCGTATGCAAACGGACACGCTGGAATATCAGTGTGATGAAAAACCGCTTACCGTAAAAATGAACAATACCCGGCAAGAGGTGAATTTTGTTTACGACAATAAACTGCTGAACCTCAAACAGGGCATGTCTGCGTCGGGAGCACGTTACACGGACGGCATCTACGTCTTTTGGTCAAAAGGCGATGGCGCAACGGTCTATAAACGCGACAGAATTGTGCTGAATAACTGCCAGTTACAAAACCCGAAGCGTTGAGATTTTCACCTGGGCGGCGCACAATAGCGCCACCCACTGACAATCCGTAGCGAACACCATGTCTGATAACGACGAATTGCAGCAAATCGCGCATCTGCGCCGTGAATACACCAGGGGCGGCCTGCGTCGCCACGATCTTCCCGCTGAACCGTTAACCCTTTTCGAACGCTGGCTGGGTCAGGCATGTGATGCCAGACTGGCGGACCCGACCGCGATGGTGGTCGCCACCGTCGATGAAAACGGCCAGCCTTATCAACGCATTGTGCTGCTTAAACATTACGATGAAAAAGGGATGGTGTTTTACACCAACCTGGGCAGCCGTAAGGCGCATCACCTCGAAAATAATCCGCGTATCAGTCTGTTGTTCCCGTGGCATATGCTGGAACGGCAGGTGATGGTGACTGGCAAAGCGGAACGCCTTTCCACGCTTGAAGTGGTGAAATACTTCCACAGCCGCCCGCGCGACAGCCAGATTGGCGCCTGGGTGTCTAAACAATCCAGCCGAATCTCTGCGCGCGGCATTCTGGAAAGCAAGTTCCTTGAGCTGAAGCAGAAGTTCCAGCAAGGGGAAGTCCCGTTGCCCAGCTTCTGGGGCGGATTCCGCGTCAATATTGAACAGATGGAGTTCTGGCAGGGCGGCGAACACCGTTTACACGACCGCTTTTTATACCAGCGCGAAAACAACGCGTGGAAAATTGACCGGCTTGCTCCTTAAACCCCGAAATTTGTTGTGTTAAGCGCTAGCGCTGCGTGCGTCAGCGCTTTATTCTATATACCTTTCGCGTCTGGCGAAAAGTCGTGTACCGGCAAAGGTGCAGTCGTTTTATACATGGAGATTTTGATGGCAAGCAGTAACTTGATTAAACAATTGCAAGAGCGGGGGCTGGTGGCCCAGGTAACGGACGAGGAAGCGTTAGCAGAGCGACTGGCGCAAGGCCCGATCGCGCTCTATTGCGGCTTCGACCCTACCGCTGACAGCTTGCATTTGGGGCATCTTGTTCCATTGTTATGCCTGAAACGCTTCCAGCAGGCAGGTCACAAGCCTGTTGCGCTGGTAGGCGGCGCGACCGGTCTGATTGGCGACCCGAGCTTTAAAGCCGCTGAGCGTAAACTGAACACCGAAGATACTGTGCAGGAGTGGGTGGATAAAATCCGCAAGCAGGTTGCACCGTTCCTCGATTTTGACTGTGGTGACAATTCCGCCATTGCCGCGAATAACTACGACTGGTTTGGCGGCATGAATGTGCTGACCTTCCTGCGCGACATCGGCAAGCACTTCTCCGTCAATCAGATGATCAACAAAGAAGCGGTGAAGCAACGTCTGAACCGTGACGATCAGGGCATCTCCTTTACCGAGTTCTCCTATAACCTGTTGCAGGGTTATGACTTTGCCTGCCTGAATAAACTGCACGGCGTTACGCTGCAAATCGGCGGTTCTGACCAGTGGGGCAACATCACCTCCGGTATCGATCTGACCCGTCGTCTGCATCAGAACCAGGTGTTCGGCCTGACCGTACCGCTGATCACCAAAGCGGATGGCACCAAGTTCGGTAAAACCGAAGGCGGCGCGGTATGGCTGGACCCGAAAAAGACCAGTCCGTACAAGTTCTACCAGTTCTGGATCAACACCGCAGATGCTGACGTGTACCGCTTCCTGAAATTCTTCACCTTCATGGACATTGCCGAGATCAATGCGCTGGAAGAAGAAGATAAGAACAGCGGTAAAGCGCCGCGTGCCCAGTATGTGCTGGCAGAGCAGGTCACGCGCCTGGTGCATGGCGAAGAAGGTCTGGTTGCGGCGAAACGTATCACTGAAAGCCTGTTCAACGGTAATCTGAGCGATCTCAGCGAAGCCGATTTCGAACAACTGGCTCAGGATGGCGTGCCGATGATCGAGATGGAAAAAGGCGCCGATCTGATGCAGGCGCTGGTGGATTCCGAACTGCAACCGTCTCGTGGTCAGGCACGTAAAACCATCGCCTCTAATGCGGTGACCATCAACGGTGAAAAACAGTCAGACCCGGAATATTTCTTCCAGGACAGCGACATTTTATTCGGGCGCTACACGCTGTTGCGCCGTGGTAAAAAGAATTACTGTCTGATTTGCTGGAAATAATAAAAAGTCAGCAGGGGCGTGGGAAACCACGCCCCTTTATTATTTTAGGGTTATGGTAAACATGAAGAATATCCTCGCCATCCAGTCGCATGTTGTGTTCGGCCATGCGGGCAACAGTGCTGCTGAATTTCCGATGCGCCGTCTTGGCGCAAATGTCTGGCCGCTGAATACCGTTCAGTTTTCTAACCACACGCAGTATGGCAAGTGGGCAGGGTGTGTTATGCCGCCCGAACATTTGACTGAAATTGTTCAGGGTATTGCGGATATTGATAAACTTCAGACGTGCGATGCGGTTCTTAGCGGCTATCTGGGTTCCGCAGAGCAGGGTGAGCATATTCTGGGGATTGTCCGTAAAGTAAAAGCGGCGAATCCACAGGCGAAATATTTCTGCGATCCGGTTATGGGTCATCCTGAAAAAGGGTGCATCGTGGCGCCTGGCGTCGCTGAGTTCCACGTTCGCCATGCGCTCCCGGCCAGCGACATTATCGCGCCCAATCTGGTGGAGCTGGAAATTCTCTGTGAACATGCGGTCAATAATGTTAATGAAGCTGTACTGGCTGCCAGGGAGCTGATTGCTGAAGGGCCGCAAGTCGTGCTGGTTAAACATCTCGCCCGGGCAGGATATAGCCCCGACCGCTTTGAGATGTTGCTGGTGACGGCGGATGAAGCCTGGCATATTAGCCGTCCGCTTGTTGATTTCGGGATGCGTCAGCCGGTGGGTGTCGGGGATGTGACCAGCGGTTTGTTGCTGGTAAAACTGTTGCAGGGCGCAACGTTGCAGCAAGCGCTTGAACACGTTACTGCGGCAGTATATGAAATTATGATCGCCACGAAAAATATGCAGGAATATGAGTTGCAGGTGGTGGCCGCGCAGGAGCGCATTGCTAAACCTGAACACTATTTCAGCGCGACGCAGCTGTGAGTTTTACCGAAGCGCCCGGTGGCGCTAACGCTTACCGGGCCTACGGGCTGTTTTGTAGGCCGGATTAAGGCGCAGCCGCCATCCGGCAAAGTGCTCGGAGGTGCTAACGCTTACCGGACCTACGGGGTGTTCTGTAGGCCGGATAAGGCGCAGCCGTCATCCGGCAAAGTGCCAGGTGGCGCTAACGCTTACCGGGCCTACGGGTTGTTTTGTAGGCCGGATAAGGCGCAGCCGTCATCCGGCAAAATGCCAGGTGGCGCTAACGCTAACCGGGCCTACGGGCTGTTTTACAGGCCGGATAAGGCGTAGCCGCCATCCGGCGCAACAACCATTAGTTCAAACCTTCCGCCTTCAGCGCCGCCGCCACGCAGGGGCGTTCAGCGACCCGCGCCATATAAACGTCGATATGGCTTAATCCTTCCATATTCAGCTTCACCGCTTTCGCCCAGCGCAATACGGTAAAAAGGTAGGCATCTGCGATCGTGAAACGCTGGCCGCAAAGACACTGGCCTTCCTGGAGCGCGTCATTCACGTAGTGCAATTTTTTCTCCAGTTGCGTACGGACAATCGGTTTATATTCCTCTGGCGTATCCGGGCGGAAGAGTGGCGTAAAACCTTTGTGCAGCTCCGTGGCAATATAGTTGAGCCATTCCAGCGTTTTGTAGCGGGAGATGGTGCCTGTCGGTGCCAACAGCTGACGATCGGGTACGCTATCTGCCAGATATTGCATAATCGCAACGCCTTCGGTCAGTAAGGTGCCATCGTCCAGCAGCAGAGCCGGAACCTGTCCTTTTGGGTTTACCGCGAAATAATCATCGCCGTTTTCCAGACGCTTTTTCGCCAGATCAACGCCATCCAGCGTGAAATCAATACCGCTTTCCCGCAGGGTGATGTGAGAAGCAAGAGAACAGGCGCCCGGTTTGTAGAACAGTTTCATCGGTAACTCCTTTTTGCTGAGGTTTAACGTATGGTAGTGCGGCATCAGGCAAAAAAAAAGCCGCTAACGCACGTTAGCGGCCTGAATATCAGTTTCCCTGAAAATTACGCGGTAGCGGTTTTGGCGGCCTTCGCGTTTTCTTCATCATCCTGAGTCATACGATTCAGTTTCGGCGCGGTGATAAGCATCAGCGCGGCGATAACCGCAGTGGCGACACCGATTTGCAGGAATACGCGACCGTAAACTTCCAGAGACATCAGCGGGTCAGTAACGTTTTCCGGCACCGCCATCATGCCAGCCACGTAGCCACCAATCAGGTTGGCGCCCGCCGTAGTCAGGAACCAGCTACCCATGATGAAGCCCATCAGACGCTGCGGAACCAGCTGGGCAACCATTGCCAGACCCAGGCCGGAGATCATCAGTTCACCGATACTTTGCAGACCGTAGCTGAGGATGAGCCAGTTAACAGACACAATGCCTGCATCTGTAGCGAATTTCGCGCCCAGCGGCAGAACGAGGAACGCGCCAGAGCACAGAACCATACCGATAGCGAATTTGGTCGGCATCGGCAGCGTATCACCCATCTTGTTATAGATGGCCGCCAGAATCGGGCTACCAATGATGATCCAGAACGGGTTCAGCGCCTGATACTGCTCCGGTTCAACCGCGATACCGAGGATTGTGTGTTCAACGTTACGGATTGCGAAGAAGTTCAGTGACGTCGGCATCTGGCTGTACAGCACAAAGAAGATAATCGCTTCCAGCATCAGGATGAATGCGACGATCATTTTACGACGTGCCGCGCCCTGCATCGCGAACGCTTCTTTACCAAAGATAATCACGATACCCAGAGCGATCACGCCCAGAACCATACGTGCAATGCCCTGGTTGTGCAGCAGCCAGGTCGCGATAGCGATCAGCACGATAACGCCTGCGATAGTCGCCAGCAATTTACCGAAATGTACCGCTTCGAAGTCTGGTTTTGAGCCGTAATCTTTAACCCAACTGCGGCAGAACAGGAAGTTAACCACCGTGATGAGCATACCGACGAAGCTCAGGGCAAACGCCACGCTCCAGCCGAATTTTGCGGCAAGCCACGGCGTCGCCAGCATAGAGAAGAAGGAACCGATGTTGATGGACATGTAGTACATGGTGAATGCACCGTCCAGACGCGGGTCATCTTTGGCATAGCAGGTCGACAGCAGAGAAGACGGGTTCGCTTTGAACAGACCGTTACCTACGGCGATGGTCGCCATCCCCATATAGACGATCGCAACGTCATGACCGGACCAGGCGACCAGGCCATAACCAATCGCCAGTACGATAGCACCCAGCATAATGACGCGTTTGGTGCCCAGAACTTTATCCCCTAACCAGCCGCCAATGGCGACCAGACCATACACCAGGGCGCTAAAGGAAGAGAAAAGGGTGATGGAATCCGCTTCTGACATACCCAGTTGTTTAACCAGGTAGACGGCCATAATTCCTTGCAGGCCGTAATAACCAAAACGCTCCCATAACTCAATAGAGAAAATGAGATAGAACGATTTCGGTTGTTTGAAAGCGTTCAAACTGACGCTTTCAGTTGGTTTATTGTTTGCAGTAGACACTTTTACCTCTTTTTTTACATCCCATATTAACGGGGGTGTTCTGGCGCGTGATGAGTCAAGTTCATCCGTCCGATTGTTATAGTGGGAGGGGAAACGGCAAGTAATGTTCACTATCTTTCCCTTCCATACAAGGGGTTTGTAATACTCTGTTACATATATCTTGCATGGTGGAATCATCGGGACTGAGAAATGTTATGTAGCGTTAAATTTCTTCATTTGTAAAATGGCAGTTTTTTACACTACAGGGAGGGGCGAAAAAGCGGATGGTGGCGATATGTTCTGCTATTTGAGGTTTAAAGTAGTGATATAGGCCATTATCTGAAAAATAGCCAGTGTAATGTTTTGTATTGAAAAGGCATCATCAGGTCATCTGGTTGTAATTTTAACCGTATTTGATAAAAAATTTTACACGAAGTTATCAATGTGATCTGGATCACGTATAGATAGAAATTTCAGTTTCTAAAAAAACGATTAACCTGGTGAAGTGTTAAATCAAAAGAACATTGCATTAAGAAAGCGAAGCGGGCCGGTATCATAGTCGGGTAAACAGGTGAACCGAAGTGGATAACAAATTGTTATACGTCGGGGCGTACGGCGTCGCCCCTGGCGCATCAGATATCGACTTTCTCTTTGTATTCGCAAAGATCTTCAATAATGCAGGAGCCGCAGCGTGGTTTACGGGCAATGCAGGTGTAGCGGCCATGCAGAATTAACCAGTGGTGGCAATCGACTTTAAATTCCGCTGGAACGACCTTGAGCAGTTTTTCTTCCACCTGCTCGACATTTTTACCGGGGGCGAACTGTGTCCGGTTACAGACGCGGAAAATATGCGTATCGACGGCGATAGTTGGCCAGCCAAATGCGGTATTGAGCACCACGTTGGCTGTTTTACGCCCGACGCCGGGCAGCGCTTCCAGAGCCGCCCGATCCTCTGGAACCTCGCCATTGTGCAGTTCAAGCAACATCCGGCAGGTCTTAATCACATTCTCCGCTTTGCTGTTGAACAGGCCGATAGTCTTGATATACGACTTTACGCCCTCGACGCCAAGCTCCAGCATAGCCGCCGGGGTATTGGCGACGGGATAAAGTTTTGCGGTCGCTTTATTCACGCTGACGTCCGTGGCCTGTGCTGACAGCAATACGGCGATGAGTAGCTCAAACGGCGAGGTGAAATTTAACTCCGTTGTGGGGTGTGGATTGTTGTCACGCAGGCGCGTTAATATTTCCAGTCGTTTTGTTTTGTTCATTACACATTCCCTGTTTCACCTGACGGAAGCTCAGCGGCAACGGCTTCGGCGCGGCGTTTTTTCATTTTCTCGTCAATAAGGTACTTCACGGCCAGCATCAGCCCCAGGCCAATAAAAGCGCCGGGCGGCAGCATCGCCAGCAGGAAAGGCGAGTCGGTATGAAAAATCTCCACGCGCAGCACTTTCGCCCAGTCGCCCAGCAGACCGTCAGCGCCATCAAACAACGTGCCATTGCCGATGATTTCACGCATGGAGCCGAGGACAAACATGGCACCGGTCGCCCCCATGCCAATGGAAAAACCGTCCAGCGCGGACAGCGCCGGGCCTTTTTTCGCGGCAAAAGCCTCTGCGCGCCCCACAACGATGCAGTTGGTCACAATCAGTGGAATGAAGATCCCCAGCGACTGATACAAGCCGAAGGCATAAGCGTTGATCAGCATCTGTACTGCACTGACCACGGACGCGATGATCATTACGTAGATTGGGATGCGGATTTCCGCTGGCGTCCAGCGGCGCAGGGCGGAAATTGTCAGGTTGGTCAGCGTCAACACCAGCGTGGTGGCGAGGCCGAGGCCTAATGCGTTCGTGGCGGTGGAGGTCACTGCCAGTAGCGGGCACATACCAAGCAGCTGTACAAGCGCTGAGTTGTTTTTCCACAAGCCCTGAACGATAACGTCTTTAATTTCGCTCATGGTTTATTCTCCACAGGCGGTAAGTTGAGGAAGTTGCGCCGGTAAGGTCTGCGCGTACAGGCCCGCACGTTTCACCGCGTTGACCACTGCCCGAGGGGTAATGGTTGCGCCGGTAAACTGGTCAAAATCACCGCCGTCTTTTTTCACGGCCCAGTGAGCATCGTTCTCAGCGCCGATCGTCTTCCCGCTGAAGTGGGTGATCCAGTCGGATAAGCGCAGCTCAATTTTATCGCCCAGGCCAGGCGTCTCATGATGTTCTGTCACGCGTGTACCCAGCACTGTGCCGCTGAAATCAGCGCCAACCAGGAGCTGTATGGCGCCAGAATAGCCGTCCGGCGCCGTGGCTTCAAGAATGGCGGCGACGGGCTTATCGTCCTGACGGGCGATATAGATGCGGTGCGTACCTTTGCCCAGCGCCGGAGCATTCACCAGAAAGCAGCTGTCCTGCAAGGTATTATTGTAGCGATCGGCAGGCAGAACCTGATCAAATAACGCTTTTTGCTGGAGAACCGCCTGCTCGGCAATCGTCGATTTAGTGACCAGGTTAATAGCCGCCGTCAGCCCCGTCGAGCCTGCGGCAAACAGCGCCAGCGTGATACCGTGTTTACGAATCGTTTTTAGCATGGGGTGTCCTTAGCGATGCCCGTAGACGCGAGGTCGGGTGTAGTAATCAATCAAAGGCACCGTGATATTCGCCAACAGTACGGCGAACGCCACACCGTCCGGGTATCCCCCGAAGCTGCGAATCAACCACACTAACAACCCCGCCAGCGCGCCAAAAATCAGACGACCACGATTGGTTGTCGAGGCGGTGACGGGATCGGTCAGAATAAAGAACGCGCCCAGCATTGTCGCGCCAGAAAGCAGATGCAACTGCGGAGACGCCAGTGAATCCCCGGCGAATGCCCATCCCAGAGTGGAGCAGACAGCCAGCGTCACTAAAAAGCTGACCGGAATGTGCCAGCGGATCGCTTTTTGCCAGAGCAGCCACACGCCACCAATAAGCCAGGCGATGTTTACCCACTGCCAGCCCGCACCGGCCAGCATGCCGCTGTAGATGGGGTACTGCATAATCTGTTCAACGGCGTGCCCGGCATGTAACGAGGTTTTGAACGTATCGAGCGGCGTAGCCTGGCTGATGCCGTCAATGCCCATGCGTAACGTATTCATGTCGCCGCCGCTGGCGGTGTGTCCGGTGAAGATGACCTGCAACGCATCCAGAAGGCCTGGCGCCGTTGCGGCGATGTCATGCGGCGGGAGCCAGCTTGTCATCTGTACCGGGAATGAAATCAACAGAACGACATAACCAATCATCGCTGGGTTGAATGGGTTTTGCCCCAGACCGCCGTAAAGCTGCTTGGCGATAATGACGGCAAATACGGTGCCCAATACCACCATCCACCACGGGGCGAGAGGCGGTATGCTCACAGCGAGCAGCAAACCGGTCAGCAATGCTGAATTGTCTTTTAAGATAGCGGCGATCGGCTGTTTACGCAGTTGAAGCACGGCGGCTTCTGCGGCCAGCGCGCTGACTGCGGCCAGTATAATCTGGAACAATGTGCCCCAACCGAAAAACCATAGCTGAGTGGCAATCCCCGGCAGCGCGGCGATTAACACCAGCATCATGATACGCGATGTCTGGCGCTGGTTATGGGTATAAGGCGAGCTTGCGATTCTGAATACCATTTATTCCTCGTTAACAACCTGCTGCTGTGCTGCTTTTTTTGCCTGAACGCGGGCAATCGCCGCTGCGACGGCGGCTTTACGCGGGTCGACCGGTTCGGCGGGTTCCGCAGCGGCCTGCTGTTCCTGCTTACGCGCTTTGGCGCGGGCAATTGCCGCTTCGACAGCGGCTTTGCGCGGGTCGACCGGTTCGGCGGGTTCCGCTGCGGTCTGCTGTTCCTGCTTACGCGCTTTGGCGCGGGCGATTGCCGCTTCGACGGCGGCTTTACGCGGGTCGACCGGTTCGGTAGGTTCCGCAGCGGTCTGCTGTTCCTGCTTGCGCGCTTTGGCGCGGGCGATTGCTGCTTCGACGGCAGCTTTACGCGGGTCGACTGGTTCGGCGGGTTCCGCAGCGGCGTTCTCCGTCTGCCTGGCGCGCGCCTGCGCTTTACGCGCTTCACGGGCAGCAATAACCGCGCTGTTATCCGGCTTCTCTCCCGCGTTAATGACAACAGGCTGAGTCGCCTGTGCCTGTTTCTCTTTTACGCGCGCCAGCGCTGCGGCGATGGCATCCTGATCTTTTGCCGCAGGTTGTGCAGCCGCATTTTTATGGCGCTCAAGGCGTGCGGCTTTCTCACGCTCCAGTCGCGCCTGTCTGGCCTCAAAACGCGCTTTCGCTTCAGCCGCGCGTTTTTCTTCTTGCGCGATCGCGTAAATCTCCGCTTTTTCCTGACGGAAATACTGCACAAGCGGAATACTGCTGGGGCATACCCAGGCGCAAGCGCCGCACTCAATGCAGTCGGCAATGTTATGCGCGGTGGCTTTATCGTGCTGTTGGCCTTTGCTGAACCAGTACAACTGCTGGGGCAACAAATCGGCGGGACAGGCATCGGCACAGGCGCTACAGCGGATACAACCTTGCTCTTCCGGCGTTTCGCCCATTTCCGTAGCGGAAGGCGCGAGAAGGCAGTTAGTGATCTTCACGACGGGAACATCAAGCCAGGGCAGGGTAAAGCCCATCAGTGGGCCGCCCATAATCACCATTTGATCGGCTGAAGAACAGAAGCCCGCATCATTAAGCAGGTGGCTGACAGGCGTCCCCAGCCTGGCCCAGACGTTACCGGGACGGCTGACGGACTCTCCGGTCAAGGTCACAACGCGCTCGGTGATCGGTTCCCCGTCAATCACTGCGCGTTTGACGGCATAAGCCGTACCAACGTTTTGCATCAGCACGCCGATATCAGAAGAGCGGCCGCCGTGCGGAACCTGTTTCCCGGTCAGGATCTGGGTAAGTTGTTTTGCGCCGCCGGAAGGGTATTTCGTTGGGATAACGCGTAACGCGATATCATGCGCATCGGCCAGAACGGCACGCAGCATTGAAATGGCCTGCGGCTTGTTATCTTCGATACCTATCAGGATCTCACGCGGTTGCAGAATATGGGCAAGGATACGGATGCCTTCCACCACCTGCGCGGCGCAATCCTGCATTAAGCGGTCATCAGCGGTGATATAGGGTTCACACTCCGCCGCGTTGATGATCAGCGTTTCAATCTTATCGCCGCCGCCCTGTAATTTGACGCCGGTCGGGAACCCCGCGCCGCCGAGCCCGGCAACGCCGAACTGGTGAATCCGGGTAATTAGCTCTTCGCGGCTGCGGCGCTGATAATCCGCCCAGCCGTCGCGTTCGATCCAGCGATCTTCGCCATCGGCATCAATAATCACGCTAAGCTCAGCCAGGGCTGACGGGTGCGCGGTAGAGTGGGGCGCAATCGCGATAACCTTCCCGGACGTCGGCGCATGGACGGGCAGCATGCGGCCGCGACCTCGGGTCAGCGGCTGGCCTCGCAGGACGCGATCGCCCACGTTAACGCACAGCTCTCCCTCAGCGCCAATATGCTGCTTAAGAGGAATGATAAAGCGCGGCGCCAGTGGAACCTGTCGCAGAGGCGTACCGTTTGACTGGGTTTTCATTTCCGGCGGATGAATGCCGCCATCGAAATCCCAGATTTTATCTTTTCTGAATGCAGAGAATAACTTAAGCATGTTGTTCCACGGGAATGATACGAACGGGGATGGTGTTCAAATCCCACTTCCAACTGTCAGGTGTTTCCGCGACCGGGCGTAATTCAATGCATTGCGTCGGGCACGGGTCAACGCACAGATTACAGCCAGTGCAGAGATCGCTCATGACCGTATGCATCGCGCGCGTGGCGCCCACAATGGCATCCACCGGGCATGCCTGAATACATTTAGTGCAGCCGATGCAATTGTTTTCATCGATGACCGCCAGCATACGCACTGGCGCAACTTCTTGTTCATCACCGTCGATAGGTTGCGGATCGACGTTCAGTAACGTTGCAATTTTCAACATCACCGCTTCGCCGCCTGGCGCACAGCGGTTAATTTTTTCACCCTGACTACCGATGGCTTCAGCATAAGGGCGGCAGCCAGGATAGCCGCACTGCCCACACTGGCTCTGCGGTAAAATTTCGTCGATTTTTTCGACTACGGGATCGTCTTCCACGGCAAACCGGCGGGAGGCGTACCCCAGGATGGCGCCGAATGCCAGGCCCAGCAGGCTCACAGCGACTACGGCAATCCAGATAGCATTCATTACAACTTCACCAAACCACTAAAGCCCATAAAGGCCAGAGACATTAAACCTGCGGTAATCAGCGCAATCGCGTTACCGCGAAAAGGGGCAGGGACGTCTGCCACGGCGAGGCGCTCGCGAATCGCCGCGAACAGCACCATCACCAGAGAGAAGCCGACGGCGGCGGAGAAACCGTACAACGCCGACTGCAAAAAATTATGACCGAGGTTAATGTTCAACAGCGCCACGCCAAGCACCGCGCAGTTGGTGGTGATGAGCGGCAGGAAAATCCCCAGCAGACGGTACAATGCCGGACTGGTTTTACGCACCACCATCTCAGTAAATTGCACTACCACCGCGATGACCAGAATAAACGCCAGCGTCCGCAGGTAGATGAGATCGAGCGGAATCAAAATCCAGGTGTCAATCAGCCAGGCGCAGATAGACGCCAGCGTCATCACAAACGTGGTGGCGAGCCCCATACCCATTGCGGTTTCCAGCTTTTTGGAAACCCCCATAAACGGGCAAAGACCCAGAAACTTGACCAGTACAAAGTTATTGACCAGCACAGTTCCGACAAAGAGCAGCAGGTAATCAGTCATTTTTCGGCCTGAAATAAAAAAGCCGCCTATTATCTGTCAATCTACAGCAGGCGACAACAGGTTAACTGTAAGGGTATTACGGGTTCACAAACGTTGCTTTAACGCGCGCCGAGCGTTTGAAATAGGGTACGATCAGCGCGGCCGCCAGTAACGGGAACAACAGCTGGCGAACCGCAAACGCGTCTGAGACTGGCGAAAAGGCAAAGGCTTTAATTGCCAGCAAGACCGACACCAGCAGCCAGATAATATAATGTTTAGGCACGCAGTGGCGGCGCTTGAAGAAGGCGATGGTCAACCATAGGGTGTAATACCACATTGCGATGGCGGTAATAAACGAAACGCCCCACAACAACAGGTTGCCGGTACTTTGCTCACTGAGCATATGGAATGTCTGCGGCGTAGCCAGCGCAGTAGCATAGAGCAATAACGCGAGCGAGGCGCTCAGTAACGCGACTAACAGCCAGGCCAGTGGGCCAAGCAACCAGCCCCCGATGCGTTGTGCCGGTGTTGTGGTCATATCTTCTCCAGATTTGCCAGCGCGAACAGGCAGACTATTTCATTTTGGGGCCAGTATTATAAAGCTTTTAATGCCGATCGCTACTTTCTTTATTGTACGTAATGCCAGACTGATTTTGGCACCTGACCGACATCATACAGACGACCGCCCGAGACCAGTTCCGCGCGACGATGATCTGCGGCGCGATACATATTGATGATCTCCCGATCGTCAGAGAGGGTGTAGTTAAGGTGATCAAACAGTTTTTCCAGGCTCTCAAGCGAACTGATTTTGCGGAATTTTAATAAATAATCCTGAACTGTCATAAATAGCGATCCATATTAAACAAATAACACCAACGGAGTAGTGAATATAAAAATAAACAAAACGACACCGAAAAGAATAATCGGCGCGCAAGGGTAAATAAGCGTATTCTTACGTGTCATGAATCAGGTGAGCAGAGCACCTGCCGGAAGGGTAACGCGCTTCATGACAACTGGCAATAAGCGTGCGGCCAGCAGACGGCATATTTCGCTTTTTTTGCCGCTTTTCATCTTTTCCTGATTTTTCTGGCTGTAAACCGAAACCATTTCTGACGATATGCTGCTATGCCGCAACTGGCCAGGACACGCTTATTTTTTCTGAACGGAGGCCGTCGGTTCAGGGGGCTGGTAATTATCGATATGGCTGGCGACGCCTAAGAGGATCACTGAGACAACGAGAACAATCCAACCGGTTAATTCAATAAGGCGATTCATTACTGACGACATTTTTTGCTTTGATTTATCCATAAACACAGGATGCAAATGTTACTCATCAATAAATAAGACGGCAAGGGTGTCGGGAACGATTTCAGCGACTTTTTCGCCGCAGGAGAGCCCAAAGTCACTGATGTTTGACTTAAGTTAAGCAACAACCTTTATAACCTGGCGGTTATTAAACTATTGTGAGTGGTTAAGGGATAGTGTGAAATGACCCCGTTCTGACATGAGAGGCAAAGACATGAGTGACAACATCCGGGTAGGGCTAATTGGTTATGGTTATGCCAGCAAGACTTTCCATGCGCCCTTAATCGTGGGGACGCCGGGTCTGGAACTGGCGGCGGTTTCCAGTAGTGATGAAACAAAAGTGAAGGCGGACTGGCCTTCTGTGGCGGTTGTCTCAGAGCCTAAGCATCTTTTTAACGATCCGAATATCGACCTTATCGTCATTCCTACGCCCAACGACACCCATTTTCCGCTGGCGAAAGCCGCGCTTGAAGCGGGAAAACATGTGGTTGTGGATAAACCCTTTACCGTGACACTGTCACAAGCCCGTGAACTCGACGCCCTGGCGCGCAGCCTGGGGCGCGTGCTTTCTGTGTTCCATAACCGCCGTTGGGACAGTGATTTCCTGACGCTGAAAGGATTGCTGGCCGATGGCGTTCTGGGGGAAGTGGCTTACTTTGAATCCCATTTCGACCGTTTCCGCCCGCAGGTACGCGATCGCTGGCGCGAACAGGGCGGCCCTGGCAGCGGTATCTGGTACGATCTGGCGCCGCATCTGCTGGATCAGGCGATCAATCTGTTCGGTTTGCCGGTCAGCATGACGGTGGATCTGGCGCAGCTTCGTCCTGGCGCGCAGTCGACGGATTATTTCCACGCGATATTATCCTACCCGCAGCGTCGGGTGATTCTGCACGGTACGATGCTGGCAGCGGCAGAATCAGCACGTTATATCGTGCATGGCTCACGCGGCAGTTACGTGAAATATGGCCTCGATCCACAAGAGGAACGGTTGAAAAACGGTGAGCGACTGCCGCAGGAAGACTGGGGTTACGACATGCGTGACGGCGTGTTGACGCGCGTGGAAGGCGAAGACCGTGTGGAAGAGACCTGGCTGACGGTGCCGGGTAATTATCCGGCTTATTATGCGGGCATCCGTGACGCGCTGAATGGCAACGGTGAAAACCCGGTTCCGGCGAGCCAGGCGATCCAGATTATGGAGTTGATTGAGCTGGGGATTGAATCAGCGAAGCATCGCTCTACGCTGTGCCTCGCGTGATGACGGTGTACTCTTCTGGCGCCGGGTGTTGCCGGATGGCGGCGTAAACGCCTTATCCGGCCTACGGTTGTGTCGTTACAGGACTGATAAGCGCAGCGCCATCAGGCGTTGCGTGCTTAAACCGCAGCGACTTTCTCACGCAATGTGCGTTTTTCCGCTTCGCTTAAAAACGCCATTTCCAGACCATTGATCTGCGCCTGACGAATCTGCTCGCGGGTTAATCCTGCCGCCGGCGCCGCTACCGTGTATTCGTGAATAATATCCACACCCTGTACCGCGGGATCATCCGTATTCAAACTTGCCTGCACGCCATGCTCAAGGAACGTTTTCAGCGGATGTGCAGCCAGCGAGGCAACGGTGCTGGTCTGGATATTAGACGTCAGACAGGATTCGATACCGATTCGCTGTTCGACCAGAAAATCCATCAGCGCGCGATCTTCCACGGCCTTCACGCCATGACCGATACGCTCGGCGCCCAGTTCGCGAATGGCCTGCCAGATGCTCTCCGGTCCCGCCGCCTCGCCAGCATGTACGGTAATATGCCAGCCCGCATCACGCGCGCGGTTAAAGTGAGAGAGAAACAGACTGCCCGGGAAGCCAAGTTCATCGCCCGCTAAGTCAAGCGCAGTAATGTGATCGCGGTGCGCCAGCAGCGCTTCCAGTTCCTGCTGACAGGCAGCCTCGCCGAAAGTACGGCTCATGATGCCGATCAGACGAGCTTCAACGCCAAAAGTCTGGCACCCTTCACGTACGCCAGCGATGACCGCTTCGACCACACCTGCCACAGGCAACTGGTGCGTCATCGCCATATAACCCGGAGAAAAACGCAGTTCGACATAATGCAGGCCGTTGCGGGCGGCATCTTCAATATTTTCAAAGGCCACGCGACGACAGGCATCCAGCGACGCCAGAACTTTAACGCCCCAGTCGAGCTTTGCCAGAAAACTGACCAGGTCAGGCTCCGTTAAGGTGATCTGCACATGCGGAATGAGCGCGTCAAGCGTTTGTGCCGGAAGGGCTAAATTGAACTGGCGGCCAAGATCAAGAATAGTTTGGGCTCGAATGTTGCCATCAAGGTGGCGATGAACGTCAGTTAACGGAAGGGAAGTATCAATCATGGTCGCACTCTTTTTTAATATAAAAGTGCTCGCCATTATAAAAATAAAACGGGCGTAAAATCTATGTTGCGCAATAAATAATTTTATTGCGCAATCATTGTCAGCGTATAGCGTGGATCGCGTTGATCAGCCCGTTAACGCCTTTTTCGAGTTTCGAACGTGGACAACCGGCATTTAGACGAAGAAACCCGCGACCTTCTTCGCCATAAGTATACCCAGGCATGATGGCCACTTTCTGCTGATGAATCAGCGCATCCTGTAAGGCGTGGTCGTCAATATTTAGCGCTCGCAGATCAATCCAGGCCAGATAGGTCGATTGCGGAACCTGCCAGTTTAGCGTCGGGAACGCGGTGTTTAACGCATGCGCGATATAATTCAGGTTATCAGCAAGATACTCGCGCAGGGCATCCAGCCACGGCGCGCCCTGTTGATAAGCGGCAATGTGCGCGCTAAGCGCCAGAACGGCGGGCGACGACAGCCCGTCACGCCCCTTCAATACGCTGAGGTAACGATTGCGGCTTTCCTCATCGCCGATGAGCCCGTAGGCGCCGGTCAGCGCCGGAATGTTGAAGCTTTTTGACCCGGAGGTCAGCAGCGCCCAACGACCACGCGCCACATTGCTCCAGGGGATATGCGGCTGCGCGCCCCATACCATATCCATGTGGATTTCATCGGAAATGACCCGCACGCCGTGACGATGGCATAGCTCAGCCATCGTTTCCAGTTCATCGCGCGTCCATACCTTTCCGGTAGGGTTCTGCGGGCTGCACAGCAGGAGAATTTTACTCTCTGGCCGGGCGAGCACCGCTTCCAGCGCGGCCATATCGCAGTGCCAGCCGTCCGCGTTTTTCTGTAGCGTAACCGCCATAACGGTACGCTGGTTGCCTTCGATGGCGTTATAGAACGCATCGTAAGCGGGGGTGTGAATCACCACCCCTTCACCGACGGATGACCACTGGCGGATCAGCTCCGACACCATGTAGATCACGGAGGGGCCGTACACGATCGACTGCGGGTCGACCGTGGTGTGGTGACGGGTTGCGAACCAGTGGGCGATCGCCCCTAAAAACTCATCGTTTTTCCAGCGGCTGTAACCCAGCACGCCGTGCGCCAGACGTTGGTTGATGGCCTCCAGGATGCACGGCGCGGTAGCGAAATCCATATCCGAGATCGTAAACGGAAGCAGGTCAGGGGCGCCAAAGCGATCGGCGACATAATCCCACTGCGTGCACCACGTACCGTGACGATCCACCACCTTTGAAAAATCGAACATATCGTTGTCCTTATGCCTCAACCGTGTTCATCAGACCTGCCATTTCATCCTTAACGGACTGTACCTGAGGGCCAATAACCACCTGTAAGTTATGTTGATTCAGCTGTACTACGCCGATAGCGCGATTGTCCTTCAGCGCCTGTACATTCACAAGCGACATATCCTTCACTGACAGGCGCAGACGGGTAATGCAGTTATCCAGGCTGACGATATTTTCACTGCCGCCAAGCGCGGCCAGAATCGCCGGGACGTTATAGCCTGATTTCCCTGGCGTGCCCGCCATGACTTTTTCAATATTGCTGGCGATTTCGGTATCGCGGCCCGGCGTTTTCAGATTAAAGCGCGTAATAGCGAAACGGAAGATGACGTAGTACACCGCGAACCAGACGGCGGCGACCACCGGAACCAGATACCACTTGGTCGACAGACCGTGCAGGACCCCGAATACCACAAAGTCGATGATGTTGCCGTCGGTGTTGCCGATGGTGACGCCGAGGATCGCCATGATGGTGAATCCCAGACCTGTCAGCAGGGCGTGAATCACATACAGCACAGGCGCGACGAACAGGAACAGGAATTCCAGCGGCTCTGTGGTACCGCCAACGACACAGGCGATAAGACCAGAAATCAGCAGGCCCTTAATTTTGTGACGGTTTTCAGGACGCGCACAGTGGTACATCGCCAACGCAGCGCCCGGCAAGCCGCCGAGGAAGGCAGGCATTTTCCCCTGAGACAGGAAGCGGGTCGCACTTTCAGAGAAGCCGTGCGTTGTCGGGCAGCTCAGCTGCGCCTGGAAAATGGTCAACGCGCCGCTCACGCTATGGCCGCAGACTTCCTGCGTACCGCCCGCTTCGGTAAAGCGAATCAACGCGACCAGAATGTGGTGCAGGCCGAACGGCAGCAGCAGGCGCTCACCCGTACCAAAGATCATCGGACCGAAATCACCCGCGCTATTGATAATGTGGCCCAGACCGCTGATGCCCATTGCAAAAACAGGCCATACCAGCGGAATGACCAGCCCGACCAGTCCCATCACCACGGAAGAGACGATCGGCACGAAACGCGTACCGCCAAAGAAAGCCAGCGCATCGGGCAGACGAATATTGTGGAAACGCTCATGCAGCATCCAGACAACGATACCGGCGATCACCGCCCCCAGAATCCCCGTGTCGATAGACTGAATCCCGAGGATATTCTGTACGTTATTGGCTTTCAGAATGGCGGCGTCAGTCGTCGGCAGAATGCCTTTCGCCGTTAACCAGAAGTTCACGGCAAGGTTCATTACGGCGTAACCGACGAAACCGGCAAACGCGGCGACACCTTTGTTTTCACGCGCCAGACCGAGCGGAATCGCGATACAAAACATCACCGGGAGGAAGCTAAAAGCGAACGAGCCGACTTTACTCATCCAGGTAAAGATGGCCTGTAGCACCGGGTTGCCCAGCGCCGGGAGCAGGGTGACGACATCGTGGCTGCTTAACGAGCTGCCGATCCCCAGCATGATCCCGCAGAAAGAGAGCAGCGCCACGGGCAGCATAAACGTTTTACCCAACTGCTGGAAAAATTCCCATAATGTTATTTTTGGTGTTGTCTTCGTCGTCATCTAACGACTCCTCGTGAAAAAGAAGGCTGTGGTCAATTATTTGAGCGAGAAGATAAAACGTTTTACCTAATTTTAGTGCGGCGCAAATCACATTATCGAACGATAATAAAGCGTATAAATATAAGTGATTGATAAAACGTTTTATCTGTCACGTTATCAGGGAGCTTTCTTTTTTCATGGCTATAGCCAAAAAAACCACCATTCATGATGTCGCGTTGGCGGCTGGCGTTTCCGTCAGTACCGTCTCATTAGTGCTCAGTGGCAAAGGGCGGATTTCGTCAGCCACCGGCGAGCGGGTTAACGCGGCGATTGAACAGCTGGGCTTTGTGCGTAACCGCCAGGCATCGGCGCTTCGCGGTGGGCAAAGCGGCGTCATTGGGCTGATTGTGCGCGATCTGTCTGCGCCTTTTTATGCGGAACTCACGGCCGGGTTGACAGAGGCGCTGGAAGCGCAGGGGCGCATGGTCTTTTTGTTGCACGGCGGTCAGGATGGCGAACAGCTGAGTCAGCGCTTCGCTATGCTCCTTAATCAGGGTGTGGATGGCGTGGTGATCGCCGGAGCGGCGGGTAGCAGCGATGCGCTCCGGGAACGGGCAGAAGAAAAAGGGATTCCGGTGGTGTTTGCCTCGCGCGCCAGTTATCTGGAAGAGGTGGATACTGTCCGGCCGGATAACATGCAGGCGGCGCAGCTACTGACGGAACATCTGATTCGCCTTGGGCATCAGCGGATCGCGTGGCTGGGAGGGCAAAGCTCCTCATTAACGCGCGCGGAGCGCGTCGGCGGCTATTGCGCGACGCTGCTGAAGTTTGGGTTGCCTTTTCACAGCGACTGGGTGCTGGAGTGCGCATCCAGCCAGAAGCAGGCCGCCGAAGCCATTACCGCATTACTGCGGCATAACCCGACCATCAGCGCAGTGGTGTGCTACAACGAAACCATTGCAATGGGGGCATGGTTTGGCCTGATGAAAGCGGGGCGGCAGAGTGGTGAAATTGGCGTTGATCGCTATTTTGAACAACAGATCTCGCTGGCGGCGTTTGCTGATGTGGCGGAAAACGCGCTGGACGATCTGCCGATTATCTGGGCCAGTACGCCAGCTCGCGAAATTGGCTATACCCTTGCGGAGCGCATCCTGCAACGGATTGGTCATGAAGAGAGCCATTCGCGCAGCCAGACCATTTCCGCTCGTCTGGTGACGCAAAAATAGCGTGGCGGGACAGGTGTTTGAATGGCGGCCCGACGGGAAAATCCCGCCGGGCGCGGGACGTACAGAAAACTTACTGCTGAGGAATCGCCGGAGCGTCCGGCACGGAGAGCGCAGGCATACCAAACATGCCGACAAACTCTTCCAGCGTCATTTTTTGCCCGTTGAGCGTTACCTGACCATTGGCATACTGTAGGTTGGTGGCGATGGTATTATCCTGCAACGTGGTGATGCGGAACATTTGCCCCATCGCGGCTAACCCTTTGACTTGTTGATTCGCCAGCTTATCGGCATCTTCCTGCTGATAACCTTCCAGTCTGGCGACCTGAGTCATAAACTCAACGGCCATATCCATCGGGATCGTCAGCTTCGCGTCAAGAGATTTAACGGAACGATCCACTTCCTGAGTCAGCGTTTGCGGTTCTTCAGTGGTCGCGGCCGGATCTTTCAGGAACAAGGAGAGGTTCAGCGCGGTCTCGCCTTTAGCGTTTTTCCAGCTTAACGGCGCGACGGTAATCACCGGTTCGCCCTTCATCAGCAGCGGCAGGGCGCCAAAGAACGCTTCGGTCACTTTCTCCTGATAAAGTTCAGGATTTTGCACCACCTCGGGTTGCGTCATCAGCGCCTGAGTCTGAGCGTTATACTGGCGGCTAAACTGGTGCCAGGCTTCACCATCGATCTGTCCCACTTTCAGCGTCAGCTTGCCGCTACCCAGATCCTGATTCTGCACTTTAAGGCTGTTCAGCGAGTAATCCAGCTGGCTATTGATGGTTTTGCCGTCGTTGACGAGATCGGACTTACCGTCGATCACCATGCCTTCCAGCACGGCCATCTCTTTACCTTCTACCGATACCGTCATTTTTTCCAGCGACAGCGTCTGGTTGCCAATACGCTCGCCGAAGCTGGCCAGGGTGCTGGAACCGTCGGTTTTCAGATTATTAAAAGTAATCTGGACTTTCTGGTTATATTCGTTGACGGCATCCACCAGGCCGCTTTGCGCTTCGCCTGACAGTGAAACAACATTGCCGTCTTTATCGGCATTCAGCTGAAATTCCCCGCCGCTAAAGGCGACTTTTTCACCGTTATTTTCATAATTCAACGGCTTGAGCGAGATATCTGAGCGGGTATCGCCGCCATAACCAATCCGGGAATTAATCTCGACCGGCGTCTCGCCCTTTGCGATATCAAACAACGGTCTGGTGACGTCGTTGTTGACCAGGGTCGTCTTCACCGAGGCCATCGCAGGGATAAGGTTAAACGATTTCAACTGTGTGAACGGGAAAGGGCCATGATCCACCGCTTCGTTCAGTACGACGCTTTGTCCTGGTTTCAGCCAGGGGTTTTCCTTGCCTTCGACAGGCTTCGCCACCAGCTGTAACTGGCTGCTGAAAATGCCGCGCTGGTAGTTTTGATAGCTCAGCTCAATGGCGGCTTCAGGCGCCGTGCGTTTAAGCTGCTCATTTGCCTGATTCACCATCTGTGCGAGATGCGTTTCCAGTTTTTTCCCGGTGTACCAGGCCCCGCCTGTCCAGACTACGCCCAGGGCGACGATCACACCTGTAGCTACCAGCGATTTTTTCATATCGATTATCCATAAAAATGAAACCAGGCGGATTAAACCGCCTGGAGAAGTTGTGAGCCTTTAACTAGCTTAGCAAGAGTTATTAAAAAATTCAGTATGTTGCTACAGCTTGTTGTAAACCCTGGCCAAACGGCCCACGCCGCTGGCGTTGACCGGAGACTCATCAGCGCCGATAAACGCGGATTCGCCGGGTTTCAACACCAGACGCTGCTCGCCCTTGCTCAGCACCGCTTCTCCTTCCACGCAGAACAGAATGGCGGCGCTCTGCTGGCTGATAGCCGTTTCCTGAGCGGAGAGGTCATGCAGCGAAAACGCGAAATCTTCCACCGGAATCGGGAAGTCCAGTTCCGCACCGTGTTTTACCGGCGTTGTCAGCAGCTGATCCGCTGGTTTGGCAACGAATTTGACGTTTGCGACCAGTTCAGGAATGTCGATATATTTCGGCGTCAGCCCGGCGCGCAGGACGTTATCGGAGTTCGCCATCACTTCCAGCGCCACACCCTGCAAATAGGCATGAGGCGTTTCGGCAAACAGGAACATGGCTTCGCCAGGGTTCAGCTTGACCACGTTCAGCAGCAGTGGAGAGAAGAGGCCGCTGTCATCCGGGTAAAATTCGGATATGACGCGGATCGTCTGCCACGGTTCACCCTGTTGGCTGTTCAGCGCCGCTTTCAGTACCGCCAGCGCGCGGGATTTTTCATCGCCCTGCATATTGAGCAGGCTGGCGAACAGCTGGCTCAGGCGTTCGGCATTCGGTTCTTGCAGGAAGTGGGCAATGGCGGTATGCGCGCCGGAAACAGGTTGCAGCAGGGAAACAATCTCAGAGAACTCGCGGAATGCGTTCATCGCCAGGAACGGCGTCAGGGCAAAGACCAGTTCAGGCTTGTGGTTCGGATCTTTATAGTTACGCTCGGCGGCATCCATCGGAATACCGGCCGCATTCTCTTTCGCGAAACCCATTTCTGAGTTGTGTTTATTCGGATGAACCTGGATGGAAAGCGGCTGCGCGGCACACAGCACTTTAAACAGGAAGGGCAGCTCGCCAAAACGTTTTGCGACAGACTCACCCAGCAGTGTGGCTTTATCGTGCTCAATCACGTCGCGTAACGAGACGGCTTTCCCGTCAGCGCCTTCAATTCGGGAGCTGCTCTTGGGATGGGCGCCCATCCAGAGCTCTGCCATTGGCTGCTGAGACGGATTCGCAATGCCGTAGAGTTCCGTTAACGCAGTTTTACTACCCCATGCATAGTTTTGCACTGAGTTGATGAGTTTTTGCATTATCAAGCCCTGTTTCAATATGGAAATTAATTCGCGTATTAAACCAAGAAACCCGCGGGAAGTAACCTCTGCGCGCAAAAAGTCGTACTTGTCTCAGTTTTTGTTAAAAAATTGTGTAGGATGGTGTAACTCGCTTTTTACACCCTGACGCATTCGGGTTGCAGGACAATAACATGTCTGCCGCTGGAGGCGTGACGGGTAAGCAGGGCAATGGAACATCTGCCCAGAGAATAACCAGACCGAGCAGTAAGTGAGAGAACAATGTCGAACAAACCCTTCCATTATCAGGCTCCTTTTCCCCTCAAAAAGGACGATACCGAATATTACCTGTTGACCAGTGAGCACGTTTCCGTTGCCGAATTTGAAGGGCAGGAAGTGCTTAAGGTCGCTCCTGAAGCGCTAACGCTGATGGCGCGTCAGGCATTCCACGATGCTTCGTTTATGCTGCGCCCTGCGCATCAACAGCAGGTCGCTGATATCCTGCGCGACCCGGACGCCAGCGAAAACGATAAATATGTCGCGCTGCAATTCCTGCGCAACTCGGACATTGCCGCAAAAGGGATTTTACCAACCTGCCAGGACACCGGTACGGCCATTATCGTTGGTAAAAAAGGCCAGCGCGTCTGGACTGGCGGCGGTGATGAGGCTGCGCTGGCGCGCGGCGTTTATAACACTTACATCGAAGATAACCTGCGCTATTCGCAAAATGCCCCGCTGGATATGTATAAAGAGGTCAATACCGGCACCAACCTGCCCGCGCAGATTGATCTCTACAGCGTTGATGGCGATGAATACAAATTCCTGTGTATCGCCAAAGGCGGCGGTTCCGCCAACAAAACCTATCTGTATCAGGAAACCAAAGCGCTGCTGACGCCGGGCAAACTGAAAAATTACCTGGTCGATAAAATGCGCACTCTGGGGACGGCGGCCTGTCCTCCGTATCACATCGCCTTCGTGATCGGCGGGACGTCGGCGGAAGCAACGCTGAAAACGGTTAAGCTGGCCTCCGCAAAATACTATGACGAACTGCCGACGGAAGGGAACGAACACGGTCAGGCATTCCGCGACGTGGAGCTGGAAAAAGAGTTGCTGACGGAAGCGCAGAATCTCGGGTTAGGCGCCCAGTTCGGCGGTAAATATTTTGCCCATGATATCCGCGTCATTCGTTTACCGCGTCACGGCGCGTCCTGTCCGGTCGGGATGGGCGTCTCCTGCTCTGCGGATCGCAACATTAAAGCGAAAATCAACCGCAAAGGTATCTGGATCGAGAAACTGGAACATAATCCGGGTAAATATATTCCTGAAGAATTGCGCCAGGCAGGCGAAGGCGAGGCGGTTCGCGTTGACCTCAATCAGCCAATGAAAGCGATCCTGCAACAGTTGTCGCAGTATCCGGTTTCGACTCGTCTGTCGCTGAACGGGACGATTATTGTGGGGCGTGATATCGCGCACGCCAAACTGAAAGAACGGATGGACCGTGGCGAAGGGTTGCCGCAGTATGTTAAAGATCATCCGATCTACTACGCGGGGCCGGCAAAAACGCCTGAAGGATACGCGTCCGGTTCGCTGGGGCCAACGACCGCAGGACGTATGGACTCTTACGTCGATCAGCTTCAGTCGCAGGGCGGCAGTATGATTATGCTGGCCAAAGGCAACCGTAGCCAACAGGTGACCGATGCCTGCCATAAACACGGCGGCTTCTATCTGGGCAGCATTGGCGGGCCTGCCGCCGTGCTGGCGCAGGGCAGCATCAGGAGTCTGGAATGCGTGGAATACCCTGAACTGGGGATGGAAGCGATCTGGAAAATTGAAGTGGAAGATTTTCCGGCCTTTATCCTGGTGGATGACAAAGGCAATGATTTCTTCCAGCAAATTCAAACTTCGCAGTGCACGCGCTGCGTGAAGTAAGACAATAAGAAGGTACATTTGCAGGCCGGGTAAGGCGCTGTGCCGCCCGGCATTTCAGAAGCGCACAAAGCGCCATGCAGTATTTATGAAGCAATCAATACTTAATCCTGACAGGTGTGTGAGCATGTCCTCAACTTCATTGTTAACAAGGAGAAAGTAATGACGACGGTACGCTGCGAGAAAGATTCGATGGGCGGGATTGATGTTCCGGCAGATAAACTTTGGGGAGCGCAAACCCAACGATCGCTGGAGCATTTTCGTATCTCCACGGAGAAAATGCCCGTCTCGCTGATCCATGCGCTGGCGCTGACCAAGCGTGCGGCAGCCAAAGTTAACGAGGACTTAGGGCTGCTGTCGGCGGAAAAAGCCTCCGCCATTATGCAGGCGGCTGATGAAGTGCTGGCCGATAAACATCCCGACGAATTTCCGCTGGCGATCTGGCAAACCGGGTCGGGCACGCAAAGCAACATGAACATGAACGAAGTGCTGGCGAACCGCGCGAGCGAACTGCTGGGCGGCGTTCGCGGCATGGAGCGCAAAGTTCACCCGAACGATGACGTCAATAAAAGCCAAAGTTCGAACGACGTCTTCCCGACCGCGATGCACGTTGCGGCGCTGCTGGCGCTACGCAAGCATCTCATCCCGCAGCTTAATGTCCTGACCGATACGCTGCGCAAAAAGTCCCATGCGTTTGCCGACATTGTGAAAATTGGCCGCACGCACTTGCAGGATGCGACGCCGCTGACGCTCGGTCAGGAAATTTCCGGCTGGGTGGCGATGCTGGAGCACAATCTCAAACATATTGAAAATAGCCTGCCGCATGTGGCGGAGCTGGCGCTGGGCGGTACGGCGGTGGGCACAGGGTTGAACACTCATCCTGAATATGCCCGCCGCGTGGCGGATGAGCTGGCGGTGATCACCTGCGCGCCATTTGTGACGGCGCCGAACAAGTTTGAAGCACTGGCGACCTGTGATGCGCTGGTTCATGCGCACGGCACGCTAAAAGGGCTGGCGGCGTCGCTGATGAAAATCGCTAATGACGTTCGTTGGCTGGCCTCTGGCCCTCGATGCGGCATTGGTGAAATTGCCATTCCTGAGAACGAGCCGGGCAGTTCGATTATGCCAGGCAAAGTGAACCCGACCCAGTGCGAGGCGCTGACCATGCTCTGCTGTCAGGTGATGGGCAACGATGTGGCTATCAATATGGGCGGGGCGTCGGGAAACTTTGAGCTTAACGTCTATCGCCCGATGGTTATCCATAATTTCCTGCAATCGGTACGCCTGTTGGCGGATGGGATGGAAAGCTTTAATGCGCACTGTGCGGTCGGTATTGAGCCAAACCGTGAGCGTATTAATCAACTGCTCAATGAATCGCTGATGCTGGTCACCGCGCTCAACACGCACATCGGCTATGACAAAGCGGCGGAGATCGCCAAAAAAGCGCACAAGGAAGGGCTGACCTTAAAAGCCTCCGCCCTGGCGCTGGGGTATCTCACTGAAGCCGAGTTTGATAGCTGGGTGCGCCCGGAACTGATGGTGGGCAGCATGAAGCCCGGCCGTTAATCCGCCACATACAGGTGCAACCGGGGGATGATAAGTCGCAACGGTTGCGCCTGAGGCTTAAAGCGGTGCTGAACATTGTCCGCATCGTAATTCAGTAGTTCGCCGATATCCGGCACGGTCATGCCTTTATCGGTATTGATCAGCGCGATAAGCGGCGTCGGGCAGGCGTGTTGAACCTGTTTCTGCTGCCCTTTGTACCAGACGCGGGCAATCGGCTGTACCTTCACCGGTCTTTTAATCTTCAGCCGCGCCTGTTGCGGCAGGGCGGCGATATCCTGATATTCGCGCTCCAGCCTGGCCTGCCACTCTTCGCGCGTCCAGGGATGCACGCTGCGCGGCGTGTTCAGGCTTTTCTCCAGTTGCGCCAGCACCTCATCCCGGCGCAGATTCTTAATAATGTGCTTGTTGGCCCAGCCAAAACGGAGGGTGGCGGGATTCTTGATCACCGTTAACGCGCGGTAGGCATTCAACGTGATAAGACCGGGCAGATGGCGATGCACCCACTCAAAACGCGCCGCTGACGGCAATCCTGATTCCACCGTCACAATACGCTCAAATGTCGTTTTTAACTGATTGATGTGCTGGATCTGGTTTTCCAGCGCGGCCTGCGTGGCATCATCAACCTGATAGCACAATACGCCGGGCAGGCGAACCGCCGCTTTGCTGCTGCGATTTTCAGACTGTTGCTGAATAAACAGGTGGCGATAGTGGCGCAGCGCCAGCGATTCGGCCTCTTTTCCCAGATGCTGCTCCACCGCAATGGTCGCCAGAGGGTTGTGCTCCGCCTCTTTGGTCACTTCGGGGAGGGAGAAGACGCGGGCAATCAGCAGCGGTTGCTGTTCGAGATTTTCTGTCAGGGTTGCCAGGGCGTGTTCTGTCTGGCGAAAAGTACCATTCAGGCGTTCGACAAGATCGTAACGGGCCATATCACCACCATTTCAGTGTCGCAGAAAGAAGGATATTAGTTACAACATACTTACTGTATATCACATCATACCCGGCCTGACCATCGTGCGCTATGCGTCAGGCAGGGGGAAATTCGGGGATGTTTTGCCAGACGGGCCAGTTGAAGGTGAATCTGGCGCCGCCCAGTTCACTTTCGCGACAGTTTACCGTTCCGCCCATCGCCAGGGCGATGGAGCGCACGATGGCTAACCCCAGCCCGCAGCCTCCGGTAGCGCGGTCGCGGCTGGGATCGAGGCGCACAAAGGGTTCGAACACATGTTCGCGCGCGTCTGGCGCGATGCCGGGGCCGTCGTCTTCAACAATCAGGGTCGCCTGATTGCCGCTTAACAACAGGCTGGCCTGAACGGTGGAATGGGAATAACGCAGCGCGTTATTGAGCAGATTATCCAGCACACGCTCCATTAGCCGCATATCCAGCGCGCCGTAATCGCCAGGCGTAAGCTGGCTGAGCCGCACCGTGCACCCGGGGTTGACGCTCTGTACGTCTTCCAGGTGGCTCGCCAGCCACACGGGGAGGTCGGGAACGGTGAGCGTTAACGCAGTCTGCGGCCTGTCCAGCCGCGCATAGGTCAGTAACTCTTCGATTAACGCTTCCAGTTGGCCGATATCGCGATTCAGCGCCTGCGACTCCTGTGCGCTGAGATTTTCACTCATCTCCAGCCGGTAACGCAGACGCACCAGCGGTGTACGCAGTTCGTGGGCAATGCCGTCAATAAGCTGTTTTTTACTGGCGATCAGCGCGTTGATGTTATCCGCCATCTGGTTAAAGGCGATGCCGAGACGTTCAAAACTGGAACCGTTGTCGAAGTGAAGGCGCTCTGCGAGGTGCCCTTCGCCAAAACGCTGAGCGGCGGCCTCCAGGCGCAGCATCTCCTGCCAGTGCGGGCGCATCCAGATAAACACCGGAAAGGCGAGGGAGATGGCGATAAAGGCCATCAGCGCGATATCCAGTAGCCGCATCTGGTGAAGAAAATAGAGATAAGGAACCGGCCCGACGGCCAGCACGTAATGGCTGCGAGGGATGCGCTGGATAAACGTATACTGATCGTCCAGCGCGACGATGTCGCCTTCGCGCAGCCGCTGTGTGGTAAGCGCGTCGAGTTTGTATTTATTGAGTGGCTCTACGCGCAAATCGAAAGAGAGATTAAGATCCATCTCTTTGAGGGTTTTCCCCCAGTCGCGCGGAGGGATCTCCCGCAATTCGCTGCGCATTAAATACAGCGAGCTTTTCATCAAATCATCCAGCGACTGTCTGCCTGCGCGTTCTGCGGTGAACTTATACACCAGCCCGACCAACAGGGTCATGACCAGAAAGCAGACAAACAGCAGCAGATAAAACTGAACGAACAGTTTTTTCATTGATGCACCCGGTTAATCACGTTGACTCTCTTCCCACGCATGGGGGGCAAACAGATACCCTTTGTTGCGAACCGTTTTGATTCGATAGGGCTCGGTGGCGTTATCCTGCAATTTCTTACGCAGCCTTGAGATAGCGACATCCACGCTGCGGTCCATGCCGTCGTAGCTGACGCCGCGCAAGTTTTTCAGCAGCGCGTCGCGATCCATAATCTGCCCGGCATGGGTTGTCAGTTCCCAGAGTAATTCGAAATCGGCGGTGGAAAGCGAAACCGGTTCGCCGGAGAGGGCGACTGAACGATTGACCGGGTCAATAATCAACGCGCCAAAACGCAGCGTTTTATGCGGGGTCATTGCCGTATCCTGAATGCCTTTTGCCTGCGCGGTGAGTTCATTCTGCCGTAAATGCAGGCGCAGACGGGCGAGGAGCACGGCAGGGGGCGTGGTTTTCAGGATGTAGTCACAGGCGCCCATTTCCAGCGCCAGGATGTGGTTCATGTCGCTGTCCAGCGAGGTCAACAGGACAATCGGCCCTTGCCAGCGGCCTCGCAAATCGCGGCAAATGGTCATACCGTCTTTGCCCGGCAGCATGATATCCAGTAACACCAACTCGGGTTGTGTGCGAAGGATCGTCTCTTCAGCCAGATCGCCGCGAGGTTCAATCAGCACCTCAATATCGTGTTTCGCCAGATAAGCGGCAATCAGCGAGCCAACTTCAGGGTCATCCTCAACAAATACGATGGTGTTCATAACGTTCATTACGCGGAGAAAACGCCAACATACACCGCCTCCGTTTTCCCTTCCATTAATCTTTTCTAAACGAGAGCGCTTCCGTTATGCTACAGCCTCAATGTTATTGATGTGTTAAGGCATCGAAATGGGACTCGTGATAAAAGCCGCGCTGGGTGCGCTGGTGGTGGTATTGATTGGTTTGCTGGCAAAAACAAAAAATTACTATATCGCCGGATTAATTCCGCTTTTTCCGACATTTGCACTGATTGCCCACTATATTGTCGCCAGCGAGCGCGGAATTGACGCGTTACGCACGACCATTGTATTCAGTATGTGGTCGATCATCCCTTATTTTGTCTACCTCGCCACGCTTTGGTATTTCACCGGTTTTCTGCGTTTGCCCGTTGCGCTCGGCGGGGCGGTGGTGTGCTGGGGCCTGAGCGCATGGCTGCTGATATTTTGCTGGATCAAATTGCATTAACGCAGGTGCCGGCCGCCATCCACGGCGAAACTGCGGCCGGTAACGAAGCAGCTGGTGAGAAGGTAATCCACCAGGTCGATTACCTCTTTCTCGCCGGGCGCTGTCTTCATCAGGGATTTATTGAGCGCCTGCTGACGGTACTCGGCGTCGTCGTTTTCGTTAAACAGGATCAGCGACGGGGCGATGGCGTTGACTTTCACTTCCGGGGCCAGTTTGCGGGCAAAGGAGCGGGTCATATTATCCAGCGCTGCTTTACTGGCGGCATAGGCGATGTGTTTGTCGCTGCCGCGTTCCACAACATAGTCCGTAAAATGGATGATATCGGTGGCCGCATGTCCGTGGCCGCGCAACAGTCTTTCCAGCGCATGGTTTAACAGATAGGGCGTATTGACGTGAATCTGCATCATGCATGCCAGCACGTCAGAGAGCGGGGTGCCAGGCGCCTCGGCCATCCAGGCACTGGCGTTATGCAAAATAGCCCGCAGGCCTGGCGTATGGGTTTTTATCTTCTCAGCAAATGCCAGGACGCCGTCATCGGTGGAAAAATCGGCCTGAATGCACAGCGCGCCCGCTTGCGTCAGGCCGTCGATGGCCGGATAGTGCGTCCGGTAGCTGACAATCACCGGCTGTTTTTGATTGAGAAAGTGCCACGCGATCGCGAGGCCGATGCGGCGGCCTCCTCCCGTGATAAGGATGGGCAAGGGCTGGTTTTTACCCATTGTAGTCTCCTTTGGCATCAAACAATGGGGCGACGATTACCCCACCAACATCCACGTAGCCGGAACAGCGGCGATGAGTAGCAGACCGATCAACATCACTTCCTGACGATTCAGGACATTATCGTGCGTATGCGTCTTGCGTGCGTAGAGGAAAACTAACAATCCCGGCGCATACAGCACCACCGACAGCAACAGGTGCATCGGGCCGGACGCATACAATAACCATAAGCCATAAATGCAGGCCCCGACACCTACCGCCTGATGAAGAGGGCGCGCGGCGATTTTCAGCAGGAACGCGCCGACCAGGAAATAGGGTACCAGAATCATCTCTGAAGCAATCGTCAACAGTGTGTTGTAATCCGAACCTGTGAGCCAGATCAGCACCAGGCAGATCTGAACGCACGCGTTGGTGAGCCACAGCGAAGCCGATGGCGCGCCTTGCGCATTTTGGCGGGCGAAAATGCGCGGGAAGGCTTTATGCGTTGAGGCCAGAAACGGCACTTCCGCCGCCATAATGGTCCAGCTCAGATAAGCGCCGCAGACTGAAACGATAAGACCCGCCGCGATAATGATTTCGCCCCACGGCCCCATCATTTTCACCATCAAACCCGCCATTGACGGATTGCGAATCTCCGCCAGTTCCGGGCGGGCGACGACGCCTAAAGAGAGCAGCGTCACCAGCAGGTAGACGCCCAATGCGGCGAGAACCGCCAGCAGCGTCGCACGTCCGACATCACGCTTATTTCTCGCCCGGGCGGAGACGACAACCGCGCCTTCCACGCCGATAAACACCCACAGCGTGATGAGCATCGTGTTTTTAACCTGCTCCCAGACGGGAACGCCCAGCGCCAGACCGGTGAAATCCAGGCTGAACGTATCGAGCTTAAACATGATGATAGCCAGGACGATGAACAACCCCAGCGGCAACAGCTTCGCCAGCGTCGCGACCAGGTTGATGCTGGCGGCGGTTTGCACACCGCGCAGCACCAGGAAGTGCACCACCCAAAGCAGCACCGACGCGCCGATGATGGACTGCCAGGTGTTGCCGTCGCCAAACAGGCGGAGTTCCGGCGTATCGGTAAAGAAGCTCAGGGCAGAAAAAACGATAACCAGATAAGAGACGTTGGCGATAACGGCACAGAGCCAGTATCCCCAGGCGGAGCAGAAACCGATCAGTTCGCCGAAACCTTCGCGCGCGTAGGTGAAAATCCCGCCATCCAGTTCCGGGCGAACGCGCGTCAGGATCAGCATAGCGAAAGCCAGTAGCAGTATCCCGACGCCCGTAATCGCCCAGCCAATCAGCAGCGCTGCCGGGCTGGCCACCGCTGCCATGTTCTGTGGCAGACTAAACACACCTGCGCCAAGCATTGAGCTTAAAACCAGCGCGGTCAGCGCGCTCAGTCCCAGTTTCTTTTCCATCGGTATCCAGTTATAAAAACGAGAGTGGGAGAATAATTATTTTGGCAAAACGCATAAAAATGGTGAAAGCCACTAAGGCGCGGGATTTTACGGAGAGAAGAGACCGCATGCAATGATCTCTGAAACATTTGTGACTAAAAATGCTAAAGGTGGGTAGATTTCACATAGGGCAGCATCGTATTGGCGCCTGATGGCGCTACGCTCATCAGGCCTACTAACACGTAGGCCGGATAAGATGCCTGGTCTCGCCATCTGGCGTTATGACAACACCGGATGGCGGAAGCGTACTTTACTTATACAGGTCGGCGCTGATCGTCATGTTGTTACCACGTTCCTGCCACTGGCGGGTAATGTGATAATATTTCGCGCCTTTCTTCGCCGCACGCTTGGCAACCTGGTAGGAGACTTCCGTCATGTTGCCGTAGTTGCCGGTGAATTTGATGCTGTCAAACGGCACCATCATCGCCGCGGTCGCTTTGTTCAGCTCTTCGACTTTCGTTCCATCAGGCAGAGTGACAGTGTAACGTCCACCTTTTGAGGATTGCGTTTCGAAGAAGCGTCCGACTTCAGCGCTTGGAGAAGCGGTCGTCGCGACGCCCGGAATCTCCACTTTCTTCGCTGCTTCACCGCCGGCGGCCAGCGCTGCACGACCCGCATCGGAATCAGCAGGAATAACGTCCGGGCTCTGGACAACGCGTTTCTTCGCATCTTCTTTATAGATAAACGCGGTAATACGCTGGTTGCCGCCCTGGTTGGCATCGACCTGACGCACAATGTAGAACGAGTAGGCGCCTTTCGCTTTTGCTGCTTTGGTGATGGCGTCATTCACTTCCGGCTGGCTACGGTAGAAACCCTGCACCGTTACGGTGTCGTAAGGTTCCAGCAGCACGGCCTGATCTTTCGGTAATTCGACGATACCGTTAATTACACGGTTTTGAGGCGCGTCGGATTTTGGCGCGTCTGATTTATAAACGTCAGCCACGACACGCCAGTTACCGCTGTTGCCAAAATCGGACGTATCAACAACATAAAAAGAGGCTGCACCTTCTTTATCTGCGCGGCGGGATACGGCATTTACCGCATCGCCAATGGCATTAAAACGCCCGGTGACCACAATGCGGTCATAAGGTTTTAGTGCTGCCGCTTGCTCCGGCGTCAGTTCTGTCGCTGCATTTACGGAAAAAGCAGTCGCAGAAAGCAGTGCGGACGCCAGGAGAGTGTTCTTAAGCTTCATAAAAATAATCCTTCGCCTTGCGCAAACCAGGTACTGGTATTGTTATTGACTAGAAACGTGGCTGATTATTGCATTTAAACCCTGCAAATGTCTGCGTCATTTTTCACTCATCGTACCGCCTGAAGTGACAAGAATGATAACATTTGGTGATATGTCTAAAAAACAGGCGCTTGACCGGCAAAACTGATAAAGCATACGCATTTTATAAGTTAATTTAATGTTAAACGATTGAATGTCGATGGCGCTAAATCATGTTTTGCCGCTTCGCTTGAGCGAATTATCGGTCACTGAAGGTGATTTCAAGGTCATTATTCCTGTTTGTGGGCTGAATCGTTCATATTTTGCAAATTTCATAATAAATACTGTTTTTTGGCGCTAGATCACAGGCGCTATTTTCAGTAGGTTATAGAGAGTTTGTTACTGTTTTATTTTTCCGGGGTAGCACTTACCTCTTACGCAGGCGTGCGTATGCATCCTGCGATCACTGACAAACCATCATCAAAAAAACCGATGGAAGGGAACATTATGCGAATTGGCATACCAAAAGAGCGGTTAACCAATGAAACCCGAGTCGCAGCAACGCCAAAAACGGTTGAGCAACTGCTGAAACTGGGTTTTACCGTCGCGGTTGAAAGCGGCGCGGGTCAACTGGCAAGTTTTGACGATAAGGCATTTACAGAAGCGGGCGCAGAAATTGTAGAGGGAAATGCGGTCTGGCAGTCAGAGATCATCCTGAAGGTCAATGCGCCGGAAGACGATGAAATTCCTTTACTGAATGCGGGCACGACGCTGGTGAGTTTCCTCTGGCCGGCGCAGAATCCTGAGCTATTGCAAAAACTCGCGGAACGCAATGTAACCGTGATGGCGATGGACTCCGTGCCGCGTATTTCGCGCGCGCAGTCGCTGGATGCCCTGAGCTCAATGGCCAACATCGCCGGTTATCGCGCGATTGTGGAAGCCGCACATGAATTTGGTCGTTTCTTTACCGGGCAAATTACCGCTGCGGGCAAAGTGCCGCCAGCGAAAGTGATGGTGATTGGCGCGGGCGTCGCAGGTCTGGCGGCCATTGGCGCGGCAAACAGCCTTGGCGCCATTGTACGTGCGTTTGATACCCGTCCAGAGGTGAAAGAACAGGTTCAGAGTATGGGCGCTGAATTCCTCGAACTGGATTTTAAAGAGGAAGCGGGCAGCGGCGACGGCTATGCCAAAGTGATGTCCGAAGCGTTTATTAAAGCGGAAATGGAACTCTTTGCCGCGCATGCGAAAGAGGTCGATATTATCGTCACGACCGCGCTAATCCCGGGTAAACCAGCGCCGACGCTGATCACGCGCGAGATGGTTGATTCCATGAAGTCCGGCAGCGTGATTGTCGATCTGGCCGCGCAAAACGGCGGTAACTGTGAATACACCGTCGCCGGTCAGGTGAGCACGACCGACAATGGCGTGAAGGTTATCGGTTACACCGATCTGCCGGGTCGTCTGCCGACGCAATCCTCCCAGCTTTACGGCACCAACCTGGTCAACTTGCTCAAACTGCTGTGCAAAGAGAAAGACGGCAATATCGACGTCGACTTTGACGACGTGGTTGTGCGCGGCGTAACGGTCGTGCGTGACGGTGAAATTACCTGGCCCGCGCCGCCGATTCAGGTGTCTGCTCAGCCGCAGGCTGCGCCGCAAGCGGCTCCCGCGCCGAAAGAAGCGGAAAAACCGGCTTCACCGTGGCGTAAATATGCGCTGATGGCGCTGGCGATCGTTCTGTTTGGTTGGCTGGCTGACGTGGCGCCGAAAGAGTTCCTCGGCCACTTCACCGTTTTCGCACTTGCTTGCGTGGTGGGTTACTACGTGGTGTGGAACGTTTCGCACGCGCTGCATACGCCGTTGATGTCTGTGACTAACGCCATCTCAGGGATTATCGTTGTCGGGGCATTGTTACAGATTGGCCAGGGAGGCTGGGTGAGTTTCCTGAGCTTTATCGCGGTGCTTATCGCCAGCATTAATATTTTCGGTGGCTTCACCGTGACTCAGCGTATGCTGAAAATGTTCAGGAAAAACTAAGGGGTAACACATGTCTGGAGGATTAGTTACAGCTGCATACATTGTTGCCGCGATCCTGTTTATCTTCAGTCTGGCCGGGCTCTCTAAGCATGAGACGTCCCGACAGGGTAACAACTTTGGTATCGCCGGGATGGCGATTGCGCTGGTGGCGACGATCTTCGGCCCGGATACCGGCAACGTTGCCTGGATTCTGGTGGCGATGATTATTGGTGGGGCGATCGGTATCCGTCTGGCGAAACGCGTTGAAATGACCGAAATGCCGGAGCTGGTGGCGATTCTGCACAGCTTTGTCGGCCTGGCGGCGGTACTGGTGGGCTTTAACAGCTACCTGTACCACGAGGCGGGCCTGGAACCGATTCTGGTGAATATTCACCTGACGGAAGTGTTCCTCGGCATCTTCATTGGCGCGGTTACCTTCACCGGTTCCGTGGTGGCGTTTGGCAAGCTGTGCGGTAAGATTTCGTCCAAACCGCTGATGCTGCCGAATCGTCACAAAATGAACCTGGCGGCGCTGGTGGTTTCTTTCCTGCTGCTGGTGGTGTTTGTACGTACCGAAAGCGTTGGCTTGCAGGTTCTGGCGCTGCTGGTGATGACCATTATTGCGCTGGCTTTCGGCTGGCACCTGGTGGCGTCCATTGGCGGGGCGGATATGCCGGTTGTGGTATCCATGCTGAACTCCTATTCCGGTTGGGCAGCGGCGGCGGCAGGCTTTATGCTGGGCAACGACCTGCTGATCGTCACCGGCGCGCTGGTTGGTTCTTCGGGTGCGATTCTGTCTTACATCATGTGTAAGGCGATGAACCGCTCTTTCATCAGCGTTATCGCGGGTGGTTTCGGCAGCGATGGATCTTCTACTGGCGACGATCAGGTCGCGGGCGAGCACCGTGAGATCACGGCGGAAGACACGGCTGACATGCTGAAAAATTCGCACTCGGTCATCATTACCCCTGGCTATGGCATGGCGGTTGCGCAGGCGCAGTACCCGGTGGCGGAAATCACCGAGAAACTGCGCGCGCGCGGTATCAAGGTGCGTTTTGGCATCCACCCGGTTGCAGGGCGCCTGCCTGGTCACATGAACGTACTGCTGGCGGAAGCGAAAGTGCCGTATGACATCGTGCTGGAAATGGACGAAATCAACGACGACTTCGCTGACACCGATACGGTGCTGGTTATCGGCGCGAACGACACGGTGAACCCGGCTGCGCAGGACGATCCGCGTAGCCCGATTGCCGGTATGCCGGTTCTGGAAGTCTGGAAAGCGCAAAACGTTATCGTGTTTAAACGCTCGATGAATACCGGTTATGCCGGGGTGCAGAACCCGCTGTTCTTTAAAGACAACACGCATATGCTGTTTGGCGATGCGAAAGCCAGCGTGGATGCGATTCTGAAAGCGCTTTAATCTTTACCGGCGCGAGTTATAAAACGGCCTCTCAGGAGGCCGTTTTTGCATCTGAAGAGATCAGGTTTTATTCAAATCACTGAGCAGGACGGCAATGCTTTGCCCGCCGGAGGTTTGCTCCAGCGCGATTTTAACGATGATCGTCAACGGCACGGAAAGCAGCATGCCGACAGGGCCTAATAACCACCCCCAGAAGATCAGGGAGAGAAAAACCACCAGCGTGGAAAGGCCTAATCCACGCCCCATGATGCGGGGCTCAAGGATGTTCCCGAACACCAGATTGATAATCAGATACCCCGTCAGCACCACCAGCGCGTCATAAAGGCCGCTGAACACCAGAACCTGCGCAATAGGCGGGATTGCGGCCAGAACCGAGCCAATATTGGGGATGTAGTTAAGCGCGAAGGCCAGCAGTCCCCAGACGAATGCGAAACGAACTTCCAGCAGCGCCAGCATTCCCCAGACCACAACGCCCGTGATAATGCTGATCGCCGTTTTCAGCACCAGATAATGCGACACGCTGTCGATTGCGCGCTGAATCGCGGCCATACCTTCAACCGGCCTGGCCATCATCTGCTGGAGTTTACCGGGCAACTGCGGAACTTCCAGCAGCATAAAGACCACGGTTAACAAAAGCAGGAAAATGGATGACATGGCGTTAGACAACTGCGCCAGCAAATTCGTCACCAGCGTCATGGCGGCGTTAGGGTCGATATATTTCACCAGCTCATCCACCGAGACGCCGATGCCCAGGCGCTGTAGCCACGGTTCAATGTTTTTCAGCGGCACAACCAATGATGAGCGGTATTGCGGCAGCGTGCGGGCTAACTCATTTAGCGATGTGCCGAGATAGGCCAGCAGCAACACCATGCCCATCACGATAATCCCGATCAGTATCGATACGGCCAAAACGCGCGGGATGCGAAGCCTGACCATGCGCTGCACCAGCGGACTCAGTACCACCGCAATAAATAACGCCAGAATAAACGGCACAATAATATCGGCAGCGAAGCGAATACCGGTGAGAATGATGACCAGCATTCCCAGCATGATTACGAGTTTCAGGCCGTTAAGCGTGATGATCGGTTTTGCCATGATAATTCCTGAATTTTTGTTCTTACTCTTTATAATAATGTGATTTTTGTCGGGCTGTGCTAACAAAAATCAAACGGCGCGGGTAAAGAAGTGAAAAGGTTTTGAGTTAATTCTAAGGCTGTGGTACAAATCAGACGTGTTTAACTACCGAGGACAATTTTCATCCGCGATGACGAGAAGCAACACTGCGGATAATTGTAATATTATGGACAATATGTTCAGGACGTTTTTTTCTACACAGACCGTACTTCTTCGCACTTCTTCCTCTTTCCTGCTTGCTGGTGAGCAGCACTGGCGCAACGCGCTTTAGTCCCTTACTTCTGCCTGAGCTGGCGTTACGCGCCTGGCTAATTCATTTTATTTTTTGGTTTGCTGCATGTAGCAGGCCCGAAGGACTATATTCTCAAGCAGGAGAAGCACCATGTTTTACTGGATTTTATTAGCCCTTGCCATTGCGGCTGAAATTACCGGAACGCTGTCGATGAAATGGGCAAGCGTAAGCAATGGCAACACGGGTTTTATTTTAATGCTGGTCATGATTACGCTGTCGTATATTTTTCTCTCTTTTGCCGTAAAAAAAATTGCGCTTGGCGTAGCGTATGCCTTGTGGGAAGGCATCGGTATTTTATTTATTACGCTGTTTAGCGTGCTGTTATTTGACGAAGCCTTATCGGCCATGAAAATTGCGGGTCTGGTTACGCTGGTATTCGGGATCGCACTGATCAAATCGGGTACGCGCAAGCCAGTAAACGCCGCGAAGGAGGCGACGCATGCCGCAGTTTGAGTGGGTTCATGCCGCGTGGCTGGCGATGGCGATCGTTCTGGAAATCGTCGCTAACGTGTTCCTGAAGTTTTCTGACGGCTTTCGTCGCAAGTTCTATGGCATTCTGTCGCTGGCCGCGGTGCTGGCGGCCTTCAGCGCGCTCTCTCAGGCGGTAAAAGGCATTGATCTTTCGGTGGCATATGCGTTGTGGGGCGGATTTGGTATCGCCGCCACGCTGGCAGCCGGGTGGGTGCTTTTTGGACAGCGTCTGAACAACAAAGGCTGGGTAGGCGTGGTATTGCTGCTTATCGGCATGATCATGATAAAACTGGCCTGACAGCTATGCTGCCCGTTACGGCGGGCAGCGCACGGGAACCATCATCTATTCCTGAGCCAGCGCTTCCAGCTTGTCGCGAAAGCCGGTGACGGAAATCGCGCGGTTGTCAGCCCGCCAGCGATCTTTTGCCGCTGGAGCGGAACTTTGTACGCCAATCAACTGCCAGCCAGCGTCGGTATGCAGCATTAACGGAGAACCGCTGTCGCCGGGCAGCGTGTCGCACTGGTGAGAGAGCACCGCGTTTTGCGCCCAGCCGGTAATCAGGCAATCCTGATGCGAGTAAAGCGTATCAAGATGATCTTCCGGGTAACCTGACTGCGTCACTTTGCGGTCGGCGGTTTTCAGGGCAGCGGTTAGCGCGGCTTTATCGCCTTCAAATAAGGGCAGTGGAGTAATGCCGGACGGCGGATAACGCAACACAATCAAACCAAAATCCCACGGCGCGGCGGCCGGAGGGACAATCCAGCCATCGCCATCAGGCTTTAAGCGCTTTCCCAGCGACGGATCGACCCGACCTTCAATACCGTGAATTTCATAACGCCAGAGACCTTTTTGCGATACGAAACGCAAAGCCACGGCTTTATCTGGCTTCCCTTTCGGCGGCGTTAACAAGCAGTGTCCGGCGGTGAGCGCCAGATGAGATGAAATGAGCGTGGCGGTACACAGGTTGCCGCTGGCGGTTTCCAGTTGACCAATAGCGTCCCACGGCGACTGCGTCGGATCTTCAACCTTGACCCGATCGTCATGGTCAAAAAATAACGTTTTGGCTTCACGGGTATCCGTGGTGGTATCAGCCTCATCCGCATGAGCAACAACAGGGGAAAGACAAATTACGCCCAGTAATACCGCAATGGTTTTATGCATATCACACTCTGTGTGGGTAATTATGATTATTAAAAGCAAACCCTCAGTGAATACTATAGACGTGACGGCAGGAAAGTGGGAGTAAAATCAGATAACTACACTCAGGAAATATAAAAATGCGTGGCAATAAGGGCGCATAATATAAGCATGGTGAGAATCAACTCAAAGCGGTAACGAAACACGTTAACCCTCCGAAGAAACGGCGCTAAACCCGATGATTTAGCGCCGTGTGTTATGGCGCGGGGGAGCGCCATAGAACTCGCCAGTGCCTTATGCCGCCGGTTTAGCTGCCGGTTTAGCCGCAGTATGTTTTACCGCTTTTTTGGTGTGTTTTTTCGCTGCCTGCGCTTTTTGTTCAGGCGCTTTCTGAGTCGCTGCTGCTTTGTGGTGTTTTTTGTGATGCGTGGTTTTTGCCGGTGCGGTTTTAGCGGGTGCCGCAGCCGGAGCCGTCGTGGACGTTGCCGTTTCAGCAGCAAATGCAGCAGAAGACAGACCCATAGCAGCGGCAACAACCAGAGCTAATACTTTTTTCATTCTGATACCCTCGATTTGGTTTTTTATTCAACCCCACTGCGGGGCCGGTGAAATCACTATATCGCTGTAAATCGAGGGCTTCCGTGAGTCATTGGTATCGGCGTGTAACGGTATGTACAACCGGCCCGGCAGATTGACGCTACCGGGCAAATAAGAGACATCATGACAAATAGCGTGATTCCAGATGCGCCCGGAAGTAACGGCTGCTCAACGGTTCTCCGGTGGCCTGAGCGATCAGCTGCGCGGTAGTAAAGCGACTGCCGTGCTGCCAGATATTTTGTCGCAGCCAGTCAAACAAGGCGCTGAGATCGCCTTGCGCAATCTGATTATGCAGATCCGGCAATGCGCTATGGGCGGCGCTAAACAGCTGTGCGGCATACATGGCGCCCAGCGTATAAGACGGGAAGTAGCCAAAGCCGCCGTCGGTCCAGTGGATGTCCTGCATACAGCCGTTACGGTAATCTCCCGCGGTTGACAGCCCCAGCCAGGCCTGCATTTTTTCATTCCACAGCGCGGGAATATCATCCACTTCGATGTCGCCGTTAATCAGCGCCTGTTCAATGTCATAGCGTAAGATAACATGGGCAGGATAACTCACTTCGTCGGCATCCACGCGGATAAGGCCCGGTTTCACCCGCTGATTCCAGGCAATGAAATTCGCTTCTTCAAAAGCGGGCTGATCGCCAAAGTGACGTTTAACGGCGGGAATGAGTCGTTTGAGGAACGCCGTGCTGCGACCCAGTTGCATCTCGAAAAACAGACTCTGGGATTCATGGATGGCCGTGGAGCGGGCAAACGCGATCGGCTGACCCTGCCAGGCGTGGGGCAGATTCTGTTCATAGCGGGCGTGCCCCGTTTCGTGGATCACGCCAAAGAGCGCGCTGAGTAATTCATTTTCATCATAGCGCGTGGTGATGCGCACATCTTCCGGCACGCCGCCGCAGAACGGGTGGGCGCTGATGTCCAGCCGACCGGCGTTAAAATCAAACCCTAACTGCGACATGGTTTCCAGTCCCAGTTCACGCTGTAGCGCCGTCGGGAACGGGCCGACCGGCGCAATCAGTGGCTGATGCGACTGTTTTGACACCGCGCGGTTTAACAGATCGGGAAGCCAAGTTTTGACATCCGCAAACAGAACATCCAGTTGGGCGCTGGTCATATCGGGCTCAAAAATATCCAGCAGGGCATCGTAGGGCGAACATCCTTTAGCTTCGGCGCGAAGTTTTGCCTCTTCACGGCTGTATTTCACAACCTCTTTCAGATTCTGCGCAAATCCTTGCCAGTCATTCGCCGGACGCTGACTCCGCCATGCGTGTTCACACCGGCTCCCCGCCAGTGATTTCGCCTCCACCAGTGACTCAGGCAGCAGGGCCGCCTGATGGTGCCGCCTCGCCATTTCACGCAGGTTCGCCTGCTCAACATCGTTCAAATCTTCCTGCCCGGCGGCGGCTATCCACTGCGCAACCTTCGGGTCAGTCAGTAACTGATGTTCCAGCACGTTCAGCTCGGCCAGCGCTTCGCCTCGCGCGGTGCTTCCACCGGGAGGCATCATGGTGAACATATCCCAACTGGCGATAGCGGAGAGATGCGAAAAGCGGGAGAGGCGCTGGAAAGTGCGGGTGAGTTGTTGGTAGTGGCTCTTGTTGGACATTGTTGTGTTCCCGTCGTGTTCTGCGAATGTGAGGAGTTTACCCTGATTCATACATGTTTATGCGCTGATGGCAACGATGGCAGAAATGTTGGTAGGTTGTAAGTGATAATGATACTTCTTATCATAAATGGCGGTGTCGTGAAGCACACTGGTGAAATATTAACAGGGAACAGGGATGCAACAGGAAATCGATAACGCCTATATTGTCAGGACAAAAGCAGTGTCAGGCTGCTTTTCTATGTTTATGCTGATGTTTGGTATTACATTTACGCCACTGTTTTTTACCCGCAGTGCGCAATTAATGGAAAGTGGGTTACTTTTACCGCTGATGTTTGTGCTGGAATTTCTTATTCTGGTCCCGCTGTATTATCTCTTTTTTAGAAAAAGAGACGGTCTGGGAAAAGGCACATTGAGTGCAAAGTGGTTTGTTATTTTGTTTGGCGCCATTCTGATCATCCAGTTTCTTTTACCTGCTATGTTGGGGATGAGAAAAACAGAAGCGTGGGTCATGACGCAGGTTTCATTGCATAACTACGCTTTCTGGCTGACCAACCTGTCACTGATTTTCCTCGTCCCGGTCTACGAGGAAATCGTCTTCAGAGGGTGTCTGTTCAACGCATTTCAGTACTGGTTCAATGATAAGGTGTGGGCGACGTCGCTTGTCGTTTCAACGCTGTTTGCGCTGATGCATACGCAGTACGCCGATATCAGAACATTATTGATGTTATTTTTAATATCGCAGGTGCTTATTGTCGCCAGAGTCAAATCTAAAGGGTTATTAATGCCTGTTACCCTGCATATATTAATGAATGCGACGGTGATCGGGATACAATATGGCGTTCAGGTCTTATTATCCTCCGGGTGATATTTACGGCATTCGGAAACGATATCGTCAGTGTTGCCCACCATTACAGGTAGTTTTATCTTCCGGTCTCGCTTTTGGGTATCGCGCGGGGTAAAGTCAAACCTCAACAATAAAAATAAATACACACAGCATGATGAATCCAATTATCTGGGTTATCTTTGCTCTTCTGGCACTGGATGCCGTCAGGGAATTGATGGGGGCTTCTTCCATCCTGGGATTGTGGTAATCCAAAGCGCTGGTTGAGCTGTAAAGAATGCCCGGGCTCGACCCGGGCATTCTCTTTATCAAACGTGCAGACGATGATGCAGGCGGGAGCCAACCAGCAGCGCCAGAAGCAGCATCAGCGCGATAAAACCGCCCACACCGTTCCAGCCATAGCTGTGCCAGAATACCCCGCCTAACGTCCCGGCAATGCTGGAACCCAGGTAATAGCTGAAGAGATACAGGGAAGATGCCTGGCCTTTGGCGCGTTTCGCGCGTGGGCCAATCCAGCTGCTTGCCACCGAATGCGCGGCAAAGAATCCGGCGGAGAAGAGCAGCATTCCGGCAAAAATCAGCCATAGCGACGTGAACAGCGTCATTAATAGCCCGAACAACATCACGCCGGTTGAGAACAACATCACCGGGCCGCGACCATAACGCGTCGTCATAGCGCCTGCTTTAGGCGAACTCCAGGTGCCCGTCAGGTAAGCCACCGATAAAAGCCCCACAATGGCCTGGCTGAGTTCCCAGGGCGAAAGCATCAACCGATAGCCGATATAGTTAAATAGCGTGACAAACGACCCCATTAACAAAAAGCCTTCTGCGAATAACAGCGGCAGGCCCCTGTCGCGCCAGTGAAGGCGGAAGTTGATGAACAGCGTTTTGGGGCGTAATGAAGTCGGTCGGAAATGGCGGGATTCCGGCAAGATTTTCCAGAACATCAATGCGGACGCCAGCGCGAAACAGCCGATCGCCGCCAGTGCGATGCGCCAGTTAAAAAAGTCGGTAAATACGCCGCTGATCAGACGCCCGCTCATGCCGCCAATCGAGTTGCCGCTAATGTACAACCCCATTGAGAAGGCGACGAAACTAGGATGGATCTCTTCACTTAAATAGGTCATGCCTACCGCAGCGACGCCGCTCAACGACAGGCCTATCAGCGCGCGCATGATTAAAATGCCATGCCAGCTGGTCATCATGGTGGAAAGCAGCGTACAGCAGGAGGCCAGCAGCAGCGCCGTCACCATTACAGGTTTGCGGCCGATCGCGTCGGACAACGGGCCGGTAAACAGCAGCCCGATGGCTAACATGCCGGTGGAGATGGAAAGCGAGATACTGCTGCTGGCGGGAGAGACGCCAAATTCATGGGACAGCACAGGCAGTATCGGTTGTACGCAATAGAGAAGGGCGAACGTCGCCAGCCCGGCGGAGAATAGCGCCAGCGTAACGCGCATAAACTGGGATGTACCACGTTTTATATATTGAACCGGCTGGGAAATAATGTGTTCATCAACATCGCTCGCCGTTGCGGTGTCGACAGCAGTAATACGACTCACTTGAAATCCTTGCTCAACATCCCCGTGATTATGGTGACGGGTATGACCTCAGTGCTAAGAGTAGGAAAATCAAAATATTCTGTCTAATATATTAATAATCTCAAATAATATTTATAAAATATGAATATTGAACTTCGTCATCTACGTTACTTTGTGGCGGTTGCGGAAGAGTTGCATTTTGGCCGGGCGGCTGCGCGGCTGAACATCTCTCAACCTCCGCTAAGCCAGCAGATCCAGACCCTTGAGCAGCAGATTGGCGCGCGGCTGCTGGCGCGAACCAACCGGAGCGTTGCGCTGACGGCGGCGGGTAAGCAGTTTCTGGCAGACAGTCGGCAGATCCTTGGGCTGGTGAATGAGGCCGCCGCCCGCGCGGAACGCTTGCATCAGGGGGAGACCGGCGAGCTGCGCATTGGCTTCACCTCATCCGCGCCGTTTATTAAAGCCGTCTCGGATACGCTGTCTCTGTTTCGCCAGGACTACCCGGATGTGCATATGCAGACCCGCGAAATGAACACCCGCGAGCAGATTGCGCCGCTTAATGAAGGCGCGCTGGATATGGGGTTACTGCGCAATACCTCATTGCCGGATACGCTGGACTGGGAAGTGATTCTGCATGAACCATTGCTGGCGATGATCCCCCGTGAACATCCGCTGGCGCAAAAGCCGGTCGTGACGCTGGCGGAGCTGGCGAAAGAACCGTTTGTCTTTTTTGATCCGCATGTCGGAACGGGGTTGTATGACGATATTCTCGGCCTGATGCGCCGTTACCATCTCACTCCGGCGATCACTCAGGAGGTTGGAGAGGCGATGACGATTATCGGGCTGGTAGCCGCAGGACTGGGGGTGTCGATTCTGCCCGCCTCGTTTAAACGGGTACAGCTTGATGAAATGCGTTGGGTGCCCATTGCCGAAGCGGACGCCGTGTCGGAAATGTGGCTGGTATGGCCGAAACATCATGAACAAAGTCACGCTGCGCAACGATTTCGCCATCAACTTTTAACGGCCGCAAAGCGCGCTTAATTTAGTTTAAAAAGGGATGAAAATGTGCAGTAAATCACACGGCTAAGTAAAAAGTTGACGACAACTATTGAAGTCATTCACCATAGCCCACAGATTATTTCGGAGCGCGAAAATAAAGGGAGTCAGAGGTGGTTGCTGATAGTCAGCCAGGGCATATCGATCAAATCAAGCAGACCAATGCTGGCGCGGTATATCGCCTGATTGATCAGCTGGGCCCCGTGTCGCGAATTGATCTTTCTCGTCTGGCGCAACTGGCGCCTGCCAGTATCACTAAAATTGTTCGCGAAATGCTCGAAGCGCATTTAGTTCAGGAGCTGGAGATCAAAGAGGCGGGAAGCCGTGGTCGCCCGGCGGTCGGGCTGGTGGTGGAAACCGAGGCCTGGCACTATTTGTCTATTCGTATCAGCCGTGGCGAGATTTTTCTCGCCCTGCGCGACCTGAGCAGTAAACTGGTAGTGGAGGAGTGCCTTGAGCTACCGCTGGTTTCTGAGACTCCGCTGCTTGAACGCATCATTTTTATGGTCGATCAGTTTTTTATCCGTCACCAGCAAAAACTCGAACGCCTGACCTCTATCGCCATCACCTTACCCGGTATTATTGATACTGAGAATGGCATTGTGCACCGCATGCCGTTTTACGACGATGTCAAAGAGATGCCGCTGGGGGAAACCCTCGAACACCACACCGGCGTACCGGTCTATATTCAGCATGATATCAGCGCCTGGACGATGGCCGAGGCGCTTTTTGGCGCATCGCGCGGCGCGCGAGATGTTATTCAGGTGGTGATTGATCACAACGTTGGGGCTGGCGTGATTACCGACGGCCACTTACTGCATGCGGGCAGCAGCAGTCTGGTGGAGATCGGCCATACGCAGGTCGACCCCTACGGTAAACGTTGTTACTGCGGGAACCACGGCTGTCTGGAAACGATCGCCAGCGTGGACAGCGTGCTTGAACTGGCGCAACTGCGACTCAATCAGTCAATGAGTTCTTCGTTGCACGGGCAGCCGCTGACGGTGGATTCGCTGTGCCAGGCGGCGGTGCAGGGGGATTTGCTGGCGAAAGATATCATTAGCGGCGTCGGGATGCATGTTGGCCGCATTCTGGCGATCATGGTGAATTTATTTAATCCGCAAAAAATTCTGATCGGTTCGCCGCTGAGCAAAGCGGCGGAAATCCTTTTTCCGGCAATTGCGGACAGCATCCGTCAACAGGCGCTGCCGGCGTATAGCAAACATATCGCCGTCGAAAGCACGCAGTTTTCCAATCAAGGGACAATGGCGGGTGCCGCACTGGTAAAAGACGCGATGTATAACGGTTCTTTGTTGATTCGTCTATTACAGGGTTAACATTTTTTAACTGTCGTACGAAAATTTGCGCTAACGCAAGCTGATCGCGATTGTCATACCTTAGACTTTCTCCACTGTATTATTTTCCTGGCTTATATTTTCGAAGCATAACGGTGGAGTTAGTGATGCTGAAGCGTTTCTTTATTACAGGTACAGACACTTCTGTTGGGAAGACAGTGGTTTCCCGCGCATTACTACAAGCGTTAGCGTCAGGGAACAAAAGCGTCGCAGGTTATAAACCCGTTGCGAAAGGCAGCAAAGAGACGCCGGAAGGCATGCGCAATAAAGATGCGCTGGTGTTGCAGAGCGTCTCTTCTATTGAGCTGCCTTATGAGGCGATCAATCCGATTGCGCTGAGCGAAGACGAAAGCAGCGTGGCGCATAGCTGTCCGATCAATTACACCCTGTTATCTAACGGGCTTGCCAGCCTGAGCGAAAAGGTTGACCACGTCGTGGTGGAAGGCACCGGCGGCTGGCGCAGCCTGATGAACGACCTGCGTCCGTTATCTGAATGGGTCGTGCAGGAGCAGTTACCGGTGTTGATGGTGGTGGGGATTCAGGAAGGCTGCATTAACCATGCGCTGCTGACCGCACAGGCTATCGCCAATGACGGATTACCGCTGATCGGCTGGGTGGCGAACCGCATCAATCCCGGACTGGCGCATTATGCCGAAATCATTGATGTGTTAAGCAAAAAACTGCCTGCGCCGCTGATTGGCGAACTGCCTTATTTGCCGCGTGCCGAACAACGCGAGCTGGGGCAATATATCCGTCTGTCAATGCTCGGCAGTGTGCTGTCGGTAGACCGAGTCCTCGCGTAACGTTCGCGATAAGACCGACGCCACCACGCAGGCAATCAGTAATCCGGGGAGTAGCCGATACTCCCCGGTCATTTCACAGATCATCAGCGTCGACATCATCGGCGCGTGTGTTGTTGCCGCCAGCAGCGTCGCCATTCCTGTTAATCCCAGCAATATTGCCATCTCATCCGCTCCCGGAAGCCAGAATCCCCACATCCGACCGTATAACATACCAATCGACAAGCCGATGAACAGCGTGGGGGTAAAGACGCCGCCGGGCGCACCGGAACCGCTGCTGGCGAGTACGGCGAGTAATTTGCAGATGAAGATCCCGGCGATCACGGAGAGCAGCGGCGGGGAGAGCAAAAATGACTGCACGACGCTGTAGCCATTTCCCCAGACGGCCGGCGTCAGCAGGGATAGTAAGCCAACGATGAATCCGCCCAGCGCCAGTTGCCACGGAGGCGATAATTTCAGCCGAATAAAACCGTTATGAGTGGTGGTCATTAACCACATAAACAGCGGCCCGCAGACGCCAGCCACCAGCCCGGTGCTGATAATCATCGCATATTCCCGCACATGTAAATCCAGTGACAGGTGAACCGTATAGAGCAGGGCATTACCGCCGCTGAGCAAATGGGTGGTCAGTAATGCCACGACGGCGGAAATCACAACGGGGCCCAGCGACGCCAGCATCAGCGTGCCAAACAGGATTTCCGCGATAAAGAGGCTGCCCGCCAGCGGGGCGTGATACGCGCTGGCCATCCCTGCCGCAGCGCCGCAGGCGATCCACAATTTCCACTCTTCACGCGGGGTGCAACGCTGAGCAAAACAGGATGCCGCCAGCGCTGCCAGTAAGATCATGGCCCCTTCGCGCCCGATGGCGCTACCGCTGGCGACGACCAGCAGCGAAGCAAGGGACTTCACCAGACTTGCCCCGTAATCGAATTGCCCATCTGTTTGCAGGGCTTCCATGTAGTCGGTGGGGGCATGGGGGCGTTGTTGATTCATTTTCTGCCAGCCCCAGAGCAGCGCACCTGCCGCGAGGCCGCCCACGGCGGGGGTGATCAGTCGTCGCCAGGGAGAAAGGTTTGTCGCGGCATTCACCAGGCTTCCCGTATCGTTACGTAAAAAAAGCCATTCCAGCACCAGCATGGCGTGACGAAACCCGGCTACCGCCAGTGCGGCAAGGATGCCAATTATTGTCGCGATTAACAGGCGGCGAAACATCGCTCGCAGGTCAGGGTATGTATGTAGGCGGTGCATGGGCAGACCACACAGGCATTTTCAGGAGTGTCTATTTTGCGGGTAAACAGCGCGGGACGCAAAAGCACTGCGTGCGCAGGGGGAACTGCCCGATGGCGCTTCGCTTACCGGCCCGACAAGAATGTGCTCCGTAGGCCAGGTAAAGCGTAGCTGCCATCCGGCGTTTAGCTACTTTCGTGAATATTCAGCGCCCGACGGGTGCGGCCTGAACTGAGATAATCGGCAATGTAATCCTGCGAGATTTCGCCGTTATAGCGTCCTTCCTCATCGACAATGGGCATCCAGCTGGTGTTACTCTCGTACAGTTTCGACAGCACAATACGCAGGTTGTCTTCCGCTTTTCCGGTGACGCGAAACGGGTGGATTATATCCGCGCAGGTGCCGTTGGCGTTCCTGGCTTCACGACGCTTCACAAAGCCAAGCGGCTTGCCGTCGCTATCGACAACGGTGATCGCGCGAATATCATTATCGTCCATGATGCCGAACGCCTCTGCCAGCGAGGTGGCGGTGCGGGCGGTCAGGGTGGGTTGTTGGTCGGTTACGTCGCCCGCCGAAACCAGCAGAAGACGTTTTAGCGTACGATCCTGACCGACAAATGAGCCGACGAATTCATTCGCCGGTTTTGCCAGCAATTCATCCGGGCTGGCGCACTGTATAATGCGGCCCTGGCGGAATACGGCAATTCTGTCGCCCAGCTTCAGCGCTTCATCGATATCATGGCTGACCAGCATCACCGTCTTTTTCAGCGCTCGCTGCATATCAAGAAACTGATTCTGAATCACCTCGCGGTTAATCGGGTCCACCGCACCGAAAGGTTCATCCATCAACAGTACCGGGGGATCGGCCGCCAGCGCGCGGATCACGCCGATGCGCTGTTGTTGACCGCCAGACATCTCTTTCGGGTAGCGATGCAGAAACTTTTTCGCATCCATTGCCACCATGTCCATTAACTCTTCCGCGCGACGTTTGCAGCGGGTTTTATCCCAGCCCAGCATACGCGGGACAACCGTGATGTTCTCTTCGATGGTCATGTTGGGAAACAGGCCAATTTGCTGGATCACGTAGCCAATGTTGCGCCGTAGCGTGACGGTATCCATCGCACTGGTGTTTTGTCCGTTAATGAAAATATTGCCGCTGCTGGGCGCGATCAGCCGGTTGATCATCTTCAGGGTGGTGGTCTTGCCGCAGCCTGACGGCCCAAGCAGCACGCACATTTCACCTTCCGGCACGTTCAGATTGATATTATCAACGGCGTTAAGCGGTTGGCCATTCTTCTGTGAAAAGCGTTTGGTGAGGTTTTCCAGTTTTATCATTATCGTATCCCCTTAGGTGTCAGTACGACTTGCAGGCGATGCAGCAACCAGTCGAGCACAATGGCCAACAGACAAATCATCAGCGCACCGGCGATTAACATGCGGATGTCACTCCCGCCGATGCCGTTCAGTAACAGTAACCCCAGGCCGCCAGCGCCAATAACGGCGGCGATGGCCATCACGCCGATATTCATGACGACGGCAGTGCGAATCCCGCCAAAAATCACCGGCAGGGCCATCGGAATTTCTACCCAGCGCAAACGCTGCCAGAACGTCATGCCAATTCCGCGTCCCGCTTCGCGCAAGCCCGGCGGTAAACTGTCGAGCGCGGTGTGCGTGTTGCGCACAATCGGCAGCAACGAGTAAAGAAAAACGGCGGTAATTGCGGGAAGGGCGCCAATCCCCTGACCGATCAGCGAAAACAGCGGGATCATCAAACCAAATAATGCGATGGACGGGATAGTGAGCAGCAGCGTCGCCGCCCCTAACACCGGCGTAGCCAGCCATTTATGACGAACAATCAGAATGCCCAGCGGCACGCCAATGATAATCGCCAGACCGACGGCCAGCGCAACCAGCCACAAATGCTGAAGAGTGAGGCTCGTCAGATAACCCGCGTTATCCATCATGTAATGAATCGTATCCATAAGCGCTCCTTACAGCAGACCTTTTTGTTGCAGGAATGTGCGCGCAACCTGCTGGGGTGACTGGTGATCGATGTCGACCTGCGCATTAAGCGTCGAGATGACGTCGTTATTGAGCAGCCCGGAAAGGGTATTCAGCGCATCATCCAGCCCCGGATGGGCATCCAGTATCTCTTTACGGACGACAGGCGTGACAGCGTAACCTGGGAAGAAGCCTTTATCATCTTCCAGCACCTTGAGGTCAAAACCCTTCACCCGGCCATCCGTGGTGTACACCAGACCGGCGTCCACAAAGCCGTCGCGCACGGCGTTATAGACCAGACCCGGGTCCATTTGCCGAATCTGCGGACGGTCAAGCTGCATCTGGTAGGCATCCTGCAACGGCTTCATCCCGTCGCTGCGCCCGGAAAACTCAAGGTCGAGACCTAACATCCAGTTATTGTCAGGGTCGGTCTGGCGGATGTGTTCGATTTTCGCCACCATTTCCGACAGGGTGTTGATGTTCTCTGCTTCGGCGCGTTTGCGCTGCATGGCGAACGCGTAGGTGTTATTCATATTCGCCGGGTTTAGCCATACCAGTCCGAGCTTCGCATCCAGGCGTTTGACGGTATCGTAGGATTCCTGCGGGCTCATCCGTTTATCAATGTGGTTAAAAATGATCAGGGACGTGCCGGTGTATTCCCAGGTGATATCAATCTGCTTATTCACCATGGCATTACGTGAAATCACCGCCGCAATGTTGGTGCGCGGCTGAACCTGAAAACCCTTTTTTTGCAGGTACTGCACGGTCATGGCGGAAAGGATGTGTTGTTCGGTAAAACCTTTGGTTGCAAGGATCAACGGGGCCGCCTGAGCCTGTCCGGTAACGAGCAACGCGGCGGCAAGCCATCCCAGCAGATGTTTTTTTAATGTCATTCAGCGCTCCTTATTCTTATCGTTGTATCAGGCCGTATGCGGACTGAGGATGCGGCCAAGCAGGGCAAGCAGGCTGTCGAGAATCAGCGCCACCAGAGCGGTTGCCGTTGCGCCCAGAATCAGCGTCGGGAAGTCATTGAGGTAAATACCGGGGAAAATCAGCTCGCCGTAGCTGCTGGCCCCAATCAGGAACGCCAGCGGGGCCGTACCCACATTAATCGCCGTCGCGATCCGAATCCCTGCAAGCATCACCGGCCAGGCATTGGGCAGCTCAACCTGACGCAGACGCTGCCATTTCGTCATACCGATGCCGTTTGCGGCTTCAATCAGGGAGGCGGGAACAGAACAAAGCCCGGCGTAGGTATTGCGCACGACAGGAAGAAGCGAGGCGAGGAACAGCGCGAAAATCGCCGGAACGTCGCCAATGCCGATAATCACCATCGCCAGTGCCAGTACGGCCAGAGGCGGCAGAGTATTGCCTACATTAAAGAGCTGCATTACGTATTCGGCGAATCCTTTGGCTGCCGGACGGCTCAGTAAAATGCCGCTGGGAATACCGATAACTAAGGCGAAGAACATGGAGGTAAAGACGAGGAGTAAATGCTGTTTGCCCAAATAAAGCAGATCAACCTGACGCGCTTTAATGGTTTCCAGACCCACTCCCCAGACCAGCAGCGCCAGCACAAGAGCGATCGCGCCAGTAAACCCGAGCACGCGTTTTAACGTAAAGGTGTGCATTGCGGTGTGTCTCCCTGTTTGCATGCGTTATGGCAACGAAAGAGACGTTGCGTGTTGTTATGCCATGTAGCGGCAGGGTGTTTTGAGCTATAGCAACACGTCGGGAAGGATTCCAGCGAGACAGGTATTTAAATTAGCAGGCTATGCATGCCCGTTGCTCATTTGCCCTTACAGGGCGAAGGATGTGCGCGAATGTGAAGAATTGTCTTAAAAATGGAAAGTTAAAGTGACGTTGTCACTTATCGAGAAGAGGAAACAACCGGTTTTTGACGATAAAGGCAGGGCGTACCCTGCCTGAAAAAGCGTTAGCGAAACAGTGGTTTTACGGCGACGGGGATCAGCAACTGAGACTGCCATTGCGCCAGCGTTTGCTGTGCCAGCTCACCTGCCGCCTGGTAAAATGGATGGTTTGCGCCTTCGATGAAAACCGCCAGGAAGCGCGCAGACCACGGCAACAGATGCCAGGCCAGCAGTTGTTCGCATTCGCTATGACGGCCATTTTCCGCAAGCCAGGCAGCCAACAGCAACAGGGAACCAAAATGATCTTCCGGTTCATTTTGCTGGATCTCAAACTGGATGCCGTTGTCCCGCATCCACTGGCGTAATGCCAGCGTAGACTCGCCAAACAACACGCTTTCACGGTCCAGCCAGACCGATCCCCAGGGAGGCGACGGAAGCGCCCAGGGACCGACAAACAGACGTTGCCAGGCTTGCGGGAGCGGCTCCTCGATGTCGGCCTGAAAAACCGCCGCAATTGGCGCCAGAACCTCCGGTGAAAGTGGCCACTGTGCCTGCCAGCCGTCGGTTTTTAACGCTGAAACCAACGGGGCGGCTTCGGTACTGTCTGGCGCATAATAAAACAACGCGCCCAGCACGCGTGCAGCCATAGAAAAATCGTCACGTTGTGAAAAAGAAGTCATGAAACCATCCTGAAAGGTGCGGGTTTCCCCGCACGCGTAAGTTAACCTGCAATGGCCATTCCGACGGTCATATGCAGGCCGTAAAACAATCCGCGACCTATGATTTCGCCGCCAAGCACCAGGATTAACCCCAGCAACAATCCGGCGACGTGCGGTTCTTTGCGGCGCACCAACGGGCATATCCAGCAACCCAGCCCGGCAGCAAGCAGCACTACGCGCCAGACCTGCAAGCGGCCATAGTCTGGAACCAGCGCGCTCGCCTGTTGCACGGAGCTGTGGATCGCCCCAAGCGACATGCCTTGCATGATGATTACGGCCACGCAGACTAACAGCGCCAGCACGCTGATGCTTGCGAACGTCGTGCCGTTGAATCTGGCACGCGCGGCGCGCAATATCAGCGCCGCAAATAGCGGCCCGCTCAGGAACACCGTCAGGAAGAACGCCAGCGTCGTGTAGCCATTATACCAGGTCGGAACGGTATCGATCTGATAGACCCGCGTCATTGCCCAGACAAATACCACCCCGAGTACCATGCTGACCAGCAGCCAGATTTTGCCCAGTGCTTCCGGCATTTTGCCGAGCACAGCCACCAGCCACCAGAAACCGCCTACGGCAAAAAAGACAGAGCCAGCGGCAATTTCATTACTCAGCGCGGAAGCGCCCACCCGGTTAAGCGAGTTAAACGCGCGGAACGGCGAGCCGAGGTGCATGATCGACGCCAGAAAACCCAGCCCCATGACGACCCATAAAAAGAACATGCCGCGCACAATACGCTGTCTGCTGGCCGCATCGTCTTTCGCCGCAAACCAGCCCAGACCGCTGACAATCAATGCGCCGACAACGCATTGACCGAACACCGTAAACAGCACCAGCGGCCATTCATGCCATCCATTTCCCATTTTATACCTCCTTCGGATTTGCCAGATAACCCGTGGTATCCCCGGTCGGGCGGCTGTTGGCGTTGGGTTTAATCACAATGTTCGGTCTGGTGAAGTGCGCGCCCGGCAGCGGCGCAACGGCCGCCAGCGTGCCATGTTTCTTCCGCAGTTCTTCTATCGGGCCAAAGTCCAGCGCGCGCAGCGGGCAGGACTCGACGCAGATCGGTTTTTTGCCGTCGGCAACGCGGTCATGACAGCCGTCGCATTTGGTCATGTGGCCTTTGGCGGCGTTATACTGCGGCGCACCGTACGGGCAGGCCATATGGCAGTAGCGACAGCCGATGCAGACGTCCTCATCCACTACCACAAAGCCGTCCTCGCGTTTGTGCATCGCGCCGCTCGGGCACACTTTCGTGCAGGCCGGGTCTTCGCAGTGGTTGCAGGAAATGGAAAGATAGTAGGCAAAGACATTCTGGTGCCAGACGCCGTTATCCTCCTGCCAGTCGCCGCCCGCATATTCATAGATGCGGCGGAAGCTGACGTCCGGGGTTAAATCTTTGTAGTCTTTGCAGGCCAGTTCGCAGGTTTTGCAACCGGTGCAACGACTGGAGTCAATAAAAAATCCATATTGGGTTGTCATCGGTTACTCCTTATACCTTCTCAACCTGAACGAG
>NZ_JAOWGI010000025.1:0-706352 GCF_030333225.1 Citrobacter sp. CK202
TCGCGGTAGTGGTTAACAGCCCAGCCAAGAGATACGATGATGCAGACGACAAAAGCGATGATGATTGCGGTTAACCTGCTCATTTCTGGCTCCAGGTACAAACCTCATACTCAACATCTCGACGATTCATCAGGCCTTTCCACTTCTTACCACCGGCATACACCCAACGCTTTAATTCTTCGCATGCCGCTGCGTATTCTTTGGCATTGAGTTTTTTCAGCAGTGTTGAGTTGATGGCCGCAGAAGCGCCAACGTTGTACGCGAAAGAGTAAATCGCTGCTCGTTGAGTTTCAGTAGTCGGCACTTTGATATGTGGATCAACCTGCGCGGCAATTCGCGTTAAATCTTTCCGGGTTAGAGCATCGCATTCCTTATCGGTATACCGCTTTCCGGGGATTATGTCGGATCCGGTGCTACCATCGCAGACAGTCAGCACTCCGACAACATCTCGGTAGGCCACATATTCTCGACCTTCAAGACCATCCTTACCTGACAGCATGACTGTTGCGATCGCAATCGCACCGCCACCGATGGAGGCAGCAATTTTATTTCGCAGGGTGCTGTTCATCAGATTTCCTTCGGTGCTTTCTGTCCGAGATCGGCGAGAACTTTGGCTGTAGCAGATGGGTTGCTTGAATCAGTCTTGTTCAGAATGTCCTGCAGTATCTTCGTGCGCTTCATTTGCTCACGCTTATTGAGCCTGTATGTCAGGACGCCGAGGATGATGCTGAAAGCGACGCCAATGATGAAGCCCCAGTCCTGCAATGACAGGCTGGCAAAGAAAGCCGCAAGACCAGCGCTGCCGTATGTCGCGTTGCTGTATCTTTCGTCCATCTTCATAGTCTCTCTCCTCGCGGTAAATGCGGGAGCTGTGTGTTGTAGGGTCAGGCCCTCGGGCTGGATTTAACAACGAGGCATGTCGATGATGATTCCCGGGGCCTGAAATAAAAAACCCGCTCGCGGCGGGAATGTGAGGGTGTGGCAATGTCAGCTCTGCGGCTGAAGATACCCTGGCTGGGTTTTGGTGGGCCGTGAAGGATTCGAACCTGTCTACCCTTCCCTTATGAGGGGATCGCTCATACCAAATGAGCTTCCGGCCCAGATACGAAAAAGCCCAAGGCGTTAACCTCGGGCTTGAATTCTGTTGGTGTTTTTATATCACCTCGCTCTTTAGCCTTCGACGTCCGAGCATATACGAATTATGCATCTTCAAAACTTGTTTTCAAGTCTTTTTTGCAATTTTCTTTATTTTCGATGCCAAGTTCTGCAATTAACGTGAAGAAGACAGCAGAATTGAACAACTCAATGCACCAACGAACGCGATCTATACATTGCTTTTCAGTCAGAAAGGGAGCGTGATGGTACTGCATCCAACGAGCCATATCGTTAATGGTCTTGCGCCAGGTGTAATAATCCTTTCCGATCTCGTAGACGATGCTGTTTTTGGCGAAGGATTTTAGGATTACCCGCTCCATGAACTCAGCCTCTTCCTCATCACTGGCTTTCTCCATTAGGTCAGAAAGTGACTTCTTAGGCCAAATGATAGCTTTTGCCTGAGTGATGAGTTGGTCACCGGAATATCCCATCTTGCGCAGTCCTGCCAGCACCGTAGTGATCCGCTCCTGCTGCTCGCCAGTCCAGCCGGTAAGAATCATCGACCACATTCCAGCACTGTCAGTAAGATGTTCCGTTCCGCTTCCGCCAAACTCTCGTCCCCACATGCCAAGCAGTGAGCGAACCCAGCGGTTTTGCGCAGGAGTGAGACGGCGGTATTTCCCAAGGTACGAACGGCGAGGAACCTTAGCTAATTCTGACCATGCAATATTTTGGTCTGCGCGTTTCATGCGGCTTCTCCTGCGGTATGTTTTGTTTTTTGCTGTTGCTGGCTGTGCTTTGCTACTGGCGGCAACATGGCGCGCTTAACGCTTTCGGCCTGGTATCGGAGGAAGTCGGCGTAGTTCATGCGGCCTCCTGACGACGAACTCGGCGCTTCTCTAGTTGACGTGCTTTACGAGTGAAGATGGATTTGATGCGCTGAAGGTATGGGATATCGAACCGGCGCGGCTCGTTATCTGCTTCCAGTCGCTCGACGCGTTCCAGACCAATACGCTCAATAAGGCGGATTCGGTATTCAACAGCGTTTCCACTCAACTGTCGGTTACAGCGAGTACAGGCCGAGTGGACGTTAAAAACGTTGAATTTGAGATGCGATGCCGCGCCGCGCGAACGGTAGTGACTCGCATCTATGGCGCTCCCGGTCAGGTAGTTACTTTTGCCTGTTAGCGGGCTTCCGCAGCTGACGCAGGGCTTTCCTTCATCACGGATTCGGATGTAACGGTTAAACGCCGCTTGAGCTTCTTTATCCCACTGTGATTTAGACTTGAGAGCATCCTTTCTGACCTTGAGAGAGCGCCGTTCCTGTTGAGTTTCCTGCTTGCGTTTGCGCTCTGCTGCCAGTTTCTTCTTAGCCAACAGCAACTGGCTGTACTCGAAGCCGTGCTCAGGACAGCACCACCAGACGTTATCGTAGGTGGCGGTGAATTTGGTTTTGCAGATTTTACAGGTGCGACGGGTTGGCTTACGCATGGGAACCTCCGAAGCGGGAAGCCCATTCCATAGCCAAGCGGGATTCATCGCCCCATTTGACGTTGCGCTCTGCACCAAACGCATGAATGAGTTCGATAAGGTCGCGCATTTGGCTGACGGTCATCTTGCTTGTTGACTGGCCCAGAACCACGAAGCCATCACCAGCCAGATTAGGCACCACTTCCTGCTTAACCATCGCGGCGGTGAAGATATGTTTCCACGATTCAGATGATAGTTTGCGACCATGCCATTCAACCTGGCGGCTGACGTCGCTCAGGCAACACCAAAGCTTCGCGTTCTGGTCGATGGAGCGCGTCATCTCTTTTATCTCGATGACGACCGGACGCTTTTCGTCGAGCTGCAACTGATGAATCGCATTGATGACATTGGCGCGGATGCTGGGGTTACGGAGGAGATATTGCTGCTTCATACGCCACCTCCGCAGAGGTAAAACGCAGAATGCAGGAAAACGCAGGTGCCGATAAGCATCTGTGACGGGTGAAGAGTTTCAGATTGTGGTCGCATTTAAGTCCCCTTAAATGCGCAGAAGTCCGTCAGGGTTGTTCAGGCCGCTGACGGATTAATTATGGCTGGTTGATAACAGAAAATCAAAACTACTTTTTGGCGTTCTGATCAGCCATTTCGATGTAGCGTGGGTCACTGGCGCGCGGTAGCTGAATGCTTTGCTCACGGTAGTAACGTACTCGCTCCATAAAATACTCGCGCAGGTGTTCCGGCTGCTCTCGCGCTACCTGCTCAGCGATAACCGGCATGTTCAGGCGCTCTTTGTACGCCACGCCGCTGGCCGCTAAATCCACGTTGATTTTGTCCTGCTCGTCTTTCGGTTTTGCTGCGATGTTCCAGTCTGACATAAAAATCCCCCTCGATGCTTTGAGAGGGATTATACATCACAGTAGGGCTGCTTTGCGCTCTGCTGCGGATTTAGCCATTTTCTTCCTCACTTACAAACTTACGAGATTCAACCCATGCAATTGCTGTTGCTACCAGTACAGGATGATTACTTGGGATTTCATCTTCTGGTCCATAACCGAAGTAACGCTCAAACCAATTCAGGAAATTTTTATCGCTATAGGCTTCGACTATCATTTCATCTCTTGACATCACCTCACCCCCATATAACCATTGCGGCCACAGCAAACGCCACACCAACAATCATGAACGCAGTAGGCCAGTCCATCACTTCACCCTGAATCGTTGTTTAGTTAGTCTGCTTCCCATATCCATTTCTTCTCGAAAATCCACTTTCTTTTCCTCAATACGGTTCCGCATCCCCTCTTGCGGTGCTGCTGACAGCGGAGGTAACGGCATCCATAGATACACTTCATCAACGCTTAATGATGTTCCATCATGCAGATCGAGCCAACTATCGCTAACTTGTCCCGCCACGTACTCACCATGCCGTGATACCGCTGAAATGTAAGCGCCTTCCTCCGGCATCCGTTCGCTTACCGGAATCCATTTATCCGGCGTTGTAGTGAGTTCGCTGACTGGTGGCTGTGGAGCTGCCGCAATCATGAGTTCATAAATCTCACCAACACTGCCAGTTTTATTGTCACTCATTGCTGAGCTAATCATTTCCGTTGTCGGCTCAACCGGAACAGCCACCCAACCAGTTGGCAACTTGTAAGGCTGGCTTACAGGTTCATCGTTCTGAGCATCACGCAGAGCGTAAAAGACTTTATTACGCAATTCGTTGAACTCGTCGGAGCGAATATCTTCAGCGCGGTACGGCGGTGCCATTAAGCTATAAACTATCGACAACTCACGTTCAGATAACTGGATAGTTTTCAAGATTTACCTCCGTTGAGCATGGCGGCGCGACAGGCGTTCCACGAGTCAGCCGCAGCATTACGTTCATCTTCATCCCATTGGAAAGATACGGATGAATCAACGCGAGCGCTTGCCAGTATCTCGATATTGTCTGGAGTGGCTTCCTCTGGCACTACCGGCGCTGGCGGTGCGGTGTAGAGCTTATCGCCAATCTTCAGACCAGATTCTTTCGGCTGGCGATAATAAACCAGCGTCCACGCTCCATTGATGAAAGCAACCGGCTCCGCCTTTGAGAGAGGGCCGTGCGCCGGGTGGCTGTTGGTTGTCATAATTTACCCCATGATTTCGGTTTTTTATGCCCAGGTGCAAGCGCATGCATCTTGTTGCGACTTAACTTCCAGCCGTGGCTACGGATTAGCGCAGCACATTCTGCGTAAGACTCTCCGGTTGCGCTGGTCATTTCTTGACGGCACCAACGACCAACTGGATCGATGTTATTTACGCATTGTTCGCAGTCGCAATAGGCGTCAATGGAATATCCTGATGCAATAGCCATCACGCCCCCTCAACCTTTGCATAAACGATAACGCCATCGTCTGGACGCTGGCGCGGCAAATAGATACCAGGACGAGGCCACAACGCAATAAAACGTGACTCGCTGCGCTCAAGCCTATGAAAGGCTGACTCGCTCATAACCCCTACAGGGCGTAGTTTTATTTCATCGTCAAGCGATGCCAGCGCGATACGCGCCAGATCAACCATATGCTCAGGCGTAACGGCAATGAGCTTCCCTTTGTCGAAATCGCATATTTGCGTCATTTCCGCCGCGCTCAGATAACGCTCGATCTCTTCTCTGGTAATAGTGGTCATGGGTTAGTCCTTTGGCGTACATGCGCCACGAAGAGGTATTTCACCGTCGTTTATCTTTTTAACTTCAGCAAAGGCTGCGCGACACGCTGATTCTGAGTTAAATTCCTGAGCGGCGATTGAGGGGCTATTCCAGTTGTAACCGCCAAGCATCCAGATAATTAATACCCACATAACTCACTCCCCCTTACCGATGCCAGCGGCGCGGTCGATTACTGCCTGTGCATCAGAGATTTCACGGTTGTAGCCTTCAGTATCATCAGCAATGCCATATGCCCACCCGGTTTTCAGACCGCTCAGGAAACATTTGTCGCGGGCAATTTCCAGTTCTGCTATGCGCTTACTCCCGTCAGCAATTACACCCTCGTAATACTCACGCTGCTCAGCAATCCGCTTCTCTGCGGCTTCCAGTTGCGATTTATGCAGCAGCGACTGATGTTTCAGTGCGTCCTGCGCCCTCTGAAATTTCATGCCGTAATCGGTGGCTATCTCTTCCAGCTCTGCAACACGTTTCACTAATCCCTCTACGGGCTCGCCGTTTCTTTCAGTCAGCGCCTTCGCCAGGCGCTCGTTTTCTGATTGTAAGGCTTCCACCTCATCCAGCAGCGCCAGTACGGTGGCGGGGTTGGCTGCGGCGATGAAAACTGAATCAACCTTGAGGCAATGTTGCGCTACAGCTTTCACGCCAACCTTCACCTCATAGCCGCGAGCACCTTTGTGTGGCTTGTAAGACTCCCAATATCCCCATGATGCTGCGTTTGCCGCATTGGCTGCTTCACGTAATGCCCGTTTGTCGATGTTGCTCATTGGGCGGTCTCCTGGCGAAACATCATGATTGTCAGATCGCCTTTAGTAGCCAGGCGAACTGTTGTTCCCTGTTCGATACTTGACAGGTCAAACGCATCGTAAAATTCGTTTACTGCTTTTTGACGACGAGATTGCTTTCTGCGTTTATCCCATTGTTTTAACGCAATGGAGATAAACCACTGGCCTGTTTTGAACATGATGAACAACCACCCCATCAAGGCCAAGCCTGTATTTAGAACGTCCAGAATGCTCATTGGGCTGCTCCTTTGCGAAGCTGGGCTGCGAACTCGTTGGCTACCGCTGAATATGGATGCTCATTCCCACCAACAACCTTCAGACTGGCAGCAAACATCTCCACGCCCTGCGCCCGCACTTCAGCCAGGAAAGCGTCGGTTGTCGGAGTTGCGTTGATGGCGTCATACACCTCTTGCAAGGATTGTTCGTCAACAAGGTCGCCATCCGGCAATTGTGTTTTGTTATAAGCTCGGTACACTTCGCTCGCTTCATGAAGTAAACATTCAGAACTACTAATCAGCCCCGCATTCTCCGCAGCCAGCGCATTGCTACGCACCAGTTGCACTTCCAGTTGAGTAGCCAGATCGCTCACCAGCGCGGCAGACTCAGCACAATGCAGTTCTTTCGCCAACTCATGTCCTGACTTCACTAACTCAATGATTTTTATTTCTACCGTTGATTTCATGCTGATGCCCTCCCCCAAACCATCAAAACCCGCTTCATCGCCGCGCTGTTGCGGCACTCCTGAAATATCCCGTTGGTGCAGCTGCGCGCCGTACCATCCTGCTCTTCCGGTGTCGCCAGGCGATAAGTCACCGTTCTCCAGACTTTGCTAAGCCGGATGACTACCCTCTTCTTCTCAAGCTCAAGAGCGTTTTTTGTTATGCAGCTCAGAGATATTCCGTATTCGCTTGCAACATCCTTCGCAGTGAAGGTGCGGTGCGTTTCGAGATAACGCATGATTGCCTGTTTGCCTTTCATGAAGCCCCCTTGGAACGGTATGAATCCCAGGTGAATGACAGAGTGCACCCGCCGCCGTCGCTCATGCGGTCAATAACGCGTTCACTCACGAAAGCCGCCAACTCTTCTTTGGTCTGGTTGCTGATCAGGATGGTCGGCTTCATCCGCTCATAGCGGGTGTTGATGATTTCGAACATGATCAGTTTCTCGGCATCACTTCCGAACTGCACGCCGACCTCGTCGATAATCAACAGGTCAGGCTTGGTGAAGTAGCGAATCACATCGTCTTCCGTGTTTTCAGCCCCCTTCGACCAGGTTGATTTGTAAGCGCGGGCAATTCTCAGCGCCGTAGTAAACACTGCTGAACTTTGGTATTCGGTGATTGCATGCCTGGCAATTGCCAACGCAAGGTGGTTCTTGCCTGTGCCTGGCTTGCCGCACATGACCAACCCGCCCCCCTTCTTCAAACGCTCAGGCCAACGACTGGCGTATGCCTGGCAAACCTTCAGCACACGTTTCGCGTCGTCGTTCACCGGTTCGTAGTTTTGCAGGGTGCATGATTCGAACCGGGAGGGAATATCTAAGCGATCCAGCAAGAGGCTGATATTCCGCTGTCGAGCCGCATCGTCCTGGCGAATTTTCTCTGCCTGAAGTTTTATAAGCTCATCACGGAGACAGTCAGGACAGCGGCTTGGTCGTGGCGGTATTTTTATGGACGTGCCGGTGTAAATTCTGGTTCGGCATTCAAATTCCCCATGTTTTTCGCAGGTTTCTGTACTGATTGAAATTTCAGTATCATCAATCGCAACTGGCGGCTTATTCAGGCTGTCAATGTGCTTCTCAAGTTCAGTGATTTTTTCATCAAGAGTCATGATTAATCCCTCGCCCATGACGGAATTTCAGTCTGGCCATAGTCCTTGCCAGCGAAGTTCTCAGCTACGCGGGACGGAGAGCGTGCAGGCTGTTTGGCCCCCTTCGGTTCAAACAAACCCTGCCAGCCGTTTGCAATGCTCTGGTTGATGATTTCTTCAGGCTGATATCCTCTGCACTTGCAACGCTCGAGCAGGTTGATGGCCTGTGTAACAGTCTGCTGAGACTTGATCGGTTTCTTCAGGTCACGACGATACTCAACCCATGACTTCCAGACTGAAACTGAAAGCCATTCAGGAAGCTCAACACCAGCCGGATCGAAGGAAGCCGTTTTGGGGGATTTAGGGGGTTTATTAATATTGTCTTTATTGTCTTTTGTATGTTTGTCTTTTGTGTTTACCTGATTTGGGTAATCGTCGTTACCTGATTCGGGTAAACTTTTCTTACCTGATTCAGGTAATGTTACCTCTTTCAGGTAAACTTTATTTTTATTACCTGATTTGGGTAATTTCACCCATTCACTTACTGCTTTGTTAATTCCTACAGTTCTCCCGATTTGGGTAAATATCCCACGCTTAACTAACGCGCTTTTCGCTGCGGAGCATTTGTGCGGAAAGATACCGGTAAGAGCAGATAATTGATCGTTACTGACCCAGTCTACCTTTTTGTTAAAACCATATGTTTTGCGCATTACAGCCATGAAGACCAGCAACTGATGCTGAGACAATCCAGCCAGCATGACAGCCTCCAGTAGTTCATTGGCGATGCGCGTATAGCCATCATCAAGATCTGCCACGCGCGGCTCCACGACCTGCAAATCAGGCCTGATTGGTGAGATGTTGTTAATTGCCAGGTTCATCTGCAACCTCCCCGCGTTTCTTGAAAATGATCTCTACACAAAGCAAAACACAGTTATCGCAGATGGCTACACCTGGACCTGCGACTATGGCTTTAACGTCGCTATCAATATTGCTTCTGTCGCAGAAAGAGCATTTATGGGTTGCATGCAGATTTGCCTTTTCGTTTATTGCTGGCATACTTACCTCGTTAGTGTTGTTGACATAACACAGTGTTTTGAGAGCCGTAGCTGCTACCAACAGCGCGGCTTTCGCCTTTATCAGAACAATCCAGCTTGAGGCTGGTTTTTCTTTCCGCGTTTCTTTTCAAACTTGTCAGACGGTAATTGCTGCTTCTCCGCCCAAAGCTTCGCGTGTCGTAACACGTCATCGAAAATCCTCCCCTTACGACTGGCCTGTGACATGCGCTTGTACATATCGACGGCCTGAAATGCCCCCCCCCTGAGCCACCGCTACGGTGAATCCCTGTTTAATCAGTTCATCGCGCACATGCTTCTCGATAAATTCGATGTGGTTCATGGCTGCTACGCCTCCATTTGCCCTTCAGTTGAGTCCCGGTTAGAAATCAGGATCGCCAGCAGTAGAGACATGTTCGGCAGCAGATTTTCCCGCCACCGACTCACTGTTGATTTGTTGACGCCAGCTACCTGGGCAATTGTCGTTGTGCCCATCTCGGCGATCTGGCGATGTAGCCAGCTCTCTATCCTCCGGGCCTCCACGTTGTTGCGTGTGGTTGAATTTTCCATTTGTGATAATTCCATTGTTAAAAAGGTTTATTGGCTGATTTCTCAGCCAGTTAAATTGGGTTCCAGATTGTTAAAGAGCGTGTAGATGCCGCGTGGTTAGGCGGCTGACTGTTCTACGTTAGGGAACAGTTTTGGTAGATCTGGGCGAATCTGGTGAGCTTTAACAGCTTCACCAGTTGCGCTAACAATGCTGTCAACATGCTCTGGCGATACCTTTGCTTTGTTGTGAAGCCACTTGTAAACGGCCTGCTGCGAAACGCCGCATGCATCGCCCAGTTTTTTTTGAGAACCGACGAGATCTATCGCGGTTTTAATTACTGGGTTCATAACAACCTCCGTGGTTAACATAAACAAAGAATAAAACTATGGTTGTATTTAGTCAACAACCATTTTCGTTTGATGTAATAAAACCTTGGTTGTACATTTCGCATATGAAAACGACACTCGCAGAAAGATTAAAAGAAGCTCGATTATCTCGAGGCCTTACTCAAAAGGGTCTCGCGGATCTGGTCGGTATTAGCCAGGCGGCTATTCAGAAAATTGAAGGTGGAAAAGCCCACCAAACTACGAAGATTTTGGAAATAGCTAAGGCATTAGGCGTTAGTCCAGAATGGTTAAACTCAGGAAAAACTCCTGCAAAAATTAACCGTGGCGACCAGTCCATACCGCCAGAATCAGAATGGGGAACTATCGAGGTGTGGGACAGCAATACACCTCTAAGTGATGATGAGGTTGAAGTACCGTTTTTGAAGGATATTGAGTTTGCCTGTGGCGACGGGAGAATCCATAGCGAAGATCACAACGGATTCAAGCTGCGCTTTTCAAAGGCCACACTTCGACGCATTGGTGCCAACAGTGATGGGTCTGGCGTTCTGTGCTTCCCTGCAACCGGAGACAGTATGGAGCCGGTTATTCCTGACGGGACTACGGTTGCGGTAGATACGAATAACAAGCGCGTTGTTGACGGTAAGCTCTATGCCATTGGTCAGGCAGATGGCGGCAATAGCCAGCTAAAACGCATCAAACAGCTTTACAGGAAGCCTGGTGGCAAGCTAATCATCCGTAGCTACAACCACGACGCCTACCCGGATGAAGAAGCTGACATTGACGATGTGGAGATAATAGGCCGCCTTTTCTGGTATTCAGTTTTGCTGTAACAGTGGCCGGAAGAGACGTTTGGTTAAGGATGGCGAATTTTTCATACAAAACAATTACACTGTATAAAAATTCAGATTAATAAACCCCACTCCTTGACATTTACATTTTTATCTATTTTTTGAGTTGCCTAAAATCACCTATAGGGTAAACTTCACTTAAGCTCCTATATGAGAGCTTCTGAGGAGATACAAAATGAAAACCTTACGTTGCATGGCCTACCAGCAGAACGGCGTTTACGTAGCTGCGTGTTTAGACCTGTCATTGGCAGCGCAAGCAGATACCATGCAGGACGCCGTAAAAAAACTGGACGAACAGATTAAAGACTTTTTCACTGAAGCACTATCAGAACCGGAATATGCAAAACAATTACTTAGCCGTAAAGCACCGCTATCTATGTGGCTAAAGTATTGGGTGATCGCCTTTCAGGTCTTTGTCAGAAAACGAGGTGAAGCAAAGCTCTTTGCTGAACCTTGTGATGCTCATGCTTAGGACTGCATTACATGTTCTTGAAAAAGCTTACCCCTTTGAAATACGACGAGGTAATCAGAGGGCTTAAGAAAATGGGGTTTGAAATGAAACCCAAAACAGGAACCTCTCACGAACAATGGGTTCTCAAGAACAGCAAAGGGAAATGGGTGGTTACAGTTGATAAGCATCACGCCCCATTTTCCAGAGATTTGATAAAATCCATGGCTAAACAAGCCGGGCTGAAAGATCGCCACTTTCACGCATTATGCAGAGGTGACGCTACGCTTGAAGATATAGGATTTCAAATCACCAGCTAAAACCCGGCCACAGTGCCGGGTTTTTTATTGCCCTACTCTTCCAGTAACTTCACTGCCAGATCCATTACCTGAATCTGGTCAGCATCCCACTTATCAAGCCCCTTCGATATCTCCGTTCGTATCACGTCAGCTATAGCCACTCTTTTGGTTTCATGCCCTTCAGCCACCATAGCAAACACAACATCACCCACAATACGGCACATTTCCTGATAGCTCAGGTGCGCCAGTTCTTCGTAATCCATCACTAAACCCTCGGCAATTGATGTTTTTGTGAGCATATCACGCATCTTTTACAAAAATAAATTCCTTTTAAATACAACCAAATAAAACCATAACAACCATAATTACAACTATTGTTGTTGACGATAAAACAACTATGGTTTTTAATAACCCCATCGAAACGAAACATCGACAGCTGAGCGAAGTTAGCCAGCGGCGGATAGCAACTCGCCTGCTTTTTAACAACATGCAGATTTACAGCGTCAATGACCTGTTAAGACCCCTACACGTAAACGTGCTGTATCACCGGGTGCGATCCGGTCGGTGAGAGAGTATCCCCGCGCGAGAGCGAGAACGGCGTGAGAACGGGCAACACTGGCAGGGAGTTGGCGCTGACCAATACAGGGAATGTTTTGGGGTGTGGTAGCGCAGTGGCAGACGCGGGCATGACGGCCGTACATCTGGTTCGATTCCAGACCACACCACCAAAGCATTTCTCCCGCATCAGCGGGTAACTACAGAGGATGAGGCAATGGAGATTAAAGATTTACTCAAAGAGATTGATGAACTGGAAACGAATATCAGAAGCACTGACCACCTTTTAGATCTTACCGAAAAGCACGGGCTTCATTTAATTGTCGCTGCTTCTAACAACTCCACATACCGAGGCGTAGCAGACCAAGAGTTTTTAATCGAGGCACTCAAATCGAAAAGAAATGAGATGCATGAAAGACTGGTGAAGCTTGTCGATGCAGTCGGGGTAATTGAAAAGGTTATTGATGGATTGGTCGCTTAGGCGGCCTTTTTACACCCGTTAGCGGGTAACGACAGAGGGTAAGAGGATGATCTGTTTTGTGGAAGCGTCAGAAAAGGTAATCAGTGAAAACGCAAGTTATGGGTATGTGGCCGGCAAGCTTGAAATTGCTAATGACATCTGGGTCAACCATATGAACCCAACCGAAAGACTGGAAATAATGAATATCACCAAACTGGACGGCTTAAATGAACTGGGGAAATTAAGAGAATGTGTGAAAACAATCGCCAGCATGTTCTGAGGTATAGAGCCGTCATGGCTTCCCTGAGAGCTTCAAACGTTGATTACAGGGATAAAGAAGCCTCTATAAATTGCCTTAAGGAAACAGTTCAGGCAAAGAAAAACATTGAAATATACGAAAAATTCGTCACCAACAATCATTAAAGAGCCGCCTAACCAGCGGCTTTTTTCATACCTCACCGTTCTCGATGAGTGCGGTTAGTTATGACAACCGGCGGCCATCCACCGCCAGCATATTTTTCGCACAAGCGCTGAAGTCTTGTATTAACCGTTCCGTTCGCCGCGATAAGGCCAAGAGGATTTATGAGCAATCCAATCACAGTAGGTTTTTCTGGCCTGACGAAGCGAATTTTCGCGGGTCGATCAAAGCCAAGCAAATTGGCGCCCGGCGTTCGTGAGTTCACCGGTGAGAAATTTGATGTCACAGACGAGGCGCTATTTGCAGTGGCCCATCTTCTCGCGGTTCGTGATGACATCCTGGTATTCCCGGCAGCTGATGGGAAAGAGATTCACCTCCGCGCCGACATCAAAGAAAAGCGGGAGGCATCATGACAGTCACCCACAACGGCAAGCAGTACACCGCATCGAAGTTAAGCGATAACGAGTGGAAGCTCTCATCGGTCGATAAGCCGCGCGAGTCACTCACCATGAACCGTCAGCAGATGGCGTATGCCGGGTTGCTTGAGCAGGTGGAGAAACAATCATGACCATCAATCACCAGTTACTCCGTATGGCCCAGCAGAAAGCCCGTGACGCCATTGCACAAAGCAACGGCACCAAGTGGATGGAAGCCAACGAAGAGATGAAGAGAGCCGCTGGCATGCCGTGGTATCGCGGTAATTCGAATCAGTCTGTAGGAGATAGCAATGGAAGAGTTTAAAGGTACGCCGGGTGTGTGGGGGGTTTCTCACGGATCGGCAAGTGATAGCAGCACAGCATGCATAGAAATCACATCAACCGAATCCCTGCATGAAGTTGCTTACTTGCAAAGCACCCCGTCAAACATTGGTAGTTATGAGCCGACGTCATTCGAGCGGACGATTGCAAACGCACACCTAATCGCCGCAGCTCCTGATTTACTGGAGGCACTGCACAATATGGTGGAAGCATATCAGCACGAAGCATCCATTGATAATCCGGCGCTGTTAGAAGCCCGCGCAGCCATCGCCAAAGCCCTCGGCAAGTAATCCCCACCCAATTTCACATCTGGCAGCCAATCGGTGCCGGGTGACGCACAAGCAGATTTCAGGAGTAACCCATGGCCGCATATCGCGCATACGACCACATAGAGGATCGCCGCTGGGTCGAACAGCAGTTAACCGACGAGAAAGAGAAGTGGATCGACGATCGGGCGCAGCAAATCATCGACATGATGCCGAAAGAACCGTCCGGCCTCTTCCACTTTTCCGTACCGATAGACTCCAGCCCATACGAAGGACTTCGCAGTGATAAAGCTGGCGAGGCATACAACGACTTCGTTTCGGCAGTGGCTTACGCCCAGGCGGAACACGACTGGGACCACCGTACCGGCTGCCCGTTTTAATTTTTGAGGGGATTAACGATGGCAAACGAATTAACAATCACAGCGAAGTCACTTCAGGAGATAGGCGTCGACGTATCCACCTGGAGCGCGCTGAAGAACAGCATCTACCCTGGCGCCAAAGACGAATCGGTAATGATGGCGCTTGACTACTGCCGCGCCCGCCAGCTGGATCCGTTGCTCAAACCTGTTCACCTCGTTCCGATGTACGTCAAAGACTCGAAAACAGGAAAAGGCGACTGGCGCGACGTAGTTATGCCGGGCATCGGGCTTTACCGCATTCAGGCAGACCGTTCTGGCGATTATGCCGGGGCCCGCGAGCCTGAGTTCGGACCCGACGTAACTCAGACGCTAACTGGCGTCGAGGTGACCTTCCCTCAGTGGTGCAAATACACCGTCTACAAGCGCATGCCCAGCGGCGAGATCGTCGAGTTCAGCGCCAAAGAATACTGGATTGAAAACTACGCCACCGGCGGCCGCGACACCACGGCGCCGAACGCGATGTGGAAAAAGCGCCCGTATGGACAACTGGCGAAATGCGCGGAAGCTCAGGCGTTGCGTAAGGCATGGCCTGAGATTGGACAGCAGCCCACGGCCGAAGAAATGGAAGGCAAATCGCTGGACGTTGATATCCGTGACGTCACGCCGCGCAGCACCACAGAATTACTTCCACCAGCAGCAAGCGAAGAAACGCTGCAGGCGATAACCGATCTCTTAACGACCCTGGATAAAGACTGGGAGAAAGACTTCCTCCCACTGTGCAGCGACATCTTCAAACGGCCAATTCTTGAGGCGTCAGACCTCACTGAAGAAGAGGCACAGAAAGGGTTTGGCTTCCTTCAGAAAAGGGCTAAGGCGGCAGCATGACACCAGAAATTATCCTGTCCAGGACCGGTATTGACGTAACAACTATCCAACAGGGCGATGAGGCGTGGCACCGGCTGCGCCTCGGCGTCATAACCGCCTCTGAAGTGCACAACGTCATTTCCAAGCCGCGCTCTGGCACCAAATGGACGGGCATGAAGATGTCCTACTTCCACACCCTGCTCGCCGAGGTATGCACTGGCGTAGCGCCAGAGGTTAACGCCAAGGCGCTGGCCTGGGGGAAGCAGTATGAGGAAGACGCCCGCACTCTCTTCGAGTTCACCACCGACGTGAAAGTCACGGAGTCTCCGATCCTGTTCCGTGACGAGAGCATGCGCACCGCGTGCTCCCCTGACGGCCTTTGCAGTAACAATTTTGGCCTCGAGCTTAAATGCCCGTTCACCTCCCGAGATTTCATGAAATTCCGTCTCGGCGGTTTTGAGGCCATTAAGTCCGAGTACATGGCCCAGGTGCAGTACAGCATGTGGGTGACCGGAAAAGACGCCTGGTTCTTTGCCAACTACGACCCGCGCATGAAGCGCGAAGGTATTCACCACGTCGTAGTTGAGCGGGATCCGCAGTACATGACCGATTTCAACGAAATGGTTCCGGAGTTCATTGAGAAGATGGATGAGGCGCTGGAGGAGATCGGATTCACGTTCGGTGAGCAATGGAGGTAGCGATGGGCGAACTTTGGCAACCCTTTGAAAACCTGTTCCTGCATGAGGTTGGGGCAAAGATGCCCCGCTCAGAAATAGCAGAAAAGCTTGAGCGCTCCGAATCGGCAATAACTCGCCAGGCATCACGCATCGGCGCACCACTTATCAGCAGGATGACCGGCAGACGCTGGACCAAAGCCGAGTTATTCCTTCTCAACCGTTTCACACCTGAAGAAGTCGCCGCGGCAACCGGGCGCTCCATCTACTCCGTACGCAGCAAATTACAGTCTCTGACCAGAACGTCAGGAGGAAAAGTCATGCCTGAATGGACAAGCGAAGAGCTGGCGCTGCTGCGGCGCCACACAAACGCAGAAGTCGCAGAGATGACAGGTCGGAGTATCGAAGAGGTCGGTGATAAGCGGCTGCAAACGAATATTGAGCGTAATGGCTGGGATGTTAACGATCCAGAGCGGGAGGATGCATGACAGCGAGATACTCACTTCTGTATGTCGATCCGCCCTGGTCTTACGGCAACACCATCAGCAACGGAGCCGCCGCAGACCACTATTCCACCATGAAGCTAATCGACCTCAAGCGCTTGCCGGTATGGGAATTAGCCGCCGAAAACGCGGTGCTGGCGATGTGGTACACCGGCACGCATAACCAGGAGGCTATCGAGCTGGCCGAGGCCTGGGGTTTTACCGTTCGCACGATGAAAGGGTTTACCTGGGTGAAGCTGAATCAGAATGCCGAACTGCGCATCAACAAGGCGCTGTCCGAGGGTGAAGTCACCGACTTCTACGACTTTCTCGATCTGCTTAACGCCGAGACACGCATGAATGGCGGCAACCACACCCGTGCAAATACCGAAGACCTGTTGATTGCTACCCGCGGCGCCGGGCTGGAACGAAAGCACGCCGGGATTAAGCAGGTGGTCTACAGCCCGCTCGGCGCGCACAGCGAAAAGCCGTGGGAAGTGCGCCATCGGCTGGAACTGCTTTACGGCGATGTGCCGCGCATTGAGCTGTTTAGCCGCTGCGCGGCGCCGGGCTGGGATCATTGGGGAAATCAGTGCGACACCGCCGCGGTAGAACTGCTGACCGGCTGCGCCATTGATGTTGTGAAAACGGAGGCCGCATGAGCAAAGGTACCATTATCTGTCTGTGCGATATCACTGGCGTCATGGCTGAGCCATGGGTTGAAGCTGGTTACCGTGCGGTATTGGTTGACCCGCAGCATCCAGATACTTCGATTAATGGTCCGATTGAACGCATTTCGGCAACCATAATTGAGGCTATGCCGCGGCTGTCCCAGATCATTCTTACCGAGAACGTGGTTATGGTTATCGGCTTCCCTCCTTGCACTGACGTTGCAGTATCAGGATCCCGCTGGTTCGAATCAAAACGAGCCAAAGACCCACATTTTCAGGCTAAAGCTGCGCTGGTTGCCGAGCAATGCCGCATGGTAGGAATGGCGGCCGGTTGCCCATGGGCATTCGAAAACCCGGTGAGCGTGTTCAGTAGCATCTTCGGTTCGGCCGATTATACGTTTCATCCGTACCAGTTCACTGGGCTGTGCGCGGATGATAACTACACGAAGCAGACCTGCCTCTGGACGGGTAACGGCTTCAAGGCGCCGGAAGAGAATATGCACCCGATGGTGGAAGCGGCTATCGACGCTGTGAAGCTGGCCTGCGGCCGGATGGTGCCGAAGAAGAAGGTAATCGAGGCCATCTCAGGAACATCTTTCGCCGGATTGGTGACTGACTGGTATCCGGACAACCGCATTCACGAATGCCCTCCCAGTGACGAGCGTGCCAACATTCGAAGCGCAACTCCTCTGGGCTTTGCGAAAGCAGTTTTTCTTTCGAATGCCCCTCATCTCAAAAATAAACTGGAGGCCGCATGACGCCAGAAACAGATAACGCCATCCGCGCCGCCTGCCGCCGCTGCACCGAGGAAATCTAGCAGGTCATGCGCAAGAAGCCAAAGCCTAACTGGAACGAAACGGTGCCACCCATCATCAACAAGCATCACAAGAAAATTGAAGCTCTGGGAGTTAGCCTCCTTGAGTTCGTCGTAAAAACTGGCCGCCTTAACGGGCGGTTTGGAGCTGAACAATGACAACAAAAAAATGGGGTCATAACGAGCTTGCTCATGACCTTGCAGAGCATTTGCGCCAGAACACAGCGCGCATCTGCTGGGAGGACATGCAACTAGGGCCCGCCGGTACGTGTCGACCGGATGTCTACTCTATTGCTCACAGCTACAGCAAGTTCTGCCCTGTCGTCTATGAGGTAAAAGTCAGCGTAAGTGATTTCCGGGCTGACGTTACAGCAGGCAAATACACCAAATACTTCAACTACGCAGGCGGCGTTGTTTTTGCTGTTCCTGAAGGCATGCTCAAGAAAAGCGACATTCCAGATGGTTGTGGCTTGATGATCCGGAAGGAATCTGGATGGCATACCCTCAAGGGGCCGACCATGCGCCAGATTGATACCCTTCCTCGCGATGCCTGGATGAAGCTGCTTATGGACGGCATGACCCGGCAGGCAGAGAGAACCCAAATAAAAAGCCGCGTAATCAACACCTACCTCAGCGACCAAAAACTAATGAAGCGACATGGCAACGAAATCGCCGATCTTGTTTGTCGAGCACATCGATCAAAGGAGCGCCTTGAGCAGCACATTAGGGATAACGATGAAAGGCTGAAGAACCTGCGCCAGGAAAGTGAAGAGGAGTTGCAACGCCGACGTAAGCGCCGGGAGGAATCTGAGGAAAGGTTAACCGACGCTCAGCAAGATCTGGCGAAAGCGCTTGGCCTCGACCCGAATGTCCCTATCTATGTACTGACAAGGACGCTATGGGAAGCAACGCGCCGACTGACAGAGGATGAAGAGGTAAAGAGGTTGCGAGGAATATTGTCCAACCTTGAGCGCACGCTGAATGATGGTCTGAAACCATTACCCGGGGAGAAAGCCGCATGAACAAAGCCTCTCCAGTTGATCTGAGGAAGAGCCTCGAAATCGCCAACCACCTCGCACACATCGGGATTCGCTTCGTGCCGATTCCGGTGGCGACCGAGGAAGAATTCCAGACGCTGGCCGCCGAGCTATCGCGACGGCTTGAGCAGATGGCGGTCGAAGCCGAAAAGAATGAAGGCGGCGCAGCATGAAAGCACTAATCACCCGGGAGCTTATGGCTCCCTTTTTATTGATGGCGTTCACCTTCAACCGAATTAACCGACAGTTCGCGGAGTGAGTATGGAAGAGTTTAAAGGCACTAAAGGTAATTGGTCATATAGCAAAGAGACCGGAACAATTCGCGGTGATAGTGGCCTTCTCGCTGAGTTACTGATTAATGGTTCCGAAGACCATAACGGCACGCTTATGGCTGCCGCTCCTGAATTGCTGGAAGCACTGCAATTATCACTTAACGCCATGAATGAAATGGGTGACATCCTAAACTTTCACGACATGGCAGACGCAGAAACAGTTGAGAGGCTCACACCCGCATTTGAAATGGCTCGTTCGTCTATCAGCAAAGCACTCGGTAAGGAGTGACCATGGCCGACATCATCGATATCGCAGCAGAGACTGAAGAGCTTCAGCGTAACGCTGCCCTTTCCGCTCACCGCATCGACCGCAACGCCGTATCAGCTGAGCGTTGTGAAGAATGCGACGAACCAATTCCCGATCCGCGACGAGCTGCCGTTCCCGGCTGCTCAACGTGCGCCAGTTGCCAGGAAGAGATCGAATTGAAAAATAAGCAGAGGGGGATGTGATGCTGACTCTACAACACTTTCTCGATAAACCGACATGGGCTGCGGCTGACGGCTACAACTTCAATTATTTCGACTGCATGGCGTATACGGCAGCGCAATATGACTGCGTGTTTCTGGCGGTTCGCCGCGTGGCGGAGAACTTTTTAGACACAGAGCTGCGTGAGCTGCCATTCGTGCTTTTAGTTCTATTTGTCGCACTCATTGGAGTAATCGTCTGGCCTCTTACGTTTTGGCTTACGGCCATATGGATATGGTTACGATGTAAGCACCATCGCCAAAAGTACCAGCACGGAAACGGCATGACGGATATTGCCCGCAGTAATCTCGATAATTGGAAGCGGAGGTTCGAGCGCGAACGAAAGGTTAAGTGATGCGGAGGTTATCCAATGTTCCAGCTAATTCAACGGGGTCAGATTTACGCTGATCATTCAGGCTGGCCCGTCATCATACACAGTTGCACATCACAGGTAGTCCGCTACTGGCGACAGGGCCGGATCAACACCGCTTCAATCGACCGTTTTAACAATGATTTTGAGCACCTCGATCACCGTGAGGCGGCACAGATACGCGCCGAACTGGAGACGAGCGAGCACATTAAATCGCTGCGTGCACAGCGTGCGGCATGAGGAGAGAGCGTGAAACCTTACGAATCGAAGAAATCACAGTTCACCAGAAACCTGATCCGGCGGCGCCACGCTGAATGGTCAGAAAAGACCTTCGGCAATGTCGGCCCCATCGGACCGCTGAAGCATCTTTCGAAAGAGGCGCTGGAAGCTGCCGCCGATCCTGCCGACCTAAGCGAATGGGCTGATATGCAGTTCCTGCTATGGGACGCGCAGCGGCGCGCCGGTATCACCGATGAGCAAATCACCGAGGCGCTGAAAGAAAAGCTGAAGGTGAACATGGCTCGCCACTGGCCGGAGCCGAAAGACGGCGAGCCTCGTCTTCACATCAAGTAATGACGCAACTGATAGCCAGTTATGAGCTGGCTATTGGGTGCGAAAGCACTGCAACGTTATCCCCCATTTTGCCCGGTTCCGCGCCGGGCTTCTTTTTGCCTGGAGATACCCATGAGCGAAATGACCTTAATCGTGCCCAACGACTGGGTGACTGAGAAAAAACTGATCGAGATTACTGGCTTACGCCCGGGAACGATAGAAGCTGCCAGAAGAAACTCGTGGTTGGTAGGCCGCGAATATGTCCACGTTGCACCAGATGGAAACCCTAAAGAAAACAGCGAATGCATGTACAACCGTAAGGCTATAGACCTGTGGGTTGAGAGCCTCAAAAAGAAACAGCCGGGTGCGCGCCAATGAAGATCCGTTTATGCTTAGTGAGCTCTTGGACGTCAGGAGGGAATAATGGCTAAGTCAGCATACCCAACCGGCGTTGAGAACCACGGCGGTACGCTCCGCATATGGTTCATCTATAAAGGCAGTCGGGTACGTGAAAGCCTCGGCGTGCCGGATACACTAAAAAACAGAAAGGTCGCTGGCGAGCTGCGCGCGTCAGTGTGCTTTTCGATTAAAACAGGAAACTTCAACTATGCCGCTCAGTTCCCGGACTCACCAAACCTGAAGAAATTCGGAGTTGAGAGTAAGGAAATCACCGTGCTCGAACTGGCGAACAAGTGGCTAGAACTTAAACGCATGGAGATCAGCACCAACGCGATGTCACGCTATTCATCTATAGCGCGCAACATGGTGCCCAGGATTGGCGGGGACAGGCTGATTTCTTCAGTTACACAGGAAGACCTGTTATTTATCAGGAAGGAGTTGCTAACCGGTTATCACGTATTGAAGACAGGACAGAAGACACCAGTAAAAGGCCGGTCTGTCAGAACTGTCAACAATTACATGAGAACCATGTCAGGCATGTTTAACTTCGCAGCGGACAGTGGTTATGTGAAGGCGAACCCGTTTAACGGTATTTCCATGCTCAAACGATCACGTACTGAACCAGATCCACTTACGCGTGAGGAATTCGTCAGACTGATTAATGCGTGTACCCACCAGCAACTGAAAAACATGTGGTCTCTGGCTGTGTACACCGGAGTGCGCCACGGTGAACTGGTGTCGCTGGCATGGGAAGATATCGACCTGAAAGCGGGAACGATGATGATCCGTCGCAACCACACTTTAACGAAGGAGTTCACCCTTCCAAAAACTGAGGCCGGAACGGACCGCATCATTAATCTTATTCAGCCAGCCATTGATGTGTTGAAGAACCAAGCTGAAATGACCAGGCTGGGCAAGCAATATCAGGTTGAGGTGAAGTTGCGTGAATATGGTCGTACTGATGTGCATCCATGCACGTTCGTGTTCAACCCGCAGATCGTATCGCGTAATGGCCGTGCAGGGCATCATTACGCTGTGGGGTCGATCAACCAGTCATGGGAGGCGGCAATGCGGCGCGCCAGGATTCGCTATCGCAAAGCATATCAGTCCCGACACACGTATGCATGCTGGTCGTTAGCTGCCGGCGCCAACCCGAACTTCATCGCGAAGCAAATGGGCCACACCGACGCGCAAATGGTTTATCGGGTGTACGGTTCCTGGATGTCAGAAAACAACCATGACCAGGTAATCATCCTCAACCAGAAATTGAGTGAATTTGCCCCATCCATGCCCCACGCAGTAGGATCGGATGGGTATTAACTATAAATATCATTAGGTTATGTAACCTAAACTTGCATGGACATCACTTCCTGGTACGCCGACATCAGTTTGTTGCGTACCTGAATACCCATCTGCATTGAGACAGACGCTTTTTGCATATCGGTCATCACATCATTAAGCGCAATGCCTGGCTCACCCAGAGTAAATTTTTCTGCCTGTACGCGCGCGGTGGTTTGCGTGTCACTGATGCGATTCAGTGCCGCATGCAGTTGACCGGCAAAACTTACGGTTGGTTGCGGCAGCGCGTCTTGCGCCCGTGCGGACATCGCCGTTGCCTGTAGCTGGCTGATGACCCCTTCAATCCCCTGTATTGCTGACATGCTAATCCCCTGGATGATTTTTTACACAGCAGAGATTACCAGCTTGTCAATAAGATAAAGGCGCTAAATAGCGATAAAAAACCTCGGTTTTTGGCGCATAGAAAAATTCGAAACCGCAAATAATGAGACCGTCAATTTTTCGAGTTTGCTGACCCGGGAGTGAGTCTTGTTCCACTTTGCAAAAAACGCCGTCCACGATCAGTCACGAGGTGCGAGATGAGTGCGACTGCATCGACTGCAACCCAACCTAAACCTCTCGAGTGGCTTAATCGCCTGCGCGCGAATCCCAGAATTCCTCTGATTGTGGCGGGATCAGCCGCCGTTGCCATCATCGTTGCTATGGTTTTGTGGGCGAAAGCGCCAGATTATCGCACGCTGTTCAGCAACCTTTCCGATCAGGATGGCGGGGCCATTGTCACGCAGCTGACCCAGATGAACATCCCTTACCGCTTCATCGAAGGAAGCGGTGCGATTGAAGTGCCTGCCGATAAAGTGCATGAGCTTCGCTTGCGCCTGGCGCAACAGGGATTGCCAAAAGGCGGCGCTGTCGGCTTCGAGCTGTTAGACCAGGAAAAATTCGGCATCAGCCAGTTCAGCGAGCAGGTCAATTATCAGCGCGCGCTGGAAGGCGAACTGGCCCGCACTATCGAAACCCTGGGGCCGGTAAAACGCGCCCGTGTCCACCTGGCGATGCCGAAACCTTCTCTGTTCGTGCGCGAGCAGAAATCCCCTTCCGCTTCCGTGACGGTCAATCTTGAACCAGGCCGCGCGCTGGATGAAGGGCAAATCAGCGCGGTGGTGCATCTGGTATCCAGCGCCGTTGCAGGTCTGCCGCCAGGTAACGTCACGCTGGTCGATCAGGGCGGTCATCTGTTGACTCAGTCCAATACCAGCAGCCGCGATCTGAACGACGCGCAGTTGAAATACGCCAGCGATGTGGAAGGACGCATTCAGCGCCGTATCGAATCGATTCTTTCGCCAATCGTCGGCAACGGCAACGTCCATGCTCAGGTTACTGCGCAGCTGGATTTTGCCAACAAAGAGCAAACGGAAGAGCAATACCGTCCGAACGGCGACGCATCGCAGGCCGTGCTGCGCTCACGCCAGCTTAATGAAAGCGAGCAAATCGGCTCCGGCTATCCGGGCGGCGTACCGGGTGCGCTGTCGAATCAGCCTGCGCCGGCGAATGCTGCGCCGATCAGCACACCGCCTGCTAATCAGCAAAACGCGCAGAACACGCAGACGACCAACAATGCGAACAGCAATGTGCCGCGCAATACGCAGCGCAACGAAACCAGTAACTATGAAGTGGATCGCACCATTCGCCACACCAAACTGAACGTGGGCGATGTGCAGCGACTCTCCGTGGCGGTCGTGGTGAACTACCGCGCCCTGCCGGACGGCAAACCGCTGCCGTTAACCACGGAACAGATGAAGCAGATCGAAGATCTGACCCGCGAAGCAATGGGCTTCTCCGACAAACGCGGCGATACCCTTAACGTGGTGAATTCACCGTTTACCGCAACGGACGACCTGGGCGGCGAGCTGCCATTCTGGAAACAGCAAGCCTTTATTGAGCAGTTGATCTCCGCAGGTCGCTGGCTCCTGGTTCTGCTGGTTGCCTGGATTCTGTGGCGCAAAGCGGTTCGACCGCAGCTTGCTCGCCGCGCTGAAGAGACGAAAGTCGCGCAGGAACAGGCGCAGGTTCGTCAGGAAACCGAAGAAGCGGTAGAAGTTCGCCTCAGCAAAGACGAACAGACCCAGCAGCGCCGGGCGAACCAGCGTCTGGGCGCAGAAGTGATGAGCCAGCGTATTCGCGAAATGTCAGATAACGATCCGCGCGTCGTGGCGCTGGTCATTCGCCAGTGGATGAATAACGATCATGAGCAATAAACTTACCGGCACCGATAAAAGCGTCATCCTGCTGATGACCATTGGCGAAGACCGTGCGGCAGAGGTTTTTAAGCACCTCTCCACGCGCGAAGTGCAAACCCTGAGTTCGGCAATGGCGAACGTGCGCCAGATTTCCAACAAACAGCTGACCGATGTGCTGGCGGAATTTGAGCAAGAAGCCGAACAGTTTGCCGCACTCAACATCAACGCCAACGAATACCTGCGTTCCGTGCTGGTTAAAGCGCTGGGTGAAGAGCGTGCCGCCAGCCTGCTGGAAGATATCCTCGAAACGCGGGATACCGCCAGCGGTATTGAAACGCTCAACTTTATGGAGCCGCAAAGCGCCGCCGACCTTATCCGCGACGAACACCCGCAGATTATCGCCACCATCCTGGTGCATCTCAAACGCGGCCAGGCCGCCGATATTCTGGCGCTGTTCGACGAACGTCTGCGCCACGATGTCATGCTGCGTATCGCGACCTTCGGCGGCGTACAGCCAGCCGCACTGGCGGAACTGACCGAAGTGCTGAATGGCCTGCTCGACGGTCAGAACCTCAAGCGCAGCAAAATGGGCGGCGTGAGAACCGCGGCAGAAATCATCAACCTGATGAAAACCCAGCAGGAAGAAGCGGTTATCAGCGCCGTACGCGAATTCGATGGCGAACTGGCGCAGAAAATTATCGACGAAATGTTCCTGTTCGAAAATCTGGTGGAAGTCGACGATCGCAGCATCCAGCGTCTGTTGCAGGAAGTGGATTCCGAGTCGTTGCTGATCGCCCTGAAAGGCGCCGAGCCGCCGCTACGCGAGAAATTCCTGCGCAACATGTCGCAGCGTGCTGCCGATATTCTGCGCGACGACCTCGCCAACCGTGGCCCGGTACGTCTTTCTCAGGTGGAGAACGAACAGAAAGCCATTCTGCTTATTGTGCGTCGTCTGGCGGAAACCGGCGAAATGGTAATCGGCAGCGGCGAGGATACCTATGTCTAACGAATTGCCGTGGCAGGTCTGGACACCGGACGATCTCGTCCCTCCCCTGGCCGAGTTTGTGCCAATGGAGCACCGCGACGAACCGATAGCCATCGATGACGAACCGGAGCTGAGTGCCGAACAGCAGCTTGAGCAGCAACTGGCGCAGCTGAAAATGCAGGCGCACGAGCAAGGGTATAACGCGGGCCTCGCCGAAGGCCGCCAGAAAGGCCACGAACAGGGCTATCAGGAAGGATTAGCGCAAGGGTTGGAGCAAGGCCAGACGCAGGCGCGCGCTCAACAGGCGCCGCTGAATGCCCGAATGCAGCAACTGGTCAGCGAGTTTCAGAATACGCTGGACGCGCTGGACAGCGTGATTGCCTCGCGCCTGATGCAAATGGCGCTGGAAGCCGCTCGCCAGGTGATCGGCCAGACGCCAGCGGTGGACAACTCCGCGCTCATTAAACAGATCCAGCAATTGTTGCAACAGGAACCGCTGTTCAGCGGGAAACCGCAATTACGCGTTCACCCAGATGATTTGCAGCGCGTCGAAGAGATGCTCGGGGCCACGCTCAGCCTGCACGGCTGGCGTTTGCGCGGCGATCCCACGCTGCATCATGGCGGCTGTAAAGTGTCCGCCGATGAAGGCGATCTGGACGCCAGCGTCGCCACGCGTTGGCAAGAACTCTGCCGCCTGGCGGCTCCCGGAGTCGTCTGATGACTACGCGCCTGACCCGCTGGCTGAATACGCTGGATAACTTCGAAGCCAAAATGGCGCAGCTCCCGGCGGTGCGTCGCTACGGGCGGCTGACCCGCGCCACCGGTCTGGTGCTGGAAGCCACCGGTTTGCAGCTGCCGCTCGGCGCGACCTGCGTCATTGAACGGCAGGACGGGACGGAAACACGCGAAGTGGAAAGCGAAGTCGTCGGCTTTAATGGCCAGCGGCTGTTTTTAATGCCGCTGGAAGAGGTCGAAGGCATTCTTCCCGGCGCACGCGTTTACGCAAAAAATATTGCCGGGGAAGGTCTGCAAAGCGGAAAACAGCTGCCGCTCGGCCCTGCCCTGCTGGGGCGCGTGCTGGACGGCGGCGGCAAGCCGCTGGATGGTCTTCCCGCGCCAGACACCACGGAAACCGGCGCGTTAATCACTCAGCCATTCAACCCCTTGCAGCGAACGCCCATTGAGCATGTGCTGGATACCGGCGTCCGCCCCATCAACGCGCTGCTCACCGTCGGACGCGGACAGCGTATGGGGCTGTTTGCCGGTTCCGGCGTGGGTAAAAGCGTTCTGCTCGGCATGATGGCGCGCTATACCCGCGCGGACGTTATCGTCGTCGGGCTGATTGGCGAACGTGGCCGCGAAGTTAAAGATTTTATCGAAAACATTCTGGGCGCTGACGGGCGCGCGCGTTCGGTGGTGATTGCCGCGCCTGCGGACGTCTCGCCACTGCTGCGAATGCAGGGAGCGGCCTATGCCACGCGTATTGCCGAGGATTTCCGCGATCGCGGGCAGCATGTACTGCTGATCATGGACTCCCTGACCCGCTACGCGATGGCGCAGCGTGAGATTGCGCTGGCGATCGGCGAACCGCCTGCGACCAAGGGGTATCCGCCTTCGGTCTTCGCAAAATTACCTGCGCTGGTGGAACGTGCGGGGAATGGCATTCACGGCGGCGGCTCCATCACCGCGTTTTACACGGTATTGACCGAAGGCGACGATCAGCAGGACCCGATCGCCGACTCGGCGCGTGCGATCCTGGATGGACACATTGTGTTATCCCGTCGTCTGGCCGAAGCCGGTCACTACCCGGCCATTGATATTGAAGCGTCGATCAGCCGTGCAATGACGTCGCTGATCACCGAGCAACACTATGCACGCGTACGGAATTTCAAACAGTTGCTATCCAGTTTCCAGCGTAACCGCGATTTGGTGAGCGTCGGCGCGTATGCCAAAGGCAGCGATCCCATGCTGGATAAAGCCATCGCGCTGTGGCCGCAGCTGGAGGCGTTTTTGCAACAAGGTATTTTCGAACGAGCCGACTGGGAAGATTCTCTCCAGGCGCTGGAACTGATTTTCCCGACGGTGTGATGAAGCAGGAGGGCATAGGTCATGGCACAACATGGTGCGCTGGCGACATTAAAAGATCTGGCCGAGAAAGAAGTGGATGATGCCGCTCTCTTATTAGGGGAAATGCGACGCGGATTCCAGCAGGCGGAAGAACAACTGAAAATGCTGATCGATTATCAGCATGAGTATCGCAACAATCTCAATGCCGATATGGGCCAGGGGATTGCCAGCAACCGCTGGATTAACTATCAGCAATTTATTCAGACGCTGGAGAAGGCCATTGAGCAGCATCGCCAGCAGCTGACGCAGTGGACACAAAAAGTGGACGTGGCGCTGAACAGCTGGCGTGAAAAGAAACAACGGCTTCAGGCCTGGCAGACCTTACAGGACAGACAAAGTGCGGCAGCGTTATTGGCTGAAAACCGCCTGGATCAGAAAAAAATGGATGAATTTGCTCAGCGTGCTGCAATGAGGAAAACCGAATGATCACCTTGCCCCAACTGATCACGACCGACACAGACGTAACGACAGGCCTTCAGGCCGGTAAAACAGCCGATTCAGCCCAGGATTTTCTGGCGCTGTTAGCCGGTGCTTTGGGCGCAGGCGACGCGCAGGGTAAAGATGCCCCGCTTTCGCTTGCCGATCTCCAGGCGGCAGGCGGCAAACTGCAAAAAGGATTGCTGCAAAAAAATGCCGATACGCCACAGACGACAGCGCTGGCCGATCTTCTGGCGCGCCAGGATCTGCTGACGGATGACGCCACAGCAGACCTGACCGAGGCACAGCAGTTGCTGTCCACGCTGACGCCTTCGCTGAAAAGCAACGCCCTGAACGCGTTAAGTAAGACTGCCCGGCAGGACGACAACGCACCGGCGCTGAGCGATGAAGACCTCGCGAATCTGAGCGCGCTCTTCGCCATGTTACCGGGCCAGCCGGCGCTGACGCCAACCACGCGAACCGCGTCGGCTGAAGGCGCACTCTCCGCCCCGGCATCGCTGCGTGGCGATACGCGCGCCGCTATGCAGGATGTGGTTGCCGGGCTGACGACTGGCGAGCTGAGAAAAGGGAAAGTCGATGCCGCGCCTGACGTCACCGCAAACTCAGCAAGCAACCAGCCGGTAACGCCGCTGGTCGCCGCCGCTACCGCTAAAGCCGACATGGAAAGCACGCCTTCTCCGGTCACGACCATTGGCGCCATGACCACGCCTGGCGGTATGACGACGCAGACGCAACCCGCGCCTGTCGCAGCCGCCCCGGTACTCAGCGCGCCGCTGGGCAGCCATGAGTGGCAGCAGTCATTAAGCCAGCATGTGACGCTGTTTACCCGCCAGGGGCAACAGAGCGCGGAACTGCGTCTGCACCCGGAGGAACTGGGGCAGATTCAAATCTCCCTCAAAATGGATGATAACCAGGCGCAACTGCAAATGGTGTCAGCGCATAGCCACGTTCGCGCCGCGCTGGAAGCCGCGTTACCCGTACTGCGTACCCAACTGGCGGAAAACGGCATCCAGCTGGGACAAAGCAGTATCAGCAGTGAAAGTTTCGCCGGACAGCAGCAGTCGTCATCCCAGCAGCAGCACGCTTCCCGCGCGCAGGGACAAGAGGCTTTTGCCGCCGAAGATGACATCGCACTGACGACGCCGGGCTCGCTCCAGGCTGCCGCTCGCGGCGATGGCGCGGTGGATATCTTCGCCTAACGCCAGAGGTAGCATGATTATCCGCGTCTTTTCCACGCTTTGCCGTGGACAGGACACGGGATAATCAGCCAATAAGCTGTACCGAAACAGGAAGCCCGTATCTGATGACTGACTCCGCGATTAACAGAAAGAGCAAACGCTCAATTTGGATCCCTTTGCTGGTGTTGATTACTCTTGCCGCCTGCGCAACCGCTGGCTATAGCTACTGGCGGATGCAGGAGCACCCGACCGCCAGCGCTACCGCGGCCCCGCCACCGCCGCCAGCGCCCGTATTTTTCGCGCTGGATACGTTTACCGTCAATCTGGGCGATGCCGATCGCGTGCTGTATATCGGGATTACGCTGCGCCTGAAGGACGAAGTGACGCGCGCGCGTCTGAGCGAATATCTGCCAGAAGTGCGCAGCCGTCTGTTGCTGCTGTTTTCGCGTCAGGATGCCACTGCGCTTTCGACGGAAGCCGGGAAGCAGACGCTGATCGCGGCAATCAAAGAAACGCTCTCTACTCCGCTCGTTGCTGGACAACCGAAACAGGAAGTCACCGACGTTCTTTATACAGCTTTCATTCTGCGGTAAAGACATGGGCGATAGTATTCTTTCTCAGGCTGAAATCGATGCGCTGCTCAACGGCGACAGCGAGGCCAAAGACGAGCCCACCCCTGGCGGCGTGGGCGACAATGATATTCGTCCTTATGATCCCAATACACAGCGTCGCGTGGTGCGCGAGCGCCTACAGGCGCTGGAGATCATTAACGAACGTTTCGCGCGTCAATTCCGTATGGGACTGTTTAACCTGCTGCGTCGCAGCCCGGATATTACCGTGGGCGCGATCCGCATTCAGCCATATCACGAATTTGCGCGTAATTTACCCGTACCGACCAACCTGAACCTGATCCATCTGAAGCCGCTGCGCGGTACGGGTCTGGTGGTGTTCTCGCCGAGTCTGGTGTTTATCGCCGTGGATAACCTGTTTGGCGGCGACGGGCGTTTTCCGACCAAAGTGGAAGGTCGTGAGTTTACGCATACCGAACAGCGCGTTATCAACCGCATGCTGAAGCTGGCGCTTGAAGGCTACAGCGACGCGTGGAAAGCGATCAACCCGCTGGAAGTGGAGTACGTTCGTTCTGAGATGCAGGTGAAATTCACCAATATCACCACCTCTCCGAACGACATTGTGGTGAACACGCCGTTCCACGTCGAAATTGGCAACCTGACAGGCGAGTTCAACATCTGCCTGCCTTTCAGCATGATTGAGCCGCTGCGAGAGCTGTTGGTGAACCCGCCGCTGGAAAACTCGCGTCATGAAGATCAGAACTGGCGCGACAATCTGGTGCGTCAGGTTCAGCATTCAGAGCTGGAGCTGGTGGCGAACTTTGCGGACATCCCGCTGCGCCTTTCCCAGATATTAAAGCTGAAACCCGGCGACGTGCTGCCGATTGAAAAACCCGACCGCATTATTGCTCATGTGGACGGCGTACCTGTACTGACCAGCCAGTATGGCACCGTGAACGGTCAGTATGCGTTGCGCGTAGAGCATTTGATCAACCCGATTTTGAATTCGCTGAATGAGGAACAGCCCAAATGAGTGACATGAATAATCCGTCCGATGAGAATACCGGCGCATTGGACGATCTGTGGGCTGACGCGTTAAACGAGCAAAAAACAACGACCAGCAAAAGCGCGGCCGATGCCGTCTTCCAGCAGTTGGGCGGCGGCGACGTCAGTGGAAACCTACAGGATATCGATTTAATCATGGATATTCCGGTCAAGCTGACCGTGGAGCTGGGTCGCACGCGCATGACCATCAAAGAGCTGCTGCGCCTGACGCAGGGTTCAGTGGTCGCGCTGGACGGACTGGCAGGCGAGCCGTTGGATATTCTGATTAACGGCTACCTGATTGCCCAGGGTGAAGTCGTGGTGGTCGCCGATAAATACGGCGTGCGCATCACGGATATCATCACGCCGTCTGAACGTATGCGTCGTCTGAGCCGTTAAGCATGAAAACCCAGGCTACCGTTTCACAGCCCTCTGCCGTATCAGGCTCGCCGTTAGTTCAGGTGAGCGGCGCGCTGTTTGGGATCATCGTGTTGATTCTGGTCGCAGCCTGGGTCATTAAACGCCTGGGGTTTGCGTCCAAAGGCGCCGGTACGCGAGGGTTGAAAGTGTCAGCCAGCACCTCGCTGGGCCCGCGTGAGCGCGTGGTCATTGTCGATGTTGAAGACGCTCGGCTGGTACTGGGCGTCACGGCCACGCAAGTCAATGTGCTGCATACCCTCCCCCCTGCGCCTGTCGTTGCAGAAGAAAAACCGGCCGCCCCTGCGGATTTCCAGGCCATGATGAAGAGTTTGTTGAAGCGTTCCGGGAGATCCTGATGCGCCGTTTGTTATCCCTCACGCTGATGGCTTTGTGGTTTATCAGCCCTGCCGCGTTCGCACAATTACCCGGACTGGTCAGCCAACCGCTACCCGGCGGCGGGCAAAGCTGGTCCCTGCCGGTACAGACGCTGGTCTTTATTACGTCACTGACGTTCCTGCCCGCCATTTTGCTGATGATGACCAGCTTTACCCGCATCATTATCGTCTTCGGCTTGCTGCGAAACGCGCTGGGAACGCCCTCTGCGCCGCCAAACCAGGTGCTTCTCGGGCTGGCGCTGTTCTTGACGTTTTTTATTATGTCGCCGGTTATCGACAAAATTTACGTGGATGCCTGGCAGCCTTTCAGCGAAGAGAAGATTTCCATGCAGGAAGCGCTGGAAAAAGGCGCTCAGCCGCTGCGGGAGTTTATGCTGCGGCAGACCCGTGAGGCTGACCTGGGCCTGTTCGCGCGTCTGGCAAACAGCGGCCCGCTACAGGGGCCGGAAGCCGTGCCGATGCGAATTTTGCTCCCGGCCTACGTCACCAGCGAGTTAAAAACCGCTTTTCAGATCGGTTTTACGATTTTCATCCCCTTCCTGATTATCGATCTGGTTATCGCCAGCGTGTTGATGGCGCTCGGGATGATGATGGTGCCGCCGGCCACCATTGCGCTGCCGTTTAAGCTTATGCTTTTTGTCCTGGTCGACGGCTGGCAGTTGCTCGTTGGCTCTCTTGCCCAAAGTTTTTACAGTTAGAGGCGCGAAATGACACCCGAATCGGTCATGATGATAGGCACGGAGGCAATGAAGGTCGCGCTTGCGCTTGCCGCGCCTCTTCTGCTGGTTGCGCTGTTTACCGGCCTTATCATCAGTATTTTACAGGCCGCCACCCAGATCAACGAAATGACGCTGTCATTTATCCCGAAAATTGTGGCGGTATTTACGGCGATTATTGTGGCGGGCCCCTGGATGCTTAACCTGCTGCTGGATTACGTGCGTACGCTGTTCAGTAACTTGCCGTATATCATCGGATAAGACGCGATGTTGCAGGTCACAAGCGATCAATGGTTATACTGGCTTAACCTCTACTTCTGGCCGCTGTTACGTGTACTGGCGCTGATCTCTACCGCACCGATCCTCAGTGAACGCACGGTTCCCAAACGGGTAAAGCTGGGGCTGGGGTTTATGATCACTCTCATTATCGCCCCTTCACTCCCGGCGAATAATGTGCCTGTTTTTTCCACCGAAGCCTTATGGCTCGCCATGCAGCAAATCATGATCGGCATTGCGCTAGGGTTTACCATGCAGTTTGCCTTTGCTGCGGTGCGTACGGCGGGGGAATTCATCGGTCTGCAAATGGGTCTCTCTTTCGCCACGTTTGTTGACCCGGGCAGCCGCCTCAATATGCCGGTACTCGCCAGAATCCTCGACATGCTCGCCATGCTGCTGTTTCTTACGTTTAACGGCCATCTGTGGCTGATTTCGCTGCTGGTAGACACCTTCCATACGCTGCCTATCGGCGGCGACCCGGTCAACAGCAATGCGTTTCTGGCGCTCGCCCGGGCAGGTGGGCTGATCTTCCTCAACGGACTCATGTTAGCCTTGCCGGTCATTACGTTACTGCTCACCCTCAACCTGTCGCTCGGGCTATTAAACCGTATGGCTCCGCAGTTATCCGTATTTGTTATTGGCTTCCCGTTAACCTTATCCGTCGGCATTTTGTTAATCGCCGCGCTCATGCCATTAATTGCCCCTTTCTGTGAACACTTATTCGGTGAAATTTTCAATTTGCTTGCTGATATCGTTAGCGAAATGCCGACAACCAATAACCCATAATTTTTATCCTGTCTTACTAAGGATTTTCCTAAATTTAAAATCTAAAAACATCTACCAGGATATATCTGCTGCGCTTTATTTGTTTTTACCTTACTCACATAACATAACATTTACTTTACTTTGAGAAGATTCCTGGCAAATTATACGTAACTTTACGGGATAGTAAGTTCGCCTGAAAACAGCGAAAGCGTCATCTTAGGTCACTATTATTGTTCCGTTGGGTTGTGATGAGATATTCAGGTAAGGGGAATTATCGTTACGCATTGAGTGAGGGTATGCCATGTCAACGATTATTATGGATTTATGCAGTTACACCCGGCTAGGTTTGACCGGGTATCTGGTAAGCAGAGGGGTGAAAAAAAGGGAAATCAACGACATTGAGACCGTTGACGAACTCGCCATCGCTTGTGACTCACAGCAGCCTTCTGTGGTGTTTATTAATGAGGACTGTTTCATCCATGATCCATCTAACAGTCAGCAAATAAAGCAGATCATTAATCAGCATCCCAACACGTTATTTATTGTTTTTATGGCAATTGCTAATGTGCATTTTGATGAATACTTATTAGTAAGAAAAAACTTATTGATTAGTTCAAAATCAATTAAGCCCGATTCTCTGGATGATATTCTTGGCGATATTCTGAAAAAAGAGACGGATATTGTAGGAGTAGTAAATTTACCTACGTTATCTTTAAGCCGTACTGAATCCAGTATGCTGCGAATGTGGATGGATGGACAGGGAACAATACAGATTTCAGATCAAATGAATATCAAGGCAAAGACGGTGTCATCCCACAAAGGGAATATTAAACGGAAGATAAAAACGCATAATAAACAGGTTATCTATCATGTCGTGCGGCTGACGGATAACGTGACAAACGGAATTTTTGTTAACATGCGATGAGGCCCCCTGACTGGTGGATATTCCACCAGTCAGGGTAAAAGCGACAAAATCACATTACTCTGTTTTTTCCACAAAGATCCCATCCTGATGGCCTGACTCATTGAAGAACCAGATACCGAGCGGGTAGTCTTCCAGCGAAACCAGGTACATCGTGCCTTCACTAAACTCTTCAACCGCCAATACCACGCCTGGCCGACGAGGGCCGCCGTCTGTTTTGACTGTTACCCGATCATTCACCTTCATCAATTATCCTCCTGTGGCTTTGTGCCAGTGTAGAACAAATTCCTTTTTCTGGCAGCGTCTGCCGCGCGTGATTGCTGGTTTTCTCAACGGTCTATACTTACAGATGCCACGGTTAAATGAGGTACTGAAGATGAAAACCGCGAAAGAGTACAGCGAAACGGCCAAGCGCGAAGTCAGCGTTGATGTTGACGCCCTGCTCGCGGCGATCAATGAAATCAGCGAGAGCGAAATTCATCGCAGCGCTGATGATCCTGAGAAGGTCAGTGTGGATGGCCGCGATTATCATACATGGCATGAATTAGCGGATGCGTTTGAACTCGATATTCATGATTTTAGCGTCACGGAAATCAATCGCTGATCTGGGGTGAAAAAAATCCCGGCTCGCAGAGCCGGGATCAAACTTGCTTATGCAAGAAGCACTTGAAAATTCGTTACACCAGAAAATCTGATGTGCGTTTTACCTTATCTGCAATTTTTTTGTATGACAAGCAAATATTTCTCGCAGAAATGATTAATACAGCTAATGGTTCAGCGTGTATCAGGCGACGGCGCGGGATGGTCGTCACGGACACAAACCTGATTGCGCCCGGCCTGTTTTGCCAGATACAACCGGCGATCCGCCAGCGACTGCAACTGTTCAAAATCGTAGTCTCCGTTCTCCTGCGCCCCGCTTACGCCCAGCGATGCACTAATGCGCAGGGTCGTGCCTTTTGCGATCAGGATTTCTTTGTCGTTCACGCGCTGGCGTATCCGCTCTGCGATCTGTGCTGCCTGCACCAGCGTCGTCCCCGGTAAGACAATACAGAACTCTTCGCCGCCTACGCGCCCGGCAAGGTCATGCGAACGTATTGTGCCGCTAATAAGCCCGGCGGCATGGGAGAGCACCCGGTCTCCCGCCTGATGGCCGAAACGGTCATTGACGCTCTTAAAGTGATCCAAATCGATCTGAATAACGGAAAACGGCTGTCGCTGCTCATGGCAGCGCTGTATCAGTACGCGCGCCCTCTCAAACAATGCGCCACGGTTATACAGCCGCGTCAAAGGATCGTGCCAGGCCTGCCATTGCAGGGAACTTTGCAGCACAAACATATTGCTGACCATCTTGCGGATAACAACCCATGAGATGAGCAACATCATCGTGAAAAGCGCCCACAGGAGACCAAGCGCAATACTGATACTGCCAAAAGCCCCCTGCACGCCTTCTCTCAGGGTATGAACACGCAAAAGCACGCCATCGAAATGATCCAGCCTTTCCCAACTGATATAGCGGCTGCCCATACGGATACCACCATGCGTATCATGTTCGATGTCATTCGCGAGCAACGCCAGTTCAAGGTCATCAAAGGTATTAACCTGACGCTTTTCCGGCGTTGAGGTCGCCAGTAGCCTGAGCTGATAGTCGTAGAGCTGGTACTCCCCTTCGGAATCTTTTTCGACCGCATCCTCCAGGAAACGCTTCATGGATGACACGGGAATATCCATTGCCAGCACGCCATACCAGTGTCTTTCGTTATCCAGCGACAGGCTCACGGTGACTTTTTGTTGCACTTCACCGCCCGGCACCGGCGAGCTAAACCAGCGCACGCCGCGCGCTGAATTTTGTCGTTGGGATTGCCCGCTGAACCAGGGTTGGATCACATACTGGTAATAGCGGGACATAATGTCGCCGCCATTGGTTGTGGGTTCAGTTGAGACATAAAAGCCTGAACGCGAAACATACATTGTCCGCTGCGCCAGCATGGTAGAAGAATGCGCCAGCCGTAACAAATACCCCAGTTCCAGCGCGGCGCTTAACTCGTTTGCCAGCGCATCGTTATCCCGCGTGAGAAGCGTTGTACGGTTAACAAACGCGTCAGAGACGCCGTTAAGCGGTAACGTTCGCCGTCTGTCTAGCTCCAGTTGCCAGAAACTTTTGCCGCGCAGTTGCGCAAATTGCGCCACCGCATCGTGCAGGTCGGCAAAATCGAGCGGCGTGACCAGCGCTTCATACATACCGTTGCGCAGAAACAAGAGTTTATCCACGCTGAATTGCAGCTGTCTGTCCAGCACATTAGCGACGTTTTCCAGATGGTTACGTTGACTGGCCCGGTATGCCGACTCCAGCACGACCACTTCACGCCAGGTCAGCAATGTTGAACAAATCATCACAACCAGAAAACAGATATTTACGACATGGCCTGGCCCAAAGCGTCGTGCTAACGTTCTCAGCCAGCTCCAGTTTCCTGGCGTTGTTTCATGCGGCACCTGACGGCTCCCTACTTTTATTCCTGAACTATGTGTCGCGACTCAACGGCTATTTTCTGGGGTAACAAAACGCCCGGCATTAACCGGGCGTTCCTTTATCAGACATCTTCCCGCAACCGCCTGCCATCACCGGGCATAAGTTCATTCTCGTGGAATGCTTCCCGTTTGACGCCAAAACCGTCATACCAACGGCACTCCACCATGCCGCTGGAATAACCGGTTACGATCATGCGTGGACCACCTTCTTTTGCGATAACTTCCTCACTGACAAAAAAGACCATACCTGCCTCCTGTATCCAGTGAAACTTTTTCACCTTAGACGACGATGGCCTTTTTTGCATAATCCGGCGAGGCATAAATTAGTGCGAACCACCGCGAACGTTGGCAACAGTTTTTACCAGCCCTACCACCACGCTGCCGATGATGAAACCGAGCACCAGATTAATCAACATGGGAAGCGTGAGCGCAATAAGACCATTCTGCTGCTGAGCAAAATGGTCGATCGCGTGGTGTAATGGCGCGATGCCGTGCACCACGATCCCGCCCCCCACCAGGAACATCGCGAGTGTGCCGACAATGGACAGCGCCTTCATAAGCCAGGGCGCCGTAACCAGTAGCCCTTTGCCCACCGCCTGAGCCAGTACGCTGCGTTTTTCCGCCAGCCAGTACCCCATGTCGTCCAGTTTTACGATAAGTCCCACCAGACCATAAACGCCAATCGTCACCACCAGCGAGATACCGGACAACACCAGAACCTGATTGAGCAACGGCGCATCCGCGACAATTCCCAGCGTAATCGCGACGATCTCCGCAGAAAGGATAAAGTCGGTGCGCACGGCCCCTTTCACTTTCTCCTTCTCAAACGTGAGAGGATCTTGTGCGGCGATCGCGGCCAGACGCTGCTGACGCGCCTCCGGGCTCTCTTTGTGCTTTCGGGCCTCAAGCGTGTGTAAAACTTTCTCTACGCCTTCAAAACAGAGAAAAGCGCCCCCAATCATCAACAACGGTGTAATCGCCCACGGGATAAAAGCGCTGATCAGCAGCGCCAGAGGCACCAGGATGACCTTGTTGATCAACGACCCTTTCGCCACGCTCCAGACGACCGGCAGTTCGCGGTTCGCCCGCACGCCCGTCACCTGCTGCGCGTTTAGCGACAGATCATCACCCAATACGCCTGCCGTTTTTTTCGCGGCCAGTTTTCCCATCATCGAGATATCATCCAACAGCGTGGCGATATCATCGAGCAACGTCAGCAAACTACTTCCTGCCAAAATAAATCCCTCAATATTTTTCTTTTGAAGAGGTAAGTATGAAGTAAAAAACGTAATGCCGAAACGGGTAGCAATCGTCAACAAAAATTTAACAAAAGAGTGCAATTATAACGCTCGCCAGCGCGATAGTTTTGACGTTTACTATGTTGCACCTTTTTATTTCCGCCGTGAGGGATTATGCGTTTCAGGCAGTTACTACCACTTTTTAGCGCACTCTTCGCGCTGTATATCATTTGGGGTTCCACGTACTTCGTTATTCGTATTGGCGTTGAGAGTTGGCCGCCGCTGATGATGGCGGGCGTCCGTTTTCTGTCTGCGGGGATTTTGTTAACAACATTCTTACTTCTTCGTGGGCATAAACTGCCCCCTTTGCGTCAATTACTCAATGCCGCGCTGATTGGCATTCTGCTGCTGGCGGTGGGGAACGGTCTGGTTACCGTAGCGGAACATCAGGATGTACCGTCCGGCATCGCCGCCGTGGTGGTCGCGACGGTCCCACTCTTCACGCTGTGCTTCAGCCATTTCTTTGGCATTAAAACGCGAAAACTGGAGTGGACAGGCATCGCCATCGGCCTGGCGGGGATCATCATGCTCAATAGCGGCGGAAATTTGAGCGGCAACCCCTGGGGCGCGCTGTTGATCCTGATTGGCTCGATGAGCTGGGCATTCGGCTCCGTGTTCGGCGCCCGCATCGCGTTGCCGACAGGCATGATGGCCGGAGCGATTGAAATGCTGGCTGCCGGTGTTGTGCTGATGTTCGCTTCCTTTATCGCCGGGGAAAAGCTGACGACGATGCCGACGCTCTCCGGCTTCATGGCGGTAGGTTATCTGGCGCTATTCGGTTCCATTATCGCCATTAATGCCTATATGTATTTGATCCGTAATGTCAGCCCGGCGCTGGCGACCAGTTACGCCTACGTCAACCCGGTAGTGGCGGTGTTGCTGGGAACAGGTCTGGGGGGAGAAAGCCTTTCTTCCGTCGAGTGGCTGGCATTAGGGGTAATTGTTTTCGCTGTCGTCCTGGTGACGCTGGGGAAATATTTGTTTCCCGCCAGACCCGCGACCGCAGCGAGCGAATCGGAAAAATCACTCCAGTAAATGAATACCCTGCGTGTCGATCTGCGCGGTGGGGCCACCGCCGCAGATCCACTCTTCAAGCCGTTCCGCCAGTGCGGCGTCGCTGAGTTTCAACCGGCCACGCAAAGCACACTCCCAGACAATCAGCACACGCCAGCCAAGCTCGCGAAGCCTCAGCATGTCTCGCCGATCGCGCTCCACATTTTTACCGATTTTGTTCAGCCAGAACTCGGTACGCGTGGCGGGAACTTTGAACAGGTGGCAGTCATGATGATGCCAGAAACAGCCGTGCGTGAAGATAACGCAGCGATACTCATCCACGACAAAATCCGGGCGTCCGGGCAACGTGGCGTCCTGCACATGAAACGCCATCCCCTGCTCCTGCAACAGAGCGGCAAGGCGTTTTTCTATCGCCGTATCGCGCGTGGCTATCGCCCGCATATTCTTGCTGCGCGTCGCCTTATCGTGTACGTCCGCCATGCTGGCTCTCTTTCTGGCGCAATGTAACGGCCTGTTTAATTCTCGACTCCAGCAGTTTTGCTACTGCGGCAAATGCCGGAACCACGACGGAGTTACCAAACTGACGGTAGGCCTGGGTGTCTGAAACGGGAATGCGGAACTGATATCCCTGCGGCGATTCAAATCCCATTAACCGCGCGCACTCTCTGGGCGTTAACCGGCGTGGACGGTGCTGCTGATTCACCGGATCATCGAAATTCGCCTCTCCTGCGGCCATATCCCAGCCACGGTCAATCAGTATCTCCGCGCCATCTTTATAGTAACGCGCCGACAATGTGCGCGTTACGCTGCCGGGATTCGCAGGATAGACCATTCCATAGCCAAAACCGTTACCCCGGGCCTGATGCTTTTTCGCGTAGCGGTACAAATACTTCCACAATACCGGCGTCAGCACATATTTCGCTTCAACCGCCGGTTCAAGCAGTTCCGCCAGCGTGATGCGCTGCTGCGGATAGCGGGTGGCAATATCCCGCAGCGTAAAATCGGTTTTCAGATTAAGATCGCGGCGGAACCCCACCAGCACAATCCTCTCCCGATGCTGGGGTAAAAAATGGCGGCCATCAATAATTTTCGGGTCGTCCGGCCCGTTATCCGCAGCATCAGCGACGTCATACCCCAGTTCGTCAAGCGTTTGCATAATGATGCGAAACGTTTTTCCCTGGTCGTGGCTTTTCAGGTTTTTGACGTTTTCGAGCACAAAAATCGCCGGGCGTCGGGCGTCAATAACCCGTACGACATCGAAAAAGAGCGTCCCCTGCGTATCGCAGGCGAAACCATGCGCCCGTCCCATCGCGTTTTTCTTTGATACCCCTGCCAGAGAGAATGGCTGGCAGGGAAAACCGGCCAGTAGAACATCGTGCTCCGGTATGTGCTGGCGAATATGCTCCGCCGCTTCGCTATCGCTCACGCCGTCGCGGTGGCTCAGCGTAATATCGCGAATATCTTCATTGAAATGATGCCGTTGTGGATCGCAGTAATAATTGGCTTTATAGGTGCGTACCGCGTGTTTATTCCATTCGCTGGTAAACACGCACTGCCCGCCTATCGCTTCAAAGCCACGGCGAATTCCGCCGATCCCGGCGAAGAGATCGACAAAACGAAAGGCATAATGCGGATGGTGTGCCGGAGGCGTTGGCAACAATGTCCTGAGGTGCGTATATTCGCTCTCGCTCAGACGATGCCACGCCGTTGCGTTCGCCACGACGCGTTTAAAAATAGCCGGGCTCCAGTGGTTCTCCCCAACGCCATTCAGATACGCCACCAGCGTTTTCACATCATAGATTTCCAGCAGTTTGCCCAGCAGCGCCTGTACGGCAGCCCCGGCATTGTCCGTCATCAGATCCTGGAAACCTGTTACTGAAAGATTTTCCTGCATACATTTAACCGGCGAAATTGATATTCGACAGGTTAACACAAAATGAACGCGTTTACGTTTTGGGTATGGTCGCTACTTATCGCGGCTAAAAGCCTGAATTACCGTCTGATCCAACGTGTCGTACTCCCCCCTTAGCTCCGCGCTTAGCTTCGCCATCCAGGTCACCAGGAAGTCGGCGTTATGCTCTGCCAGCAGCTTTCCCCGCGCGGTTTGCATGGTTTGCGGCAAGGTCAGAAGTTTTGTCTGAAAATGGTCGAGGGCGAATTGCTTATCGTTAAGCGGGCGACGTTGCGCGAAGGGATCTTCAGCATCAAATAGCGAAACGCCCAGCCCGCCGGAAACGGCAAACACGCGCGCCAGACCGATTGCGCCCAGTGCTTCAAGCCGGTCGGCATCCTGCACAATCTTCGCCTCGCTGGTCATTGGCGCAATGTGGGCGCTAAAACTGTGCGCCTCAATCGCATGACTGACTGCCGCTAATTTCTCTTCAGGATACGCAGGGAAATCGTTCATTAATATGCGACGTGCCGCGTCAGCGGCCAGCACGGATGAACGATGGCGATCGGGATGATTTTTCGGCAGGCTGACGATATCGTGGAAATAACACGCGGTCAGCACAACAAGCCAGTCAACATCCTCGTCCGTCGACAGCTTTTGTGCCGTTCCCCAGACGCGACGAAAATGAAAAATGTCATGGGCGCTATCCTGCTCGTGGTGATTTTTGCCCAACCACGCTTCGAACTGCGATTGCCAGTAGTGTAAATCCACGCTGCCTCCTCTGAATCAGAAAGCAACATTAGCAATATTCCACCTTGTCTTCACGCTCAATGATTACGGAAGGAGGTATCAGACAGGTTGACGAAAGCAATAAATGGAATAAAAAGAAAATCAGAACGACGTTAAAATAGCGTTAATTACGATAAAACATTCACAAAATAAATTCCAAAAACGCAAATCATAATTTATTAAAAGAAAAACATAATACAGTTAAATATAAAGCAATAAATACATATTAAATTATTTATAATCACACCCAAGGAAACAATTAGAAATATTTTAAATACATTTGTTACATGTAATATTTAAAAAAGAATGAACTTCCTGGAATAGTATTCAACAGTGATCTTCAGGATTCGATCACTTATTCATATCAATTATTATTATAGGGAATACATAATGAAAAGAAAAGTTCTGGCGATGCTTGTCCCTGCTCTATTAATTGCAGGCGCTGCAAATGCGGCTGAAGTGTATAATAAAGACGGCAATAAACTGGACCTGTACGGTAAAGTTGATGGCCTGCGTTATTTCTCTGACGATGCAGGCAGCGACGGCGACATGTCCTATGCCCGTCTGGGTTTTAAAGGCGAAACGCAAATTGCCGAGCAGTTAACCGGTTACGGTCAGTGGGAATACAACATTCAGGCCAACGGTACTGAAGGTGATAAAGGTGACTCCTGGACTCGTCTCGGCTTCGCCGGTTTAGGTTTTGGTCAAAACGGTACTTTCGATTACGGTCGTAACTACGGCGTGGTTTACGACGTAGAAGCCTGGACCGATATGCTGCCAGAATTCGGCGGCGATACTTACACTCAGACTGACGTTTATATGTTAGGCCGTACTAACGGCGTAGCAACCTACCGTAATAACGGCTTCTTTGGTCTGGTTGATGGTCTGAACTTTGCGCTCCAGTATCAGGGTAATAATGAAGGCACCGGTTTTGGTCAGGAAGGTTCCGGCAATAGCGCAGGTCGCAAGCTGGCCAAAGAAAACGGCGACGGCTTCGGTATGTCCACCTCCTACGACTTCGACTTCGGTTTAAGCCTGGGTGCGGCATACGCCAATTCCGATCGTACCGATGCTCAGGTTGCTCGTGGTTACGGTGACGGCATGAACCAGCGTAATAATTATGCTGGTGGCGATAAAGCTGAAGCCTGGACCGTTGGTGCTAAATACGACGCCTACAATGTTTATCTCGCCGCCATGTACGCTGAAACCCGTAATATGACTTACTATGGCAATGGCGACAGCGAACTTAATGGCGGTATCGCCAACAAAACGCAGAACTTTGAAGTTGTTGCACAGTATCAGTTTGATTTCGGTCTGCGCCCGTCTATTGCCTACCTGCAATCTAAAGGCAAAGATTTAGGTGGTCAGGAAGTAAGACACGGCAACTGGCGTTACACCGATAAAGATCTGGTGAAATATGTTGATGTGGGTATGACCTATTACTTCAACAAAAATATGTCCACCTATGTTGATTATAAAATCAACCTGCTGGATGAAGACGATAGCTTCTACGCAGACAACGGTATCGCAACCGATGATATCGTAGCCGTCGGTCTGGTTTACCAGTTCTAATATTCATTAGATACTGCACTAAGCCCGCATAATGGAATAATTTCATGATGCGGGCTTTTTATTATCACGCGCGCCCTTTAGACCAATATGCCATAAAGTTAATCGCTTTGTGCTCGACGCCACGCTCGCCAATTAAATGGCGGCGCAGCAGTTTGACGACGGTGGACTCTGCGGCCACCCACCCATAAAACGCCGTGCTGCTGGTCGTGGCCTTATCCCAGAGAAGCTCCCCTTCGGCTTCTTCTTTCACCGTATCCACCGTATCGGGATGGCGACTTTCGGGTACTCTGGCATGCGTTTTCACGGCCTGAATCAGGCATTCACCGTGCTTCGCCGCTGCGGGGTTACGCGGCAACCAAAAAATGTCGGCGAACTTAAACTCGCTTAAATTCGCGCAGTCGCCCTGTTCAGGAACTTCAAAGAACGCCTGAACCTGTGGCGGATTGGTCTGTCTCGCCAGCATCTCAAGGATACCGCGCGCGGCGGGGAGCGCCGTCTCATCAGCAATGATTAACGCATTCCGCAGTCCCTGGGGAGGCGTCCATTCATAGCCGCCGCTGTCTTCAGCATACGCCGCGTCAGGCGCCACCATCTGAATGGCGTCGCCGGGTCTGGCGTTAATCGCCCATGCCGAAGCCGGTCCTTCTGTACCATGATTGATAAATTCCACGGTGACCTCCTGGCGAACAGGATCGACATGTCGCAGCGTATAGGTACGGATAACCGGGCGCTTCGCTTTTGGCATCCCCAGTACAAGCTGATACCAGTGCCCTTCGGCAGGCAACGACGGCGGCGTACCGTCTTCAGACGGAAACAACATCTTAATGCGCTGATCCGGCGAGTCGCATTTCATCTGCGCCACCTCCTGCCCGCTGAAAACCAGGCTCAGCAGCGAAGGAGAAACCTCCGTCTTACGCGCCAGTTGAACGTTGAACAGGCGGTAGCCCTGAACTCCAGCCATAACTTTTCCTTACGCTTAAATCGCGGAATGACGTGAACGGTAGCGGCTGCGCCAGATAAAGCCAGACACCACGGTAAATAACACAGCGACGAAAAAAGCCGCCACAATCAGCGCCGCTGCGGCGCCGGTTTTCGACACCAGCGGCACCAGCAATGCGCAAAGCCCATAGCCAAGCGTGTGGCTGGTCGCGATCCAGCCCGCGCCCGCGCCGTCTGTCAGCTTATCATTCAGTAAAAGCTGATAAGCGGGTGTTGCCAGAGCAGCCCCAAACGACAGCACCGCACAGCCGAGGTAAAACAACCATAGCTGTTCAGCGAGCATTATCGCCAGGCCACAAATCATCAGCGCTCCAGCACTCAAAAGCAGCGCCATCGGCGTCAGGCGCTGCGGGCGGAGCACCCCGAACTGTGCGATAAGCGCGGCAACTGCGGCCAGCCCTAACAGCCACGCCACCTGATGGCTAATAGCGGCGGTATCCGTGGCGAACTGGCGAGTAAGGGCGGGCGAAAGACCAAGCTGCATCATGCTCACCGCCGCGGCTAATAACAGCGCGCAAAGCAGATAAGGCAGGCAATCCAGCCTCAGGCTGGCGCTCTTGCGCTCCGCTGCGGGCTGCGGTGGCGTGCCAGGCAACCGCAGCAGCATCACCAGCGCCAGCAATGGCGCTGCCATCAGCAGCCCCATCGGCGCCAGAGGATGAATTACCAGCATCGCCGCCGCGCACAACGGCCCGAATAGTCTGCCGCAGCTCAAGCCGGAGCTAATGGTTGCCAGAGCGACCATGCGATTCCCTTCCCCCGCTCTCTGCAATGCCCAGACCTGACAGGCTGGCACCATCGCCGACACGGTAAGCCCGTAGGCGATCCGCGCGATGATTAATATTCCCAGCCCCACCGCTGTTGTTACGGCACCGGTCGCCATCAGCATGCTTCCCAGCCCAAGCAGAGTAAAGCTTGCGCCGTATCCCCCCAGTGCCCACAGCACCACAGGCTTACTGCCCACACGGGCAATTTGCTTTCCCCACCACGGGGAAGACGGCAGGAACAGCATTGAGCCAAGCATCAGCAAAGCCGCCCAAATCGACAGGCTCAGGTTTGTCTGAATCACCAGTACAGGGATCGCGACCAGCAGGCCGTTTTGCCCGACACCGAGTAACCCCGCGCTGAACGCAAGCGGCCAGCAGGACAATGGTTTTTGCGGCGTTTCCGCGCTCTCAAGAGACGTCACGATGTTGCAATTCCATGTATTAATTGTGTTTATTTGTAAAATTAATTTTACCGATTCTAACAATTGTTATTGATAATGAGAAACCTTATCGGCAAAATTCGCATTATCATAACGAGTGGGATCTGTTTGATTATGACTTTGCCAACTAAAACGTCAGCCCTGGATGTGGCTGCGCAGTGCTTCCTGAATTCCCTGGTTCGTGAAACCAAAGACTGGCGGCTGACGGAATACCAGCCAACCGAATTGATCATCCCGCTGGGCGAACAGCAGGCGCTCCATTTCAGAGTGGCTTATTTTTCCCCAACCCAGCATCACCGCTTTGAATTTCCGGCGCGTCTGGTCACGGCCTCCGGCAGTCACCCCGTCGATTTCGCCACCCTCTCCCGGCTTATTGTTGATAAGCTCCAGCACCAACTCTTGCTGCCCGCGACCAGTTGCGAAACCTTCCACCAGCGCGTGATGGAAAGCCACGCCCATACGCAGCAGGCGATTGATGCCCGCCATGACTGGGCAGCCCTGCGTGAAAAAGCGTTGAACTTTGGCGAGGCGGAGCAGGCTCTGCTGGTCGGGCACGCCTTCCACCCGGCGCCTAAGTCTCATGAACCGTTTAACCAGCAGGAGGCCGAACGCTACCTGCCGGACTTCGCGCCCCACTTCCCGCTGCGGTGGTTTGCGGTGAACAAAACGCAGATCGCCGGTGAAAGCCTGCATCTCAACCTGCAACAACGGTTGACGCGATTTGCCGCAGAGAATGCGCCGCAGTTACTCAATGAATTAAGCGACAATCAATGGCTATTCCCGCTGCACCCGTGGCAGGGGGAGTATCTGTTGCAGCAGGAATGGTGCCAGGAGCTTGTCGCTAAAGGGCTGATTAAAGATTTAGGCGAGGCCGGCGCGCCGTGGCTACCGACCACCTCTTCCCGCTCGCTCTACTGCGCCACCAGCCGCGACATGATCAAATTCTCCCTGAGCGTGCGCCTGACCAACTCCGTCCGTACCCTGTCAGTGAAAGAAGTGAAGCGTGGAATGCGCCTGGCGCGCCTGGCGCAAACCGACGACTGGCAGACGCTACAAGCTCGCTTCCCGACTTTCCGGGTGATGCAGGAAGACGGCTGGGCCGGGCTGCGCGATCTCCACGGCAACATCATGCAGGAAAGCCTGTTTGCCCTGCGTGAAAACCTGCTGGTGGATCAGCCGCAAAGCCAGACTAACGTACTGGTCTCCCTGACCCAGGCCGCGCCGGATGGCGGTGATTCGCTGCTGGTTGCGGCGGTAAAACGTCTGAGCGATCGCCTCGGCATCACTGCGCAACAGGCCGCCCACGCATGGGTCGATGCTTACTGTCAGCAGGTGCTGAAGCCGCTGTTTACGGCTGAAGCGGATTACGGCCTGGTGCTGCTGGCGCATCAGCAAAATATTCTGGTTCAGATGCTTGGGGATCTGCCGGTCGGGCTTATCTACCGTGACTGCCAGGGCAGCGCGTTTATGCCTCACGCGGCAGGCTGGCTCGACACCATTGGCGAGGCGCAGGCGGAAAACGTCTTCACCCGTGAGCAGTTGCTGCGCTACTTCCCTTATTACCTGCTGGTTAACTCCACTTTTGCCGTGACCGCCGCGCTGGGCGCTGCCGGGCTGGACAGTGAAGCGAATCTGATGGCTCGCGTACGAACGTTGCTGGCTGAAGTGCGTGATCAGGTGACTCATAAAACCTGTCTCAACTACGTGCTGGAAAATCCGTACTGGAACGTAAAAGGTAACTTTTTCTGTTATCTGAACGACCACAACGAGAACACCATCGTCGATCCCTCGGTGATCTACTTCGATTTCGCCAACCCGCTGCTGGCTCAGGAGGGCTAAATGTCTAAGACAAACATCGTTCACAGCGGATATGGACTGCGCTGTGAAAAACTCGACAAGCCTCTGAATCTTAGCTGGGGGCTGGACAATAGCGCGATGCTGCGCTGGCCGGGGCCGCTGCCGACAGGGTGGCTGCGCGACGCGCTGGATCAGATATTTATCGCCGCACCGCAACTTTCAGCGGTGGTTCTCCCCTGGGCCGAATGGCGCGAGGAAGCACAGGCGCTGACGCTTTTCGGGCAGGTAAAAAGCGACATCATCCATCGCGCCGCCTTCTGGCAGTTACCGCTATGGCTGAGTTCTCCGGCAAACCGGGCCTCCGGCGAAATGGTTTTTGATGCAGAGCGTGAGATTTATTTCCCGCTGCGCCCGCCCCGTCCGCAGGGCGAGGTTTATCGCCGTTACGATCCACGCGTTCGCAAGACGCTGAGTTTCCGCGTTGCCGATCCCGTTCTTGATGCAGAACGTTTCACCCGCTGGATGAACGATCCGCGCGTTGAATATTTCTGGGAGCAAAGCGGCTCGCTGGAGGTACAGACCGCCTATCTGGAGCGCCAGCTCACCAGTAAACATGCGTTCCCGCTGATCGGCTGCTTCGACGATCGGCCGTTTAGCTATTTCGAAATCTACTGGGCGGCGGAAGACCGCATTGGCCGCCACTATTCGTGGCAACCCTTTGACCGTGGCCTGCATCTGCTGGTTGGTGAACAGCAATGGCGCGGAGCCCACTACGTGCAAAGCTGGCTGCGCGGACTGACGCATTACCTGCTGCTGGATGAGCCCCGCACGCAGCGCACCGTACTTGAGCCACGCGCCGATAACCAGCGCCTGTTCCGCCACCTTGAGCCTGCGGGATACCGGACAATTAAAGAGTTCGACTTCCCACACAAGCGCTCGCGCATGGTGATGGCGGATCGCCATCACTTCTTCACGGAGGTCGGTCTGTAATGAATCACAAGGATTGGGATTTTGTTAACCGCCAGCTGGTGGCAAAAATGCTGGCCGAGCTGGAGTATGAGCAGGTTTTCCACGCGGAATCTCAGGGCGATGGCCGCTACTGCATTAACCTGCCGGGCGCGCAATGGCGCTTCAGCGCTGAACGCGGCATCTGGGGCTGGCTGTGGATTGATGCTCAAACGCTGCGCTGCGCGGACGAACCCGTTCTGGCGCAAACGCTACTGATGCAGCTAAAACCGGTGCTGTCGATGAGCGATGCCACCGTTGCTGAGCATATGCAGGATTTGTATGCCACGCTGCTGGGCGACCTGCAACTGCTGAAGGCACGGCGCGGGCTGAGCGCCAGTGACCTGATTGATCTTGATGCCGACCGCCTGCAATGCCTGCTAAGCGGCCATCCTAAATTCGCTTTTAATAAAGGCCGCCGCGGCTGGGGCAAAGAGGCGCTGGAGCGATATGCGCCAGAGTACGCCAACACCTTCAGACTGCACTGGCTGGCGGTAAAACGTGAGCATATGGTCTGGCGCTGCGACAGCGAGCTGGATATTCAGCAGTTGTTGACGGCCGCGATGGACCCGCAGGAGTTTGCCCGCTTCAATCAGGTCTGGCAGGAAAACGGGCTGGATAACGACTGGCTGCCACTGCCGGTACATCCGTGGCAGTGGCAGCAAAAAATCGCCCTCGACTTCATCGCCGATCTTGCCGAAGGCAGGATGGTTTCTCTCGGCGAGTTTGGCGACTTGTGGCTCGCCCAGCAGTCGCTGCGCACCCTAACCAACGCCAGTCGCCAGGGCGGGCTGGATATCAAGCTGCCGCTGACCATCTACAACACCTCCTGCTACCGGGGGATTCCGGGCAAATACATCGCCGCCGGGCCGCTGGCCTCACGCTGGCTGCAACAGGTTTTTGCGACCGACGCCACGCTTAAGCAAAGCGGCGCGGTGATCCTCGGTGAACCGGCGGCGGGCTATGTGTCCCATGAAGGCTATGCCGCGCTTGCCCAGGCCCCCTACCGCTACCAGGAGATGCTCGGCGTTATCTGGCGTGAGAATCCGTGTCGCTGGCTGAAGCCGGACGAAAGTCCGATTCTGATGGCGACACTGATGGAGTGCGATGAAAACAATCAGCCGCTGATAGGCGCATATATCGACCGCTCCGGGCTGGACGCTGAAACCTGGCTCACGCAGTTGTTCCGGGTGGTAGTGGTTCCGCTGTATCACCTGCTCTGCCGCTACGGCGTCGCGCTTATCGCCCACGGACAAAATATAACGCTTGCCATGAAAGAGGGCGTACCGCAGCGCGTGCTGTTGAAAGATTTCCAGGGCGATATGCGGCTGGTGAAAGATGCGTTCCCGGAGATGGACTCTCTGCCTCAGGAGGTGCGTGACGTCACCGCTCGCCTGAGCGCCGACTACTTAATTCATGATTTGCAGACCGGCCACTTCGTGACGGTTCTGCGCTTTGTTTCGCCGCTGATGGCTCGCCTTGGCGTACCGGAGAGGCGTTTTTATCAACTGCTGGCAGCAGTGTTGAGTGATTACATGCAGGAACATCCACAAATGTCAGCGCGCTTTGCGCTTTTCTCACTCTTCAAGCCACAAATCATTCGCGTAGTGCTGAACCCGGTAAAACTGACCTGGCCCGACCAGGACGGCGGCAGCCGCATGTTGCCGAATTACCTTGAGGATCTGCAAAACCCGCTGTGGCTGGCAACCAGGGACTGAATCATGACAAACACTGTAGATTTTATTGGCGTAGGCATCGGCCCGTTCAACCTGAGCATCGCGGCGCTGTCTCATCAGGCCGAAGGTTTAAGCAGCCGCTTCTTTGACGGCCGCCCGCATTTTGCCTGGCATCCCGGCATGCTGGTGCCGGACTGCCATATGCAGACCATGTTCCTGAAAGATCTGGTTAGCGCTGTGGCTCCCACAAGCCCGTACAGCTTTGTTAACTATCTGGTGAAGCGCAAAAAATTCTACCGCTTCCTGACCACCGAACTGCGTACCGTGTCCCGCGATGAGTTTTCCGACTACCTGCGCTGGGCCGCCGAAGGGATGAACAATCTGCATTTCAATCATACCGTTGAGAGTATTGATTTCGACGAGAGACGCCAGCGGTTTGTGGTGCAGACCAGCCAGGGCGAAAGCGTTGCCCGCAATATCTGCCTTGGCATTGGCAAGCAACCGCACCTGCCGCCTTGCGTAAAAACGGCGACGCAAACCTGCTTCCACGCCAGTGAAATGAGCCTGCGCCAGCCAGACCTCGGCGGCAAGCGAGTCACCGTGGTTGGCGGCGGGCAAAGCGGCGCCGACCTGTTCCTCAATGCGCTGCGCGGAGAATGGGGCGACGTTGCAGAGATCAGTTGGGTCTCGCGCCGTAATAACTTTAACGCGCTGGATGAGGCGGCGTTCGCCAACGAATACTTCACGCCTGAGTACGTTTCAGGCTTCGTCGGTCTGAATGAAAGCGCGCGCCAGAAGATGCTCGACGAGCAGAAAATGACCTCCGACGGCATCACGGCCGACTCGCTACTGACCATCTATCGCGAGTTGTATCACCGCTTCGAGGTACTAAGGCAACCGCGTAACGCCCGTCTGCTGCCAAGCCGCTCGGTCACCGGGCTGGAAAGTCGCGGCCAGAGCTGGCAACTGCTGCTGGAGCATCATCTGGATAACGGCTATGACACTCTGGAAAGCGACGTGGTGATTTTCGCCACCGGCTACCGTCCCGCGCTGCCGCAGATACTTTCACCGCTGATGTCGCGAATCGCCATGCGCGATGAGTGCAATTTCAAAGTACGCGACGACTTCACCCTGGAGTGGAACGGCCCGAAAGAGAACAACATCTTCGCGGTCAACGCCAGTATGCAAACCCACGGCATCGCCGAACCACAGCTCAGCCTGATGGCCTGGCGCTCCGCCCGTATTCTTAATCGCGCGCTGGGGCGTGATTTATTCGATCTCAGTATGCCGCCCGCCCTGATTCAATGGCGCAGCGGCAGCCGGGAAAAACCGCAGCCGGAGGCTGCTTCTTTAACTCGCTACACAGCATCTTTGGGCTGATTTTTTCCGCCCGTGTGAAGGAATAATGATGATAAGCAAAAAGTATACGCTTTGGGCTCTCAACCCACTGCTTCTCGCCATGATGGCGCCAGCAGTCGCTCAACAAACCGATGATGAAACGCTCGTGGTGTCTGCCAACCGCAGCAATCGCACCGTAGCGGAGATGGCGCAAACCACCTGGGTTATCGAAAACGCCGAACTGGAACAGCAGATTCAGGGCGGCAAAGAGCTGAAAGACGCGCTGGCTCAGCTGATCCCTGGCCTTGACGTCAGCAGCCAGAGCCGCACCAACTACGGTATGAACGTGCGTGGCCGCCCGCTGGTCGTGCTGGTTGACGGCGTGCGTCTCAACTCTTCACGCACCGACAGCCGACAGCTGGACTCTATCGATCCTTTCAATATCGATCATATTGAAGTGATCTCCGGCGCGACGGCCCTGTACGGCGGCGGCAGTACCGGTGGTCTGATCAACATCGTGACCAAAAAAGGCCAGCCGGAAACCCAGATGGAGTTTGAGGCTGGCACCAAAAGCGGCTTTAACAGCAGTAAAGATCACGATGAGCGCATTGCCAGCGCCATCTCCGGCGGCAATGACCATATCTCCGGGCGTGTTTCAGTGGCGTACCAGAAGTTTGGCGGCTGGTTTGACGGTAACGGCGATGCCACCCTGCTCGATAACACCCAGACCGGACTACAGTATTCCGATCGCCTGGACATCATGGGCACCGGTACGCTGAACATCGATGAAACCCAGCAGCTTCAGCTGATCACGCAGTACTATAAAAGCCAGGGCGACGACGATTACGGGCTGAATCTTGGGAAAGATTTCTCCGCCATTAGCGGGGCCAGCACGCCATACGTCAGTAAGGGGCTGAATTCCGACCGTATTCCCGGCACCGAGCGTCATCTGATCAGCCTACAGTACTCCAACAGCGATTTCTTTGGTCAGGAGCTGGTCGGCCAGGTTTACTACCGCGATGAGTCGCTGCTGTTCTACCCGTTCCCGACCGTAAATGCGAACAAACAGGCGACGGCTTTCTCCTCGTCACAGCAGGACACCGACCAGTACGGCATGAAACTGACCCTGAACAGCAAACCGCTGGACGGCTGGCAAATCACCTACGGGCTGGATGCCGACCACGAGCGCTTTACCTCCAACCAGATGTTCTTCGATCTGGCTCAGGCAAGCGCTTCCGGGGGGCTGAACAACCAGAAGATTTACACCACCGGGCGTTATCCGTCGTATGACATCACCAACCTGGCGGCCTTCCTGCAATCGAGCTATGACATCAATGATATCTTTACCCTCAGCGGCGGCGTACGCTATCAGTACACTGAGAACAAGATTGATGATTTCATCGGCTACGCGCAGCAACAGCAGATTGCCGCCGGGAAGGCGACATCCGCCGACGCCATTCCAGGCGGCTCGGTCGATTACGACAACTTCCTGTTCAACGCCGGTCTGCTGATGCACATCACCGAACGCCAGCAGGCATGGCTCAACTTCTCCCAGGGCGTGGAGCTGCCGGACCCGGGTAAATACTACGGTCGCGGCACCTATGGCGCAGCGGTGAACGGTCACCTTCCTCTGACCAACAGCGTGAACGTCGGCGACAGCAAGCTGGAAGGCGTGAAGGTCGATTCTTATGAGCTGGGCTGGCGCTTTACCGGCGACAACCTGCGCACCCAAATCGCGGCCTACTACTCGATTTCCGATAAGAGCGTGGTGGCGAATAAAGATCTGACCATCAGCGTGGTGGACGACAAACGCCGCATTTACGGCGTGGAAGGCGCGGTGGACTACCTGATTCCAGATACCGACTGGAGTACCGGTGCAAACTTCAACGTGCTGAAAACCGAGTCGAAAGTGAACGGTAGCTGGCAGAAATATGACGTGAAGGTGGCAAGCCCATCGAAAGCGACAGCCTACATTGGCTGGGCGCCGGACCCGTGGAGCCTGCGCGTACAGAGCACCACCTCCTTCGATGTGAGCGATGCAGAAGGCTACAGCATTGATGGCTATACCACCGTCGATTTGCTCGGCAGCTATCAGCTTCCGGTGGGTAAACTCAGCTTCAGCGTTGAGAACCTCTTCGACCGTGACTACACCACCGTCTGGGGGCAGCGCGCGCCGCTGTACTACAGCCCAGGTTACGGCCCCGCTTCCCTGTATGACTACAAAGGACGCGGCCGCACCTTTGGTCTGAACTACTCAGTTCTGTTCTAAACCGACCTCCTTGCCCGGCACATGCCGGGCAAATTCGCCGAATGTCAATACGCAATCAATAGCATTGAACTATTTTTGAAAATTCAACAATAGGCCGCATCCTTTTATTTTTAATAAACAGGCGATCGCAACATGGGATAATAATCTGAAAGGACATTGTATTTTAGAGAGATGGTATGTCAGAAGGAGTTTCGAAAAAATCCAGATATGAAATTATTGCTATCCTGAGAGAAGAATTCAGGGTTAAGTCTAAACTGGATTTTAGTTTTAACGATCTGAGCTGGCAATCAGATTTACGAAAAGTTGACAGTTCATCTTTTTATATCGATCTCCCTCCCTCTTTTCAGCCTTCGTTATCTGAAAACGACGATGTCTGTTTTCAGATCCACAGTAAACTTGGCAGGATTGAGTTTGCCACCGCGCAGATAAATACTGAGCACAATAGCCCGGATAATATTTTCCGCTTTGCCATTCCTGAGAGCATAAACATACTGCAACGACGATCGTCCCCCCGACTTAAGACAAGAGAGAGTTATCAATTCTGTTGTTCTGGTCGTTATAAAAATGGCATTACCTTCAGACATACATTAAATGATGTCTCTGACGGCGGGTGTTCTTTCATATCCACCCAATCTCAACTTAAATTTATGCGTAAAGATAATGTGTTAGAAAACGTTGAGATGAGCTTTGGTGAATATGGCAGCGTAATGACTAACTTAAAAATCATCAGCGTAACAGAACTCCATAGCGAAAAATCGTATGAAGAAGCAGATTTCCGCATCTCTTGTATGTTTCAGCATAAAAGTGACGATTATAAACATTACATAGAGAATGTTATCGTCAAATTAATTATTGACAATAAAATTAAAAATAAGATTTTTTTAGTTTAACAGACCGAGAAAACATTGAGTAATTTATTATTTTACACGGATGATAATCTCATTGGGCAATCAATCCTGCATTACATGGTGGACAATGAGATAAATATTACCACGCTGGGCTATCAGGAGATCGCCGGGAGAACCTGTGCCCCTCAGTCGGGTACGATTATTATCAATGTCATTCATAAAGATATCTCTGCGGCCAGGACGGTCGCCTTGCTCAATAGATTGCGAATGTATCTCACGCACTGCACGCTGCTCGTTCTGATTGTAAAAAGCGACCTCGCCAGCTTATGCCGTGAACTTCTCGATCTTGAAAATGTATTTATTCTGACGGAAAACGCGTCTTGCTCCGATCTCTCGGCCATCTTCAAACATCCTTTAACGGCCCGCGAATATCAGCGCTTATACACCCGGCGAAAACTCACTACCAGGGAGCAGCAGGTGCTGGCGCTAATGATTGCCAACCATAACAATAAACAAATAGCAGAGCTTCTCAACATTGACTATAAAACGGCCCACACTCACAGAGCGAGTATTATGAGAAAGTTAGGCATGAATAACTCGCAAATGATGAACAAAAGAATCGTCAATATGTTTCGATGCTAAACATATTAAATGTGCAGATGACCAATCAAAAACCGATAATTAATTGTTAACCAGACTTCTGTCAATCATTTTCACCGACAAAAATATCACTTATATTAATACCACCTCCTCCCACCGTTGACCTGATTTCTGACGAGATATAATGGACGCACTTATGTTTTTCAATCATAATTTGTCACGTAGCGATATATCCGTTCGATATGTCTTCCAAAAAATGTTTTCACCTCTCGGGGCGCTTGTCGCCGTTGAGTGCCTGAGCCGCTTTGACCATATCCCTGTTTCTCCAGAAGAGTTATTTCGTTATGCCAATGCGGACTTACGGGAAAGTATCTTTATGGAACAACTGGCGTTAATAGAAAAACATAAAGCGTGGTTTATAAAAAACAATGTTTCTGCCACGATTAACGTTGACGACCATATACTTAGCGTCCTGCTACGGCCAGAAGTGAAAGCGAAAGTCAAAGCACTGGGCTGCGTTCACTTTGAAATCACGGAAAACTCTAACGAACTGTTGAATAACTCTCTCGCCGCCTGGTGTGATTCCCACAGCACCCCACTCTGGCTCGATGACTTTGGCGCTGGCTACGCGGGAATTAACGCGATTCGCGGCTATCATTTTGATTATGTCAAAATCGACAGAAACTTCTTCTGGCATTTAATGCAAAAAGAGTCTGGTCGGCCATTGATGGATGCGCTGGTCACTTTCCTTTCCCGTAACCAACATAATGTGATTATTGAAGGCGTCGAAAGCGAAGCGCATAAGAAATGGTTGCAGGGTATGGAGTGGTTTGCCATTCAGGGGCATTACTGGAAAGAAGTCAGTATTGAACAACTGGTCAAAGAAGAGATTACTGTTTAAAAAAGAGAAAAAAATGCCGGAAGACTCCGGCATCAAAATCAACCTTCACACGCAAGAAATCAGTTATACACTAACTCCCAGGTCGCCCAACTGATCAACGGGCCACTGGTCGCTTTCTCCGGCGCTGGCGTAACGTAACCGATGTAATAAGTAAACACACCGCCGCTTACCGCTTTTTCCACCAAAGGCACCCGGTTTTGCTGCGGGTCAGCCGGAACAATTTTGTTGCTTTTATCCAGCGTATTATTGTCGTTGGTCGACAGCGCCAGAAAAATATGGCTGGCCCCATCCGCTCGTGTATTCGCCAGATAACCGGCATTTTCGTTGCCGACGGTATTGACCGTGAATCCATCAATCCAGCGCACACTTACCGTGCTGATCTCATCGTTATTCGCAGCGCCACCATCATGACGTAACTGGCAGTTCGACAATTCCAGGGTGAAGGATTGCGGTTTCATAAATGCGCCCGCGCCACGGGCATGTACTTCCGCCAGGCTTACCGGAGCCAGCCAGACGCTACCGCTGCCCGCATTGTCGCCCCCGTTGAGCGCCACGCTACAGGAGATATCCGTCACTCGTCCTGCGAAGTCCACCCGTCCGCTATCGTAATTGGTTTCAAATCCCCACGCTGAAGAGGCGACAAGCATTCCGCTTATCAGGGTCAACTGAGTGAGTCGTCTGATATTTTTATACTGTGCTGAATCACGCATACCCACCTCCCGAATTAATCGTACGTCAGGTTAAAGATCATGTGCGACTCCACCTCACCGGTACTTGTGGTCGATGCGTATTGATAGAAGCGTGCACGATAAGGCAATGTAATGTAACGGGTTTCCTGGGTCTGCAAGGTGCCGATATTATATTTCTTGCTAAATTCCAGCGGGGTGCCATCTTTCAGTACCTGGACGCCAATCCCTTTCGCCGCAGCGTTTCCGCTTTTTTCGTTGATGAGCACGCCCTGAGCGGCAGTGGTGCTTGTCGCCAGGTTGCCGGAAAAAGTCGTATGGATATTGGCGAAACCGGATTCACTTACGCCGCCGCTGCACTGCAACTGGATATTAAAATCTTTGCCTCCCGCCGTGGTGCCAACGCCATTCAGATCGCTGCGCTTAATCGTACCGATATCAACGTTCATATTCTTACCGCTTAACACGGTACAGGAGGGCGAGACGACGGTGATGGCATTGGCGCTGAGGAACGTTTCAAGGATCGGGTTACTGCCGTTTTCCCAGTCATAAGAGGTATATTTCCCCGCCGCCAGGGTGCCACTGCCGGTCACGTTCGCAGTTTTAATCACTTCCAGCGTAAAGCGGGAGCCTTCCAGTGAATAATTGGTCTGCCTGTTGACATAGGAGGAGTAGACATCCGGGTAGACAATATTGACCGTTGCGCCACCGCGGCTAAAACGCAAGCCGATGCCGTCTACGTTTGTCGAATAAATTTTATTCCCCAGGTCGGTGGCTCCGGGCACGACAATTTTCGCCGCAAAACGGTTAGTACCGGCTGAACAGCTATAGCTTGCGCCACCCGACGCCGACATTGTCCAGTCACGGGACACAATCACTGAGCCCACCGGCAGATCCGGCGGAACAACCACTCGCCCGATGGCCATGTCTAATGTCACCGTCGGCTGTGAAAGGCGCGAGCAGAAAGCCCATGCCGACGTTGTCCCCAGCGCCATTAATCCAATAAAAAGCGTCAGTCTTTTACTCAGCGACATAGCGTTTCCTTTGTTTTTGCCTGACTCAGATCCACCGTACATTGCCCGCCATTCCACTTAACCGTGGCTTTTGACGCGCTGGCGTCGCTGATAAACATCATGCTGCCCTGCCCCACAACACCGATCTCTTTTCCGTTCGGGTCAAAGATCGTGGCGGCGAACGGTAACGGCAGACCATTCGCCTGGCGCGCCTGCACCGTGATATTGTTTTGCACCGTGGTATTGAAGGCAACTTTGACTACGCTCCCCTCCCACGGCACAACCTGCGCCACGGTACGATCGAAAGCGATATCGTCATTACTGCCTTTCGGGTCAATTTCAACGGCGTTAATCCGGTAAGGCCGCAGATACGGCAGAATGGCGTAGCCGTTGCTGTCAATGCGGGTTCCCGGCGAACCTGGCAACATGGCGCCTGCGGCATCTTTCGCTTCGATCAGCGCCATCGTGGTGCCGCTTTCCGGCGAGAACACCACGCCGTGCTGATGGGCAATCAGCGTCCCGCTGGCGCCCAGACCACTCTGACGATACCCTTCGCCCTGGCTATAACTGCCGTTCAGCGTAGTCCACGGGGTACGATAGCTGCCGTTCAGCGCCACATCGTGCTGGCCTCCGGTCGCGGTGGTGGTCGACACGCCATAGTTGAGGTTGTTTTCACTGTCCAGCGAGCCATTGACGCCAATCTGCGAGCTGGCGAAGTGCGAGTTGTTGAACGAGGTATTTGACGTCAGATTCGCGGTGCGATTCTCGCCGAACCACAGCGGGTAGCTAAAGTTGAGCGAAACGCGATCGTCGCGACGATGACCGGAGCTGTCCGGCGTATAGACACGCTGGGCGCTGACCGACCATGAGAGACGACCGAACATATTGTTATAGCTGAGCTGATACTGCTTCTCCGTGCCTGAACGGTTCCAGTAATCCGACACCCGACCGCTTAAGTAGAAACCGCCCCAGCCGTCCGGCAGGTTCTGGTTTACGGTAAAGGTCATGCTGTTTTTCTGTCGCCACACGGTGTAGTTGCTGTTGTGGTTCTTTTCCTGATCGACGGCGTACAGCGCGTCGTTCAGGTTGTAGTAGCCTTTGGTGGAGTACCGATACGCCGCCAGGACAATACTGGTCTGCGTTTCGGTGAACATACGGTTAAAGGTGGCGCGGTAGCTCTGACCATGCTCGTCAAGGGTATCGCTCTTCAACCGCGAATGGGTGACATCGAATGACAAGGCGCCGATGCCGGTATTCATCCCGGTCCCCAGCAGGAATGCCTGATAGTCATCAAAACCGGTCACGCCAGCATAGCCGGTGAACAGGTTATTTAAGCCCTGTTGCCAGGTCGCCTGGTAGAGCATCGGCTTATTGCGCAGCGAACTATCATCAACCTTACCGGCAGAGAGCGCATAGCGGGTCATCCCCGGGCGCAGTAATTGCGCTACCGAGGCATAAGGCACGCTGAACACCTGTACCGAGCCATCGGCTTCTTTTACTGAAACCTCAAGGTCGCTGCCATAGCCGGAAGGGTAAACATCCTGTAACGTAAACGGTCCCGGCGGCACGGTGGTCTGATAGATAATATTGTTGCCCTGACGTACCGTCACCAGCGCGTTACTTTGCGCCACGCCGCGAATTTCCGGGGCGTAGGAACGCATACCGTCCGGGAACATATTGTCATCGGTCGCCAGATTTACCCCTCGCAGGCCGATGGTGTCGAAAAACTCACCGTTGGTAAAAATCTGCCCACCGCTGACAATCGAGTTAATTTGCGGAATCGGACGTTGCAGGTAGGTCTGGTTGCTGTTCCAGTGCGCCTTCCCCTGCTGTTGTTGCCAGTTCAGGTTACCAATGTGTTTGAGCAGCCAGCCGTCCCAGGAAAGACCCGCGTTAACGCCAAGATAGGCGCTGCTGTTATCTGACCCGTTGGCCGATGACGTGTGGCTGTTCCAGGCGTTAGCCATCCAGCCTAAATTCAGCGCCGCAACGCCTTTATCCCAGAACTCCGGGCTGACAAAATTCTTAAAGCGCTGATCTTCGTAGATTTGCGGTACGGAAATATCCAGCCTCAGAGAGGACTGGATCAGGTTGTCGCTGACATTTTCTTCGTTACGCCACTCTTGCAGTCGTCCGCAATAGCCCTCTTTCGCGCTAAGCTGTGGGTTAAATTTTTCTGGCGAGATACCGTATTGCATCAGCATCGCTTTGGTGTAGCAGACGCCCATTTTGCCGTCTTTTCCACGGGTGATATTCAGGTCGTAGCGGCCTTTCCACTCACCATTGGTATACACATCAAGTGAGTAAACACCCTCGGAGATAGCGCTCGTGGAAAAGCGCGACAGATCGACCTTTTCGCGACTGCCAACAATAAAGCCATCATTAAACTGATAAACCGTTCCTGGGTTTTCCTGGCCGCTTGAAAATGGCGGAAAGCAGTACAGTGCAATCGCAATTGCCGTACTTAATCTTTCCGGGCGGATTGACCTCTGCTTCATGATCGTTTCCCTTATTTAACGGCAACTTTCACTGCGACATCTGCGCCATAGTCATTAATGTTGTTAACAGTCAGGGTCTCGCCTTTGTTCACTGTCGAGGAAAGTGCGATGGTCTGACTGGACTGTGGGGCAAACATCACCGTTTTGCTGTTCAGCGCTTTGCCGCCGTCACGAGAGATACGGCTTACGGTGATATAAAAAGGCGTGGGATTGTTGACGGACAGGCTGCTGCCGTTGGCGGAAAGCACCAACTTTTCCGCCGCCGCATCACGGTTGCCTAATCCATTCGGACGATAGATAAACTTAAAGCGAGAACGAATCGCCAGTTGCAGAATATTCTGCCCTTCATTTTTCTGGTTAGCCTCTACCGGCGGAATTTCCAGAAGGTTCAGCCACCATAATGTCTCTTTATCTTTAGCAAGCCCTGCATTGCTGCCGAGCTTAATACGCAAAGTCTGACCGCTTTTAGCGTCAACGCGGGAAATAGGTGGTGTAATAATAAATGGTGTAGTAATCGTATCCGGCGTCGCATCGGCATTACCGTTATCCAGCCAGGCTTGTGCCAGTGCCGGACGATCTGCGGTATTAGAGAGCTGCACCGTTATTTCTTTTTCATTTCCTGGATAAATAAAGCGGGTGCCATTAACAATAATGTTATTAGCATTAGCCGCAAAACTAAAAATGAAACAGAAAAAAAGGGCAATAAGCTTCATGCTGACCTCTGAATAAAAAATAAGCGGCAGCAGCGGCCGCTTTATTATCGTTTTATACCGCCCCGGCGCGAGGCGGTTTTATCTCTCAGCCGATATTACTGGTAGGTAATTTCGTAAGTCGCATAGCTATTGACCACACCGGTTGTCACGCTGTTAGGCGTGCTGGTGGCATAACCAACATAGTAAGTGAAACGCGCGCCATCCTGAACGGCAGCCGCGTCGCCAGTCGCTTTCGGTTGATCGGCGTCGCCCGGGATGATTTTCTTGGCCAGCGTGGTGGCGTTATCGGTAGACAGAACCAGTTGGATATCCTTCGCGCCAGCCGCTTCCGTATTGGCCAGGTAGCCCTGTTGTTTGCCGGAAGCGCCCGCCAGCAGGTTGCCGCCGGTCCAGTTCACACCCAGTTTGCTCACGTCATCTTGTGGATCACCATTCGCCGCCTGGCAGTTAGAAACATCGATGGTGAAAGATTTTGGTTTCAGATAGGTATCCGCAGCCGCAGCTTTAACTTCCGTTAACGTTACCGGAGACAGATAAACATTAGCATCGCTGCCCTGGCCGTTTACGGAAACAGTACAAGATACGTCGGTAACTTTACCGAAGAAATTAACCTGACCGCCGCCGACATTAGTATCAGCAGCATTTGCCGCAGCCATGCCAAAAAATGCAGTCGCGATTGCAGCAGAGAGAAGAACCTTTTTCATTGCCATTTCCTTGTCAGAGTGAATTAAGTATCAATGAGCAAACAGTGAGTTCACACAAAAATCAGAAGCGATATGCGATTCTTACTTGTGCGACTGTTAATAGAAACTTCGACTGACCGGAAGCTGCTATATTTAAGGTATCAAAAACGAACTCGATAAAAACTCGTTGATGCTGTCGGCGTCAAAGAATGCTATTTCGGAGTCAAATATACATTTTTTCATATCTTGATTGAGGCCGTTTAACAGGATTACACCTATTAATCCTCACCTGAAAAATAGAAAAATCCACTCAATGGCATATTGCTATCTTAAAACTTCTACAATTTCTCTCTGTACTGCCTGTCAGTGCTTCACCAATATTGCCAAATAAGATCATTGGTTAAATTCGCGGCGAACCCGGCAAAGAGAAGCCGTAATTCTCCGGTCATAAAACGAAAAGCCAGAGGTTTGTTGCCGATCGCAAAGCGCAAGTGTTCCCCGACGCTGACTCGTCCTGTTCTGGAAAAATCGGAGGAGGATGATGGCGAGAAGCATACCCGGTGAATATACCAACACTATACCAAGTGTGACGGGGGTCGTTGAAAGGGAGTGAACTAAGTGCTTGAATAGTGGCGGAGAGAGGGGGATTTGAACCCCCGGTAGAGTTGCCCCTACTCCGGTTTTCGAGACCGGTCCGTTCAGCCGCTCCGGCATCTCTCCGTTCTGGTGGTTGCCATGATGCCAGGTAATTTGGCATTTTAACAGACCCTGTTCCTGCAATTTTGTTCAAGTGACGAGTTTGCGAGCAAAACGATGATTAAGTGGCCCTGGAAAGTACACGAAACAGACCAGAATGCGGCCTTGCCGTGGGATGACGCCCTGGCAATTCCCCTTCTGGTCAACCTGACTGCGCAAGAGCAAGCCAGATTAATTGCGCTGGCCGAGCGTTTTTTACAGCAAAAAAGGTTGGTCGCTCTTCAGGGATTTGAACTGGATGCGTTGAAAAGCGCGCGTATTGCGCTGCTTTTTTGTCTCCCGGTGCTGGAGCTGGGCATCGAATGGCTCGATGGCTTCCATGAAGTGCTAATCTACCCTGTGCCTTTTGTTGTGGATGATGAATGGGAAGATGATATTGGTCTGGTGCATAACCAGCGCGTTGTCCAGTCCGGGCAAAGCTGGCAGCAAGGCCCAATAATTCTGAACTGGCTTGATATCCAGGACTCCTTCGATGCGTCCGGCTTCAATCTGATTATCCATGAAGTGGCGCATAAACTTGATATGCGCAATGGCGACCGGGCCAGCGGCATCCCGTTGATTCCTCTGCGCGAAGTGGCTAGTTGGGAGCACGATCTCCACGCGGCTATGAACAATATTCAGGATGAAATTGATCTTGTGGGTGAAACCGCATCCAGCATTGATGCTTACGCAGCAACCGACCCTGCTGAATGCTTTGCGGTTCTGTCAGAATACTTCTTCAGCGCCCCGGAACTGTTCGCCCCGCGTTTCCCGGCATTGTGGCAACGTTTTTGTCAGTTTTATCGCCAGGACCCCTTACTGCGACTGCGTGATAACCCAGAAGAGGACAATATACCGACATCACACGTCCATTAAATCGCGGTTTTGAAGATTAATTAACCAATTGAAATGACGTGCGAATTTTACTGTTGACACGTTACAGAGCGGTCAGTATTATTCGCCTCGTTCACACGATTCCTCTGTAGTTCAGTCGGTAGAACGGCGGACTGTTAATCCGTATGTCACTGGTTCGAGTCCAGTCAGAGGAGCCAAATTTAGAAAAGCCCGCTTTTTAGCGGGCTTTTTGCTTTATATCTGATAATCAATGACCGCCTCATCCGACTCCATCACCTGGCGCTTAATATCTTCGACAGACAGCCCCGCATTACACAACTCAATAAACCGCCAGACGTAGTTGCGCTGTAACTGTCCGCGTTTCAGCCCCAGCCAGACGGTATTGGCATCAAATAAATGTCGGGTATCAAGACGCGTCAGCGCCCCCTCTTCCTGCTCGCCGCTGGATTGCTCGGCGACTAATCCAATCCCCAGCCCCAGAGCAACGTACGTTTTGATCACATCAGAGTCCTGAGCGCTCAGAACAATATCCGGCAACAACCCTTTGCGGGAGAAGGCTTCATCAATACGGGAACGCCCTGTAATGCCCTGACGATAAGTGATTAGCGGCCAGTGCGCGATCGCTTCCAGCGTCAGTGGTGAGGTCTGCACCAGGGGATGATCGCGAGGTACTAATAAACTGTGGTGCCAGCGAAACCAGGGAAAGGCCACCAGCAACGGATCATTACTCAGACGCTCACTGGCAATGCCGATATCCGCGCCACCGTTTTGCAACAGCCCCTCTATCTCCTGCGGCGTGCCCTGAATAAGCTCCAGTCGGACTTCCGGGAAAATCTCGCGAAAGGCTTTGATCACTTCCGGTAAACTATATCGCGCCTGGGTGTGCGTCGTGGCAATGGTCAGTACGCCAGATGTATCATTGGTGAACAGGTCGGCCAGTCTGCGAACATTGCTGGCCTCATTCAGGATGCGCTCGGCAATGACCAGCAGCGCCTTACCCGGTTCTGTCATCCCGAGCAGGCGCTTGCCGCGCCGGATAAAAATTTCAATACCGAGCTCATCTTCAAGCTCGCGAATATGCCGACTCACTCCCGACTGAGAGGTATAAAGCATATTGGCGACTTCAGTCAGGTTGTAATCCTGACGGGCCGCCTCGCGGATGATTTTAAGTTGCTGGAAATTCACGCTTCGCTCCGAAGACATCAGACATGACGCTATTGTTAAAGTCTGAAGCCCGGCATAACAAATAATAAAAACCTGCATCTTATACCGCGATGGAATAACGCTTAGCTCACCAGCAGAAGCTCACGGTTTTCCAGCATAGGGCGGCTCACCAGCGACATCAGGATCTCTTTCACTGCCTGTGCCTGCGGCGTCAGACTCCCCCTCGCCGACATATTCAGCGACAGCGGTAAACTCATCGACGGCGTGGTGATACGCGCCATCCAGCCATTTGCCGCGCCGCTTAACGATCGGGCTGCCGACTCCGGTAACACCGTCACCCCCATCCCACTGGCGATAGCCGCTGTTAATGTCGCGATGGATTCGATTTCACCAATCACTTTTGCGGTCAATCGGCGTAAGGAAAAGGCCTCATCCACGCGCGAACGAACGGCGCTATAGTCGCGAGGAAGGAAAAGATTCATCTCCGCAACCGCCGTTAAATCCACGCTCGGCCCAGGGCAATCCCGGGTTCCCACCAGAAAAAGATCTTCTTTCAGCAGCGGCTGGCTGGTAATACCGGCCACCGGAGAACGCTCGTAAAGAACCGCCATATCAAGTTGGCCACTGAGTAATTTATCATTCAGTACCACCCCGCTGTTTTCATGCAGGTAGACCAACACCTCTGGCAATTCCGCCCGCACGGCCTGTAGCAGCGGCATCGTCACCGACGAAGCGGCCGTTCCCGGCGCCAGACCAATAGACACCTGCCCCCTCAGCGTTTGCCCGACGTTATTAACCGCCAGCTGTGCCTGTTCACACTGACGCAAAATCGTTCGCGCATGGGTATACAGGATTTTTCCTGCTTCAGTCGGCGTCACGCCGCGCTTTGTCCGAATCAACAATTGCTGATCCAGTTCCCCTTCCAGCGTAGCGACCTGCTGGCTGAGTGCGGGTTGCGCAATGTGTAATACTTCCGCGGCCTGCGTCAGGCTACCGATGTCGACGATTTTCACAAAGTATTTCAGTCGTCTGAAGTTCATTTTGCCTCCTGTCAGGAATACCAGTCATGATACTGGCTGTCATGTTATGAAGGATTTTGCAAAAGGCTTGCCAGTTTCTGGCCGACGCTGATTTTTATGCTAACCTGCTGTCAAATAAGAGAATGTGATTACAAGACAACGTTTTTAACGTTAACAACAGTTTCCGATCTGCCCCATAAGAGGTACGTTTGCACCAGAATGGCGCAAAATAGCGGCCGAATGAAAGATCATCGCTTTGTTGATTTTGTCAGCAAACGAACGCGCAATCGCATTTCACCCTTTGACAATGCTCGTGGGCGTCGTTAATATGCGCCCCGTTCACACGATTCCTCTGTAGTTCAGTCGGTAGAACGGCGGACTGTTAATCCGTATGTCACTGGTTCGAGTCCAGTCAGAGGAGCCAGATTTAGAAAAGCCCGCTTTTTAGCGGGCTTTTTGCTTTTCTGTACTCCGAACAACCACAATCAGGTATACGTTCCAGCCGCTTACCGTTTCTGGCCGTCATATTGATGACGTTCTGGCGAGCAACACAATAATAAACAAACCGCCAATACCCGCCGTAATAATGCCGACAGGCAGTTCCTGCGAGGTCAGCAACGTTCGGCTGACAATATCGCCGCCGCACAACAGCACAGCCCCCCAGACACCACAAAGAGGCAGTAAAAGCAGATGCTTAACGCCAGAAAAGTACCGACACAGATGTGGCACCATCAGCCCAACAAAGCCGATCACTCCCGTCAGTGCCACTAAGAAAGAGGTCGCCAGCGCGCAGCACAGGAAAATTTCCATCCGCAGGCGGCTGACGTTAATCCCCAGCGATAACGCCGTCTGCTCACCGGCCAGCATGCCATCCAGCGCACGCCATCGCAGCAGAATAAAAGCGCTCAGTAATATCAGGCTCAGTAAGGCGAAAGGCAGATTGCCCCAACTGGCTAATCCCAGGCCGCCCAGTGACCAGAACAGCACGGAACTGGCGGCACGTTGATCGCCAGAAAAAATGAAATAGCTGGTTAACGCGCCAAACAGAAAGGAGATAGCAAGCCCACTGATAATTAACTGCTCAGCCCCACGTTGCTTTTTGAAGTGGAACAGTAATATCACCGCCATAGAGGAGCAGATCCCACCAACAAATGCCGATACGGGGAGCGTCAGCGTGCCAAGCTGATTGCCGAATCGGGTAATGACCAGCACCGCGCCCGCCGATGCGCCCGATGACAGCCCAAATAAAAACGGATCGGCAAGATCATTACGTGTGGTGGTCTGCAACAACGCGCCCACTATCGCCAGCCCTGCCCCTGTAAGTACAGAGAGCAGCGTCCTCGGCACGCGTAAGTCAATCACAATTCTGCTGACCATATCCGATACCGGCACATCTGCAATCCCCATCGCTCCCAGCACCTGCAACAGCGATAACGAAACAGCGCCTTTGGCAATACTGAGTAACATTAATCCTGCCAGTACCACCACCGCGCTCCACATCGCCCAGTAGTAACGGTACGAAGTGAAACTCATTGTGCAGCCGTCTGATACATGGCCCGCGCCAGTTTTTCTACTGCTTTGACATTCGCAGGGCCTGGCGTCAGTTCAGCATATTGCAGCTTCAGATAACGTTGGTGTTTCACCGCTGGCGTGAGTTTCATCAACGGGTGATTTTCCAGGAAGTGACGAAGCTCATCAGCCCCACTTCCCGTTTGATAATCCAGCAGAATGATAAAGTCCGGCTCAGTGGCAGCCACACTTTCCCAGGAAGTTGTACCCCAACTGATATCCAGCGCCTCCATCGCATTTTTACCACCAGCCGCTTCAATAATGGCGTCAGGCATCGCGTATTTCCCGCTAGTAAAAGGTTTATCCTCTCCCGAATCATAAACAAACACGCTTAATGGTCGGGCTCCTTTCGGCGGTTTGGGCAGCACCTCCAGCGTCTTTTTCCAGTGATTAACCAGCGCCCGAGCGTCATCTTGCTTACCAAAAATCTTCCCCAGCGTCAGTACGTCATTATAAAGTAGATCCATACTGGCTTTACGCTTATGCGTGGCAGTAAAGACGCAACTTTCGCTCAGAACAAAAGTCTTGATGCCATATTTATTGAGTGAAGAAGGCGTCACTTCACCCCCTACTTTCATGCCATAATTCCAGCCTGCGAAAAAGAAATCTGGATTAACCGCCAGCAATGTTTCCAGAGAGGGATATTTCGGTGCCAGTTCAGGGATCGACCCCATTGCTTTTTTAAATTCCGGCGTCATTTTGTACCACCCGCTGATACCGGTCAGACCGACGATACGATCCTGTAAATTCAGAGCGAACGCCATTTCAGACATATTAAGGTCATTAATAATCGCTCGCTTTGGCGGTTCCGTGAACGTCACGGGTGTTCCACAACTTTCTATGGTGACAGGAAAATCCGCAGCCTCTACTGCCGATACCGACAAAATAGCAACCATGCCTGCAAGCAATTTTTTCATCACAATCCTCAGATATTTATTATGCATAGCCAGGAACTTCAAAAATACGCAGCGCTTTCCCCGTATCAGGGTGTGGTACGGTAAAGCAGGTCAACCCAAAAACGGGATAAAGGTTTTCAGACACCAGCACACGCTCCGGTGTGTCGCAAAGCACCATTCTTCCCTGCGACAGAAGAAGAACGCGGTCAGCAAAAGATTCAATCAGCGACAGATCGTGCAATACCGCCACCACCGTTATCCCCTTGTTTTTCACCAACGAAAGCAGTTCCACCCGACCGGAGGGATCCAGATGGTTGGTTGGCTCATCAAGCAGCACCAGGCTCGGCATCTGAGCTAACACCCGCGCCAGCGCCGCCCGCTGCCTTTCTCCGCCAGAAAGCGCAGACAGCGACCGCTTTCGCAACGCCAGTAATCCCGTCTCTTTAATGGCATTCGTCACGATGGCATCATGCCTGTCGCGTGGTGCATCCCGGGCGTGCGGGATACGCCCCAGCGCCACATAATCCTCAAGAGCCAGCCTCAGATTGGGCGTATCATTTTGCGCCAGAACGGCGATCTGCTTTGCCCGCTGCTGCCGCGACAGCGCCGAAACAGACCGGCCCAGTAGCTGAATATTGCCCTTCTGAAGAGGGAGTTCCTGGCTTATTGCCCTCAGTAAAGACGTTTTACCGCTGCCGTTAGGCCCAATAACGGCCAGGCATTTCCCTTCCTCAACCTCAAAGCGAATTGCACAAAGCAGTTCTCCGCCTCCGGGTCGCTGTAGCGACGCAATATTGACGCTTAGAGCACTCGCCGGGTTATCACTGGATGCGACGAATTGCACAATACTTAACCTCTTCCATGATTGAACCATTAATTGGATATGTTATATCATAACAATTAATGTTAACAACCCTGAGATACAAGGCGATTTCAACCGGGGCTCCGTACTATTTTTCATCTTGTCTGCGCGTGACGGATAAAATCATTTTCTCTTTCCGTCTGTCGCGGTAGTCTCATAAAGGCCGTTAATATGTCGGCAGCAATATGAGTAATCATTTCTCCATACTAATAACTAAAAAAACAGCACAGACAGGATAACTATGGATTCCACCCTCACCTCCACGCGTCCCCAGGATGAGACGCCTTCGCTTAATCGCGCGCGCCGCGCCGCATTAGGAAGCTTCGCTGGCGCAGTCGTCGACTGGTACGATTTTCTGCTCTATGGCATCACCGCTGCCCTGGTGTTTAATCGTGAATTCTTCCCGCAAATCAGCCCGGCGATGGGTACACTCGCGGCGTTTGCCACCTTCGGCGTTGGCTTTCTGTTTCGCCCGCTGGGGGGTGTGATCTTCGGCCACTTCGGCGATCGTCTGGGCCGTAAGCGTATGCTGATGCTGACCGTATGGATGATGGGTATCGCTACCGCACTGATTGGCATCCTCCCTTCTTTCGCCACTATAGGCTGGTGGGCGCCGGTATTACTGGTGATATTACGGGCTGTTCAGGGTTTTGCCGTCGGTGGCGAATGGGGTGGCGCTGCATTGCTGTCGGTTGAAAGCGCGCCGGAGAACAAAAAAGCGTTTTACAGCAGCGGCGTTCAGGTGGGTTATGGCGTAGGGCTGCTGCTCTCGACCGGTCTGGTCTCGCTGATCAGCACGCTGACGACCGATGAGCAGTTTCTGAGTTGGGGCTGGCGCATCCCATTCTTGTTCAGCATTATTCTGGTGCTTGGCGCCTTATGGGTGCGCAATGGCATGGAAGAGTCCGCCGAATTTGAACAGCAGAAGCAGGAAACACCACCGGCGAAAAAACGCTTGCCGGTTATGGAGGCGTTGAGCCGTCACCCTGGCGCATTTCTGAAAATCATCGGCCTGCGCCTGTGCGAGCTGCTGACGATGTATATCGTCACCGCGTTCGCCCTGAACTACTCCACCCAAAATCTGGGCCTTCCGCGTGAGCTTTTTCTGAATATCGGTCTGCTGGTGGGGGGACTAAGCTGCCTGACGATTCCCTGCTTTGCCTGGCTTGCGGACCGCTTCGGTCGTCGGCGTGTCTATATTACAGGTGCCTTAATCGGTACGCTCAGCGCATTCCCGTTTTTTATGGCGCTTGAAGCCCAGTCAATCTTCTGGATTGTGTTCTTCTCCATCATGCTGGCCAATATTGCTCATGATATGGTGGTCTGCGTACAGCAGCCGATGTTTACCGGCATGTTCGGTGCAGGTTATCGCTACAGCGGTGCCGGAGTCGGTTACCAGGTCGCCAGCGTCGTGGGCGGCGGGTTCACTCCCTTTATCGCCGCCGCACTGGTCACCTTCTCCGATGGGAACTGGCACAGCGTTGCCATTTACCTGCTGGCAGGCTGCCTGATCTCTGCCGTTACGGCGCTGTTGATGAAAAATAAACCACACGTCTAATCCCTGTACGGGGGCCATCTGGCCTCCGTCTGTTCTTACGCAACGTCTGACTTTTGTTTCACATTCCTGTGACATACTATCGGGAGAGCAGTACACCTGTGGAACAAGGAGACAGACATGAATAATAAGGGCGCTGGCCTGACCCCGTCTCAGGCGCTGGATAAACTGGACGAACTCTACGAGCAATCGGTTCAGGCTCTGCGTAACGCAATTGGCAAGTATGTTGAAAACGGGGAACTTCCAGACATTACAGCCCGAAATAATGGCCTTTTTGTTTACCCATCGCTTTCCGTCTCCTGGAGCGGCAATGCGACGAATCCCCCCAAGACCCGCGCCTATGGCCGCTTTACCCATGCTGGCTGCTACACCACAACCATCACCCGTCCTGCGCTGTTTCGCCCTTACCTTGAAGAGCAATTAACGCTGCTGTATCAGGATTATGACGCGCATATCGCGGTTGAACCGTCCCATCATGAAATTCCGTATCCTTATGTCATTGACGGTTCCGAGCTGACGCTTGACCGCTCTATGAGCGCCGGATTGACGCGCTTTTTCCCCACCACTGAACTGGCGCAGATTGGCGACGAGACCGCGGACGGTTTGTTCCACCCCGGTGAGTTTTATCCGCTCTCTCACTTCGACGCGCGCCGTGTCGATTTCTCGCTGGCGCGACTGCGTCACTACACGGGGACGCCAGTTGAACATTTTCAGCCCTTTGTTCTGTTTACCAACTACACCCGCTATGTAGACGAATTTGTGCGCTGGGGATGCAGCCAGATTCTGGACCCGGACAGTCCCTATATCGCACTTTCCTGTGCTGGCGGGATCTGGATCACCGCAGAAACCGAGGCTCCTGAAGAAGCCACCTCCGATCTGGCGTGGAAAAAACACCAGATGCCAGCCTGGCACCTGATTACGGCTGACGGCCAGGGGATTACGCTGGTGAATATTGGCGTCGGGCCGTCAAACGCCAAAACTATTTGCGATCACCTGGCGGTACTGCGCCCGGACGTCTGGCTGATGATTGGTCACTGCGGCGGCCTGCGTGAAAGTCAGGCGATTGGCGACTATGTGCTGGCGCACGCCTACTTACGTGACGATCATGTGCTCGATGCCGTACTGCCGCCCGATATTCCCATCCCCAGCATCGCAGAAGTTCAGCGCGCGCTGTATGACGCCACAAAAATGGTGAGCGGCATGCCTGGCGAAGAGGTTAAACAACGGCTGCGTACCGGTACGGTCGTCACCACCGATGATCGTAACTGGGAGTTGCGCTACTCCGCCTCCGCATTGCGTTTCAACCTGAGCCGCGCCGTCGCCATTGATATGGAAAGCGCCACAATTGCCGCCCAGGGCTATCGCTTCCGCGTACCTTACGGCACGCTATTGTGCGTCTCCGACAAACCGTTGCACGGTGAGATTAAACTTCCCGGCCAGGCTAACCGTTTTTATGAAGGTGCGATTTCGGAGCACCTGCAAATCGGCATCCGCGCCATTGATCTGTTACGCGCAGAAGGCGATCGCCTGCACTCACGTAAACTGCGCACATTCAACGAACCGCCGTTCCGTTAAGGCATGAAGGTGTCTATGAGCAACCCAACTCCTCTTTCCGCCCTGCGTAATCTCCTGATTGCGCAGGGGCTGGATGGCATGATCGTTCCTCGCGCCGATGCTCATCAAAGCGAGGACTGCACGCCACACGATAATAAACTGGCCTGGTTAACGGGCTTTAGCGGTTCTGCCGGACTGGCGTTAGTGCTTCGCGACCGCGCATTGCTGTTTGTGGATGGCCGCTACCAGGTTCAGGCCCGCGCCGAAGTCGATCGTAATGATTTTGAAATTCATCACCTGCATAACGAGCCGCTTGCGGAGTATTTGCAGGAACAGGTTGCCTCCGGCGCACGTATTGCCTTCGAACCTCTGCTGATGGTCAACAGCCAGTTTGAGACACTCTCAGCTACCCACTGCGAACTGGTGGCGTTAGACAGCGATCCGTTCGACGTTGTATGGCAAAACCGCCCCGCCGCCCCCTGCGGCATCATCCGGGAAATGCCCGTTGAAATCAGCGGTGAAAGCAGCGCGCAGAAACGCGCGCGCATTCTCGACGAACTGGCAAAACAGCAGGCGGATTACCTGCCGATCACCCTGCCGGATAATATCGCCTGGATGCTGAACGTGCGCGGCAGCGACCTCAACATGGTGCCTGTTCCTTTCTCGTTTGCGTTATTGCACCGCACGGGCGAACTGGAATGGTTTGTTGATGAAAAGAAAACTCAGCAGTTACCTGCAAGTTTGCTCAGCACGCTGACCATTTCCCCGCCGGGTGAGTTCCTTGCACGCTGTCAGCAACGCGCGGCCGGAAAGCGTTTCCTGGTTGATAAAGATTTCGCCCCGGTCGCCCTGCGCTTCGCTATTGAGCAGCATGGCGGTGACGTCATCTGGTCAGCAGATCCGATTACGCTGATGAAAGCGCACAAGAACGAAACCGAGCTGGCAGGATACCGCGAATGCCATGAGCAGGACGGCGCCGCCTGGGTTAATTTCCTCGCCTGGCTGGCGCACGAAGTGCCGCTGCGTGAAGCCGCAGGCAATCCAATAACGGAGCTGGAAGCCCAGGAAAAACAGCGGGCTTATCGCCAGCAACAACCGGGATTTCTTGAGCAGAGCTTTAACACCATTTCTGCATCGGCAGGCAATGCCGCCATGTGCCACTATCATTCAAGCGAGAAAACAAACGCGCCAGTCACAACCCAGGAGATGTACCTGAACGATTCGGGCGGTCAATATCAGAATGGTACGACAGACACGACCCGTACCCTCGCATTTGGGCCGCAGGAGCCGCAGCGTCGGTTACACTACACCGCTGTGTTGAAGGGCTTTTTGTCGCTGATTACCCTGCAATTCCCCAGCGGAACTCAGGGACACCAGCTTGACGCCTTTACCCGCCGGGCGCTTTGGGATCTTGGTCTGGATTACGATCACGGTGCGGGACACGGCGTAGGCCATCAGCTATTGATTCATGAGCAGCCACACCGTATCGCCAAAAAAGTGAACCCCTGGCCGCTGGTGGCAGGCAACATCATTACGATAGAGCCGGGCTATTACCTCGCCGGACAATACGGTATCCGCATTGAAAATCAGGTCGAAATTGTCGAAAGCCGCCCTGGTTTCTGCAAATTCTCCACACTGACGCTGGTGCCGATCGACTTAAGTCTCGTGGAATTACATCTGCTTAGCGAGGCAGAAAAACTGTGGATTGATGAGTACCATCAGCAGGTAAGAGAAACATTATCCCCTCGCGTAGAAAGCGGCGCCCGTCCGTGGCTGTTCGCCGCTACCGCTCCCATACGGGTGCGCGCAAATTAACCCTGTATGCTGAAAACCAAAAGCCCGCTAAAAGTGGGCTTTTTGGGTAGAGGGTCGGGTTTGTGCCAGGAGCGGACATTGCTAAGTTCCCGCTGGAGTATTTCTCAAGACCGAGTCATGGGAAAGAACATCGATGATCCTCGAAACACATTCATCACTGGATAATCTGCTCGAGTCTAGAATGAGGTGTTCTCTGTTCCATGGTTCATAAGTCAAATCGGTGACATCTTTCCAGGCAGGGTTAACCCCTCTACTTCAGACACTCTGGTTTCTACTCGTTTACGATGTTCTATCTTATCGGAGCATATAATCTCAATTTCTAAAAAGCCGGTTCTTGCAGATAAAGCGATTTCTCGATAGGCATCACGGATTAACGCCAGTAGGTTGACTGAGTCAGTGATTACTGTTGCTCCTAATAGCAGATTCTCCCTGGCGAGTGAGTAAGCAACAAAATAACCGGCAGGGCCCATTTCACGGTCACCTTCTTCGGCTTTGAGTATGGCTTGCTCAATCGTGTCAATTCGCAAGTAAAATGCGCTTAACTGCTTTGCCAAAGCCTGAGCGATCGTGCTCTTCCCGCTGCCAGGCAAGCCACTGAAGATGATTAGCATAACGTGTCCTTTAAATGATGAAACCCTGCAGTATTAAAACACAGCAGGCCTTAGATTGTGGGGTTTCGCATCGCAGCGATATGACAAGTGAAGAGTATTACTGCTCATGTTAATACCAGGCGCATCCGCTCCTCGCTCTTAGCTGACATGATTGATCGGGAAAATCTTCCGCACATATCTCCCGACTGTAACTATAAAGCACAGGTTTAAGCTCAGAAAATTTTGGTTTATTAAGTATGGATAAATGCGTAACTTGTTGATTTATACTAAGTGTAATATTGCGGATACACCAGCGCGGAAAGTTAACGTGTTGACAATAAATTCGGTATCGAAAACCGTGTTAGGTACAACTCTACCGAGGTTCAAATTCCTATCTCTCCGCTATTATTCAAGAAGTTACCCTTCCTGTTGATAGTGACACATACCGTTGAGAAAAAATGGGAAAAACCAGTGAGAAAAAATAGCGCCAGAGTAATGACTGACGCTACAGTGTTAATCACATTTTTATGTTCAGGGTTGAGCTTATTTTTACCTTTCTGTCGTATACGAGAACCTGAGATTCATGGATGTTATTTGGTCTTTTCTTGTACTTCTTTTTCAGCAGCTTCAACATCACGATACCAGCGAGGATGATGTTTCTTAGCCCACCGTCGACTGACTTTTCCTTCGATCATGCCGGTGATGGAGCCTTTCACCCAGAACGCCATATACATATGAATCAAAATAGCGTGGATCAGCACGATAGCCGCAGTTGCGTGAATCAATAAACTCCAGCGAACGACGACGATTGGAAAATAATGGGTAAAGTAAGGTCGCCAGATAATGACACCCGTCACCAGTAGTACAAAGATCAGGCTCATGATGCTCCAGAACATCATTTTCTGTCCGGCATTATATTTCCCGACATCCGCGACTTTATGTTCATTTCCTTTCAGTACCTCGACAATACCTTTAATCCATGGAATATCTTGTTTATCAGGGATATTGTGATGGACAAAACGGACGAACATAAACATCAGTACGACGAAGATCAGCACGCCAAAGAAGGGATGCAATATCCTTCCCATCTGCGGTGTACCAAAGGTTTCGGTCAACCATTGCAGAGTAGGGAAGAACAGAGCGATACCAGAAAGCGCTACCAGAAAGAAACTGATTACTACTGTCCAGTGACAGGCACGATCAATGAACTTCGTTCTCAGGATCATTTTGCTTTTACTCATGAGCGTTTTCCTCATCATCTGTCTCTTTGTTGGGCCCAATCCCTACATAGTGGTAAATCAGCCCAGCAAAGGTAGCGATAAATCCAGCAGCGGAAAGCGGTTTGAGGATCCCTTTCCATAGATTCACCGGGGTAGCAATATGCGGATCGTTCGGTAAGTTATGGTAAAGTTCCGGCTGATCGGCATGGTGCAAGACATACATCACATGAGTACCGCCCACACCTTGCGGGTTGTACACACCCGCGTTGGTGTATCCGCGTTTTTTTAGTTGTGTTGCACGGGTTTCCGCTACGTTCAGCATCTCTTTCTTGGTGCCAAACTGGATGGCACCTGTCGGGCAGGTTTTCACACAGGCTGGTTCCTGGCCGACGCTGATCCTGTCCACACAGAGCGTGCATTTATAGACACGATTATCTTCAGGGTTCAGCCGTGGGACATTAAACGGGCAACCGGCAATACAGTAACCACAACCGATACAGTGCTCAGACTGGAAATCGACGATACCGTTGGCGTACTGGATGATTGCTCCTGCAGACGGACATGCTTTAAGACAGCCAGGATCCGCGCAGTGCATGCAGCCATCTTTGCGGATCAACCATTCCAGCTTCTCATTCTGGGTGGTTTCGCTAAAACGCATCACAGTCCAGGATTTGGCACTGAGATCTGTAGGGTTGTCATATACACCGTTGCAATATCCGACGTCATCGCGGATGTCGTTCCATTCGGAGCAGGCTACCTGACAGCCTTTGCAGCCAATACAGGTCGTGACATCAATGAGTTTTGCCACTTCGGCACGAAAATCCCGTGCATGCGGCGGTGGAGTAATATTGTTGGTTGCAGAGCGTTTAATAATATCTTGTGATTGCATAGCCATTAGATCCTCCCTTACGCTCGCTCAATGTTAACCAGGAATGCTTTGTATTCTGGTGTTTGTGAGTTGGCGTCGCCGACGGATGGCGTCAGCGTGTTAGCGAGGAACCCTTTGCGTGTAGCCCCTTCAAATCCCCAGTGGCATGGGATCCCAATTGTATCCACCTGCCTGCCGTCAATTGTCAGCGTTTGCAGGCGTTTGGTTACAACGGCTTTCGCTTTGATAAAACCACGTTTGGACATGACCTTCACTGTGTCGCCTGCCGTAATCCCCTTCTTGCTCGCCAGCGCTTCGCCAATTTCGACGAACTGATCAGGTTGGGCGATGGCGTTCAGAAGAGCATGTTTAGTCCAGTGACGGAATAGCTCGGTAATCGAGTAAGTGGTCGCGACGTATGGGAAAATGTCAGATTTGCCCATATTAGCGATATCTCCAGGGTAGATGCGCGCAACCGGACTGGAAACAACATCCGGATGAAGCGGGTTGGTACCAATAGGTGATTCAATGGGTTCGTAATGTTCCGGGAATGGCCCGTCGTTCATTTTGTCGAGAGAAAACAGACGTGCGACACCTTCCGGATTCATGATAAAGGGCCCAACGTTACTGCCCGGAGCGGCCTGACTGTAGTCCGCCACATCCATTCCGGTCCATTTATTACCGTCCCAGTGTAGAAGGGCCCGTTTGACATCCCATGGCTTGCCGGCAGGGTCAGCTGAGGCGCGGTTGTAGAGAATTCGGCGATTTGCCGGCCAGGACCATGCCCAACCTGGCGTACAGCCCAGACCATACGGATCGCTGTTATCGCGATTGGCCATTTGGTTACCTTGCTCGGTCCAGCTTCCACAGTAGACCCAACAGAAGCTGCTGGTCGAGCCATCATCACGAAGCTGAGCAAAGCTGCTCAATTGTTGACCTTTCTTCGCGATCAATTGCCCTTTATCATCGTAGAGGTCTGCCAGCGCTATTCCGTTGGCTTCGCGGGCAATTTCTTCCGGATGTGGGTCATACGGGTCTTTATAGTTCCAGTTGATACTCATAAGAGGTTCTGGATTCGCACCGCCTTCCTGTTGGTATAGCTCACGCAGACGCATAAACAGACGGCCGAGAATTTTGCCATCATGCAACGCCTCACCCGGCGGTTCGGCCGCTGCCCAATGCCACTGTAACCATCGTCCAGAGTTAGCAATTGAACCGTTCTCTTCTGCAAAACAGGATGACGGCAGGCGGAACACTTCTGTCTGGATATCTTCCGGTTTAACCTCGTTCATTTCGCCGTGGTGCTGCCAGAAGTTAGATGATTCGGTAACCAGTGGATCGATAACCACCATATACTTCAGCTTCGAAAGTGCGCGGGACGATTTGTTTTTATCGGGAAATGCAGCCAGTGGATTGAAACCCTGAACGATGTAGCCGTTTATTTTGCCTTCCAGCATCAGCTCGGCCTGAGTCATCACGTCATAAAGACGATCCCATTTAGGCAGCCAGTCATAACCCCAGCTATTTTCCGCAGTTGCATGATCACCCCAGAAGCTTTTCATCATGCTGACAAAGAACTTCGGCGTATTCTGCCAGTAGTTCACTTCATTTACGCCCAACGCAGGTGGGGTAATTTGCGAGATATAGGTCTGATAGTCCGGCTGTTTTTCGGAAGGCAGCGGCATATACCCGGGGAGGTTGGTCGACAGCAGGCCAAGGTCAGTATAGCCCTGAATGTTTGAGTGGCCACGCAGGGCGTTTACGCCACCGCCAGCCATACCAATATTGCCCAACAGCAGTTGCAGCATTCCGGCCGCACGAATGATCTGCGCCCCGGCAGAATGGTGTGTCCAGCCCAACGCGTACAGAATAGTCGCGGTGCGGTCAGGTACGCTGGTGCTGGCGAGAATGTCGCAAATACGATTGAAGTCCTCCACCGATGTTCCGCACAGGCGACTCACCATTTCCGGGGTGTAACGATCGACATGAGTTTTGAGTAAATTCCAGACACAGCGGGGATGACTCAGCGTTTCATCACGCAGGGCATTTTCCTGCTCATCAAGCTGATAGAACCAACTCGATTTATCATATTGCCGTTTTTTAGGGTCATAGCCGCTGAATAATCCGTCATTGAACTGATAGTCTTCGCGGATCAGTAGAGCAGCATTGGTGTAATGGAGTACGTATTCGTACTGTACGCGCTTGTGTTTCAGCAGATACCGAATGACACCCAGCAGGAACGCGGTATCCGAACCCGCACGGATCGGTGCATAGAGATCGGCAACAGCGGCGCTACGGTTAAAACGTGGGTCGACCACCACAACGGTGGCGTCATTTTTGGTCTGTGCTTCAACCACCCATTTAAAACCAACCGGGTGAGCTTCAGCCGCGTTGCCGCCCATAATCAGCACCACGTTGGCGTTTTTAATATCCACCCAGTTGTTGGTCATTGCGCCACGACCAAACGTTGGTGCCAGCGCAGAAACGGTTGGACCATGGCACAGACGAGCCTGGCAGTCGATGGCGACCATCCCCAGGCTACGGGTAAATTTGTCGTCGAGGATACCGGTTTCATTGCTGGCTGCCGAAGAACACAGCATGCCTGTGGTCGTCCAGCGATTGACGGTCACACCCTGCGCGTTTTTCTCGATGAAATTAGCATCGCGATCATCCTTCATTAACCGCGCGATACGGTTGATGGCATCATCCCAACTGATACGTTCCCATTTATCAGAACCAGGGGCGCGATATTCGGGATACTGCAGGCGTGTTTCACTGTGAATATAATCCAACACGCCAGCACCTTTCGGACACAAAGAACCGCGGCTGACCGGATGATCAGGATCACCTTCAATGTGGTAGATGCTTTCTTTGACGTTTTTAGCTGTATCGCCAAGACTGTACATCAGCATGCCGCAACCTACTGAGCAATAAGTACAGTTATTACGAGTCTCTTTTGCTTTTAAGAGTTTGTACTGACGTGTTTCCGCATGAACGGAAAAAGATGATAAGAATCCGAGAGATGCAACAGTTGTTCCTGCCATACCACCCGCGCAGATTCGAAAGAACTGCCTCCGGCTGAGCTCCATTTTTTCTCCAGCTTAAACTTAAGACATGAAAAAGTTCAGTTATTGTAAGGTTAAATCGAATGATAAACCATTAACTTTTAGTGGTTATTGACATGATGAAATATTGTTTTTTTGATCTCGAGGGGGATTGCCAGGTAAAGAGTTGAACTGATATCTGATGATGGAGAAGCGCTAGAAGGGTTGGCGCTGGATGGTGTCGAACTATTGGGCATCGTGACATACTTCATCAACCGTAGGAGTAATGATAATTGCCCGGTGATCTGACATCGATTCGCGTCGGGATAATACCCCCGGTTTTACCGCAACAATACCTCGCATAAAAAACCAGCATAACAGGCTGGTTCTTAAGGGGAATTTTGGTCGGCACGAGAAGATTTGAACCTCCGCCTCCTGGCACCCTATAATGGAGCTGAAGGCTGCTATGTGCCAATAGCGGACCTTACCCACTGCAGTATTTACCTGACTGAGATCCATTCAGTAATGGTTAACGCCAACGCCTCAGGCTGTTCGAACGGAATCATATGACCGCAATCCTTGATGGTTCTCAACGATGCATCAGGTATGGCATCGACCAGCTCCTCTGCTTCCTGCATGGAACGGATGGCGTCATCTTCACTGGCAATAACCAGTGTGGGACAACCTATCGTTGCTGAAGGAATACCTTGTCGGGTTAAGGTCGATTGCGTAATGAAGGCTTCAAATCCGAGACAACGTCCCATTTGCTGGATAGTTGAAATCATATCCCGATCTGATGCGTTTAGGGGGGGCAGTGACCGGGCAATAGCATGGCTGCTCAGCCCCTTAAACGTTGCGGGTGACAATGACTGCACGCTTTGCCACTTTGATTCCGCCTCTAATGGCGTATCTTCCCGTAACGAACTGGCAATCAGTACCAGGGACTCCACACGATCCGAAAAATCTGCAGCAAACTGCCGGGCAATGTACCCTCCCAGTGAAAAACCTATCAACGTAAATTTGTCTGGCAGACAGGTACTCATATGCTGCGCGATATCATGGAGGGTTAGTCCTCCGGTTACGGAAGCATGATGAACAATACAGTTTGCTGGCAGGTATGTTTCAAATTCACGCCAGAGCATTTCATTCAGCATATACCCGGGAATTAAAACGATCGTTCGTGGCGTTAGACTCATAGCACTTGCTTAAATGTATCGGAGGATTAGCTCAGAACGGTTTAAAAATATCTGACCAGGGCTGAAACGACAATCCCAAGGGTGATAGCAATTAAAGGTCTTTTAAAAACCAGCATCACGACGGCCGTGGTCAATAATGCCATCTGAGCGCCTTTGTCGCCTGTGAGGGCAACGGGGGCTAAAATCGCCACGAGAACGGAGCCTGACATCCCCTGAATAAAGGCTTTTATTCGGTTATTAAAAGGCACAAAAGACATAATCCAGACACCACCCCATCGGGTAACGAGGGTGACCAACGCCATAACAAAAATAATAATAAGAGGTCCTGTGCCTACCGTCTCAATACTCATTTTTTCTCTCTCATGATAATTCCAGTAATACCTCCGGCGAGGGCTCCAGCGATCACATGACTATTTTCTGGTAACCATTTATACGCTATCAGCGAGGCACTGGCCGCTGCGGCCCAGATAATCCACATCCTCAGGTTTCTTTCCCCTTCGAACACCATAGAAAGGAGAAAACACCCCATGACCATATCAAGACCAGCGCTTTTGGGATCCTGGATAACGCTCCCGAAATACAGTCCTGCCAGGGTTCCTGCTCCCCAAAAAAGCCATAACGCAAGACCGCCACCAAAGAGTAATCCCAGCCCCGCGCTTCCCCTGCTGAATGCCTGTATGGACATGGCCCAGTTAGCATCGGAAACGACCATCATGATCCCGTAGCGTTTAGCGGGTGTTAACGCGCGCAACCACGGGTATAAAGTGGCCCCCATTAACAGATGCCTGGCATTAATGGCAAAAACGGTGGCGATAAGGGTTAATACAGGAACCTGATCGGTCCAAAGCTCTAAGGTGGCGAATTGAGCATAACCGGCAAAAACCAGCAAACTCATCATTGTCGCCGACGTCGGGTCCACTCCTTTCTGCGATGCGGCCAGGCCAAAGGCTGCACCAAAAATAGCGACAAACAGTGAAACCGGGATAAGCTGCCGAAAACCATCCCATATCAGCGAATGATTAAGTTGAGACAAATCGGGCTGGTGATGCGTCATCCGGGACCTCATGAACTTCATAACAGTGAAAGCAAACAGGGGGCCACTATGACAGTGTTGTGGAATCGATAAAAACGCATAATAATTGATGTTAATATTTGATTACCGAATGCAAGGCTCAAAGGTGCATTATCAAGACCTCCAGATGGACTGGCTTAAATGTTTTGTCGCGGTAGTGGATGCGGGATCGCTTTCGGCTGCGGCACCTGAAGTCTATCGCTCACAATCTGCGGTCAGCATGCAACTTAAAAAGCTGGAATCTGCATTAGGGTGTCAGCTATTACTTCGCGGTCCTCGTCAACATCAACTCACGTCTGAAGGTCAAAAACTGCTGGGATATGCCCGAAGGATACTCGACCTTCATGCTGAAACGCAGGCCGCATTTCACGGTAAGGAGTTAACAGGGCGTATTCGTCTGGGGGTCCCTGATGACTATGCAGCAAAATACCTTACCCCTGCGCTGAAGAGATTTGCCCCTAACTTTGGGTCAGTCGAGATCGAACTGAGCTGTGAGCAATCAACGTCTTTAATTCCCCGCGTTGAGGTCGGCGATCTCGATTTGGCGCTGGTTTCCCGGGAACATCCCAACCAGGGCGCGTTACTGTTTTATGAACCGATGGTGTGGGTGGGTTCTCCACAGTTTGAGGTCTGGCGGCGCGATCCATTACCCATTGCGGTTTATGAAAGTACAAGCCTTGCTAAACGTAGTGCTATCAACGCATTAGCACTGCAGGGGCGGAGATATAAGGTGGTGTATAACAGCTCCAGCCTGTCAGGGCAGATTACCGCAGTGGAAAGTGGACTGGCTGTTGCGGTGCTGACCCAGTGCAGCGTGCCGCCTCATCTGCAAATTCTTGGCAGTGAACATCTTTTGGGGCCTCTTGAACCCATGGAAGTCTCATTGTTCAGAAGCCGTACTTCCCAGGGTTCTCCTGCAGTGGATAGTTTGTACGATTTGCTCCTCAGGACATTACGGGTCAGAAAAGTTGAAAGTTGAGACGATTTTTAGGTGCCTCAACGTCCGCTCATCGCTCATAGCAGACTGTTCACTTACGTCAGACTGTTTTGCGTCAAAACGGACGCTACGATTAACCATTTTCTGCCTCTGGCGATCTTAATCGGCTCATAATTCGAGCCGATTAAGATACATGATTACACCGTCGGGATGGTGCCGCCATCTATCACATATTCGGTGCCGGTGATGGTGGCAGCATGAGATGACGCGAGGAAAGCAATGAGCTTCGCCACCTCAATGGGCTTTGACGGACGACCAAGAGGAATACCCCCGAGTGCATTCATGATGATTTGCTTACCGCCTTCGTAATCCGTTCCCGCCTGCTTCGCCAGTCGCTCTGCCATCGCTACCGAAGCTTCGGTTTCGATCCAGCCGGGCGCAACACGAACCACACGGACCCCCTTCGGGGATACCTCTTTCGACAGGCTCTTGCTGTACGCCGACAGCGCAGCTTTTGCCGCCGCATAACCGGTGGTCGATTCCGGTAACGGCAGTTCACGCTGGATAGAGGTGACGTGAATGATAACCCCGCTGCCCTGCGCCAGCATCCCTGGCAGCAGCGCACGATCTAAGCGTACCGCTGGCAGCAGATTAAGGTTGAGTTCCTGCTGCCACTCCGTTTCGCCCAGTGCTGCAAAACCACCTCCAGGTGAGGTAGAACCGCCCGCAACATGGATGATGGCGTCGACACCGCCCAGATGCTTCTGAACGGCTTCAGCTACTGAAGCACACCCGTTGACCGTGGTCAGGTCCGCCGCCACGAAGGCGTCGGCGATACATTCTGTGGGCGTATGACGCGCGGTGGTTAACACCCTGGCACCCAGTTGCTTTAATAATCCAACGACCGCTTTGCCGACGCCTTTGGTGCCGGCAGTAACCAGTATGCGTTTGTCCTGAAAATCAAGATCTAACGACATCAGATAATCTCCAGTGTGTTGATCTTGCCGCCGACCAGGCCGAAAGCATGCTTAAGCACTATCGGGCTGCCGGGAAAATTACCGACGACGTTTGAGGTGACTGTCACCCGGTGGCCTTCGGTGAGGAACTGAACCGGCTCAACGCTGTAGTCAAACGCGGCCTGTGCGGCACGTTGCCATGCCTCGATCGCTGCGTGTCCCTTATGCGTTTTACCTTCGTCTGTCACGACAGCATCGGCGGTAAAACAGTGCTTAACGTTGGCAATATCTGCTCCGTTGCTGATCGCAAAATAGTCAGAAATAGCGTGCGGTAGGGCTAATGACATGGCGCTTTACTCCCGTTGTTTACAGTACAGGAATTTTCAACATAGACTGTGAAATTGACAAGTACGCACGAAAAAGTGAGCAACTGAATTATGAGTAAGTTATACACTCCAGAATCTGCCGCAAGCGGCGTGGAGCATGTGCTGCGACTGCTGGAAGGTCGCTGGAAATTAATTATTCTTTTTCATCTGTTCGATGGAAAGGTACAGCGCTATTCTGATTTTGAAAAACTGATCCCGGGTATTTCACAGAAGATGCTGGCTCAGCAACTGCGACAACTGGAAGCCGACGGCATAGTATCACGCACGGTGTACCCTCAGGTGCCGCCGAAAGTGGAATATCGCCTGACCGAGTGGGGGCAAGAACTGTGCCCGGCCCTTGATGCAATGCTGAAATGGGCGGAAAAACGCGAGGATTAGTTGTCACCAGGGCCTTTTTGTCGTGAGCGAAAATCACTGATATCTGGTTTTCGCTCAAATCGGACATGGTTATGCCGAACCTCTTGTCCGGCGTACACCGGGGGCAATGACGATATATTTGGATGGGTTACATCTGGAATGACGTGTAAATACCTGCGTACCATTCCCGTAGCATTAAACTGCCTGAGTCATCACCGATTTAAACTGCGCATGCCACATGTCGTAAAATTTTCCCCGACGGCTTATCAGCGCAGTGAAGTCCCCATTTTCGATGACCTCTCCAGCAGACATCACGATAATCCTGTCGAACTCTTTTATATTACCGAGCCTGTGCGTCACTGCGATCACGGTTGTGTTCAGGGCCAGAATATCATTAAACAGCCGGTGCTCAGTTTCAGGATCGAGTGATGAAGAGAACTCATCAAAAATAAACAGATTGGCCTTTCGGTATAGCGCCCGTGCAATCGCGAGCCGCTGCCACTGCCCTATAGAGAGTTCATCGCCGCCGAACTGCTTGCCCAGCCGGGTATGCTGGTCATACGGAAATCCTACCTTTTTCAGCAATTCATCAACCGCTGGCGACGGGGTTTCTGCATCATAATTATTCAGGGCAATGTTTTCGCCCACCGTGAACTCGTATTTTCCGTAATCCTGAAACACGGTGGCTATCTGGTTCCGGTAACTTTCAATATCCAACCTGTCGAGCGGCACGCCTGACACAGACACCGCCCCCTCACTGAAGGCGTACATACGCAGGATCATTTTAATCAGAGTTGTTTTTCCGCTGCCGTTCTCACCGAGAATAACGACCTTTTCACCGGGGGCAATTTCAAGGTTAACCCCATTCAGGGCTGGATGATTACGCCCCTCATACTGAAACCGAAGTTTGTGAATGCTGAGGGCAAAAGGTGTTTCGGCGGGTAAGGTAAGGTGCCCGTTTTTCACCGGTTCAATCTTATCCGTCATAAACGCATGGTAGCGGGTGAAAAAACTGCTCATGCTGACGAGATTCGAACCATAATTGGCTATCTCGTCGAGGTGCGATTTCATCATCACAATGGACTGAAACACCATCACCAGCGCGCTCACGGCAATATCACTGGTGCGTAAGTTGTTTAAAAAAAGAGTTACCCCGACGAACAGCATAGTCAGGCTCAGCATCATGGCTGGCACAGGCGTGATTAGCGCGCGGATGCGCTGTTTGTGCATGCGATTATAGGTATTGCGAGCGGACGCATTGAATTTAGTCAGCAGATATTTACCAAGACCGTAAAGCCGGATCTCCTGCAAAAAACTCTTGTCCATACTGACGCCATATACGTAGCGCATCGCAATCGCATCTTTAGACGTGAAGAATAAATCCCGCACGTATCTCTGCTGGATATGCATATTGATGGCAATCATCGGTATGGCGGAAAGCGCACAAATGGCCGCCCCTGCTCCTGAATAGTTGATCAGAACCAGCAGCAGACTGCCGGCCATGACGATTGCCCGGATAACGTAAATGATACAGATGATGAAATTAAGTGGTCGATACGCCGCTTCTTTTTTCAAATATTCCAGTTGCTCGTAACGCTCCTTATTATCAAACAGGCTCAGGGAAAAGGAGTCGTTCATACGGCACATAATCTTAGCGCTGAAGTGATTGGTCGAAATCTCCGTGACATCCCCCTGAACAAGATTGACCAGAGGCTGCATAAGCTGCATGCCAAGGAGTGAAACACACCAGACCGCAACGTTCAGCATCAGATCGCCGTCGGTGGTTTGCACTGCATGCAGCGTGTTGATTATTTGGCCGGTCATAAAGATGTTGAGGGCCGGTATCAGCCCCTGAAGCAACACAACGACGATAAGTGCGGTAATACGAAGTGGGCATGACGCAAAGACGTACCTGATAGCCAGTAGCACTGACGACCTCCCTTGTTGCAGTAGCCATAGATCGTGTGAGTCGCAGATCATGATAGATGAGAATGGCACTCAATTGCATTAATGGAATGTAACAGTGAACTGGGTTGTGAAGTAGACGTTCTCTCCCATCTCTGGCCATCGGCCAAATGCAATCGCGACTTCCCCTCCCCCAACGGCCCCCTGGTCTGATGGACATTTATCACCCAAACTTAAGCCAAAGACATGGTCTGCGTGGGCATTGTGCTTTACACTGCGCGCTGTAAAAACTGAGTAGATAAACGATTAACCAGGCGGTAAGGCGATGAACGGAACAATCACAACGTGGTTTAAAGATAAAGGTTTTGGATTTATCAAAGATGAAAACGGTGATAATCGCTATTTTCATGTGATTAAGGTTGCCAACCCTGAGCTGATTAAGAAAGACGCGGCGGTGATTTTTGAACCCACCACCAATAACAAAGGCTTGTCCGCTTATGCTGTGAAAGTCATCCCGGAAAGCAAATACATCTATATCGCGGGCGAGCGCCTGAAGCTCACGTCGATCAAGTCTTATCTGGTTTACAGCGAAGAAGTGCCAGCCGATACCCGAATTGATAAAGAAAACGCGGTGCTGTCTGTGGGCGTGCTGATGAGTAGTATCAGACCCAAATCAGCCGCAAAGCCCGGTGAAATGCGCTCGCTGAGAAAACTGGCAATCACCACCTTCCAGGGAACGACGTTAATCTTCTCAGAAGATGAGATAGACATAGAGGCCACGGTGAAACTGCTCAAGTAATTCATCTGAATCCCGTGCCGGAATACTGCGCCAGTTATAAACAGAATTCCGGCTCGCGTGCGCCAGGTACAGACGCAAAAATTACGGGTATAATCACATACATTATTCAACGGTTTCAGAAACGAAGATGACAAAACTCACCTTACAAGAGCAGATGCTAAAAGCGGGATTAGTAACCAGTAAAAAAATGGCCAAAGTCCAGAGAACGGCTAAAAAATCACGAGTTCAGGCGCGTGAAGCAAGAGAGGCTGTGGAAGAAAATAAAAAAGCGCAACTTGAGCGTGATAAACAGCTAAGCGAGCAACAAAAACAAGCGGCTTTATCTAAAGAATATAAAGCGCAGGTGAAGCAACTTATTGAAATGAATAGAATCAGCATTTCAAAAGGCGATATTGGTTTTAACTTCACAGATAATAACTTAATTAAAAAAATAGATGTGGATAAGGCGACGCAAGCCCAGTTGATTAATGGTCGTCTCGCCATTGCGCGTTTGGTTGTTGATAACGGTGGGGAATGTGAATACGCGATTATCCCCGCAAGCGTAGCCGATAAAATTGCACAGCGAGATGCTAACAGTATCGTCCTAAATAGTGCGCTTAGTCAGGAAGAGCAGGACGAAGAAGATCCGTATGCTGATTTTAAAGTGCCTGATGATTTGATGTGGTAATCAACGTTTGTCGTTCAGCGTCCGGCGTGCCGGGCACTGAAAGAACTGAATGCCGATGACGGAAAGCAAAAAGCCCGCTAAAAAGCGGGCTTTTCTAAATCTGGCTCCTCTGACTGGACTCGAACCAGTGACATACGGATTAACAGTCCGCCGTTCTACCGACTGAACTACAGAGGAATCGTGTGAACGGGGCGCATATTAACGACGCCCACGAGCATTGTCAAAGCCTGAATGCACAAACACGTTCGTTTGCCGAAATATTCTTCATTTCGTTGGAGATTCAGGCTGAACGGGCGATTTTATGCGCTCAGGACGCGGGTATTTCCATAGCCAACGACCGCTGACCATACGCCAGTAAAACAGTGCGGCGCGCACCGCCCAGTCAAAGAACATCCCCAGCCAGACCCCGACAACGCCCCAGCCAAGCACGATCCCCAACGTGTAACCCGCAACCACACGGCAGCCCCACATCCCCAGCATCGAAACCCACATTGCAAAACGTGCGTCCCGCGCCCCTTTAAACCCTGAGGGCAACACCCAGGACGCAGACCAAATCGGCATAAACGCCGCGTTCAGCCAAATCAGAACCACGACAACATCTTTTACATCCTGATCGTGGGTATAAAACGAGGCCATCAGTCCCGCAAACGGCGCGCTTAACCATGCAATCGCGGTCAGTCCAATGGTAGATAGCCAGAACACATGACGAAGCTGAATCTCTGCCTGGGAAATCTGACCATTCCCCAGCCGTCGGCCAGTGATGATTGTCGATGCAGAACCCAGCGCGTTTCCGGGCAGGTTGATCAGCGCGGCAATTGAAAAAGCGATGAAGTTACCGGCAATAACGCTGGTCCCCATCCCCGCCACAAACATCTGCGTTAACAATTTCCCACCGTTGAACAAAACAGATTCGATGCTCGCAGGGATACCAATCCCCATCACTTCCCAGATAATGGTGAAGTTCAGCGGCTTAAAATAGCTCTTCAACGTAATGCGCAATGCCGGGTTAAAACCAATCATCAACACCCAGATGATGGCGACGGCTCCGATATAGCGAGAGATGGTCAGCCCGAGTCCCGCCCCGACAAAACCCAGCCCCTGCCAGGAAAAAACGCCATAAATCAGGACGCTGCTGATCATGATGTTAAGAATATTCATGCCGCCATTGATCAACAGCGGAATTTTGGTATTTCCGGCTCCACGCAATGCACCACTGCCAATCAGGGCGATGGCCGCAGCGGGATAGCTGATCACCGTCAGTTCCAGGTATGTCAGCGCCAGAGCCTTCACCTCGGAAGACGCCTCCCCGGCCACGACATCAATAATCTGTTCGCCAAAATAGTGAATAACCGCCGCCAGCACGATGGCAAAAAGCGTCATGATCACCAGTGACTGTCTCGCGGCGGCCCTGGCGCGACGACGATCGCGTTTTCCCAGGCTAAACGCCACAACCACGGTCGTCCCCAGATCGATAGCAGCAAAAAACGCCATAATGACCATGTTGAAGCTATCGGCAAGCCCTACCCCGGCCATCGCCTCTTTACCCAACCAACTGACCAGAAAGGTGCTCAGCACCCCCATTAGCAGTACGCAGGTATTTTCCAGAAAGATAGGCACGGCAAGCGGGGTGATTTCACGCCAGAAAAGAACCTTGTAACTCTTACGTTTGGCATACCAGGGTGTACGGGAGACGGCCTGGCGTAAGGCTGCGGAGACGTTCAAAGTGGACCTTAATGAAGAAAGTTGAAACCTCATTTCAAATAATGAGGGAGAATCCAAAAAGCTGCAAAGTTTTTTCCCTGTAAAATGTCTGCAATTGCAACAAACTGTTGAGAGAAGCAGCAATTGAACCACCACCAGGGAAATGAGGTTTGACAAAAGATTTTTCGCCGCTAAGATAAGCCTCCACAACGATTCCTCTGTAGTTCAGTCGGTAGAACGGCGGACTGTTAATCCGTATGTCACTGGTTCGAGTCCAGTCAGAGGAGCCAGATTTTAGTCTCGAGATATCTCAGTGAGTCTTGAGGCGTTTTAAAAGCAGCAGTTAAATTGAACCGGTTGTCCTGATAAGGATTGCCGGTTTTTTTGACGCCTGTCGTTTTTGGACACCCCCACAGACCTCTCCTGCCCCCTTCCCACTTGTTCTCATTTGCCTACTTTTTTTCTTTATGAGATATGTTATGTTATAACATATCCATTATAATGTAATGCCAACCTATGAAACTTAAGCCTTCTTTGATAGCTCTCGCAGTAGCAGTAAATACTTCGCCTCTGGCCTATGCAGCAGATGAAACCATCGTCGTCACCGGCAGTGACGTATCCGACTATTCCGCCGAATCCGACTCGGCACGTCTTTCATCCGGCTCAGCCTCACGTCTCGGTCTGACCGATAAGCAAACGCCACGCCATACTGAAACCATCAGCGCCAGAACCATTACGGCTAAGGGAAAACGCACGCTCACCGAGGTTGTTGAGACCGCCCCGGGCATGTCCGGCACCAGCTCACCTACGCTCTCAAACAGCGTTTCACTGCGCGGCTTCTCCGGCGTTTCCTGGCTGCTAAACGGCGTGGCTGTACCCGGTAGCACCATTCAAATCGCCGACCCGGTTCATTATGAAAACGTGGACATCCTGTATGGCACAGGCTCCGTTTTAAATGGTCTGAGTTCTGCCGGTGGCAGCGTCAACCTGATATCACGTAGAGCAACCTTTGGTCGACAGCCAGTGGAAGCTGACTATAGCTGGTCAAGCTATAACAGCCATCGCGCCCACATCGGCGCGGGCGGTACGCTTGTTGAGGGTATAGCTGCTGGCCGCGTGGATGTAAGCGCATCAAATACCGGCACTCAGGTTGATAAAGAGCGCAGTCGCCCGAAGCGCGTCAGCGCACAGCTCCTGCTGACGCCGACCGATAACACACAGGTCACTTTTGACATCGATCGTAGCTTAACGGATATGCGCAATCCCTATTTCGGGACGCCTGTCATCAACGGTAAAGTTGATCGCGACTTGCGCCATGTAAACTACAACAACATTCAGGATGCGCATATCCGCAGCCAGGCAACCTCATTCCAGTCAACCCAGTCCTGGTATGCAACGCCTGATGTAACCTTTGATAACCAGTTCTATTATTACAAAGGATTCCGCGAATGGCAGAACGTTGAACGCTATTACCCGTCAAACAAAGCGGGCTATGTTACCCGTGATTCTTATGGCGATCTTGCTCATGATGACAAGCTGACGGGCAACCGTACAATGGTCACCTGGGATCACCCGATTGCATCATTCGCCAACCGCGTGACTGCGGGTGTCGATTTTTCAAAACGCGAATTCCAGTACTATTCTAACGGCTTCCCGGGGGGCGAAGATGTTCTGCTGACCAACCCCGCCTCCAATGACTTTCGCACCGGTGCGGGTGGCAAGATGCGCTCACCTGTTCGTCACATCACTCAGAACCAGTATGCCTTGCTGCTGGAAGACAATCTGAATATCACTGATGCTGTCGCCCTGTTAAGCCAGTTGCGCTATACCAACCTGGATATGCACTGGAATTACCAGCAGGACAATAAAACCATCAATCGTAGCTATAGCTTTATGAGCGTTGGTATTGGGCCGAGCTGGGCCATTAACGAAAACTGGACGGTGTATGCCAACTATTCCACAGGTAAAGAGCCCGGCAGCGATATCTTCTTTATCAGCCCTGAACAAACGTCCCTGCCGCTTACAGAAGTTCAGCAATATGAAGCCGGTGTAAAAGGGACATTCGACCACGGCGAAATGAAGCTGGCCGTTTACGATCTCCAGAAAAAAAATCTTTATCAACAATCGGCTGTCCAGGCCGGTGTATGGAATGCGGTTGGCAAGCAGACTTCGCGCGGCATCGAGTTCAGCGGATTGATTAAACCGCTGGATAGCGTCACGCTGGCGGGTAATGTGGCTTATACCCATGCGCGCTTTGACCATTTCAAACAAGGTACGCAGGACCTTTCCGGTAATCAGCCGCGCTATATCCCGGAGTGGACGGCTAACCTTTCTGGCCGTTATATGCCGATTAGCAAACTGGGGCTGGACGCACAGCTCCACTATGTTGGCAGTAGCTATAACGATGATGCCAACAAAAACAAAATGGGCGATTACACGACTGTCGACCTGAACGCCGATTATGAAGTGATTAAGGATGTTACCGTAGGCACCCGCGTGCGTAACCTGACAGATCGCTTTTACACCTGGCAGCGTACTTATACAGGGCAGGAAATGATTGCGCCAGGTCGAACTTACGAAGCCTATGTCAACATGCGCTTCTGATGAAACGCCTGGCCTCCCTCGCATTGCTGGCAACCTTCGCCAGCTTTGCGCATCCCGTTACGTTGCAGAATTGCGGAAGATCCTGGACGTTTGAGCATGTACCACAGCGGGCAATCGTCTATATGCCGACCGCAATGGAAAACATGCTCGCATTACGTCTGGGAGATTCCGTGATCAGTGCTGTCGGTTATCGGCCAGATGAAGATACCGCGCCCTCCCCCTGGTACAAACCGCTAAAAGCACGTCTCGACAGTTCGCCCTGGTCGGGAGAGGCCTTGCTGAGTTCCCGACCAGATTTTATCTATTCCGGCAGCTACTACTGGTTTAACAGCCCGGAGACCGCCGGTCGTGAAAGGATGGCTGAATGGGGAATTGGAAGCTGGCTCATTGAGGGGATGTGCAATGGCCTGCAAAGTGGCCCTCCTGCGCCTGTAACCTTCGACAACATCTACGACGAGTTGCGTAATATTGCGCGCATATATGGCGTGGAGCCGCGCGCAGAGGCGCTTATCAATGAACTGAAGCAACAGGTCGCGGCTGACAGCCGCATAAAACTGCCACGCAGAACGCTCATGTGGTGGTATTCCGGTACGGCAACACCTTATGTGGCGGGCGGTTATGGCGCTTCTGAGCTGTTAACCAAAACCATCGGCAGTAAAAATATCTTTGATAACAGTGCTGAACTGTGGCCCGCCATGAGCTGGGAGGTCATTGCCGAACGGGACCCTGACTACCTGATCCTGGGCGATCTGCAAAGGGGGGGAGATGGCGACAGCGCCCGGAGCAAAATCGATTTTCTTGAACGTAATCCCCTCACCGCAGGCATGAAGGCGGTTAAAGCAAAACGTTACATCATTTTACCTGGCTATGACATGGACGCATCTGCGCGTTCAGTTCTGGCCCTTCACCGACTAGTCACACAAATACACGCTAAGGAACAACATGACCTTTCCAGCCCGCGAATTACTGAAAAACTGGGACGAACAACAAAGCGCCTACATCGCTCACCGTGAAGAACGCTATAACGCCGCGCTGGATGTTCTGGCAATGCTATATGGCGAAGAATTCCATGTGGTGGATCTGGCCTGTGGTCCAGGCTCATTCAGCATGCGTCTTCTGAATCGCTTTCCGGCGATAAGAGTAACGGCTATTGACCTCGACCCGCTTCTGCTTACGCTGGCCAAAGAAGCCTTGTCTGAATACAGTGACCGTATTCAGTTCTTCAGCGGCGATATTGCAACAGCGGATTGCTTTGCCGCTATTACCGACAAACCACAGGCCGTTGTTTCCAGCACGGCCATCCACTGGCTGCTGCCGGAACAGCAGGTCGCGCTTTATCGCAACATCTTTAACCTGCTGGATGAACATGGCTTATTCATGAACGCCGATCATCAGCGATTTGATAATCGCAATCCATGCCAGAAACGGATTGCCCAGCTTCATGACGAAGATACGCAGAAAAAAGCCTGGACAGCGGGAGTGCAGGACTGGGATAGCTGGTTTGCATCGGCCACCCGTCATCATGAGCTGGCTGATTTGATGGACGCGCGCACCGCTATCTTTAAAGACCGCCCGACACCACTGCCCACCACGGTCGAATTCCAGCTCGCTGCTCTGCGCCAGGCGGGTTTTAGCGAAACGGGTACTCTCTGGCAATTCCTGGATGATTATGTGATCGCTGGCTGGAAATAATCATGCTGCGTTCTCCTGTTTTTCGCCTTTCCATGCTGTTTCCGGCCCTGATGCTGGCGTTTTGCATTGCCATTATGTATGGCCCGGTGACCTTTTCCATGAAGGACGTGGCAAATGCCATACTGGCAGGCTACTGGCATAGCGATACAGCGGGAACGCTTCATCAACGGATCGTATGGTCTCTGCGTATGCCGCGCACCCTGCTTGCTGCGCTGGCGGGTGCCGCATTAGCGCTGGCTGGAACGGTGCTCCAGTCGTTGACACGCAATCCTCTTGCCGACCCCTGGGTGTTGGGGATCTCATCCGGCGCAGGGTTTGGTGCGGTACTGGTCATTGCGCTTGGTCTCAGTGCGGGCTGGGCCGCTGTACCTGCCGGAGCGTTCTGCGGCGCGATGCTGGCTTTCGCACTGGTGCTTTTCATGGCGCGGAAATCGCTATCCGGCCAGTCCAGCCGTTTTATCCTGACCGGCGTCGCCGTGACACAGCTTCTCTCCGCCGCCACATCATTAACCACGCTCTGGAAAACGGATGCAGACACCACGCGAGGGGTGATGTTCTGGCTGCTGGGAAGCTTTGCACAGGCATCCTGGCTTCAGGTACTGCTTTGCGCACTGGTGCTGTTGCCGATATTTCTGCTCTGCTGGTGGCGGGCAATAGAGCTGGATGTGCTCACGTTTGGCAATGTGACGGCGGCGTCGCTTGGTGTGGACGTTGGCGCAATCAGGCTCGCCCTGTATTGTTTATTGACCTTATTGACTGCGGTCATTGTGGCATGTTGCGGAGCAATAGGTTTTATTGGGCTGACCGTGCCTCATATCGCCCGCATATTCATTGGTCATCGCCATCGTTCGCTGCTGCCGGCATCCATGCTGTGCGGCGCGACTTTTACCGTTCTGGCTGATACGCTTGCCCGAACGCTGTTTGCGCCCCGTGAATTACCCGTCGGCATCCTGACGGCGATGCTCGGGGTTCCGGTATTTCTGTTCCTGATTTCACGGACTTCCCGATAAAATACTGACGAAGGCGATCCCTGGCAGAAAGCCCGCTAAAAAGCGGGCTTTCTGCCATTTATCCGTGACGAGCGCCACCGGAAACGCTCAGATAAGCATTTCCGGCCTGAACAGCGCGCTCAGATTCATTGTCTTGCCCGACACCATGAACTCCCCCTTCCCTGTATAGTGAATCGTCTCAGGGTGTTCCGGTGATGTGGCCACATGCGCCTTCACGACCTCGAAAATGAAAAAATTGTAGCGTTCCACCAGCACATCATCATACAAACAGCACTCAAAATTCGCATAACATTGCTGGATCAGCGGGGCATCAACCTCATCGGCTTCCTGTGCCGTAAGATTAAATTCGGCAAACTTATCGATGTCGGCGCCGGACGTGTTGCCGATTCGCACGACCGTCTCGGCCAAATCCGTCAGCGGAACGTTGATCACGCATTCCCGGCTATGACGGATCATCTCAAAACTGTGGTTGCCGCCCGAAATCATCAGCCCGACCAGCGAGGGAGAAAATTCCAGAACGGTATGCCAGCCCAGCGTCATGATATTGGTCTTCCCGTTCCATTTGGATGACACCAACACAACCGGGCCCGGTTCTAAATACCGGCGAACCTGACTGACCGGATAATCAACTTTAGTGATAGCTAAACTCATAAGATGACTCCTGTTAAAGTGTTCCACAAAAACAGGCCACACTGCTGCGGCAATACCTGAGCAGTCCTCGCGCTACAGCATACTCTCTCTCGTCATATCGCAAAAAATTAACCATGCTAATAAAATGGTTTTATGACCGTAATCAGGGTTCCGCGATTCACCTCTGGCAGGCATGACCGTCTGACCTACACTTTTAACAATAGAATTTCAGGCCAACCACAACAACTCAGTGCAGAGGACATTATGGTATCTCTACCTTTTACCCGCTCACTGCGGTTTACGACGGGCACCGAGCTGGAACTCCAGTTAATCGACAGAAACGATACCAGGCTGGTGGATAAAGCGGATATCGTGCTGGCCGATATGGCGCACACTCAGCAAATAAAGCATGAGCTAACCAAGTCAATGATTGAACTGAACAGCTCAGTACACTCTTCGGTGTTTAAACTGCATGAAGAATTATCTTTATTAGCCTGTAACGTCAGGGAAGTCGCCAGAAAACACGGCTGCGATGTTACCGGCGGCGGCCGCCATTTAGATGGCGACTGGCGAGAACAGGTGATTAGCGATTTACAACGTCATCAAAATCTGGCCGTACGCTATGGCTACATCACCAAAATGGCCTGCGTATTTGGGCAGCATATTCATATTGGCGTTCAGGATGGCGATGACGCCATTTATCTGTGTCATGCGCTTATTCCCTACCTGCCCCATTTAGTTGCACTCAGCGCCTCTTCGCCGTGGCTGGATGGCGTGGATACCTCTTTTTCAAGTTCCCGCTTTACCGGGCAGAACGCCTTTCTGAACAGTGAACTGATTGAAAACATCTATAACTGGGACGAGTTCGTCGTATTTTATAACGAGATGGTCGATGTCGGGATCATTAAAAGTATCAAAGATATTTACTGGTACGTCAGGCCACAGCCTGCTCTGGGCACAATTGAAATCAGAATATGCGATATGCCGCTGACAATATTTCATGCCGCAATGCTCACAGGCTATAGCAAAATACTGGCTCAGTATCTGTTAGCCAACCGGACAAATATCGTCAAAAAACATCATGCTATTGAAAAATACAATATCTTTAACGCCCGGCGCGATGGCTTACAGGCCAGCTACGTCAACACGTTAACCAGGCAGCGTCAGTCGCTGGCGAGTCAGATATTGCAGACCGTAGAGAACCTGTCATTACGCATCCACAGTGATGAGGATAAGTACGTTCTGCAATATATTGCCCGGTATGTCAAAAAGGGCATCAATGATTCAGACAGAATACGCAGTATGATTAAACGCGCGGTGGACTTGAACACCGTCATGGAACGTATGCGAAAAATGCTGTTATCAGCGCCAAAGAATTATAAAAAATGATGCACGCCAGGGCCGAAAATGGTTATTCGGCCCTTTTATCAGGCAACTGTAGTAATACGTTCCCGATCGTTACGTTTTGCTTTCTCGCTTAAGGGGCCGGAGACATCATCTCGTCCAGAATGCTACTGACCTGTCTCCCGCTCATATTCCGATACCCGCATTCTTTTTTTTCGGAATTCGTTTAGGCAATCCCTTCGCTATTGATTCCGCCTGCTCTCAGCGTCAAGCGCACTTGCCTCGCTTATCACGTTACGCTTTCTGTGGCACTAAATGATTAACCCTCCTAACTAATTGGGTATCTATTAGCAATTTCTCTAACTGAAATGGATGATAATCATGGGATGGGACACAAGAAGCGCCGGAAACTGGGCAAAACATCACGCCGAACCGGGGCCAACGAATAACTGTGCATCGTATGTGCGCAAGGCCATAAAGGCAGGGGGCGTGATCGTAACAAACACGCAAAACGCCAAAGATTACGGCCCAATGCTGGAGTCTGCGGGGTTTAGAAAAATACCTTCAACGCAATCCCCCAGAGCTGGCGACGTGGTAGTGATTCAGCCTTACGCGGGAGGACACGCCGCCGGTCACATGGCTATTTACGACGGCCAGGATTGGTATTCAGACTTTAAACAGCGGGATTTTTGGGGCGGTCCTGGATACCGTTCGTCAAAGCCAGCGCATCAAATGTACAGGAAGGATTGATGAAAGCCCTTTATGTTGTTCTCATGATATTTGCAATTACCGCGTGCAGCTCAGGACGCGATAACGCAGAACGGCGTGTTTCAGATTTCTATACTTACTATCTAAACGTGTTTGCAAATAGTGAAGGGAAAATAAAGCCTGCGCCTGAAAAGATGGATGAATATATTTCGAAGGATACGCTAGCCCAACTAAATACTATCTCTCATATTTATGAGCAGGAGATTATCGACACCGATTACTATACATATGCGCAAGATTATTCAGCAGATTGGATCCCCTTATTGAAAGTTGGAAAAGCTAAAAACTGTTTTGGTGGTGAATACGTCGATGTTTGGTTGGGTCGACAAAACAATCAGACGTATCAAATTGGAGTCTACCTAAAAAGAGAGGGCGGCAAGTGGAAAATATACAGAGTGAAGAATGTTACCGCCGGTTATGAGCATTACATATTTGACGCGCACGCCATTGAGAAAGCGAAGCAACATGCTGCAACCACCAATTAAATAGGGAGATTATGACGGCCGCTAAATTAATCCCAATTCGCGGCCGACCTTAACAGTCATTATGCTTTTCTTTCGTCCTCCGGTGGATTCAACAACGTCAGCGCTACAGAATGTTTTATGATTCAGCAGTCATTTAAGGATATAAGAGCCCACTCCCGCCAGCGTCAGTCGCTGGCGGGTCAGATATTGCAGACCGTAGAGAACTTGTCATTACGCACCCACAGTGATGAGGATAAATACGTTCTGCAATATATTGCCCGGTATGTCAAAAAGGGCATCAATGATTCAGACAGAATACGCAGTATGATTAAACGCGCGGTGGACTTAAACACCGTCATGGAACGTATGCGAAAAATGCTGCTATCAGCACCAAAGAATTATAAAAAATGATGCACGCCAGGGCCGAAAATGGTTATTCGGCCCTTTTATCAGGCAATTGTCGCAATACGCTTCCGAGCGTGACGTTTTGCCTTCTCGCTTAAGGGGCCGGAGACATCATCTCGTCCAGAATGCTACTGACCTGGTTCATCACCCTTCCCGCCTCGGTAAGCCCGTTCTTTTCCTGCTCCTTCACCCACTCAGACTGAATCTCCTGGTATCGGGTGGCGGCTTTCCATTGCGCAACGTCTTCAGAGTGCAGGATTCTGACCGTCGCACCGCTTTTTTCCAGATCGGCGACTTGTGTGGTGAAACTTTTATCCATTACGGAACCCAGGGATTGATAAGCGACGTCAGCGGCCCGTTGAATCGCCGCCCGATCGTCGCGGGAAAGGTTATCCCAGGTGTTTTTATTCATCACCAGCAGGTAAACATGCCCAAGCCAGAGATCCCGCGAAACCAGCACATCAGGCGCGAATCGCTGAGCATTTAACGCATAGCCGCTATCCACATTCAACATTAATCCGTCGAGACTTCCGCTTTGTAAGGCCTTGTAGGTTTCATCTCCCCAGGGCATGGTCACGGCTTTAGCGCCGACATTTTTCAGAAACCCCTGGTGCCAGAAACTGGCGGAGCGCCACGTTCCCCCCTTAAGTCCTTCAGGATTATTCAGCGCGGTAGTGCTAAAAAAAGCCAGCGGATAGCCGGTCGCAATGAAAACATTCACCACATTTTCTTTCTTGAGTTCTGCCGAAAAATCCGGGATATCCGCATAAACGCGGCGAAAGAAAGCAACCTGCTTTTCCCCGGCAGGGCCGACGGGGAAGCTTTTAAAGATTTGCTGCAATGGTAATGCCTTAGCCGCATATTCAGGTACAACAACAGCCATATCCGCTTTGTCCCCCTTTCCCGCCATAGCCAGAGCCGTATAACCATCACTTAGCTCACCTCCCCAGTGCGCCTCTACCTTCAGGCGACCATGCGACTCTTTTTCGATTGCGGGGAAAAATACGTCATTGATAAAACGAGTGCGCATTCCACCCAGCGGTTCATGGTCGCTGTAGATTAGGGTTTGCGCAGCCAAAGTCGCACCGGGAAACATTAGCATCGCAAACAGAACGGCGATGCATTTTCGTCCTGGTATAGTGGTGAGCATTTCTCTTATCCTTTTGAGAATCATGATGATCGCAGTCGCTGATGAAGCTTAAACAACGGGCTCAGACAGCCAGCGCTGCCCTTCGGTTTTCATCTGCTGTTCGAGCGCACTGCCGCGCGTTGCGAATACACGCGTGACCGGAAATCCGCTTTTTTCCAGCAGGTATGCCAGCGCGGCGTATTCTCGCGGGTATTTTGCTACCGCGCTTTGATCAATATCGACCACGCCCAGCGGGAAGGTAAAACTCCCCATGTCATAAATGCTCTGGCGTCTGAAGAGCTTCCACACGCCATCGCGTTTTTCCGCCATATCGTAAAAGCGATTATGGGTCACCATCCCCAGATTCAGCTTCACATTCTCGCCGATGATCATGGCATTAGTTTCAACAATGGCGCGGTTGACGCAGCTATTGAAGGTCACTACCGGCGTGCCAATCAAATGTTTGGTGCGGATGTCAGAAGCCCCCATACGCATTGAGCCGTCAACAAAATCGCTCGCCAGCCCTTCAAACCAGGTTATCTCAATGGTGCCATCCGGGTGAAACAGCCCGCGAAGTTGCTCCCACTCGCCCAGATCGCGATGCATCCAGCCAGTGAGAAGATCGGTAATTTGCTGACGATCCGCCAGGTGATTGTGCATAATTTTTACTCCAGCCAGTTAAGTGGATTCAGTTTCCTCGCCATTAACGTTAAAATCCAATAGATAAATCTTACAGATTATTCAGTTTAGATGAATGATGAGGCCATCGTATGGATCTGCGCCACTTACGCTATTTTCTTGCCGTTGCACAAGAAGGACACTTTGGCCGCGCCGCCGAAAAACTCAATATTGTTCCTCCCGCGCTGAGCATGCAGATCAAGGCGCTGGAAGAAGAGTTAGGCGGCCCGCTGTTTATTCGTACCAGCCGGAAAGTTGAGTTAACCGAAGCGGGAAAATTGTTGCAGACTGAAGCGCAACGCACGCTTGAGCAGGCGGAACATGCCCGTCTGACAGTACAACGGTCGATGCGCGGAGAAACGGGTCTTGTGCGCGTCGGCTTTGCTGGCAACGCGGTGTTCAGCGGCAAATTGACAGAAGATCTGCGCGCCTTTCGCCAGGCCTATCCCGATGCGGAACTGGTCGTGTGCGAAATCGCGCCGTTGCTACAAGCGGATGCCATTCTGAGCGGCCAGCTCGACATTGGTTACACACCCGATCACCATAACGTACGCCAGCCAGAATTAGCGGCTGAAAAAATAGGCCTCTGGGGCCGGATGGTCGCCATCGCCGACGATCACCCGCTGGCTTGTGAAACCCATTTGACGGTAGATATGCTGGCTGAAGAGCCCCTCATTTTCTACGACACCCACCGTGCGGATGAGCCGCTTTATATGATGCTCACAGAGATTATGGGTCATGTTCCGCACGTCGCCCATTGCACCTCCAGCACGCTCAGCGTACTGGCTCTGGCCGCCGCCGGGCAAGGGCTGGCGCTGGTGCCTGAACCGCTGATGCACATCGCCATTCCCGGCCTGGTCTATCGCCCTCTCGACGCGCCTGAGTTATCGGCCAATCTGATGCTGCTCAGCAGAAAGAACGACAATAACGGCGCGGTAAAGGCTTTTCTGGAGATTGCGCGGAGAAACGTCAGAACCCCGTCAGACCCGCGCTGATATTTGTCGGCATCCCGGAGCGGCGCTCCAGCGCCTCGTTGACGCGATGAATGTCAACGCCGTCGCCCTTCATAAAAGTACGCATCACCGGCGTGATCGGCAGCGGTACTTTTTTGTCGGATTCAAATTCAGTGCGATTACGCGATAACGGCTCATGCACTTCAATCCAGCGACTGCCGTCCGCTTCGACGGTGGTTTTCACCGGTTGATCGATAATCTGCACGCGAGTGCCCACCAGCACATTGTCAAACAGGTATTTGATGTCATCGTTACGCAACCGGATGCACCCCTGGCTCACGCGCAGCCCAATACCGAAGTTCGCATTTGTGCCATGAATGGCATACAGCTTACCGATATAAATTGCATACAGCCCCATCGGGTTATCTGGCCCGGCGGGGACAAACGCGGGCAGACTTTCGCCTCGTTTAGCATATTCACGTCGGGTATTCGCCGTCGGCGTCCAGCTCGGTGCTTCCTGCTTACGCTCTACCGCAGTCACCCAGTTACGTGGAGTTTCTCGCCCCGCCTCGCCAATGCCAATCGGCAGGACATCAACGGTATCGCCCCCTTTCGGATAGTAGTAAAGACGCATTTCCGCCACGTTAACCACAATGCCTTCACGCACGGTATCCGGCAAAATAAGCTGCTGCGGCACCACCAGCGTCGAACCGGACTTCGGCAAAAAGACGTCCACATCGGGATTCGCTTCGAGCATATTGCTCAGCCCCTGTCCGTACTGCGCCGCAAATGCTTCCAGCGGTTGAGTATTATTGTCCGGGACGGTTATCGTCAGCGGGTTGCCGACCAGACGACTCCCTTCTGGCGGCAATGGATAACTTACCGCCAGCGCGCTCTGGCTTGCGAACAGCAGAATAAAAGAACAAAACAATTTCACACGAGGCATCATTTCCCTTTCCTCAAATCGCAGCAGATGTCGGTTAATTATAGCTTTTTTATCGCCTTTCCGACGTTAACAGCGAATAAGCGCCACCGAAGGGAAACGATACAGCTTATCTTTATTTACCATCCGGCAGGACAATATTACTTGCCGCCAGTTGCCCCATGTTGCGGTACATCGCGCAGGCGGCTTCAACGATGGGCATTGCCAGCGCTGCGCCGCTGCCTTCGCCAAGACGCATTCCCATATGCAGATACGGCTCCAGCTCCAGGTGCTCCAGCGCAATCCGCGCGCCCTTCTCTGCCGAGAAATGCGACGGAATCAGATACGGTTTAATTTCCGGCGCAATCTGACACGCCGCCAGCGCCGCAGAATAGGAGAGAAAACCATCCAGCACAACCGGCAATCCACATGACGCGGCGCCCAGCATCACGCCCGCCATACCGACCAGGTCAAAACCGCCCACCTTCGCCAGCACCTCAACGCCATCACGCGGATCGGGCCGGTTCACCGCAATGGCGCGGCGCACAACCTCAACTTTATTGCCAATTCTGGAGAGCGGAAGATTCGCGCCAATCCCCACCACATCTTCGGCATCGCTACCGGTCAGTACACTCACAATCGCCGCCGCAGGGGTGGTATTCGCCATTCCCAGTTCGCCAACGCCAAACAGCGTCACGCCGCTTTGCGCCAGTTCGCGGGTGTAGCGCATCACTTCCAGCAGCAGTTCTTCGGCCTGAACGCGGCTCATCGCCGGGCCTGTCGCAATATTCCCGCACCCACGCGCCACGCGCATATTCACCACGCCGGGGATCGGGTCGGCATCAATCCCGACGTCAATCACATGGACTTTTGCCCCGGCCTGAGCAGCCAGTACGCAAACACCGGTTGTTCCCTGCGTCATGTTGGCCGCCTGAATGGCGGTGACAACTTTCGGCGAGACCGCAACCCCTTCATCCCACACGCCATGATCGGCGCACATCACCAGCATCGCCTTCTTACCGACATGCGGAGTGCCGTTGAGACCGGGCATCCCCGCTAACTGTACGGCCAGCGCTTCCAGGCGCCCGAGGCTGCCCGGCGGTTTGAGCAAGCCGTCGATGTGCTGCCGGGCGTGCGCCATTGCGTCGCTGTCCGGTTTGGGAATGTCACGGAGTAAAGAGGTTAACGTCTGCATAAGGGTTCTCATCGTGTTGGCTGGCTCACAGCAGAGCCAGCAGGAAGATCAACTCGCCAAGTTCAATCGCCGCACCCAGCGTATCGCCGGTTTGCCCACCCAACGTGCGTTTTAATAATTGCCCAAGAATAAAAATTGCCGCCAGAGTGGCCACCAGCGCAGCGACCCCGCGCATCCCCGGCATGAGTATCGCCGCGAGAATAGCGGTTAATCCCAGCGTAACGCAGGTTTGTCGCCCGGTAACTTTGCCGATAAACACGTTGCCCAGCCCTTCTTCACGGGCATAGCGATGACGATACATCAGCAATACGGCGACACCGCGCCCCGCCGCGCAGGCCATCGCCAGCGCCGCCAGCATCGGCGTGCCTCTCAGCGCCAGTTCGCTAATCACCAGCACTTTCGCCAGCAGGACAAAAATCAACGCCAGCCCGCCGTGGGTGCCCAGGCGGCTGTCACGCATAATTTCCAGCATCCGCTCCCGGCGGCGGGCGGAAAAAATACCGTCACAGGTATCCGCCAGACCGTCGAGGTGAAAACCGCCGGTCAGCAGCGCCAGCGTCAAAACGCAAAACAGGGCCGCCAGTGGAATGCCGCACCAGGACTGAAGCGCCACAAACACCAGGCCGCCAATCGCGCCCAGCAGCATGCCGATTAGCGGGAATGTCACAATACCGCGGGAATACTCCTCAAAATCCAGCCCCTGAGACCAACGGGTCGGAACAGGCAAACGCGAAATAAAAGCGAGCATCGCCCAGAACAACTTACTCATTTAATTTTGACTCCAATACCCGATACCACCAGCCAGACCTCATCCGCCGCCGCAGCCAGACGCTGATTGACCCGCCCGGCGATGTCGCGAAAATGTCGCGCCAGACGATTTTCCGGGACAATGCCCATGCCCACCTCATTGGTCACCAGAACCACCTGAGCCGGACAGCGCTGACAGGCGTCGATCAACGTGCGAATTTCGTCTTCAATCGCCTGCTCCATCGCCGCGTAATCCCAGTTGTCCGGGTCCGTATCGCCGCCCATCGCGAACAATAAATTGGTCACCATGGTCGTGATACACTCCAGCAGAATGGCCTCTTCGGGGGCGTTATCTGGCGTAATCAGCGCATCAAGATGCCGCCAGCATTCCGCTGTCCGCCAGTGCGGCGGTCTGCCATCCCGATGGTGCTGAATCCGCGCCGCCATCTCCTCGTCAAAAATCTGCGACGTGGCGATGTACAGCACCTGCGGCGAATCCGCGATTAACGCCTCCGCATGGCGGCTTTTCCCGCTGCGCGCGCCGCCGGTCACCAGAATCATCATACGGGCTCCCGGTGCTGCTGCATGATGGTATAAATTTTCTCAATATCGATGTGTTGTCGCATCGCATCCGCCAGCAGATCAAACTGCTGCGATTTATATTGCGCGTAATGGAAGGCGTGATCCAGCGGCGTCAGCCCCTTACGCACGCGCAGGCCATTGACCAGCGCCCGCGTAAACGCATCGCTGTCGAACAAGCCATGAAGATAGGTGCCAAAGACCAGTCCGTCGTCCGTTACCGCGCCGTCAGCGATAGCGTTTTCGCCTTTGCGTAACGTCATGGCTGGCTGGCATTGTGCATTCAGTGTCGTCTCGCCCATATGAATTTCATACCCGCGCACCGCCAGGCCAGACGCCGCCGCCAGCCATCCCGGCAGCGCAGAGGCCATCTGCCCTTCAACCTGCGTGGTGGTTTTATCCTGCGCGAAGTGCGTGACGGTATTAAGCAGACCAAGACCGGGAAGCGTGCCCAACCCGGACTCCACCTCATCAATAATGGTGTCGCCCAGCATCTGATAGCCGCCACAGATGCCTGCCACCGGTACGCCCTGACGATGCGCCTGCAACACGCCATGCGCCATTGCGCTTTCACGCAGCCAGACCAGATCGCCAAGCGTATTTTTGCTGCCCGGCAGAATTATCAGGTCCGCGCCCGCCAGTTCTTCAGGATGGCGCACATAGCGCACGCGAACATCCGGCTGCGCCGCCAGCGCGTTGAAATCGGTGAAATTCGAGATGTGCGGCACCTGAACAACGGCAATGTCGATATCACGCCTATCGGTACGCAGGTATTTGCCTTTTTGCAGCGCCACGCCATCCTCATCTTCAAGATCGACCTCCAGCCAGGGCATCACGCCCAGAACCGGCACGCCGGTCAGCGCTTCAATTTGTTCAATGCCGGAGTAGAGCAGCGTCACATCACCGCGAAACTTATTGATGATCACCCCTTTCACTCTGGCGCGTTCACTATCATGCAGCAGCGCCAGCGTACCGTAGATAGAGGCAAAAACGCCGCCGCGATCGATATCCGCCACCAGAATGACCGGGCATTGCGCCATTTCCGCCATCCCCATATTGACGATGTCGCGGTCACGCAGGTTTATTTCCGCCGGGCTACCGGCGCCCTCCAGCACCAGAACGTCATATTCTTGCGCCAGGCTATTGTAAACCGTGAGGATCTGCTCACGCAGACGCGGCTTATATTCATGGTAGCTAACCGCGTCCATATCGGTGGCGACTTTGCCCATCAACACCACCTGCGCTTTCCGATCGCTGGTCGGTTTCAGCAGGACCGGATTCATCCGCACATCCGGCGAAATCCCCGCCGCTTCCGCCTGGAAAATCTGCGCGCGTCCCATCTCTTTGCCGTCCGGCGTGATGCCGGAATTCAGCGCCATATTCTGTGACTTAAATGGCGCCGTGCGCAGGCCATCCTGATAAAAGATGCGGCACAGCCCCGCCACCAGCACACTTTTACCTACATCTGATGCCGTTCCCTGCAACATTACTGCCTGCGTCATGACGCCTCCTTCAGCGCGTTCTCTCGCATACGCCCAAAAAATTCTTCTTCCGTTTTACACAGCGGCAACCCCAGTTGCGCATGCAGTTTGACCAGCCACGGTTGCGTCAGCCCGGCTTGTTCGATCAGTTCAGTGCGTGCAAACACCTCCCCCGGTTCACCGTATGCCAGTACCTCGCCACGGCGCAGCACGTAAACGGCATCGCTGACTTCATAAATGAGATCAATATCATGGCTGGAAATAACCACATGATTCCCCTGCGCCACAATCCGCTTGATGATCGCAATCATCTGCGTGCGCCCGGCAGGATCAAGCCCGGCAGTGGGTTCATCCAGCAGCAGGTAGCGGGCCTGCAACACCATCGCGCCCGCAATCGCCACGCGTTTTTTTTGCCCGTGACTTAAACACTGGATCGGCTGATGACGGAAATGCTGCGCATCAACCAGGGTCAACGCATCGTCCACGCGGCGGGCAATCTCATCCTCAGCCACACCTAGATTTCGCAGACTAAAAGCGATATCGCTGTCGATATCGGTATAAAAAATTTGTTGATCGGGGTCCTGAAAAACGGTTGCCACCTGTTGGCGCAGCGCCAGCAGCCCGCGCTTACTGTAATCCAGCGCTTTTCCCTGCCACAAAACCTCGCCTTTTTGCGGGCGCAGTAAACCGCTCAGGTTCATAAATAGCGTCGATTTTCCGCAGCCGTTCGCGCCCACCAGCCCGGTAACCGCATGGGGGGAGAAATCCAGCGTTAGCCCCTTGAGCACCTGCTCATCCTGATAGCGAAACCAGAGACCGGAGGTGGCAAGCATACGAATCCTTACAGGTGAAAATCACCCTGATACAGTTTGATATCAAGCACGGTGGTCATTTGCTGATAGCGGATAAGCACACGCGTAAACAGCAAACCCACCAGCATTGCCAGAGAACGATAGCCTTTCGGCAAACTACGATAGCCAAAACGCAGCGTTTGCGCGCGATGAATGGCCAGCGCTTCGTCTAACAGGATAAAAATAAAGCGCCATGTCAGCAGGATCTGCTCGGTCAGCAGCCGTGGCACATGCGCGCGCTTAAGCAAAATAATCAGTTGCGGAAACGGCAGATTCAACACCAGCCAGAACGTCGCCGCCAGTGCGCTCAGGCTGCGCCAGAAGGTTTCATTGGCGGTATTCAACCCTGACGAAGTCACCCCCAGCCAGTAATCGCCAACCGGAACGCTTGCCAGTAACGAGTGAGGATCGCGGCTCACGCTGAATAAAATCGTCACCACGCCCACGCTTAAAAAACCAAACGGTATCGCCATCCAGCGACACCAGCGCCAGAACGAAATCCGCAGCAGCCAGCAGCTCAGCCCGGCGATGAGCGCCAGTTCAATACCCTGCCCCAAAGGAGGCAGGGTAAAGGCCAGAATCATCATCAGCAACCAGAGCAAAAACTTACGCACCGGCGTAACATGAAGCCAGCGGCTCTGGTAGCTGAGTCGATCAAGCCCGGTCATCACGGCGCTGTCTGCCTTTGCTGTAACCGAGAATATAGAAAATCACCGCCGCGCCAAGCGAACCTTGCAGCGTAAACAGCAGGCTTTCAATTTCACCGCTGGCCGGTTCATACAATGGCTGGAACCACGGTTCATAGTGCGGCGCCACCACCTGGATCTGGCTTTCCGCTTCGCCGTCAGAGCCACCGAACTCACCGCCATGATCGATAAAAAACGGCAGGATCACCAGGGCAATCACCATAGCTAACAATATCAGCGTCTTTTTCATCTTAATGTCCTTGTGCGGTAATCAACCGGCGTTTGGTCAACTGGTCGTAAATCATGACGGTCAGCAGCCCCTCCGCGATCGCAATGGGGATCTGCGTCAGGCAGAAAATCCCCATAAATTTAATCACTGAACCCATTGCCCCAGCCTGCGGGTCCGGGAACGCCACCCCAAGCTGCACCGACGTCACGAAGTACGTCACCAGATCCGCCAGCATGGCGCAAAGAAAGACGCCGACATCGCGGCGCAGCCCGGCGCGGCAGGCCATTTGCCATACCAGATACCCGACAACGGGGCCGATAACCGCCATCGACATCCCGTTCGCACCCAGCGTGGTCAGGCCGCCATGCGCCAGCAGCAGCGCCTGAAACAGCAGCACAATCGCCCCGAGGATCGCCACAACGCCTGGGCCAAATAAAATCACCGCAAGCCCTACCCCTGTCGGGTGCGAGCAACTACCTGTAACAGAAGGAATTTTCAGCGCCGACAGCACGAAGATAAACGCCCCGCACAATGCCAGCAGCACCTTCTGGTTGTTATCTTCCTGCACGATACGGCGCAGGCGCACCAGTCCGTACCACAGGCACGGTAAAAACAGCACCCACCAGGCCAGCGCCCACATCGGCGGCAGGAATCCCTCCATGATATGCATGGCGAACGCCTGTTCCGGGACAACCATCAGCAATAACGCCGCAGCTAACCCGCTGAAAGACAGCTGTTTTAGCTGTTGTTCAAGTTTCATTCTGCATACTCCCACTGTTTGTTGACCAGAATGGTCGAAAAATAGGGCAGCGGCTGCTCGTCGCTGACCTCATTCAGGTGACGCCAGTACTGCTCACCGGGCAGCGTGGCTTCTGCCATCATCAGGGCGCACTCCAGCAAACCTTCCTGTTGCAGCAATGCTTTAATACGCGCGAAGCGACCGTAGACCTTCATCAGCACCAGACTGTCATGCTGTCTTAACGCCTGCTGAATTGTTTCTTCCGCCGCGGTGCAGGAGATCACCGCCAGCGATTGTTGTTCCATCGCCAGCGGCGTTTTTGCGCGGGCGGCAATGGCGGCAAACGAGGTGACGCCAGGAACGATTTCCAGCCACGCCGGGTTGCCGATCCGCTGGAGTAAAAAGACCCAGGTGCTGAACAGCATGGCATCGCCGAGGGTGATGAACCCCACCTGTTTACCCGCCTCCACTTCCTGAACCAGCGCTGCGGCCACCTCATTCCAGACGGCTTCTTTTTCCGCGCTGTCAGCGCTCATTGGAAAGTGGCAGCAGCGGACTTCCGTCTGCTCACCCAGATATTCACTCACAATAGAGAGCGCCAGACTGTCGCCGCCTTTGCGCCCTGCCGGAGCGTAGAGGATATCGAGCGAGCCAAGTATTCGCGCCGCGCGCACGGTGATCAGATCGGCTGCGCCCGGCCCGGTGCTTAACGCATACAGCTTTCCGCTCATGCCGCTTCCTCCATGGCCGTATTCAGCGCCTGTTGCAGATGCGCCACGAACATGGCGCGTACCGCCGGATTCTCCCCCAGACCGCTCAGCCACGGCGTCGCCGGGATGCCTGCGGCGTTGAACTGCGTTTTCCAGGAGTCCTCTTCATCGGAAGCCATATCGTTAATGGCATGATCGCCGGCGACAAGCATCAGCGGCATCAGATGCACCGCCGTTACGCCTTCCTGACGTAAGCTCCCGATGAGAATATCCACCTCCGGGTAACTCTCAACCGCTCCCACACGCGCCGGAAAACGCTGCGCCGTCATCATATGGTCCAGACACGCATAGGCCGCAAACGCGTGGTGGCTGGCGCCGTGCCCCATAAACACCACTTTCTCCGTCGCGCCAAGCGTCGGCATCTGCTGCTGTAAAGCCTGCATCAGCTGCGCGTAATCGGCATGGCTGCTCAACAGCGGCACGCCGAGCGTAAGACGGGTAAATAACGGGCGCAGAGTCTGAACTTCACGCACAATTTTTTCGTATTCGTCGCCGTTAATAATGTGCAGGGACTGAATCGCCACATCCTGATACCCCTGTTCAGCAAGCTTCTGCAATGCCTGAAGCGGCGTATCGATTTCAATGCCGTCACGCTGTTTGAGCTTGCGGATAATCATCCCGGAGGTGAACGCGCGAAACAGATCACGATCCGGGCAGCTGGCTGCCAGATCGCGTTCGCAGGCCACAATGTTCTTCTCACAGGTGTCGTGATAGCTGGTGCCAAAACTCACCACCAGAAGCGCTTTTTTCATCTCTTACTCCTTAAGCAGCGGCCAGCCAGCGCGCCAAACGCTGCGCAAATGCGGCCTGACTTTCCAGTAACTCATCACCCGTTACAAGCGTTGCCGGGCGGGTAATCACGATGCAGGGGATACCGGCATCCAGACAGGGTTGAACTTTTTCCTGATAACCGCCCTCCGCCCCCGATGCTTTTGTCACCACGACATCGGCCTGGCACTGACGATAAAACGCCGCGTTAAATTCAGCGCTGAACGGCCCGCACAGGGCGAAAATCTCACCAACGCCAAATCCCAGGTCGGCACATTGCTGAATGACCTCAGGAACAGGTAAGACGCGGGCCAGCAGTTTTTTGTGCGGCAACCCGGCTCGCCAGGTCGCCAGATCTTTACTTCCGGTCGTTAACAGAACGCGTTCGCCAAAGCGCTGCGCCACATCGCAGGCCTCAGCAATCGTGTGGACATGGTGCAACAGCGGGTGCGTAAGCTCGCTGAGCTGTTCCGGGCGCTGATAGCGGCTCAGCAACACCCCCGCGCGTTCACAGGCGTGCATAATGTTGCGGCTGACGACCTCGGCATACGGGTGCGACGCATCAATGACCCAACGCGTGCGGTGCGCTTTCAGCCAGGCCACCATCTCCTCTGGCTCCAGGCGCCCGCAGCGGATCTGACCTTTAATGTCGCCAGCCAGCTGCTTTCCTGTCGGCGTGGCAACCGACAGGGTGTATGCCACCTTTGCCGCATCCAGTTGCTGACACAGCATCCGGGCATCGCTGGTGCCGCCCATAACCAGCACGTCGCCGTAACTCACAGTACGTAACCTCGCGGCGTGATCATCAGACCATCCTGTACGTAAGTGGCTTTGTTGCCGACAATCACCAGGCTGGTCATATCGACAGGCTCAAAATCCATATCGCCGAGCGTGGTCAGCCATTTTTCCTGCTTTTTACGCCCGGCCGACTTCACCACGCCAACCGGCGTTTGCGCGTTCTTGCTGGCGGACAGCAGTTCAAAAGCACGCGCCAGATGACCTTCACGGCCACGGCTGCGCGGGTTATAGAAACAGATCACGAAGTCTGCTTCTCCGGCGGCGATAATCCGTTTTTCGATGACTGGCCACGGCGTCAGGAGATCGCTCAGGCTGATATGACAGAAATCGTGCATCAACGGCGCGCCCAGCAGGGAGGCCGCCGCGATACTGGCGGTCATGCCGGGGATCAGCCGCACTTCAACGTCCAGCTTCTGTTTGCTGACCAGTTCCAGCACCAGCCCCGCCATGCCATAAATCCCCGCATCGCCGCTGCTGATCAGCGCCACATTGTGTCCGGCCTGCGCCAGTTCAATCGCCGCCTGACAGCGTTCGATCTCTTTGCACATTCCGGTTTTGATCACCTGCTTGTCGCCAGTAAAGGCTTTTACCAGATGGGTGTACGTTTTATAGCCAACGACAATTTCCGCCGCCTGTAAGGCTTCTACGGCTTCCATCGTCATCATTGCCTGCGAGCCAGGGCCAATTCCAATTACGCTTAACATCAGTGTGAAACTCCCAAAGTAATAGTGACGCCCTGTTCGCGCAGGGTTTCGCCAGACAGTTTTCCGTGACTTAACAGCCAGGCCGCCGGGCCGGATACGCTGCCCACACCGACGGTTTGCCGCACAAATCTGGAGGCCGGGAAGCGATGTTCATGCTCACGCAACGCGTCAGCGGTAAAGGTTTCGAAGGGAACGCGACAGCAGGAGGCAAGCTGGATTAATCCCTGCTCATCTTTTTTGAGCGAGACGCTGCCAATCGCTTTCAACGCCAGCGGATCAAATTTCTGCGCCTCCAGTTGTCGCGCCAGCAGCGCTGCCAGCAGCGGGAACGGCGTATCGCGGCGACAGCCGATTCCGGCGACCACCCGCTGCGGCACCAGTTTCCAGTGCCGAACGGGTATTTCTGGCAATTCATTGCGCAAAGTGATGCAAACCAGCGCATCAAGCTCGGGAAGTTGATGCAGGTCGGTCACGGTGATGAACCCGCGTCGATCGCAGTGACTGACATCGTCTGCCAGCTCCTCATCCCACCACAGCCCGACGCGCTGGTGGCTGACCAGCATCTGGTTGACGATTTTTACCGCCGAGCGGAAATCGGTCATCCGGGCATTGAGCTGAAATGCCAGCGTATCAAGCGCCGCCATATCGTTAACGTCAGTCGCCGTCGTGATAACCGGATCGGCGCCGAGCATGCCCGCCAGATAGCGGGTCAGCGCATTGGCGCCCCCCGCATGACCAGAGAGCAGGCTGATCACATGCTGGCCCCGTTCGTCGATCACCACCACCGCCGGGTCGCTGAATTTGTCGTTTACCAGCGGCGCCAGCACGCGTACCGCGATGCCGGTCGCACCGATAAAAATCAGCGCCGAATAGTTAGCAAACGCATCGCGGGCCGATTGTGCAAATCCGCCTTCGAAGGGCATAAACCCGTCTTCCAGCAGTTTCTCACTGGTAAAGCAGGTTAACGGCAGCATCGCCGCCAGCCGCTTCGCAAGCTGTACGCCGCCGGGCGTCAGACAAAACAGGGCTATAGATTCAGGCTTTACGGTATTCATGGCTAAAGTCCGCCGCATAGAGTTTTGAGTAGTGATACTCATCCCCCAGGAAATTCCCGACCAGAATGAGCGCCGTTTTACGGATACCCGCCTCACGTACTTTGTCGCCGATATCCGCCAGCGTGCCGCGCACGGTCTGGCTTTCCGGCCAGGTCGCTTTGTAGATAACCGCCACCGGCGTGGTGGTCGGATAGCCGCCTTCAATCAGCCGCTCGGCAACCCGTTGAATACGCTGTACGGAGAGATAAATCGCCATTGACGTCTGGTGGCTGGCGAAGGACTCCAGCTGTTCACGTTCCGGCACCGGAGTACGTCCTTCCAGACGGGTAATGATGAGGCTTTGCGAAACCTCCGGGACGGTATACTCCACCCCCAGCTCCGCAGCAGCGCCGAGAAACGCGCTGACGCCCGGCACCACCTGCCAGTCGATGCCGCGCCGGGTAAGTTCTTCGCCCTGCTCACGCACGGAGCCGTACAGCGACACATCGCCCGTTTGCAGGCGTACGACCGTTTTTCCGGCCTTCACGCCCGCTTCCATCAGGTCCAGAATTTGCTCCAGATGCAGTTCGGCGCTGTCGTGGCACTCAGCGCCTGGCGGGCAATAGTCCAGCAGTTCAGTATTAATCAGCGATCCGGCATAAATAACGACCTGCGCCTGTTGCAACAGGCGATAACCTTTGAGCGTGATCAGTTCACGATCGCCCGGACCTGCGCCGACAAACCATACACAGCGGGGATCAAATGTCTCAGACATGGTTCTCTTCCTTCTGACAGGCGATAACAAAAACAGGATTATTCGGTTTGAAATAGTGGCCATTGCCGAGGGGAGTGAGTGACGACACCTGCACTTGCAGGCAATCCACCTCATGGATGCCAATCTGTGTCAGATATTCCAGCGCAGTATTCAGGTTTTCCTGAAGGATAAAGGTCATCACCAGACGGCCGCCGGGATGCAATTGCCGCATAGCCCAGTCAATCAGCGTCGTCAGATGGCCGCCGCTCCCGCCCATAAACACCGCATCCGCTTTTTCAGTCATCGTCATCGGCGCTTCACCCGGCAGAATGTCGATATTGCCGCAGGCAAAATGCTGGCGGTTTTCATCCAGCAACCGCAGGGCTGCCGGGTTACGTTCAATCGCCGTAACGTGCAGCAAAGGGTGCTGTAACGCCGCCTCTATCGACACACTCCCGGTCCCGGCGCCTACGTCAATCAGATGGCTGGCACGGTGCAAATCAAGTTTTGACAGCGCGAGCGCGCGAACCGCTTCTTTGGTCATCGGCACGTTCTCGCCACGTAGAAAAAGCTCATCTTTCATCAAGGATCACCACTGCGTTCATGTCATAGTCGGCATTGACTTCACTGACGCGCAGCCAGTGAATCCGCTCGTTTTCCATTGCCAGGTTTTCGCCTATCACCATCCAGCGATGCCCCTTGTCGCGCGCCATTAACTGCGTCGCAATTTCTCGCGGCCCGCAGCGGGCATCCGTCACCATCGCGACCTTGCGATGACGCGCCAGCTCATCAAAACAGACGCTGCGACCGTGGCTGCTGGTCAGCCACATATCGTTCATATCGATACCCGATTGCGCGCACAGATATTGCACTGCGCTGATACCGGGAATAATGCGCACCCGCTCAATGCCAAAATGGGCCACCATGCGCGTCCCGATGCCGTAAAACAGCGGATCGCCGGACGCCAGCACCACGATGCGTTTGTCCTGCTGCCCGGCAATCCAGTTGAGCAATTCCGCAATATTGGCGCCCAGAACAAACTGTTCGCCGGTGAACGCAGGAAACTGCAATAAATGACGCTTTCCCCCCACCAGCACATCGGCATCCGCCACGGCCTCGCGTGCCGCTGGCGTCATCAAATGCAGCCCTGCCGGCCCCATGCCCACTACCGTTAGCATTGCATCTCCTCCACAATCTCTTCGATCGGACGATTGCTACCGAGGATCTGGTTATCAAAAGAGAACATGATGGCGTCGCAGGTAGGTGGCGTTTTCGTGAAGCGCAGCATCTGCATCACGCGCATACAGATGCGTTGCGCAAGATGGTTGTAAATATGTTGAAAACCGTATGCTTCAATGTGCTCCATTGCCGCTTCGGTGGTGTCGCAGTCGCTGACCCGAGTCAGTAACTCAAGCGGCGCGCCAAGCAACGCCAGATGCGCCACCAGGGTTTCCATGCGGGCATCTGCGATGTGGCTGTGAGTGTGGAAAATCCCCGCGGCTATTTTAATCAACTTACCGGGATGGCCGATCAACACGATATGGCGGTATCCCAGACGTACCGCTTCTTCAATCATGTAGCCGACGAAATTGCTCATGGTGACGACAACCTGCGTGTCGATACCCATCTGTTCGCGCACAAAGCGCTCGCCGTGGTTTCCCGGCACCAGCACAACGCGTTCCAGACCGGCGGCGCGTTTGATTTCCAGCTCCAGCGACAGCGAGCGTTTCCAGCTCTCCTCCGACATCGGAGTGACAATGCCGGTGGTTCCAATGATCGAAATACCGCCCAGAATACCGAGGCGCGCGTTATAGGTTTTCTGCGCCCGTTCTTCCCCCTCCGGGGCAAAAATTTCAATATCCGCTCCCCGCGCCGGGCCTATCGCTTCGCGTACTACAGACTCAATGGTATGGCGCGGAGTACGATTAATCGCCGCGCTGCCCACCGGCAGTCCAATTCCCTTACGCGTCACGGTTCCCACGCCTTCTCCGCCCTGCAACGTAATCTCGCCGCTATCGTTCAGCGTTACGCGGGCAAAAATCAGCATTCCGTGCGTGGCATCGACATCATCGCCGCCGTCCTTACGGATCGCGGCAATCGCCTGCCGCCCTTCAATGTGCGGCGACTCGACGTTCAGGCACAATGTCACCCCGGACGGCGTAACGATGGAGACCTGATGAATCAGATGCTGGCGTAACACCATCAACGCGGCGACCTTTGCCGCAGCGGTCGCGCACGATCCGGTGGTATACCCTTTTCGCAACGCTTTGCCGTTGTGCCAGACAGGCGCGTCGAAGGATTGATCGCTCATCGCGCCCCCTGCAAGTAATAGAGCATGGCGTTTACGATCGCGGCGGCGACGTTGCTTCCTCCTTTGCGCCCCAGCGCCGCGATAGCTGGCAACGCGCTTTTCGTCAGCGCATCTTTAGACTCCGCCGCCCCGACGAACCCGACCGGTACGCCTACCACGCCGCTCACAGCAACGTCATGCTCAAGCAACCGGAACAGCGCCGTCGGTGCATTGCCGAATACAAACACCTTTTCACTCTCTTCCGTCACGGCGATATCCACCGCCGCCATTGATCGGGTAATCCCCTGCGTTTTTGCTTCCGCCACAACTCGCGGATCGCTGATATAGCAACGGCATTCACCGCCAAACGTCGCCAGCAATGTTTTATTGATGCCGGAAAGCGCCATTGTGGTATCGGTATAGATAATGGATGGGCGACTCAGCGCCGCGCAGAGTCGCTCCAGCGCGTCATCGGAAAACCAGAGAATATCCAGCCAGTCAAAGTCGGCGGTGGTGTGAATCACCCGCTTGATGATCGCTTCGTGAAGCGGGCTGGCAAACTGATACTCCGGGCGTGTCTCGCGAATGATCTCGCCAATGATGTCGAAACTTTTGGCCTCAATCGCCTGGGGCTGCTGAATATATTGCATCGTCTGTTATCCTCAGGCTGCGCCAACCAGCAGGCACCGTACGGCGATAAACAGCGCCAGTGCCAGGGTCGAGGCTACCCACATCAATCGAATCGTTCGGGAAATGTCATCTACTGAAATGCCGCGCTGCGCGTCGCCTATCCAGGGTTTTTCAACACGCTCGCCAAAGTAGTCATTCGGGCCGCCAAGACGAATACCCAGCGCACCGGCAACAGAGGCTTCTGACCACGCGCAGTTAGGACTGCTGTGGTTGTAGCGATCCCGCCAGCCGATATGCAGGGCGCGATAGCCGTCGTAACGACACAACGTCGCGGCAATGCTCAGCAGCAGCCAGCTCAGACGCGCCGGGATAACGTTCGCAATATCATCCAGACGGGCGCTGACCATACCAATGGCGCGATATTTTTCGTGTTTATAGCCAACCATTGAATCGAGGGTATTTACGGCTTTGTACGCCATTGCCAGCGGCGCGCCGCCCAAAAAGAGGAAAAAAAGCGGGGCGATGATGCCGTCTACGGTGTTCTCGGCGACCGTTTCCACCACGGCACGATTAACCTGTTCAGGCTGTAACTGTGAGGTATCCCGTCCGACAATCCATGACAGCTTCTCGCGGCTTTCAGCTAAATCGCCCGCCCGCAGCGGGCGTTCAACATCGTGGGCAGCATTCGCAAGACAGCGGCCAGCCAGCACGGTAAAAATCATCCAGATCTCTACCAGCCAGCCAAACAAGGGATGGATCTCACTCGCCAGCGCCAGCACGCTCCAGGAAACCGCCCACGTCACGCCGACCACCACCAGCCACATCACCGCTCCGCCAATGCGCAGCGATCTGTCGCTATGGCAGTAACGCCGCACAACACGTTGAGTTGCTGAAATTAAATTGCCAATCCAGCGTACCGGATGCGGCCAGTTCTGCGGATCGCCAATAACGAAATCCAGAAGCCAGGCGATACACCACGCAAGCACGGTCATAGCGCCTCCCTTCCTGCCGCCAGCCAGTGGTTCAGCATTGCAGGACGTTGTGCGAAATGAACGTGAAGGTAACTTGCGAAGGTATTTCCCACCTGCCAGCCGCCAGACCATTCCTGCAATGTCTTACCATCGCGGACTTTACGGCACGCCATCACCGCCGGGTTTTCCGGGAGAAAATCAGAATAGTGGAACTCATGTCCACGCAGCACTTCGCCTGCCGCCGCCAGCAGCGTTTGCTCTCTGGCCTGCGCTTCGCAGTAGCCGAAGCGGGTCAACCGTTTCCCCATTTTGCTGTGCCCCGGAATCACATCCACCATCCGGTGAATCTCTCCACTGGCGTCCTCCAGGGTACTGCCGAGGTACATCAGCCCGCCGCACTCTGCGTAAATCGCCACGCCGCGCTGATGGGCGGCGCGCATTTGCGCCAGCATTGGGGTGTTCGCCGCCAACGCGGCGGCGTGTAGCTCGGGGTATCCGCCTCCCAGCCAGATCATCTGGCATTCCGGCAGCGTGCTGTCATGCAGTGGACTGAAACGCGTCATCGTTACGCCGGTACGTTCCAGCAGTTTGATGTTATCGGGATAGTAAAAGTTAAACGCTTCGTCATCCGCGATGGCAACGGTAAGTCCTTTTCCCGTCTGCGGGTCGGGTAATGCTGGCCACTCGCCAGCAGGCAGCGCGGTTAGCTGACTCAGGGAAAGAAGCGCATCAATGTCCAGCGTTCGTTCAAGCGTATCGGCAAAATCCTGCCACGGCTGTTGATTAACGACGGACTCACGCGCGGTAATCAGCCCCAGATGACGCTCCGGCAACGCCACGTCTTCCACTCCGGGAACATAGCCAAGCACCGGTAGAGAACAATAGCGTTCAATCGCCGTTTTCAGGAGTTGGTAGTGAGTTTCGCTATTAACGCGATTAACAATCACGCCAGCGATATTGAGGTCAGGATCAAAGTGCTGAAATCCCATCACCGTTGCGGCAATGGAGGTAGAAACGGCTTTACCGTCCACCAGCAAAATTACGGGGCAGCCCAGCTGTTTCGCCATCGCCGCCGTACTACAGTAGTTCGGGTCGGTGCCATAGCCGTCATAGAGTCCCATCACGCCTTCGATCACCGCGACGTCCGCCTGCTGCATGTGTTCACAAAACAGCGCGTTAAGCACGGGCTCCGGGAGCATAAAGCTGTCGAGGTTACGGGACGCACTGCCGCATACTGCCGTATGCCAGCCGGTATCGAGATAATCAGGACCGACTTTGCATGGCTGAACACGCATTCCACGTCTTTTCAGCAGACTCAGCAGACCAAGCGTGACGGTGGTTTTACCACAGCCGCTTCCGGTCCCTGCGAGAATAAATGCGTGAAGCTTTGCCGCCATACCCTGATCCTGTTCAGGGTGGTAGAGGTATTGTTTAGCTGCGTATTACCCCAGTCTTTCGACTGTACGCTACTGAGCAACCCACTTCCCACCGAAGTTGTTGGTAAATACCGACAGGCAGGTCTTCTGGCTTAGCGTCCTCCTCGCCCGTCCTTCCCAATCTTGCGATCAGTGGTCTTACGGGGTCGTCAGCATCACAGCAGCGGGGGCTGCGGGGGATTCTCACCCCCTTCCCTGACACAAATGTGCCAAACCTGTCGGCTGATGTTATGAGCATCACTTTCTCGCTCATAACGACAATTAAATTTTAATTACCTGTTACGCGCCATTATGCCAACGCAATGGTGTAATGACGCCTGTTTTGAATGAAACACTGCGCAAAAGAATAATGAAACCTATTCATAATGACACTGTATCTCATCACAAAAATAAAAACTGGCTCAGTTTATCCTTCAGATAACATTATTTTGTTGCGCTATGACAATTTATTGCTCTGCTATAGTTTTTTTCATTTTATAATGACTGACATACAATACGATATCAAAAATCGGCAATAGCAAAATATTGCTATTTATGCGGACTCGGCGGACGAATTATCATTTATTTGCTGACGGAAAGCCTGTGGCGTGATCTGATAGGTCTGACGGAACACTTTGCAAAAATAACTGGTTTGAGAAAAGCCTAAATTACGTGCAATGCTGGCGATACTCCAGTCACTGTGACAAAGCAGCTCTCTGGCGCTGGCCATGCGCTGTTGGTTTACCCAGGCATTAAAACCGATTCCCTGATATTTCTTGAATAACTTACTAAAGTAGTACGGGCTGAGGTAGACGTGAGAAGCGACATCCTCAAGGCGAAGATCGTCCGATAAATGCGCATCAATGTAGCGTAACGCTTTCTTCATTTTGCTGTCGTGGGGATTGGGCCCACGTTGCGAACGAGCAGGCTCCGCTTGCGGCGGATTGTCTTTGATAACAACAAAATTAAGTTGTTTTTTAAGGCAATTTTCAACAATCAGCTTCAGCAGATCCGCAGAGGCTATCACCCGCGCGTAGTCCATTTCGGGGACGTTTCGGAACTCATTCAACAGTTCAGGATCGGCCTGCCAGCGATCATCGACATTAAGAATATCAACCAGTCCGACATCATCGCTTAAACGTACCTGACCGCATAACACAAACCCCACCAGATGACCGGCAATCACCAAAGGAATGGAGAAATCGGTTAGCCCGGCATGGCAACGATAAATACAGGGCTGATCTGATTTTGACGCTTCCAGCCCCCCGCAGCGATCGCTCATACGGCAACGAATACTGTGTTGAGGATGTTGACGCATTAGCTGACAAAAAGGCGTGAAATTGAATAACTCAGAAATTTCATCACCGTGAATATTGACAACCACGACCGCCAGACTGGTGGCTTGTGCAAAATCCTGTGCGATTTTATTAATGAGTTCTGAGTTCAGGGCACTCGCAGAAATCATGATAAAACCCCTCAGTTAATTTATTGTTGCAAATAGAACATTTATTTCACATTTACCTTTCATCATCACCATACTGTATTAGTGATAAAAAAGTATAAGGGACAATAACAAAAGTCTCCCATCCGTGGGAGACGTTTTGACCAGTTCGTGAAACCAGATCACGAAATGATTTTACGTGTTTCAAAAATACATACTTCCCGTCGTGTTAACGTCCATTTTCCTCCAGCTTACAGGTATTGCACGGTAAATTTTTACCAATCAGGTAACGATAAACCGCAGCTCCGGCGCAAGCTCCGACAATCGGCGCAATAATCGGCACAATAAAATAAGGAATATCGCGCCCCCCGGTCATGGCAATGTCTCCCCAACCGGCAAACCACGCGAATAATTTTGGACCAAAATCACGCGCCGGATTCATCGCAAACCCCGTAAGCGGCCCGGTAGATGCCCCGATAACGGCAACCAAAATACCGATAAGCAAAGGTGCCAGCGGCCCTTTAGGAACCCCATTGCCATCATCGGTCAGCGCCATGATCATCCCCATCAGAATCGAGGTAATGACCACTTCGACCAGCGCCGCCTGCCATACGCTCAGCGCGGCTGCCGGGTAGGTACTGAAAATACTGGCAAGTTGCAGACTCTCCACGCTGCCGCGCACCATATGGTTCGCCGCTTCAAACTCGGTAAATAAACTACCGTAGAGCAGATAGGCCAACAGCGCGCCGCTGAACGCTCCGGCAACCTGAGCGATGGAATAAGGCAAGACCTTTCGCCCAGGGAAACAGGCAAACAACCACAGCGCAATGGTAATCGCCGGGTTCAGGTGCGCGCCCGATATCCCGGCCGTGAGATAAACGGCAAGCGAGATCCCAAGCCCCCAAATGATGCAGATCTCCCATAATCCCAGACTCGCACCCGCAACCTTTAATGCACTCAGGCAACCGATACCAAAGAACAAAAACAGCCCGGTGCCCAAAAACTCGGCAATACATTGTGCTTTTAGTGAATCGTTCATTGTGACACCTTCTAAGCAGAGTTCGTGTCTTTACCAGCACAACGCCGTACTGGCAGTAGAGTACAACGAGCATCACTATAAAAAGCGGCACCTGTAAATTGTTGGCAATCTGCCGTTAACCTGCCCCGAAAAATCGTGTTGCTATAGCAAAATATTGCTCTCTGTTTATTCTCCAGGGCAATAATGGAGCGTACTCTAACGAATAAAATGCCAGATTAGGGATAATAAAAAATTGCGATCACCAGATATTCGTTTTCAAACAAATATCACAATTCCATTTTTCGCGTAGCAAAAGTTATTTATTTTGTCACCCTGTAAAATGTAAAAATGGAATAGCGAAAACGAAATAATCATATCAAAAACAACACATACAACCTTTAGATTCAACGAGTTATAAAAAATCACAGCAATTTAGTGCTATTGACAACCCATTATTTTTTCATTCTCTTTTTAAAGTCAGCCATTCTTTTTCCTCGCTTCTTTTTATAGTCATCAACATCGGGACAACCCAGGCGAGGTCTTTATGCAACAAGAAGCATTAGGAATGGTAGAAACCAAAGGCTTAACCGCAGCCATAGAGGCCGCAGACGCAATGGTGAAGTCAGCCAATGTGATGTTAGTCGGCTACGAAAAAATTGGCTCCGGGCTGGTAACGGTCATCGTTCGCGGTGACGTTGGCGCAGTAAAAGCGGCAACCGATGCGGGCGCCGCTGCCGCACGCAACGTGGGAGAAGTGAAAGCCGTACACGTTATTCCACGCCCTCATACCGATGTAGAAAAAATCTTACCGAAGGGAATTAGCCAATGAGCAGCAATGAACTGGTGGAACAGATCATGGCGCAGGTGATTGCCCGTGTGGCAACGCCAGAACAAACGGCCATTCCTGAAGAAACCCACCCAATACGAGAGACGGCTATGGCAGAGAAAAGTTGCAGTTTAACGGAATTTGTCGGCACCGCGATTGGCGACACCGTCGGTCTGGTGATCGCAAATGTGGACAGTGCCTTACTGGAAGCGATGAAGCTGGAAAAGCGCTACCGCTCCATCGGAATCCTTGGCGCGCGAACTGGCGCAGGCCCGCACATTATGGCCGCCGATGAAGCAGTAAAAGCGACCAATACCGAAGTGGTCAGCATTGAGCTTCCCCGCGATACCAAAGGCGGCGCAGGCCACGGTTCGCTGATTATTTTAGGCGGCAATGATGTTTCGGACGTGAAACGTGGCATTGAAGTTGCGCTGAAAGAACTCGACCGGACGTTCGGCGACGTATACGCCAATGAAGCCGGACATATCGAGCTGCAATACACCGCCCGCGCCAGCTATGCGCTTGAAAAAGCCTTTGGCGCGCCAATTGGCCGCGCCTGCGGCGTGATTGTCGGCGCCCCCGCCTCTGTTGGCGTGCTGATGGCGGATACCGCGCTGAAATCCGCCAATGTTGAGGTCGTGGCTTACAGCTCTCCGGCACACGGCACCAGCTTCAGTAACGAAGCCATTCTGGTGATTTCCGGGGATTCCGGCGCGGTGCGTCAGGCGGTTATTTCAGCCCGTGAAATCGGCAAAACCGTTCTGTCGACCCTCGGCACGACGCCGAAAAACGATCGTCCGTCCTACATCTGATATCCGTGAGGCTGATTCATGAGATCGAAAAGATTTGAAGCGCTGGCGAAACGCCCTGTGAATCAGGACGGCTTCGTTAAGGAGTGGATCGAAGAAGGCTTCATTGCGATGGAAAGCCCGAACGACCCCAAACCGTCGATTAAAATCGTTAACGGCGCGGTCACCGAGCTGGACGGCAAAGCCGCCAGCGAATTTGACCTGATCGACCACTTTATCGCCCGTTACGGTATTAACCTGGCGCGCGCGGAAGAAGTGATGGCGATGGACTCGGTCAAACTCGCTAATATGCTGTGCGATCCAAACGTCAAACGCAGCGACATCGTTCCGCTCACCACGGCGATGACGCCAGCAAAAATCGTTGAAGTCGTCTCACACATGAACGTGGTAGAGATGATGATGGCAATGCAAAAAATGCGCGCCCGCCGCACGCCTTCTCAGCAGGCGCATGTCACCAACGTGAAAGACAACCCGGTTCAGATTGCCGCCGATGCCGCAGAAGGCGCGTGGCGTGGGTTTGATGAGCAAGAGACAACGGTTGCGGTTGCGCGCTACGCCCCGTTCAATGCTATCGCTCTGCTGGTGGGTTCCCAGGTCGGTCGCCCAGGCGTATTAACGCAGTGTTCACTGGAAGAAGCCACCGAACTGAAGCTCGGTATGCTGGGCCACACCTGCTACGCCGAAACCATTTCCGTCTATGGTACTGAACCGGTCTTTACCGATGGCGACGATACCCCCTGGTCAAAAGGCTTCCTCGCCTCTTCCTATGCCTCTCGCGGCCTGAAAATGCGCTTTACCTCGGGGTCGGGTTCCGAAGTACAGATGGGCTATGCTGAAGGCAAATCAATGCTCTATCTGGAAGCCCGCTGTATCTATATCACCAAAGCCGCAGGCGTTCAGGGTCTACAGAACGGTTCTGTCAGCTGCATCGGCGTTCCTTCCGCCGTACCGTCAGGCATTCGCGCCGTACTGGCGGAAAACCTGATCTGCTCCGCGCTGGATCTGGAATGCGCCTCCAGTAACGACCAGACCTTCACCCACTCCGATATGCGTCGTACTGCGCGTCTGCTGATGCAGTTCCTGCCGGGTACTGACTTCATCTCCTCGGGTTATTCCGCCGTACCGAACTACGACAACATGTTTGCCGGTTCAAACGAAGATGCGGAGGACTTCGACGACTACAACGTTATCCAGCGTGACCTGAAAGTGGACGGTGGTCTGCGTCCGGTTCGCGAAGAAGACGTTATCGCCATCCGTAATAAAGCCGCGCGCGCGCTGCAAGCCGTGTTTGCCGGAATGGGGCTGCCGCCGATTACCGATGAAGAGGTTGAAGCCGCAACCTACGCTCACGGCTCGAAAGATATGCCTGAACGTAACATCGTCGAAGACATCAAGTTCGCGCAAGAGATCATCAACAAGAACCGTAACGGTCTGGAAGTGGTGAAAGCCCTTGCAAAAGGCGGTTTCACCGACGTCGCGCAAGACATGCTCAACATCCAGAAAGCCAAGTTAACCGGAGACTATCTGCATACCTCCGCCATTATCGTCGGCGACGGGCAGGTGCTCTCTGCGGTGAATGACGTCAACGATTATGCCGGTCCGGCAACAGGTTATCGCCTGCAAGGCGAACGCTGGGAAGAGATTAAAAACATCCCTGGCGCACTCGATCCCAACGAACTTGGCTAAGGGGTGAAAAATGGAAATTAATGAAAAGCTGCTGCGCCAGATAATCGAAGACGTGCTGTCCGAAATGCAAACCAGCGATAAGCCCGTCTCCTTTCGCGCACCGACAGCATCAACTTCGCCGCAAACCGCAGCGCCGCAAGGCGACGGTTTTCTGACGGAAATTGGCGAGGCCAGACAAGGTACGCAGCAGGATGAAGTGATCATTGCCGTGGGTCCGGCATTTGGCCTGTCGCAGACCGTGAATATCGTCGGCTTGCCGCACAAAAATATCCTGCGTGAAGTGATCGCCGGTATTGAAGAAGAAGGCATTAAAGCCCGCGTGATCCGCTGCTTTAAATCCTCTGACGTGGCGTTCGTCGCTGTTGAAGGCAACCGCCTCAGTGGCTCCGGCATTTCAATCGGTATTCAGTCAAAAGGCACTACCGTTATTCATCAGCAAGGGCTGCCGCCGCTCTCCAATCTGGAGTTATTCCCTCAGGCGCCGCTGCTGACGCTGGAAACGTATCGTCAGATTGGCAAGAACGCCGCGCGCTATGCGAAGCGTGAGTCACCACAACCGGTTCCGACCTTAAATGACCAAATGGCGCGCCCGAAGTACCAGGCGAAATCCGCCATTCTGCACATTAAAGAGACGAAGTATGTCGTGACGGGCAAAAACCCGCAGGAACTGCGCGTGGCGCTTTAACAAAGGATACCTCCATGAATACCGACGCAATTGAATCGATGGTTCGGGACGTGTTGAGCCGCATGAACAGCTTGCAGGGCAACGCACCTGCTCCGGCCACAGCAAGCGCATCAACGCATACCGCAAAAGTGACGGATTATCCGCTGGCGAATAAACATCCAGAATGGGTAAAAACCGCCACCAATAAAACGCTGGATGAATTCACGCTGGAAAACGTCCTCAGCGACAAAGTGACCGCACAGGATATGCGTATCACGCCGGATACGCTGCGCATTCAGGCGGCTATCGCCAGAGATGCCGGACGTGACCGCCTGGCGATGAACTTTGAGCGCGCAGCGGAACTGACCGCCGTACCGGACGATCGAATCCTTGAAATTTACAACGCCCTGCGTCCATACCGTTCGACGAAAGAAGAGCTGATGGCTATCGCAGACGATCTGGAAAATCGCTATCAGGCGAAGATTTGCGCAGCTTTCGTGCGTGAAGCGGCAACGTTATACGTCGAGCGTAAAAAACTCAAAGGTGACGATTAATTTTAGGGAAATACGATGCGATACATAGCTGGCATTGATATTGGCAACTCATCAACAGAAGTCGCGCTGGCGCGGCTGGATGAGGCTGGCGCGCTGACCATTACCGGCAGCGCGCTGGCGGAAACCACCGGAATTAAAGGCACATTACGAAATGTGTTTGGTATTCAGGAGGCGCTTACGCTTGCGGCAAAAAACGCAGGCATCAATGTCAGCGATATTTCGCTTATCCGCATCAACGAAGCCACACCGGTCATTGGCGATGTCGCGATGGAAACCATCACGGAAACCATCATTACCGAGTCCACAATGATCGGCCATAACCCTAAAACCCCAGGCGGTGTCGGTCTGGGTGTGGGAGTGACCATTACGCCGCAAGAGTTATTAACCCGCCCGGCGGATACGCCTTATATCCTGGTCGTGTCATCGGCGTTCGATTTCGCCGATGTCGCCACCATAATTAACGCCTCCGTACGCGCCGGATATCAACTCACCGGCGTCATTTTGCAGCAAGACGACGGCGTCCTGGTCAGCAACCGCCTGGAACAGCCTTTACCGATCGTTGATGAGGTGCTCTATATCAACCGGATTCCGCTGGGCATGCTGGCCGCAATTGAGGTTGCCGTACCAGGGAAAGTGATTGAAACGCTCTCTAACCCTTACGGTATTGCCACGGTTTTCGGCCTTAATGCCGAAGAAACTAAAAATATCGTCCCTATGGCGCGCGCGCTGATTGGCAATCGCTCCGCCGTCGTCGTGAAAACGCCGTCAGGGGATGTCAAAGCGCGCGCCATTCCCGCCGGGAATCTGGAACTGCTTTCTCAGGGACGCACGCTCCGTGTAGATGTTGCCGCCGGTGCTGAAGCCATCATGAAAGCGGTGGGCGAATGCCGCAAGCTGGACAACGTGACCGGCGAAGCAGGCACCAATATTGGCGGCATGCTGGAACATGTACGCCAGACCATGGCGGAACTGACCAATAAGCCCAGCAACGAGATCTTCATTCAGGATTTGCTGGCTGTCGATACTTCCGTTCCGGTGAGCGTTACCGGCGGGCTGGCAGGCGAATTTTCTCTGGAGCAGGCCGTGGGCATCGCCTCAATGGTGAAATCCGACCGTCTGCAAATGGCGATGATCGCCCGCGAAATCAAACAAAAGCTGAGTGTTGACGTTCAGGTTGGCGGTGCTGAGGCTGAAGCGGCGATTTTAGGCGCGTTGACGACTCCCGGCACCACGCGTCCGCTGGCGATTCTCGATTTGGGCGCAGGTTCGACAGATGCCTCCATCATCAATCCCAAAGGGGAGATCATTGCCACTCACCTCGCAGGGGCTGGCGATATGGTCACGATGATTATTGCCCGTGAACTGGGTCTGGATGACCGCTATCTGGCAGAAGAGATTAAAAAGTATCCGCTCGCGAAGGTGGAAAGCCTTTTTCATCTGCGTCACGAAGATGGCAGCGTCCAGTTTTTCCCCACCCCGCTGCCGCCAGCCGTATTTGCCCGCGTATGTGTGGTGAAGCCTGATGAACTGGTTCCATTACCCGGCGATTTAGCGCTGGAAAAAGTACGCGCCATTCGCCGCAGCGCCAAAGAGCGGGTTTTCGTCACTAACGCCCTGCGCGCGCTGCGCCAGGTCAGCCCGACCGGCAACATTCGTGACATTCCTTTTGTCGTGCTGGTTGGCGGATCGTCTCTGGATTTCGAGATCCCGCAACTCGTCACCGATGCGCTGGCGCACTATCGCCTGGTGGCCGGTCGCGGAAACATTCGCGGCACAGAAGGCCCGAGAAATGCGGTCGCGACCGGGCTGATTCTCTCCTGGCATAAGGAGTTCGCGCATGGACAGTAACGCCAGTACCCCGGCTATCGTTATTTCGACCATCGATGACGGTATCGCGGTCTGGAAAGAGGTGCTTCTCGGTATTGAAGAAGAAGGTATCCCCTTTGTTATCCAGACGCAGACTGACGGTGACGTGACCCATTGCGCCTGGCAGGCGGCGCGTCGGTCTCCGCTACTCGTCGGCATAGCCTGCGACAAAGAAAAGCTGGTTGTGCATTACAAGAATTTACCCGCATCAGCGCCGCTTTTTACGCTGATGTATCACCAGGACAGCCATGCCCGGCGAAGTGCTGGTAACAACGCGGCAAGGTTAGTCAAAGGGATCCCCTTTCGGGATCTGAATACCTAAGCAACAGGAGAATCGCAGTATGAACAACGCACTGGGACTGGTTGAAACAAAAGGGTTAGTCGGCGCTATCGAAGCCGCTGACGCCATGGTGAAGTCCGCCAACGTGCAACTGGTGGGCTATGAAAAAATCGGCTCCGGCCTGGTCACCGTTATGGTTCGCGGTGATGTTGGCGCGGTTAAAGCGGCAGTCGATGCGGGAAGCGCCGCAGCAAGCGCCGTGGGCGAGGTGAAATCTTGCCACGTCATTCCACGTCCGCACAGCGACGTTGAGGCCATTTTACCCAAGTCAGCCTAAACGGCCGCAACCAAGGAGCACAGCGTGAAGCAATCACTGGGATTACTTGAAGTTAGTGGTCTGGCATTAGCCATCAGTTGCGCGGATGTCATGGCGAAAGCCGCTTCCATCACGCTGGTGGGGCTTGAGAGAACTAATGGTTCCGGCTGGACGGTGATCAAAATCACCGGTGATGTGGCCTCCGTGCAGTCCGCCATCATCACCGGTGCCAGTTTTGCCGATCAACAGCAGGGGCTGATCGCCCATAAAGTTATCGCCAGGCCTGGGGAGGGGATTCTTTCCCGCGCGACGGTTATTCCGCCCGCGCCCATGCCAGCCCCGGAACCTGAAACAGAACCTGAAATAGAACCTGAATCTGAATCTGAACCTGACGTCGTGGTTGTAGAAGAGTCAGTACCGGAAGCAGAACCCGAAACCGGAATGGTCAGTTGCAATCTCTGTCTTGACCCTGCCTGTAAGCGGCAAAAAGGCGAGCCCCGGTCACTCTGCCTGCATTCAGGTAAGTGAGGTAAAGCGTAATGGATAAACAGCTTCTGGAAACAACCGTCAGCAAAGTGCTGGATGAAATGCGTGAGCGCCCTATTCCTCTGGGTGTTTCCAACCGTCATATCCATCTTAGCGCTGAATATTATGCCCGGCTTTTCCCTGGTCAGCCAATCAGCGAGAAAAAAGCGCTGCTCCAGCCTGGGCAATATGCGGCCGACCAGACCGTCACGCTTATTGGCCCTAAAGGTCAGCTAAAGAATGTGCGCCTGCTCGGCCCCCTTCGCCGTACCAGCCAGGTTGAGATTTCCCGCACCGATGCCAGAACATTGGGCATCGCTGCGCCGCTGCGCATGTCGGGAGACCTTAAAGGAACGCCAGGCATTCGTCTTGTCAGCCCCTTCGCCGAGCTGGATCTCGCATCCGGCGTGATTGTCGCCCAACGCCACATTCATATGTCACCGCTTGATGCGTTGATATTTCGCGTTGCGCATGGCGACAAAGTCTCTGTCGCTATTGAAGGCAATGCGCGCAGGCTAATTTTCGACAACGTCGCGATTCGTGTCTCTGCGGATATGCGTCTTGAAATGCACATCGACACAGACGAAGCCAATGCCGCAGGCGCCGACAGCCCGGACGCGTTTGCCACTCTGGTTACACCGCGATGAACGGCGAGATGTTGCAGCGCATTATTGAGGAGGTCATTTCCCGCTTGCAGCGTCGGGCGGAAAGCACGGCCACGCTCAGTATTTCGCAACTGCGGGAGGCCGATTCCCGCGCGCTGTTTTGTCAGTATGCGGCGCTGCATATTGTGCAGGCGGATCTGCCTTCGCTGACGTACATCGCAGAGCAGGATGTCGACGACCCTGTAGCGAAGAAAGTCCATGACGCACTGGCATCAGGTATTTGTCTACAGATATCCCTGCACCATCGCCTGTTGCCGTCGCTGCCGGTGAAAAAGCTGGCGCGTCTGCCCATCAGGCTGGTCGATGAACGAGGGCAAACAATCTGCCTGCATCCGACCACTCTTTTGAGTTACGCCGACGTCGCCCTACTCGCGGGGCAATTACTGGTGCTGCGTCGTCGCTGTGTCGTCACCGCTCTGGCCCGTGAAGCCGCCAGCGCGCGGAATATTCAACTTATTAAGCAGGAGTGAATCATGCATCTGGCACGAGTCACAGGCGCGGTGGTATCCACGCAAAAATCGCCCTCTCTGGTTGGGAAAAAACTTTTGCTGGTACGTCGGGTAAGTGCCGATGGAGAGCTTCCCGACCCGCCCATTACCGGAGATGAGGTTGCCGTCGATTCCGTCGGCGCTGGCGTGGGTGAACTGGTTTTACTCAGCAGCGGCTCCAGCGCCAGACATGTTTTTTCCAGCCCGAACGAGGCCATCGACCTGGCCATTGTCGGCATCGTAGACACGCTTTCTCATTAAGGAGCGGATGATGGCGATTTATACCCGAACAGGAGATACCGGCACTACGGCCTTATTTACCGGCCAACGAGTCAGTAAAACGCATCCGCGCGTCGAAACCTACGGCACGCTGGATGAACTCAATGCAGCGCTGAGTTTATGCGTTTGCGCCACAACCTGCGTGCAACACCGCACGTTGCTCGAATCTATTCAGATGCAGATATTCTGGTTTAGCGCCGAACTCGCCAGCGAAAGCGAGCAGCCGTCGCCGGAGCAGCGCTATATCAGCGCGGAAGATATTGCCGCGCTTGAAGCGGCTATTGATACCGCGATGGGACGCGTTACGCCTTTACACAGTTTTATTTTACCTGGCCGTTGCGAAGCCGCGAGTCGCCTGCACTTTGCCCGCACGCTTGCCCGCCGGGCTGAAAGACGTCTGGTCGAGCTGTCGGCAACCGCCAGCGTCAGGCACGTCCTGATGCGCTACATCAACCGCTTATCTGATTGCCTGTATGCGCTGGCGCGCGCCGAAGATCATGACGCACATCAGAACAACATCATTCGGGAGGTCACTGAGCGCTACCTGGCCTCAACCCCGGCCTCTGTCGTCAAGGAGCCCTCTATGGCCCTCTCTTTTCACGAGCTTCATCAGTTAACTCGTTCAGCGGTGGCGCGGGCGGAGGCGCTTCAGGTTCCTGTGGTCGTCAGCATTGTGGATGCCAACGGCACCGAAACCGTGACCTGGCGTATGCCGGACGCTCTGCTGGTGAGCAGTGAACTGGCGCCGAAAAAAGCCTGGACCGCCGTCGCCATGAAAACAGCCACCCACGAACTGGCTTGCGCCGTTCAGCCGGGCGCTTCGCTCTACGGTCTGGAAAGCCATATGCAGGGGAAAGTCGTCACTTTTGGCGGCGGATTCGCGTTATGGCGTGATGGTCTGCTCATTGGGGGTCTTGGCATCAGCGGCGGGAGCGTTGAACAGGACATGGATATTGCACAAGCCGCCATTGCGGCAATTAACGTGAGAACACATCAATGAATACTTCTGAGCTGGAAACCCTCATCCGTAATATTTTAAGCGAACAGTTGGCGCCTGCGCAGGCCGAAACGCAAGGACACGGTATTTTTCAGTCCGTCGGTGAAGCGATAGACGCGGCGCATCAGGCTTTCTTACGTTATCAGCAGTGTCCGCTCAAAACGCGCAGCGCCATTATCAGCGCCCTGCGCCAGGAGCTTACGCCGCATCTTGCCACGCTGGCGGCGGAGAGCGCAGCGGAAACGGGGATGGGAAACAAAGAAGATAAATTCCTTAAAAACAAAGCCGCGCTGGATAACACGCCAGGCATTGAGGATTTGACAACCACGGCCCTCACCGGCGATGGCGGCATGGTGCTGTTTGAATATTCACCGTTCGGCGTCATTGGTTCCGTCGCGCCCAGCACCAACCCTACCGAAACCATTATTAACAACAGCATCAGTATGCTGGCTGCGGGCAACAGCGTTTATTTCAGCCCGCATCCTGGCGCGAAAAACGTCTCACTCAAATTGATCGGCATGATCGAAGATATCGCTTTCCGCTGCTGCGGCATCCGCAATCTGGTCGTCACTGTCGCAGAACCGACTTTTGAGGCAACCCAGCAAATGATGGCGCATCCCAATATTGCGGTGCTGGCTATTACTGGCGGCCCCGGCATTGTTGCGATGGGAATGAAAAGCGGTAAAAAGGTCATTGGCGCCGGGGCGGGCAATCCGCCCTGTATCGTTGATGAGACCGCCGATATCGTCAAAGCGGCCGAAGATATCATCAACGGCGCAGCGTTCGATTACAACCTGCCCTGCATCGCAGAAAAAAGTCTGATTGTCGTGGAGAGCGTCGCTGAGCGCCTGGTTCAGCAAATGCAGGCTTTCGGCGCATTGCTGTTAAACGCTGCGGATATCGATAAATTACGCGCCGTCTGCCTCCCGGAAGGTCACGCGAATAAAAAACTGGTCGGGAAAAGCCCGGCCGCCATGCTGGAAGCCGCCGGTATTCCCGTTCCCGCAAAACCGCCGCGTTTGCTTATCGGTATCGTCAGTGCCGACGATCCGTGGGTAACCAGCGAACAGTTGATGCCAATGCTACCCGTCGTGAAGGTCGATAATTTCGACAGCGCGCTGGCACTGGCGCTAAACGTTGAAGAAGGCCTGCACCATACCGCCATTATGCACTCGCAGAATGTCTCTCGCCTGAATCTGGCGGCGCGCACCTTACAGACCTCTATTTTTGTGAAAAACGGCCCTTCCTATGCCGGTATCGGCGTTGGCGGCGAAGGGTTTACCACCTTTACCATCGCCACCCCGACCGGCGAAGGGACAACCTCGGCACGCACATTTGCCCGTTCCCGTCGCTGCGTACTGACCAACGGCTTTTCAATTCGCTAATGAGGTCGTTATGAATACGTTTTCACTACCAACCCGATTGTACAGTGGCAGAGGAAGTCTGGATGTGCTGACGCGTTTTACAAACCGGCATATCTGGATTATCTGTGATGGATTTCTGGCGCAATCACCGCTGATCAATACGCTGCGCGACGCCCTTCCAACGGATAATCGCATCAGCATATTCAGCGACATCACCCCGGACCCTACCATCGGTACGGTAGTGCAAGGTATTGCGCAAATGCATGCCCTGCGACCGGATGTGGTCATCGGCTTTGGCGGGGGATCGGCGCTCGACGCGGCAAAAGCCATCGTCTGGTTCAGCCGTCAGTTCGGCATCGAAATTGAAACCTGTGTTGCAATTCCCACCACCAGTGGCACCGGTTCCGAAGTCACCAGCGCATGCGTCATTAGCGATCCAGAAAAGGGCATTAAATATCCGTTATTTAATAAAGCGTTGTATCCAGATATGGCTATTCTCGACCCGACGCTGGTTGTCACCGTTCCGGCAAATATTACCGCCAACACGGGGATGGACGTCCTGACGCATGCGCTTGAAGCATATGTGTCTCCGCACGCCAGCGACTTCACTGACGCGCTGGCGGAAAAAGCCGCGCAAATCGTCTTTCAGTATCTGCCCGTTGCGGTCAGGAAAGGGGATTGTCTGGCTACCCGTGGGAAGATGCACAACGCCTCAACGCTGGCGGGAATGGCGTTTAGCCAAGCTGGACTGGGGCTGAACCATGCTATTGCCCATCAGTTAGGCGGCCAGTTTCATCTGCCGCACGGGCTTGCCAATGCGCTGCTGCTGACATCGGTCATCCGCTTTAACGCCCACGATCCTCGGGCGGCAAAACGATACGCAAGACTCGCGAAAGCCTGTCAACTCTGCCCCGCCAGCGCAAACGAGACGTCATGCCTCAATGCGCTGATTCATCAGATTGAGCAGCTCAAAACACAGTGTGCAATCCCTTCATTCGCCCAGGCGCTTAAAGAGGGACGACAGGCGTATTCACAACGAATCCCGATCATGGTTCAGGCGGCGCTGGCTGATGTGACGTTAAGAACCAACCCGCGTACCGCCGATGCCAGCGCGATCCGGGAACTTCTTGAGGCGTTGTCATGAATACCGTCAGCGCCATTGAACAGGATAGCTATGATGCGCAAACCATACGCGATCGAGTACGTGCTGCGGGCGTGGTTGGCGCCGGGGGGGCGGGTTTTCCCGCCCACGTCAAACTACAGGCGCAGGTTGAGATCTTTTTGGTTAATGCTGCTGAATGTGAACCGATGCTCAAGGTTGATCAGCAATTAATGGCGCAGCAGCCCGCGCGCCTGATTCGCGGCGTGCAGTACGCCATGAAGGCAACCGGCGCACGCGAGGGAATTATTGCGTTAAAAGAAAAATACCGCGATGCGATTGAGGCATTAACCCCCCTGCTACCTTCCAGTATCAGGCTGCATATTTTACCGGATGTCTACCCGGCCGGGGACGAAGTGCTGACCATCTGGATGGCGACAGGCCGACGCGTTCCGCCTGCGGCGTTACCGGTGAGCGTCGGCGTGGTGGTCAATAATGTTCAGACCGTACTGAATATCGCCCGTGCGGTAGAACAACAGTATCCCGTAACGCGCCGCACTCTTACCGTTAACGGCGCGGTTGCAAGGCCGCTGACCGTCACCGTCCCTGTCGGTATGTCTTTACGCGACGTTTTAGCGCTTGCAGGCGGCGCCACCGTTGATGACCCCGGATTGATTAACGGCGGCCCCATGATGGGAAGCCTGGTGACATCGCTGGATTCACCGGTGACAAAGACCACCGGCGGCCTGTTGGTGTTACCAAAAACCCATCCCTTGATTCAGCGGCGAATGCAGGATGAACGCACCGTTTTGTCTGTCGCAAGAACCGTTTGCGAGCAATGCCGGTTATGTACTGATTTATGCCCCAGGCATTTGATCGGCCATGAGTTATCTCCCCATTTACTGGTACGCGCGGTGAACTATCAACAGGCTGCGACACCGCAACTCCTGCTTAGCGCGCTGACGTGTTCAGAATGCAATGTTTGCGAAAGCGTGGCATGCCCGGTGGGGATCTCCCCCATGCGCATTAACCGTATGCTGAAACGTGAGCTACGGGCGCAAAACCTCCGTTACGAAGGCCCGCTGAATCCCGCCGATGAAATGGCGAAATATCGGCTGGTGCCGATTAAGCGATTGATTACCAAACTGGGGCTCAGCGACTGGTATCACGACGCGCCGTTAACGGACGTCGCCCCTTCAGCAGACAAAACGACGCTGCTCTTGCGTCAGCATATTGGCGCCAGCGCCGTGCCCTGCGTGCAAAAAGGTGAACGCGTTGTCCGTGGACAGTGTGTCGCCGATATGCCATCTGGCGCGTTAGGCGCTCCCGTTCACGCCAGTATTGACGGCATTGTCAGCGACATTACTGAACACGCCATCACGGTTGTAAGAGGTTAACCATGTCTCAGGCTATAGGTATTTTAGAACTCACCAGCATCGCTAAAGGAATGGAAGCAGGCGATGCCATGCTGAAAAGCGCCAGCGTCAATTTACTGGTCAGTAAAACAATCTGTCCGGGTAAATTTTTACTGATGCTGGGCGGCGATGTCGGTGCGGTACAGCAGGCCATCGAAACGGGCACATCGCTGGCCGCAGACATGCTCGTGGATAGTCTGGTGCTGCCGAATATTCATGCCAGCGTACTGCCTGCGGTCAGCGGATTGAACAGCGTTGATCAACGTCAGGCCGTAGGGATCGTGGAAACCTGGAGCGTAGCAGCCTGTATCAGTGCCGCCGATCGCGCCGTTAAAGCCTCCAACGTGACGCTGGTGCGTGTCCATATGGCGTTCGGTATTGGCGGAAAATGTTACATGGTGGTGGCAGGCGATGTCTCCGATGTCAACAACGCCGTTACGGTAGCCAGTGAAAGCGCAGGCGAAAAAGGACTGCTGGTTTACCGCGCCGTGATCCCCCGTCCGCATGAAGCCATGTGGCGACAGATCGTGGAGGGATGATGGAAAAGCAACCGACAACGGAACGCATGATTCAGGAGTATGTTCCCGGGAAACAGGTGACGCTGGCGCATCTGATTGCTAACCCAGGCAAAGATCTCTTTAAAAAACTGGGTCTGCCGGATGCGGTGTCCGCTATTGGGATCCTGACCATTACGCCCAGTGAAGCCTCGATTATTGCCTGCGATATCGCCACCAAATCCGGCGCGGTCGAGATTGGTTTTCTTGACCGTTTCACCGGGGCCGTCGTGCTGACCGGCGATGTCTCAGCCGTCGAGTATGCGTTAAATCAGGTGACCAGAACATTGGGAGAAATGATGCGTTTTACCGCCTGCCCAATTACCCGGACATAACGCCATGAAACGCATTATGTTAATCGGCCCCAGCCAGTGCGGGAAAACCTCTCTTACACAGAGTCTGAACGGCGAAGCGCTTCATTACCAGAAAACACAGGCTATTGTCTGGTCGCCCGGCACAATCGATACGCCGGGCGAATATCTGGAGAACCGCTGTCTGTATAGCGCGCTGCTGGCAAGCGCCTGTGAAGCTGACATTATCGCGCTGGTTCTTAATGCCGATGCGCCGTGGTCGCCCTTCTCCCCCGGTTTTACCGGCCCAATGAACAGACCCGTTATCGGGATCGTCACCAAATCTGATTTGGCGGATTCGTCACGTATCTCATGCGTGGAGAACAGGCTGATTCAAGCCGGTGCGCAGAAAATTTTTGTCACCAGCGCGCTGATGAAATCCGGGATTGATGAAATGTTTGTTTTTCTGAGTGCTAAGGAACCCTTATGTCTCACAAAATAATGGCGATTAACGCCGGTAGCTCGTCGCTAAAATTCCAGTTGCTGGCAATGCCGCAGGGCGAAATGATCTGCCAGGGATTAATCGAACGTATCGGAATGGCGAACGCCAGAGTCACAATGAAAACATCCGCGCAAAAATGGCAGGAAACGGCCCCCATCGCCGATCACCGCGAAGCCGTTACCCTGCTGCTGGATAAGCTCCTCAGTCATCACATCATTAATACCTTACAGGATATTGACGGCGTGGGTCATCGCGTGGCGCACGGCGGAGAGTTCTTTAAGGATTCGGCGCGCGTGACCGATGAAACGCTCGCTCAAATTGAGCGTCTTGCCGAACTGGCCCCGTTGCATAACCCGGTTAACGTGCTCGGTATTCATATTTTTCGCCAGCTGTTACCCTCAACGCCTTCTGTGGCCGTATTCGATACCGCCTTTCACCAGACGCTGGACGAGTCGGCCTATATTTACCCTCTGCCCTGGCGTTATTACGCCGAGCTGGGTATTCGCCGCTATGGTTTTCACGGTACCAGCCATAAATATGTCAGCACGGCATTAGCTGAAAGACTGGGCGTCCCGCTCAGCGCCTTACGCGTTATTTGCTGCCATCTGGGTAATGGCAGCAGCATTTGCGCTATCAAAGGGGGGCAATCCATCAATACATCAATGGGATTTACGCCGCAATCAGGCGTAATGATGGGAACCCGTAGCGGAGACATCGATCCCTCCATTCTGCCCTGGATTGCAGAACGTGAAGGGAAAACGCCCCAGCAGCTTAATTATTTATTAAACAATGAGTCGGGGCTGCTGGGCATTTCCGGCGTTTCGCATGATTACCGCGACGTTGAGCAGGCCGCCGATGGCGGAAATCGCCGGGCGGCGCTTGCGCTTACGCTATTCGCTGAGCGCATTCGCGCGACAATCGGCAGTTATATCATGCAAATGGGCGGTCTGGATGCGCTCATTTTTACCGGTGGAATCGGCGAAAACTCCGCCCGTGCCAGAGCGGCAGTCTGTCATAATCTGCATTTCCTGGGGCTGAGTATTGATGAGGAAAAAAACCTGCGCAACGCTACGTTTATTCAGGCAGAAAACGCAGTGGTGAAAGTGGCGGTCATTAATACCAATGAAGAGCTTATGATCGCACAAGATGTGATGCGGATTGCGTTAAGTGACAAGGTCACATTTGACGTTTCCGCCTGATTTTGCCCGACTGCAACTTGCGGAAAATCATGGTAATAGCGCAATCGCCGTGACACTATGCGCCGAGGATTGCTGACCAGAAAGGTGAAAACGTGGCTGTTGCGCAATGCCCCGCGTCATGCGGAGAACTTATCCAGGGCTGGATTCTGGGCAGTGAGAAACTGGTCTCCTGCCCTGTCGAATGGTACAGCACAGTGGAAGTAAGCTCGGGCGCTCCCCTTGCGGATGAGCGCCCCCTTTCACGCGCAATGGTCAATCGGCTACTGGAATACTGGCGCTACCCTGCGCAGTGGAGCCAGGAGATTCGGATCGCAGTGCATTCCACCATTCCCGTCGCCAAAGGAATGGCCAGCAGTACCGCAGATATCGCGGCAACGGCGGTCGCAACCGCACACCATCTGGGGCATACGCTGGATGAACCCACGCTTGCACATCTGTGTGTTTCGCTTGAACCCACCGACAGCACCATTTTCCGTCAACTGACGCTTTTCGATCACAATGACGCCTCTACGCAAATGGCTTGTGAAGCGCAGCCACAGCTTGATCTTTTAGTCCTCGAAAGCCCAATAACGTTGCGCACGGCAGATTATCACCGCATCCCCCGACTGGAACGTCTGCATGCGGGGGCGGCGATGTTGCAGCAGGCATGGGAGAGAGTGCAGGAAGCCTGCATAACGCAAAACCCTCGTCGGATGGGGGAAGCCGCCACGCTCAGCGCTATCGCCAGCCAACAACTGTTACCAAAGCCAGGCTTTGATGCCCTGTTGGCGCTGGTGGAAGCCTGTGATTTATACGGTCTGAATGTGGCGCACAGCGGAAGCGTTGTCGGGCTGATGCTGGACAGGCAGCGCCATGACGTTGACCATATTAAGTGGGAACTCGCACAACGAAAACTGACGGAACACTGGCCCGATCAGCATTTGCTGAAGATGGTCACTGGCGGGGTTGAATTGCAGTGAGGAACTCGCGGTGTTCCCCACTGCCACAGGCTGTTACTCTGCTTTTGCGTCGCCGTTTTTCATTTCGCCCATCGCTTTCAGCTTTTTAGAAATGTCGCGGCGTTCTTTAGAAATTTCTGCGTTTTTGATGATGTAATCATCAACGCGGTCCTCATAGTCGCTCTTCATGCTGGCGATGATGCCCTGGATCGCTTCAACGCTCATACCTGGCTTGATGTAATCGCTCAGGTTGTCCAGCAGCAGAACACGCTTCTGGTTGTCACGGATCTTTTTCTCAACGTCCTGGATTTCACGTTGCAGTTTGTTCTTACGGCGGAACAGACGAACAAATTCCAGTACGTCCTGGAAAGAAGGCTTGTTGGTTTCCATTTTTACACCCCTGATAATGTGAGATTCGGATTCGTTTAAGCAACCGCTATACGTTAGGGTAAACATTACTTTTAGCCGTTGCAGATGACAATGGTTTTATCCTTTTTCAGTATCATACCCTTAATCGGTGCTGAATCGAAGCAGCAGCCGAATCACGAGCGTCATCTGCTTTTTATTTGCGCAATGCCCGGCAGATCAAATGGGAGAGCAGCTCCAGTTGCCGCGCCGTCTCCATACTTAGCCAAACATAGCCATGAATAGGCGTTTCAGCCACGGTATTGCCATGATGCTCGTTTATCAACTGGCGCAGCTCCGCGACAATCTCATTGAGTTTTTCCGTGTTTGCCAGTACCGGTTGTGGGTTGCCTTCGAACAGCGCATGGGCGATGGTGAGCAACGTTTGCTGCGTCATTTGCTGCGTTTCGCGCAGCGTATGCGCATTCAGCATCACAAAATGGCTGGCACGAGATGCCCAGTGCGCATTAATTTGCAGCTCAAGCATACAGACCAGATTGCGGTTCACGGTTTGAATCGCTTCGAATATCGACTTTTGAATGCGGGTTTCTTTACTGGCTGGCGTAATCAGCCCACGCATTTTGACGACGTCGCTCAGCAGTTTCTGTAAATGCTTCTCCAGCCGGGGACGCTCTAACAAATTTGGCGACAACGCGGCCTGATAGACCCGATTGTACGCCGTCACACAATGCGCCATCTGAATGCGCCAGTGTAAAAATGCGCGTTGCGGCCAGATGCCGGTGAACAGCATCGCCAGCAGCGAACCTAAAATAACATCCCCGCCGCGCCACAATGCCGTGTTCATGTCGCCTGCCGGCGCGCCTACCACCACGGCGAGCGTGATGCCGATCAACAGAGCCTGATACGGCTTTTTCCCTAACGCCAGCCAACCGCACAAGAACATTGCCGCAGCGCACCAGATCAACATCAGCGGGAGGGAAAAAAGCTCCAGACGTAACGCTACAAGACCTAATACCGACCCCAGAATCGTGCCGCCGATGCGCTCAAACGCACGGGGAACCACGTTCCCCCAAAAGGAGATCGGCCCCATAATGACGACCAGTGTGATCAGCGGCCAGGTGCCTTCCGGGATGTTGAACAGTCGAACCAGCAGGAAAGTGAGAATAAACGCCAGCGCAATGCGAATGCCGTGTACAACACGATAATGGCGATATAAACGAATTTCAAAGGGACTCAGCGATTTATCAGCCCGCACTCACGCACTCCGTCTGGAAATGACCAAAAAACGAATTGTACCCGCTTTTGCAGCGAAAATATCACTATAGCGGACAGGACTCGCACGTAAACTGCCCCGTCACGACGCCTATCCGCCGGGTACTGCGTACAATTTACACAGGGCTATTTCGACTGTACGGGTACATACATTTCAATGTCCCAGTACCCGTCTTCCGTTCCATTGTTAAGATAGACCTCAAAACACGGTTTAGCCGCTATCTGGTAGTGATTGTCCTGTAACAGGCTATTGAAAAACTGATACCAGGGCGTCGCGAAATCATGATTCTCAACGCGCGCCACCGCTGTCGCATACTGCCCGCCGGCGATCTCCGTCAGGATGACGCCTTCGCTATTTTTCGGAATGGTGAAATTATCCGGGACAGACACCACCGTATCGCAGCGGAGTTTTTCCGCCGGAACCTCATCTGGATTATCGTAGTAAACCGCGATCCATTCGAGCGGAACAACCTGATTCCCGTCAACCCACATCATAAGTTGTTCAAAACCTTGCTTCACCGTTTTTTCCCACGGGCCGACCATGTGAAAACCGGCGATATTACGCTTCTCTGCCTGCCTGATTTCGTAGTCCATACTGCCTCCGATAGTTTCACTGAGACTGATAGCACACCGTCGACCCGATGGCGCTGCGCGTATCAGGTCGACGGTGTTCCATAATGCATTGAAGTCAGCGCCGGATAAGGAAGCGATGTCCCCTCCGGCAAATCTTATACTGTATATAAACACAGCATAAGATTTTGCATATAAAGGTCACAAGGAAATCATGATGAGTATGTGAGCAGACTCGCACTCTTACCAGTCTGCCGTGTCAGAAAAGGGGGTTACGCCTTATGGTGGAAGTAATCGCTCAGTCGGGAAAAAACGCCGCCTTTGCCAACAGACTCCAGCGTCACCAGAGGCCAGTGCGCCACCAGTTTATCCCGATCGTATAGCTCAATTTCACCAACCCGCTGATGTGCGGCAATAGGGGCTTCAAGTTCTTTTTTATCAAGGGCATACCGGGCCTTAATATGCGGAATTTCGGTTTTCGGCAGCGCCATCCAGAAATCCTGCTCGGTGCCCAGAGCAATATTTTCTTTATCGCCGTACCAGATACGTTCCGTGCCAACCTGTTTGCCACTGCGTAAAATTTGTACCGTATCGAAATTTTGCTGTCCCCACTGCAACAACTTACGTGCCTGATCTTCGCGCCCTTTCGCGCTTTCCGCGCCCATCACAACGGCGATAAGACGACGCTGCCCGTCCACGGCGGAGGCAATCAGGTTAAAACCCGCGCCGGAGGTATGGCCGGTTTTCAACCCGTCGATATTCATGGTTTTATCCCACAGCAGTCCGTTACGGTTCTGCTGGGTAATACCGTTCCATGTCAGGCTCTTTTCACTGTACATATGATAAAACTCAGGCTCACCGTGAATAATGGCGCGGGACAATATCGCCAGATCATAGGCTGAGCTGTGCTGGCCTGGCGCATCCAGTCCGTGTACCGTTTCAAAATGGGTATCCTGCAATTTCAGGGTTTCAACGTAGTGATTCATCATGGCGACGAACTGCGGTTGCCCTCCGGCGATGTAATCCGCCAGCGCAACGCAGGCATCGTTTCCAGAGTCAACAATCAGCCCCCGGCTGAGATCCCGAACCGAAACGCGCTCCCCTTGTTTCAGAAACATTAATGAAGATCCCACAAACACCGGGTTGTCTTTGGCCCAGGCATCACGTCCAACGGTTACGATATCGTCCGGGCTAATACGATGGCTGTCGATAGCGCGATCGACAACATAGCCGGTCATCAGCTTGGTCAGGCTGGCCGGGTTACGCCGCTGATGTTCATTACCTGCGGTCAGAATTTGCCCCGTGGTGTAATCCATAAGTACCCATGACCCTGCCTGAATGGCCGGAGGCTGGGGAGAAAAATCTGGCACATTGGCAGCCAGAGCGGAAGAAAGATTCATCGCGAGAAGTGAAGCGGCAATAAACAAACGGCGTTTCAACACTATTTCCTCAGGAAAGTCATAATTTGCCGTTCTTTTTACGGAAGTTCTGATAAACAAACAGGGATAAATTGCAAGAAAATGTGACATAACGCACGTTTTTCTATGCAGTGCCGGACAGTGTAACCTTAACGCTCCCAATAACGACTCAGAAGCTGATAACACCGCCAGGATTTGATACCCTGCTGCGCAGAACCGCGCAAACGCACAGTAACGGATAGAACTGAACAATGAATGACGGCAAGCAGCACCCTACCTTCCTGTTCCATGACTACGAAACCTTCGGGACTCACCCGGCGCTGGACAGACCCGCACAGTTTGCCGCCATCCGCACGGATAGCGACTTTAATATTATTGGCGAACCTGAAGTCTTTTACTGCAAGCCCGCCGATGATTACCTGCCTCAGCCAGGCGCTGTGCTCATCACCGGGATTACGCCGCAGGAAGCGCGCGACAAAGGAGAGAACGAAGCCGACTTTGCCAGACGTATTCATTCACTGTTCACCGTGCCAAAGACCTGTGTCGTCGGCTACAACAATGTCCGTTTTGATGATGAAGTCACGCGTAACATTTTGTATCGCAACTTCTACGATCCCTATGCCTGGAGCTGGCAGCACGACAACTCGCGCTGGGATTTGCTGGATGTGATGCGCGCCTGCTATGCCCTGCGCCCGGAAGGCATAAACTGGCCGGAAAATGACGACGGATTGCCCAGCTTCCGCCTTGAGCACTTGACCAAAGCCAACGGGATCGAACATGCCAACGCGCACGATGCAATGGCAGACGTGTACGCCACCATCGCTATGGCGCAACTGGTGAAGTCGCGCCAGCCGCGTCTGTTTGACTACCTTTACACGCATCGCAACAAACATAAACTGGCGGCGTTGATCGATGTGCCGCAAATGAAACCGCTAGTACATATCTCCGGTATGTTTGGCGCCTGGCGCGGCAACACCAGCTGGGTTGCGCCGCTGGCCTGGCATCCAGAAAACCGCAACGCGGTCATTATGGTGGATCTGGCGGGCGATATGTCGCCATTACTGGAGCTGGACAGCGATACCCTGCGCGAGCGGTTATATACCGCTAAAGCCGATCTCGGCGATAACGCCGCAGTTCCGGTAAAACTGGTACACATCAATAAATGCCCGGTACTGGCTCAGGCTAATACGCTCCGCCCGGAGGATGCCGATCGCCTGGGGATTAACCGTCAGCACTGCCTCGATAACCTGAAAGTGCTGCGCGATAATCCGCAGTTACGCGATAAGGTTGTGGCAATCTTCGCTGAGGCCGAGCCGTTTACGCCGTCTGAAAACGTTGATGCGCAGCTATACAATGGCTTTTTCAGCGACGCCGATCGTGCCGCCATGAAAATCGTGCTGGAAACCGAACCGCGCAATTTGCCCGCGCTGGATATTACGTTTGTCGATAAGCGGATTGAAAAACTGCTGTTTAACTATCGCGCCCGTAACTTCCCGGGGACGCTGGATGAAACCGAACAGCAACGCTGGCTGGAGCATCGTCGTCAGGTGTTTACGCCAGAGTTTTTGCAACGGTATGCGGAAGAGTTACAGATGCTGTATCAGCAATATGCTGACGACAAAGAGAAACTGGCATTGCTGAAATCACTCTGGCAGTACGCAGAAGAGATTGTCTGAGGAGCCACGCGTCGCTTTTGCCGGATGGCGGCGTAAACGCCTTATCCGGCCTACAAAAATAGGCAGCCGTAGGCCTGATAAGCGAAGCGCCATCAGGCGTTGGCGTTGTGCCGAAGGACGGCCGATGACCTTATCCGGCCTACAGATTTTTGCATAAAAAAACCGGAGAACATGTCTCCGGTTTTTTACCTGTGAAAGGTCATTTCATTACTGTGCGATATCTTCGTACTGCGGTACCGGATTGCGGAAGCTTTTGGTCACGCAAGCCAGATACACCAGGCCAATACCCGCCCAGATCAGACCCAGAGTCATTGAGCTTTCTTCCAGGTTGATCCACAGTGCGCCAACAGTCAGCGCGCCGCACACCGGCAGAACCAGATAGTTGAAGTGGTCTTTCAGCGTTTTGTTGCGCTTCTCACGGATCCAGAACTGGGAAATCACGGAGAGGTTCACGAAGGTAAACGCCACCAGCGCACCGAAGTTGATCAGCGCCGTCGCCGTAACCAGATCGAAGTTAATCGCCAGCAGTGCGATCGCGCCAACCAGCAGCACGTTCCACGCCGGAGTACGCCATTTCGGATGAACGTAGCCGAAGAAACGCGTCGGGAATACGCCGTCACGACCCATGACGTACATCAGACGGGAAACGCCCGCGTGTGCCGCCATACCGGATGCCAGTACGGTCACGCTGGAGAAAATCAGCACGCCCCACTGGAAGGTTTTACCCGCAACGTACAGCATGATTTCAGGCTGTGATGCATCCGGGTCTTTAAAGCGCGAAATATCCGGGAAGTACAGTTGCAGGAAGTAAGACGCCGCGATAAAGATCAGGCCGCCAATCAGCGCCGTCAGGAAAATCGCGCGCGGAATAACGCGCTCCGCGTCTTTGGTCTCTTCAGACAGAGAAGAGATTCCGTCAAAGCCGAGGAACGAGAAGCACAGGATTGTCGCACCGGTAATCATCGGCACAACGTGCGCGCCTTCAGACCAGAATGGACGGGAACTTACCAGCGTACCCGCACCTTCGCCGTGAGACACACCGTAGATAATCAGGCCGACGATCACCGCTACAATCCCCATTTGCAGAATAACAATCAGGGTGTTGAAGTTAGCGACGGTCTTGATGCTGCGCAGGTTAGAGATGGTCATAAAGGCCACCAGCGCCACCACAAAGATCCACGACGGCACTGTCGGCACCAGCGCTTCAAAGTAAATTTTCGCCAGCAGAATGTTGATCATCGGCATGAACAGGTAGTCCAGCAGCGATGACCAGCCCACCATAAAGCCTACGGTCGGGCTGATGGATTTCTGGGCGTAAGTGTACGCGGAGCCAGCGGACGGGAAACGACGCACCAGTTTACCGTAGCTCAACGCAGTAAAAAGAATCGCGATCAGCGCAAAGGCATACGCCGTCGCAACGTGACCGTCAGTGAGGCCTGAGACGATACCAAATGTATCGAACAGCGTCATCGGCTGCATATAGGCAAGACCCATCATTACAACCGGAATCAACGTAAGCGTCTTACGCAATTCCACGCGAGAGGTGTTTGGAGTAACGTTATGCGACATGGTCATTCCCCTTTACGGCGAATGCCGTCGCGTAAGCAAAAAATTGCCCCATTTTCTGGATTCCTCAGCGACAACAACTGTCGGTTTTTAGTAAGTATCTATCCGGTACGAAGCCCGGCCTCTTTTATTGAATGATTGGTTTGATGCAAAAAAATAACCGACGCGTATTAAAACGTCGGTTAATGTCATTTTTTGCAAGCGGCGCATTGTGCACTAAATTAAGGCGAAATGACAAGAGAATGAGAGCCCCGTCAAAAAATATTTTTTATTAACTGTTTGATTTCCCAGCATCCCCCATTGTATAGACGCCAGCAATAGCACTATTTGCTAAAATTTTATCTCGCCACCACGCGCTGGCCAGTCCGGCCGTCTGTTCGTTCCAGCCCATCCACACCGGCTCCGACACGATCTGCGCCGCCACGTTCTTCTCAATAAGCGCACCGCTGTCCAGAAAGCGTTGCGCCAGATAGCGCGGTAAATACCCACATCCCAGGCCGCTGATTTGCAGTTCCAGTTTGGTTTTAAAATCAAAAACCGTTATAGCTTCCTGATCATCAAGCAATTGCGCGCTTGCCGAACATGCCGGATGCGTCTCATCGCCGACCACAATCGCGCGGAACCGTTTTATTGTGCGCCGACTCAACGGCTCTTCTTCCTGCACCAGTGGATGATGCGGGGCAATCGCAAAAACCTGCTCAAGCTCTCCCAGACGCGCAAAACCGAAACCACTGGCGTAGGGCGGATCGTGCATCGCGCCAACGATGATATCTGCCCGCCCCTGCGTCAGCGCCTCCCAGGAACCGCCCAGTACGCCATTTATGAATTTCAGGCGCGTTACGCTGTGATGTTGGTAGAAGGATTCAATGAGGGGAGTAAGGAGAGAAAAAGGAAACGTATCGTCCACGCCGATGACCAGTTCGTTCTCCCAGCCTTCGTGAAGTTTGATGGCCTGTTTTTCCAGTTCGCGCACGGTATGCAGAACTTCCCGGCCTTTTTCCAGCAGCATCTGACCGGTGCGGGTAAATTTAGCCCGATGCCCGCTGCGATCCAACAGTTGGATATTCAGATCGCTTTCCAGTTTATGGACGGTATAGCTGAGCGCTGACGGCGTCTTAAACAATTTTGCCGACGCCGCCGCAAAGCTCCCCTCTTTCTCTAACGCATCGAGAATCATCAGAACGTCCAGCAGTGGTTTCATACTCGCCCCCTTGCGGTGTCTGGCGGTAGTCTGCTGGCGCGTCACTCCATCGGCATCACCAGCGGGTCGGGATACTGGTATTCAAACCCGAGTTCATTACAAATCCGGCTGCCATCAATAATCTTGCCTTTATCGTTACTCTGGCTTTCCAGAAAATGCGGCGGTTCCATACCCAGCAAACGCGCCATCTGCGGATAAAACACATTACGCGCCGGATGCGAAGGCGCACATATATTATAGATGTGTCCCCCTTTAGGTGCCTGTAACAGCAGAGTAATAGCGGCAATCACATCTTCCAGGTGGACCAGATTCACACCTTGCTGGCCGTCAGGCGCGGTTTTACCGGCAAAGAAACGCCCCGGATGCCGTCCTGGCCCTACCAGCCCGGACAGACGCAGAATATCGACGGAGGTGCCAGGCAGATTGTGCAGCCAGTCTTCGAGTTCCTTCAGGATGCGCCCACTCGCCGTGACGGGATTACGCGGCGTAGTCTCTTTCACAAGGCCGTGCACATCGCCGTACACTGACGTGGAACTGGTAAAAATGATACGCGGAACGTGATACGCCAGCGCGCTGTCGACCACCTCCTGTATTGCCTGGCGGTAAAAATCTTCCCCCGGCCCGCTACGGCGAGCGGGCAGCGTAATGACCAGAGCATCCACATCCATCAGCGCATCAAGATCGTCCGTTTCGCAAACCAGCTCAGGTTCCAGGCGCAGCGGATAGCTCTCAATGCCGCTCATGCGGGCCGCTTCCACGCCATCCTGCGTGGTTTTCGTGCCAGTAACCTGCCAGCCTCTTGCCGTCAGCGACATCGCCAGCGGCATTCCTAACCATCCTAAACCGACAATTGCGACCTTTTTCATGCGTTCTCTCCTGACTTTAACGCCATCTTATCTAAGGCTACGCCAGCCCGCCGGGACTGACAATTCATACCTTCAATATGAAATGAATTAATGATGAAAAAAAGCCCTTGCTTTCCAGCGCTAAAGTGGTTTAGGTTAAAAGGCATCAAATGAATAAGCATTCATCGAGAATTTTATGACACGCGTTCAATTTAAACACCACCATCATCACCATCATCCTGACTAGTCTTTCAGGCGATGTGTGCTGGAAGACATTCAGATCTTCCAGTGGTGCATGAACGCATGAGAAAGCCCCCGGAAGATCATTCTTCCGGGGGCTTTTTTTTGTGCGCGATTCAGACCGGTTCAGACAGGATAAAGAGGAAAAAAGAATGTTAGATAACACCCGTTTACGCATAGCTATTCAGAAATCAGGCCGTTTAAGCGATGATTCACGCGAATTACTGGCCCGCTGCGGTATTAAAATCAACCTGCACACCCAGCGTCTGATTGCGATGGCGGAGAATATGCCGATTGATATTCTGCGCGTGCGTGATGACGATATTCCCGGCCTGGTCATGGATGGCGTTGTCGATCTGGGGATCATCGGGGAAAACGTTCTGGAAGAAGAACTGTTGAGCCGCCGCGCGCAGGGCGAAGATCCGCGCTACTACACCCTGCGCCGTCTCGACTTCGGCGGCTGCCGCCTCTCGCTGGCCACCGCCGTCGATGAAGCCTGGGACGGCCCGGCTTCCCTTGACGGCAAGCGTATCGCCACCTCTTACCCGCACCTGCTTAAGCGTTATCTGGATCAGAAAGGCGTGTCGTTTAAATCCTGTCTGTTAAACGGTTCTGTTGAAGTCGCTCCGCGTGCGGGTCTGGCCGATGCCATCTGCGATCTGGTGTCGACCGGAGCGACGCTGGAAGCCAACGGTCTGCGTGAAGTCGAGGTGATTTACCGCTCCAAAGCCTGCCTGATCCAGCGTGACGGCGAAATGGCCGAAGCCAAACAACAGCTTATCGACAAACTGCTGACCCGTATTCAGGGCGTTATTCAGGCGCGTGAATCCAAATACATCATGATGCATGCGCCAAGCGAGCGTCTGGAAGAAGTCATCGCGTTGCTGCCGGGCGCAGAGCGTCCGACCATTCTGCCGCTGGCGGGCGATCAGCAGCGCGTCGCCATGCACATGGTCAGCAGCGAAACCCTGTTCTGGGAAACGATGGAAAAACTGAAAGCGCTCGGCGCCAGCTCTATTCTGGTGCTGCCAATTGAAAAGATGATGGAGTGACGGCCATGAGCTTTAATACAATCATCGACTGGAATAGCTGCAATACTGAACAGCAGCGTGCATTGCTGATGCGTCCGGCTATTTCCGCCTCCGACAGCATTACCCGTACCGTCGCAGAGATCCTGGATAATGTGAAATCACGCGGTGATGACGCCCTGCGCGAATACAGCGCGAAGTTTGATAAAACGAACGTCGCAGCGCTGAAAGTGTCCGCCGAAGAGATTGCCGCAGCCAGCGCGCGTCTGAGCGACGATCTCAAACAGGCGATGGCGGTCGCGGTAAAAAACATCGAAACCTTCCACAATGCGCAAAAACTACCGGCGGTAGATGTTGAAACGCAGCCCGGCGTTCGCTGTCAGCAGGTGACGCGCCCTGTCGCATCTGTCGGCCTGTATATCCCGGGCGGCTCTGCCCCGCTCTTCTCCACCGTATTAATGCTCGCTACGCCCGCGCGTATTGCCGGATGCAAAAAAGTGGTGTTGTGCTCGCCACCGCCTATCGCGGATGAAATCCTTTACGCTGCGCAGCTGTGCGGCGTGCAGGAAATCTTCAACGTCGGCGGTGCCCAGGCCATTGCCGCTCTGGCGTTCGGCAGCGAATCCGTGCCAAAAGTGGACAAAATTTTTGGCCCCGGCAACGCGTTTGTCACCGAGGCGAAACGCCAGGTCAGCCAGCGTCTCGACGGCGCGGCAATTGATATGCCTGCCGGCCCTTCTGAAGTGCTGGTGATCGCCGACAGCGGCGCCACGCCAGATTTCGTGGCGTCTGACCTGCTCTCTCAGGCGGAACACGGCCCGGATTCTCAGGTCATCCTGCTGACCCCGGATGCCGGTATTGCGCAGAACGTCGCGGAGGCCGTCGAACGCCAGTTAGCGGAGTTACCGCGTGCGGAAACGGCGCGTCAGGCATTAAGCGCCAGCCGTCTGATCGTGACGAAAGATTTAGCCCAGTGCGTCGCCATCTCGAACCAGTATGGGCCGGAACACCTGATCATTCAGACCCGTAAGGCGCGCGATCTGGTGGAGGATATTACCAGCGCGGGTTCCGTTTTTCTCGGTGACTGGTCACCGGAATCCGCAGGCGACTATGCTTCCGGCACCAATCATGTGCTGCCGACCTATGGTTATACCGCCACCTGCTCCAGCCTCGGTCTGGCGGATTTCCAGAAACGCATGACCGTTCAGGAATTGTCGCAGGCGGGTTTCTCCGCACTGGCATCCACCATTGAAACGCTGGCTGCGGCAGAACGGCTGACCGCCCACAAAAATGCTGTCACCCTGCGCGTTAACGCCCTTAAGGAGCAAGCATGAGCACTGAAAATACCCGCAGCGTCACCGACTTAGCCCGGGAAAACGTTCGCAACCTGACGCCGTACCAGTCCGCTCGCCGTCTGGGCGGTAATGGCGATGTCTGGCTGAATGCCAATGAGTTCCCGACGGCAGTGGAGTTTCAGCTGACTCAGCAAACGCTCAACCGCTACCCGGAATGCCAGCCAAAAGCGGTTATTGAAAATTATGCGCAGTACGCCGGAGTGAACCCCGGGCAGGTGCTGGTCAGCCGTGGCGCAGACGAAGGTATTGAACTGCTGATTCGCGCATTCTGCGAACCGGGGAAAGATGCGATTCTCTATTGTCCGCCAACGTACGGCATGTACAGCGTCAGCGCGGAAACTATTGGCGTTGAATGCCGGACGGTTCCGACGCTGGAAAACTGGCAGCTGGATCTGCGGGGCATCGCCGATAAACTCGACGGCGTTAAAGTGGTGTTTGTATGCAGCCCCAACAACCCGACCGGGCAGCTTATCAATCCACAGGATTTACGTACTCTGCTGGAAATGACGCGCGGCAACGCCATTGTGGTGGCGGATGAAGCCTATATTGAATTCTGCCCACAGGCGACGCTGGCTGGCTGGCTCTCTGAATACCCGCATCTGGTGGTGCTGCGCACGCTCTCCAAAGCCTTTGCGCTCGCCGGTCTGCGCTGCGGATTTACGCTGGCGAATGAAGAGGTCATCAGCCTGCTGCTGAAAGTCATCGCCCCCTACCCGCTCTCTACGCCGGTCGCCGATATTGCCGCTCAGGCGTTGACGCAGCAAGGCGTCAACGCGATGCGCGAACGTGTGGCGCAGATTCTGCTGGAACGTCAGTATCTGGTTAATGCGCTGAAAGAGATTGCCTGCGTAGAACAGGTGTTCGATTCAGAAACCAACTACATTCTGGCACGTTTTACCGCGTCAAATAGCGTGTTTAAATCTCTGTGGGATCAGGGCATTATCTTACGTGATCAGAATAAACAACCTTCTTTAAGCGGCTGTCTGCGTATCACTGTTGGAACCCGCGAAGAAAGCCAGCGCGTCATTGACGCCTTACGTGCGGAGCAAGTATGAGCCAGAAGTATCTTTTTATTGACCGTGATGGAACCCTGATTGCCGAACCACCGAGTGATTTTCAGGTGGATCGTTTTGACAAGCTCGCCTTTGAACCGGACGTGGTGCCGGTTCTGCTGAAGCTGCAAAAAGCCGGCTTTAAGCTGGTGATGATCACCAACCAGGACGGGCTGGGAACGCAGAGCTTCCCGCAGGCAGACTTCGACGGCCCGCACGACCTGATGATGCAGGTTTTCACCTCCCAGGGCGTACTGTTTGATGAAGTGCTGATCTGCCCGCACCTGCCAGCGGATGAGTGCGACTGCCGTAAGCCGAAGGTAAAGCTGGTTGAACGTTACCTGGCTGAACAGGCGATGGATAGCGCCAACAGCTACGTGATTGGCGATCGCGCTACCGACATCCAGTTGGCTGAAAACATGGGCATTAACGGGTTACGTTATAACCGTGAAACCCTGAACTGGACGATGATTGGCGAACAGCTGACAAAACGCGACCGCTATGCCCACGTTGAGCGCAATACCAAAGAAACGCAGATTGACGTCAAGGTGTGGCTGGATCGCGAAGGCGGCAGCAAGATCAATACCGGCGTGGGCTTCTTTGACCATATGCTCGATCAAATCGCCACGCATGGCGGTTTCCGTATGGAGATTGCGGTCAAGGGCGACCTCTATATTGACGATCACCACACGGTAGAAGATACCGGTCTGGCGCTGGGCGAAGCGCTAAAACTGGCGTTGGGCGATAAGCGTGGCATCAACCGCTTTGGTTTTGTGTTGCCGATGGACGAATGCCTGGCGCGTTGCGCACTGGATATCTCCGGGCGCCCGCACCTGGAATATAAAGCCGAGTTTACCTATCAGCGCGTGGGCGATCTGAGCACCGAGATGGTTGAACACTTCTTCCGCTCGCTCTCCTACACCATGGGCGTGACGCTGCACCTGAAGACCAAAGGTAAAAACGATCACCACCGTGTAGAAAGCCTGTTTAAAGCGTTTGGCCGCACGTTGCGCCAGGCCATTCGGGTAGAAGGCGACACGCTGCCTTCTTCTAAAGGAGTGCTGTGATGAACGTCGTCATCCTTGATACCGGCTGCGCCAACCTGAACTCGGTGAAATCCGCCGTGGCGCGCCACGGTTATGATCCGCAGGTCAGCCGCGACCCGGAGGTCGTCTTAAAAGCTGACAAACTCTTCCTGCCCGGGGTGGGAACCGCCCAGGCGGCGATGGATCAGTTGCGCGAGCGTGAGCTTGTCGAATTGATTAAGGCTTGTACTCAGCCCGTTCTGGGAATTTGTTTAGGCATGCAGATCCTTGGGCGCCACAGTGAAGAGACAAACGGCGTCGACCTTCTGGGCATTATTGACCAGGACGTCCCGAAGATGACCGATTTTGGTCTGCCGCTCCCGCATATGGGCTGGAACCGCGTTTACCCGCAGGCGGGTAATCGTCTTTTCCAGGGCATTGAAGATGGCGCCTGGTTCTACTTTGTTCACAGCTACGCTATGCCCGTCAATCCGTGGACCATTGCTCAATGCAACTACGGCGAACCCTTCACTGCGGCAGTGCAAAAAGACAATTTCTTCGGCGTGCAGTTCCACCCGGAACGTTCCGGTGCCGCTGGCGCGCAGTTGCTGAAAAACTTCCTGGAGATGTGATGATTATTCCGGCATTAGATTTGATCGATGGCACCGTAGTGCGTCTCCATCAGGGCGACTACGCCCGGCAGCGTGATTACGGTAACGATCCCCTTCCCCGCCTGCGGGATTATGCCGCCCAGGGCGCCGAAGTGCTGCATCTGGTCGATTTGACCGGGGCGAAAGATCCGGCCAGACGGCAGATCCCGCTGATTAAAACGCTGGTCGCGGGTGTGAACGTGCCCGTGCAGGTTGGTGGTGGCGTGCGTACTGAGGACGATGTTGCGGCGCTGCTGGACGCAGGCGTTGCCCGCGTGGTGGTCGGCTCCACGGCGGTCAAATCTCCCGAGGTGGTCAAAGGCTGGTTTGAGCGCTTTGGCGCTGACGCGCTGGTGCTGGCGCTGGATGTGCGTATTGATGATCGGGGCAACAAACAGGTTGCCGTCAGCGGCTGGCAGGAAAACTCCGGCGTTTCGCTGGAAGAGCTGGTCGAGACTTATCTGCCGGTTGGCCTGAAGCATGTACTGTGCACCGATATCTCCCGTGACGGCACGCTGGCGGGTTCCAACGTCTCGCTGTATGACGAAGTGTGCGCGAAATATCCGCAGGTCGCCTTTCAGTCTTCCGGCGGAATTGGCGGGATTGAGGACGTGGCCGCTCTGCGCGGCACGGGCGTTCGCGGCGTGATTGTCGGCCGCGCCCTACTGGAAGGTAAATTCACCGTTAAGGAGGCCATCCAATGCTGGCAAAACGTATAATCCCTTGCCTGGACGTACGCGATGGTCAGGTGGTAAAAGGCGTACAGTTCCGCAATCATGAAATCATCGGCGATATCGTCCCGCTGGCAAAACGCTATGCCGATGAAGGCGCAGACGAGCTGGTGTTCTATGATATTACCGCTTCCAGTGACGGGCGCGTGGTTGATAAGAGTTGGGTGTCGCGCGTCGCGGAAGTGATCGACATTCCATTCTGTGTCGCGGGTGGCATCAGGTCTATTGATGACGCCGCTAAAATCCTCTCTTTCGGCGCTGATAAAATTTCCATCAACTCCCCTGCGCTGGCCGACCCAACGCTGATCACCCGTCTTGCTGACCGCTTTGGTGTACAGTGCATCGTCGTGGGCATTGATACCTGGTTTGATGCCGAAACCGGCAAGTATCACGTCAACCAGTATACCGGCGATGAAAGCCGTACCCGCGTGACGCAGTGGGAAACTCTCGACTGGGTGCAGGAAGTGCAAAAACGCGGGGCCGGTGAAATCGTGCTTAACATGATGAATCAGGACGGCGTGCGTAACGGTTACGATCTGGAGCAACTGAAAAAAGTCCGTGACGTCTGTCATGTACCGCTGATTGCCTCCGGCGGCGCGGGCACGATGGAGCACTTCCTTGAAGCCTTCCGCGATACCGATGTCGACGGGGCGCTTGCTGCCTCCGTCTTCCACAAACAGATTATTAATATTGGTGAATTAAAAGCGTACCTGGAAGCACAGGGCGTGGAGATCAGGATATGTTAACAGAGCAACAGCGCCGCGAGCTCGACTGGGAAAAAACCGACGGATTGATGCCGGTTGTCGTGCAACATGCGGTATCCGGTGAAGTGTTAATGCTGGGTTACATGACCCCTGAAGCGCTGGATAAAACAATCGAAAGCGGCAACGTCACTTTCTTCTCACGAACCAAGCAGCGTTTGTGGACCAAAGGCGAAACATCCGGCCACTTCCTGAAGGTAGTCCGCATTGCGCCGGATTGTGATAACGACACACTGCTGGTGCTGGCCAATCCAATTGGACCAACCTGCCACAAAGGCACCAGCAGCTGCTTTGGGGATGCCAGCCATCAGTGGTTATTCCTGTATCAACTTGAGCAACTGTTAGCCGAGCGTAAAACTGCCGATCCGGCAAGCTCTTACACGGCAAAGCTTTACGCCAGCGGCACCAAGCGTATCGCGCAGAAAGTGGGTGAAGAAGGTGTCGAGACCGCGCTGGCCGCAACGGTACATGACCGTTTTGAGCTGACCAATGAAGCCTCCGACCTGATGTACCACCTGCTGGTGCTGCTACAGGACCAGGACCTTGATTTAACGACCGTCATTGAGAATTTACGTAAGCGTCATCAATAGCTTCTGATACGAAAAAACCGGGCAATGCCCGGTTTTTTGTAGGTCGGATAAGCGTAGAGCCATCCAGGATAACAATAAATTACTGCGCTTTCTCTCTGTAGTCGCGCAGAGCATTACGCCCCAGCACCACACCTGCACCAATCATCCCGCCCAGTAGCACCGCCAGGACCAGCACAATTGCCTTTTTCGGACTGTCACGACGAACCGGCAGCGTCGGCTTCATGACGTAACGGTAGGCGTGAATGGATGCGGTTTCGATTTTCAGATTTCCGATATCCAGCAAATTTTGCTTGGTCTGATAGTAGGCCCCAGAGAAAACCAGCGGACGCGTGGATTCATGTTCAATCATTGATTTCAGTGCATCACTACCAAGAAGGAACATACTGTCCTGGGTGACATCCTGAGTTTGCTGAATTTGTGGCTTTATCACATTCGCCTGCTCCGCATAACGCAATGCTTCCTGAATTTGCTTGATACGCAAATCTTTTTGCTCCTGCGCGACCACTTCCTGCGTTTTTAACGAGTCCTCAAGCGTAGTTGTCTGCAACTTGATGTTATCTTTCAGATCCGCGTCCAGTTCTTTCGCAACGCTCTCATCTACCTGCTGGATATACTCTGCCAGCTGGCGCTGCGCCCCTTCCGCAGACTCTCCAACGTAAGAAACAGCCAACGGCAATGATTGACCCTTAACAGAAGGAGTAATAGTTAATTCTTCAGGTTCTTCCTGATTATCCAGAGCTGCTGACAATGCGGAAAAGGCGGAGCTAAAGCGACCGATAAAGCCAGTCTGAATATCCGCAACTTTCGGAGCGTTATCGCCATACAAAACGCTCATCGCATTATTATAAGTGGCAATCTGCCCCACATCCGGCTGGGTGATAATGGCGGTAGAGGTCCATTTCTCTTTCGCTACCAGGATGTAACCAACAGCCAATAGAATTGCGACAATGACACACACAAAGATTGTCATTTTTCCGCGCCACAATTGCATCACTAAATCAATCAAATCAATCTGTTCCGGGTCATTACTGCGCCCGGTAGCATTGTTATTGTTCACTGTCATCAGTACCCTAACTAAGAAAATGCTTAAGCTGGAGACAGTGTAGTCATAAACATCGTTAATGCTATAGGATTATTGATAAAATTTACGGATTATTTCAAATACTTTGATAGCCAATCAGGGGCTATTGTAGCCCCAATAACAGAAGGTTAATCACTGCCAAAGAGATCGCGTGTATAAACTTTGTCCTGAACATCCAGCAGTTCAGACGCCATGCGATTGGAGATAATCACGTCGGACTGCTGTTTAAACGTATTCAAATCACGTTCAAGGCGGGAATTAAAGAACGACGTTTCCTTCATAACCGGTTCGTAAATAATAACTTCCACACCTTTAGCTTTGATACGCTTCATAATCCCCTGAATTGAAGACGCGCGGAAATTATCAGAACCACTCTTCATAATCAGACGATAGATGCCCACCACTTTGGGTTTTCTGGACAAGATGGCATCTGCAATAAAATCTTTACGCGTCCGGTTCGCATCCACGATCGCGGAGATAATATTGTTTGGTACTGACTGATAATTCGCCAGAAGTTGCTTCGTATCTTTCGGCAGACAATAACCGCCATAACCAAATGAAGGATTGTTGTAATGATTGCCAATACGAGGATCCAGACACACACCTTCAATAATTTGTCGGGTATTCAGTCCTAAACTTTCCGCATAGCTATCAAGCTCATTAAAGTAAGCAACACGCATCGCAAGGTAAGTATTAGCAAAAAGCTTAATCGCCTCTGCTTCCGTCGAATCGGTAAACAGGGTTGGTATGTCCTGTTTTATGGCGCCTTCCTGTAGCAAAGCAGCGAATCGCTCCGCACGCTCAGAGCGTTCACCAATCACAATCCGCGAAGGATGCAAATTATCATAAAGCGCTTTACCTTCGCGCAGGAACTCGGGGGAGAAAATGATATTCTGCGTATTAAATTTTTTACTCATCGTTGCGGTGAAGCCAACCGGCACCGTTGACTTGATCACCATCACTGCCGATGGGTTAATCTCTGTCACATCCTGAATAACCGATTCTACACTTGATGTGTTGAAATAATTTGTTTTTGGATCATAGTCGGTTGGTGTTGCAATAATGACATAATCAGCATTTTGGTAGGCGGATACCTTGTCTAAGGTTGCTTCAAAATTAATATTCCCGGACGCTAAAAATTGCTGTATTTCTTTATCAACAATCGGAGATATCCGATCATTTAGCATTTCTACACGTTCGGGAATAATGTCTAACGCGGTAACCTGGTGATGCTGTGCGATAAGCAAACCGTTTGACAGACCAACGTACCCGGTTCCAGAAATGGTGATTTTCATTTCACGCTCTCAGAATTAACTTAATTATGCATCATGATGTTTATACATCCTGATAAGATATAAAAGTTTTAACGCCTGAATGAATATTGTGTCAATGAAGGCTAAAACAATTCAGATTTTCTTTATCAGGTTAAACATTAATTATTAAGTTAATATTAAGAAGTAAAAATAAATCAATCAGATTAGGGACAAAAAAAAGCCCGGCGAATCACCGGGCTTTTGATGCGAATCAGGAATTACTCCAGCCATTCAGTATGGAAAACGCCTTCTTTATCAGTACGCTTATACGTATGCGCCCCAAAGTAGTCACGCTGCGCCTGGATCAGGTTCGCAGGAAGAACGGCTGCGCGATAGCTGTCGTAGTAGGCAACAGCGGCAGAGAACGTCGGAACCGGGATACCATTCTGCACGGCATACGCAACCACATCACGCAGCGCTTGCTGATAATCGTCCGCGATTTTCTTGAAGTACGGTGCCAGCAGCAGGTTAGCGATACCCGCATTTTCTGCATATGCGTCGGTGATTTTCTGCAAGAACTGTGCACGAATAATGCAGCCGGCACGGAAGATCTTCGCAATTTCGCCGTAGTTCAGATCCCAGTTGTATTCGTCAGAAGCGGCACGCAGCTGGGAAAACCCTTGTGCGTAAGAGACGATCTTGCCAAGGTAGAGCGCGCGACGGACTTTCTCGATAAATTCCGCTTTGTCACCCGCAAGCTGCGCTTTAGGTCCCGACAACACTTTAGACGCTGCGACACGCTGCTCTTTCAGAGAAGAGATATAACGTGCAAAAACGGATTCCGTGATCAGCGACAGCGGCTCGCCCAGATCCAGAGAACTCTGGCTGGTCCATTTACCGGTGCCTTTGTTCGCCGCTTCATCCAGAATCACATCAACCAGATATTTACCCTCTTCATCCTTTTTGGTGAAGATGTCTTTGGTGATGTCGATCAGGTAGCTGTTCAGCTCGCCTTTGTTCCACTCAGTGAAAGTATCTGCCAGCTCTTCGTTAGACAGATTCAGGCCACCTTTCAGCAAAGAATAGGCTTCTGCGATCAGCTGCATGTCGCCGTATTCGATACCGTTGTGAACCATTTTCACATAGTGACCGGCACCATCGGCACCAATATAGGTCACGCAAGGTTCGCCATCTTCTGCAACTGCGGCAATTTTAGTCAGAATCGGCGCAACCAGTTCGTAGGCCTCTTTCTGACCGCCAGGCATGATAGATGGGCCTTTCAGCGCCCCTTCTTCACCACCGGAAACGCCGGTACCAATGAAGTTAAAGCCTTCAGCAGAAAGTTCGCGATTACGACGGATAGTGTCCTGGAAGAACGTGTTACCACCATCAATGATGATGTCGCCTTTATCCAGATACGGCTTCAGGGAATCGATAGCAGCATCAGTGCCCGCCCCTGCTTTCACCATTAACAGGATACGACGAGGCGTTTCAAGGGATTCAACAAACTCTTTTACCGTGTAGTAAGGCACCAGTTTTTTGCCTGGGTTTTCGGCAATCACTTCTTCGGTCTTTTCACGGGAGCGGTTGAAAACGGAGACGGTATAACCACGGCTCTCGATGTTGAGCGCCAGGTTGCGCCCCATCACTGCCATACCGACGACGCCGATCTGTTGCTTGGACATTACATACTCCTGTCAGGTGTGGATACCCCGCCGTAAAATGGCGGCGAGTAAAGTGAAGAACATGTTAACTCAGGTTAGAGGCCAGAAGGTAGCAATAGATGTCCTCTTCAGAATGAACTTAATGCACATAAAATGCAGTTTCTGCTACATCAATATGCACCATCTCTATGGAGGACTACCTTCACTGTTTTGAAAAGAATAGCGATGTCATTCCACAGCGACCAGTTCTTGACATACCAAGAGTCAAAGTAGACTCGGGTATCGTAATCCACATCGTTACGTCCACTTACCTGCCACAACCCTGTCATTCCCGGTTTCGCCATTAGATAGTAATCAACATTCTCATCATAGCGTGGTAACTCTTCAGAGATAATCGGACGCGGGCCAACCAGACTCATTTGACCTTTCAGCACATTAAATAACTGAGGCAATTCATCAAGACTGGTTTTACGAATAAATCGACCGACAGGAGTGATTCGCGGATCGTTTTTCAACTTAAAGTCACGCTCCCATTCTTCCCGTGCAGCAGGATCGGAATCAAGGAGCTTTTGTAAAACCTCCTGCGAATTCATCACCATTGAGCGAAACTTATAGCAAGGGAAAAGCTTACCGTGACGCCCTACTCGCATATGACCGTAGATTGCCGGACCACCATCACGGGTAACTTTGTACCAAAGATAAATGAGCAGTGGCGAAGAAATTAAGATAATCAGTGATGAACAGACAATATCGAAAGTCCGTTTAAGGAAACGAGATGTCCGTTTTGCCAGATTATTATGAATACGCAGCAACATGACTTCATGACTAAAGATGAAAGACATATCGGTATTATAAAGTGGTAACCCGCGCAGGGACGGAATAACCGTGACAGAACGGCAGTCCTTCTTCGATAGTTCGCGCAACCAGTTAATGGTCTTATCGCTGTTTTCCATTTCAAAAGCTACAATGAAATGAATATCGCCTGTTTTCTTCATTTCCCAAAGAATATTGGGGTCCTGAAGAACCGGCAGTCCCTGTAGCGTTGCCTCTGTACACTCTTCGTCATAAAATGCGACAACATCAAAGCCAAGCATTTCCTCACTTTGCAGTGCATAATAAGCTTCCACTGCATTACTTCCGCTACCCATAATGACAGTCTTTTTCTTCCAAATCCCAAGACGATTAAGAAGTTGTTTGGTCATTGCTCGGAAAAGCGGTAGCAGAATTAATGCAAACGTCCAACAAAAGACCCATACATACCGAGAAAATTGCCATTTAGAAAAAGCGACCAGCGCCAGATCAAAAACAGCAAAGATCACAATAGTACGGATAATCTCCTTCAATTCAAACCAAAAGGGTTTGCGATAGGAATAATGTCGCAACCGAACCCAGAACCATCCCACACATATCAGACTCAGGATGACATGAGAAATTATGCGCATCTCTAGTTGAGCATCGGGGATAAAACGATAAAGATCGTTAAAAATCCAGTATACACAACCAATAGAGAGGGCCAGTGATAAGTTAAAAAATATAAAATCCGATGCTGCGAGAAAAACCTTGCATAGCAATGGATTATATTTATTCAAAAAATTATCCGTATCCATGACAACACCTGACGTTAGCGAGGATTTATATTAAATACAGGCATTGGCTCCTGACTCTTTTGACATTCAAGGAATTTATTTGCAACATCAATAGCTTCACGAATAGTGACATCCATATCCAGATAGCGGTAGGTACCAAGACGCCCGACAAAAGTGGTATTGCTTAATTCCATCGCTTTATCCAGGTAGCGATTGAGCAGTTCTTTTTCCTTAACCATACGGATCGGATAATACGGAATATCATCTTCGGTGCAGAAGCGACTAAATTCACGATAACATGTTGTTTTTTCGTGTGACTCCCAAGGTGAGAAATGCTTATGCTCAGTGATTCGGGTATAAGGTACATTTTCTTCGCAGTAGTTGATAACAGCCGTTCCCTGATAGTCACCTTCTGCTGAGAATTTTTCGAAATCCAGCGTGCGATAACCCAGACGCCCCTCACTAAAGTTAAAGTAACCATCCAGCGCGCCTGACCAAAATACATGCTGGTAGGCCCCACTCTCGGTAGCTGAAAACTCAGTATCTGTTCTTATTTCAATCAGTTCGTGATCAAGAATTTTTCCAACCATATCGGTATAGCCATCTCTGGGCATCCCCTGATACTGGTGGTTAAAATAATTGTCATTATAGTTAAAACGAAGCGGCAAGCGTTTCAAAATACTGGCTGGTAACTCCGTCGGCTCACAACCCCATTGTTTACGCGTATAGCCTTTAAAGAATGCTTCATACAGTTCCCGACCAATCATGCTGATGGCCTGTTCTTCAAAGTTTTTCGGTTCGACAATAGATTTGTCAGCTTTAGATTCGATGAAAGCACGGGCTTCATCCGGACGCATTGTTTTATTGAAAAACTGATTAATCGTATGCAGGTTTACTGGTAGTAAGTAAACATTGCCTTTGTAAATGGCCTTCACACGGTTGGTGTAAGGCATAAACTCTGAATACTGATTAACGAAATCCCAAACTTCTTTATCATCTGTATGAAAAATATGGGGACCATAAACGTGCAACATGACGTTGGTCTGCGGATCACGTTCTGAATGACAGTTACCAGCAATATGAGAACGTTTGTCAAAAACAACAGACTCAATCCCTTCCTCTGCTAATAATCTCGCAATAACCGCACCAGAAATACCCGCACCGACAATAGCAACAGATTTCATCAATGACCTCAATTATTTTGCTTCTTTGTAAGTTACAAACATTTTCCCATTCACCAGGGAATTAAGAGCTGGCCAGCATGCAATTATTTTCACAAGAATAGCGAGCAATATGATCTGAATAATAAAACTTAATATGACATAGTATTCCATATGTGCAAAAGTTAATATATTTTTCGCTATGGCATTAATATAATAATTAAACCCCAATATAACTAAGGTATTTTTACCCAACCAAGAGATAAATTCCGAATTAATATAACCCGCAATATAATAGAGCAGATAACTTCCTGCTAAAGCAGAAGCAAGATTTATAAAAGCCCATACTCCATTCCCCACCTGTAATGCAGACATATCAACCTCAGTGGGAGTTAAATACGAAAATCCCAAAAGCAGTACAACAGAAATCATCGCATAATTAATATGTCTGGTTATGACAATACTTTGCAATATGTATCCAATTAAAAAATATGGCATAGCGATAAAAGCTATATTCACATTAAAAAAATGAAAAATATCTACATTTTTCGCAATTAAATAAAAGGAAATTACAATCAAGGCAATAATATATTTATTTGAAGAGATTTTCATTATTAAATAAAACATAGCCTCAACTATAAACAGGCAATATAAAAACCAAATGGGAGTAACAAAGAAATTGTTTGCTACTTTTGTTGCACCTGTTAATGTTCCATATAGTTTCATAAGGAAATCACTACCAGATATATTACTCATCAATAACATAGCAACAAACGGCAAGCCACAAATTACTCCAATCGTCCATGCAGGAATAATCAATCTATAAAATCGCTGGATGATAAATATCCAAGGTTTCAACTCCAGATTTTTAACATTTACCAGATAACCAGAAAGAATGAAAAAAGCAGGCATATGAAAACTATAAATAATCTTATGCCAGGATGGACTGAGGAAGGATACATGTCCTAACACAACCAACAATATCCCCAGTCCACGATATATATCTATATCCGTACGTCGAGTCATTGAATACTCTCGCTGCTTATATTTTATTTTAGGAAATGCCTAACCAAGAGTGCACTTCCTTTTTTTATTAAATTTTCACCTTCAATATTTACAACCTTTCTGTATCCAACTTTAATATTTCTTTTATTATGTTCAATCCATACATTAAATAATCTTTCTGCCATGAATCCCAAAATTCTTTTTTGATAAGAATCATAACCAGAGAAATCAATCTGTTTATTCACTTCGTCTAATAGAGGGAAAAGCCACTGGCAATACTGATTGACCACATCGGCCTTACCTACGAACATATTATACAGACTTATTTTCCGACCATGCATAACCGTATCGAAGGCTTGATTATAATCAGGATACATAGCCTCCACGATAGAGCGTAATATATTCAAATCACCTTCTGAATGAGCTCGGCAGTAATGATTTTTTATATTCGTAACATAGTAATTACGTTTACGAGCGACAATTAAATCATATTTATTTAGGTCAAAATCATTACTAGAAGCAATGCCCTTACCATGGAGCGGTATAATATTATGAACGCCAGCGAAATAACGACGATAATGAACTAAACCAACAATATCTTCATCTGAATTTTTCCAGATCCAATATAATGCAGTCAATTCACAATATGATGGATTTAATTCTGATATATTATCTCCTTCATTATCACCGATAACACTTATACCTAAATCTGATGTACTATTCTTCTTACCTACATGGATAGGTTGATAACCTTCATCTACAGGAAAATCATATTGCTTATGTGTTGCGATATATATTCTAATCATGATATTACCAATTTTACTTCAAATAAAAATAATCAAGGATATTGATATCCAGTTTTCTTTTCACAAAATAGACAGCAATGACATTCTGTATAATCACAGAAAGAGCAACAGCGCAGGCAATTCCTTTTATGCCGAATCCCCCCCCCATGAAGTTAAGGTTGATAATCATCATAAATGCATTAAAGAAAATAATATTTCTAAATATTTTCTCATTACCTGTCATTGTTAATAAGAAAGCGACCGACCCTGTCAGGACATTAATTAACTGACCAATGCAAACTATTCTAAGTATGATAGATGCTTGAGTATATTCACGCCCAAAAATTGAAAGCACAAACTCAGGGAATAGTAAGAGAAACGCTACTCCTGGCAATGACAAAATAACGACAAGACGGGTGCTACTTCTTACCATTAATTTAAGCTCATCAAATTTCCCTTCAGTATACAGCTTGGAAAAATTTGGTGCAAAAACAACATTTAATGAAATAAGGAAGAAACTGATAACTAAACCAATCCGCAAGCAAACAGAGATAAGAGCAACGTCTTCACTTGAAATATAGTAGTTAGAGATGATAGGTGTAATCCATTGTATAATGGTATTACATATTAATATTAGCAAGAAAGATAGTAATGTTGTAATTATATATTTATATTTAAGCTTCTTCAAATAAACAACAGCATTTATATTAGTAAATATATATTTTTTCCACAAAACAGCACAAAAGATAAAACTAAGTATAATTGATAAAAATAAAAACCTTACTAAATTTAATGCATTAGCTTCCATATGCAGAACGGCACATACTAAAACAATAAACGAAAATATCAGCGGATAGGATATATTAATTATAATAACAGATAATAATGATCTCCCATTAGTCTGAAATATATATCCCGTATATTGGATCATGGAAAGAAGAGGGATGCTCGCACAAATATATAAAGCACCATAGACCTTTAATGACTCTCCGTAAGTCAGAAAAAGATATATAGCGCCTGATAACAGACATGATATAACTATAATTATTAATGCTCCAAACAATGCCAATGAACTTGCCTGGATATAATTTCTTGTGGCTATAAGTTGCGGTCGCATTCTAAGAATGGCATCACAAAACCCTGATGTACCGATAAGTCCCCACAACATAATAATAGAGAAGGAGGTGAAGAATATTCCGGCTTCATTTACATTGACCCAGCGAGTAACAAGTATATTCATCAAAAAACTAATGGATACACCAATTACTCTCGCTGCGATAACAGCAAACAATGCCTTAGTTTTTTTTCTAGTCATTAGATAAATCGAGTCACTAATTCAGATAACCAGTTATGTGATATAACCCCATAAAGCATAAAAATAATAACTATTAGTAATAATATTACCCTTCGTTGAGTTTTAACAAAAACGTGTTCTATACTCATAATATAAAAAGGGATTAAAAAAACATTTACTACAAACAAATATCTGATCGATGATTCTTTGGTGAAAAATAAGATGGCAGAGAAAACATATGCTAACAGAGCATATTCTAAAATAAGAGACGCGCTTTTATTTTTTATTATTTTATCCAATAAGAATAAAGGAATAAATACAAATATTGAAGAATATAGAAACTTATATATATATATGGCGTGTTCATTATTTCGATCTGAATACTCAAATGCTCGAATTATTTTATTAGCAAACACACTTCCCGGGGGTAATGCTTTGAGCACAAAACCAACAATATATTCTGATGCCAAAGCAAAAATAAGTGATAGCAAAATAATTATATATTTTTTATGAAAATCAAGTCGTCTCCATATAGGCATAACCAAAAATATTAAAGCAGAGAAATGTAGACTGATAGCTATAATAATAGTGATAAAAGATTTAATCGATGCATTTCTTGATTGGTATGCTATTGATAAAAGAATAAAACTAAAACTGATAGCTTGTCGCATTCCTCCCATATAGAGATACATGAAACTTATCATACTTGTCAGACAAAAAGCAATTATAGTTGTCTGTACATATTCATTTGTTAGCTTCAGTATTGCTATAAAAGATAACCATGTTGTAATTAATATTGTTATTACAGGAAATAACTCAGATGGTATACCTATTGTTCGTAATATATAGACTAATAAAGTAAATCCTGGCTCAAACTTTCTGGAGGTATCACCCTCATAAAAAGGTATATAATAGTGAATAGAATCATATCCCCAACGATTAGCTATACCAAGATATAATCCAATAAGTGTTATGTTAATAGCCAATAAAAAAAAGGAAAACTTGCTTCTTTTTAAGAAAGATATTATAGAAACAAAAAAAATCTGTAAAACAGAGAATGCTGCAAAACCAATTGGTGAAAATATTACCTGCAGCATATTTTTTCTACCGCATTGTTGAGATCATAATAATTGCTATTTTTATAATTATCTTTAACCATATAGTTTTTAAATAAATAAGCTATATAAAGTTTCACTTCTTCCTGGGTAGCTTTATTATCGATGGCTTTAACTATTTCAGTTTTTAACGATTCTCGAGATGTTAGATTATTTACTATTTGAGGATAATATATATCACCAAGTGTTAATACAGCAGCACCTCTTACAGCAGCCTCAAGTCCTACAGTTGAGTTTATTACAATTACTAACGAAGATTTATCGATTAAATGATCAATTGGAGTATTATTATCAATATGTACATTCACATTTTCATTAATTAACTTATACAGTGATTTATTATATCTCCCTTTATTCATTGGATGTTCACGAACAATAAGATCATATCCCTCAGGTAATGATTTAATAACTGAAGTTAACATATCATCAATTGATGAAAATAATTTACAGTTTGAGATAATCTGGACATCATTTGGCACTTGTAACGCAACAAAAATATATTTCCCTTGTTTTTCTATATCAATATTATTTGCTTTACTATTCTTTTTAAATGGCAGACGTCCTAATAAATAAGGAATAGACTCCCAAAAACCCTCCCCTGTATATAGCTCGACAGCACATACTTTCCTAAAAATAGATGGAGGGACACTTTGAAGGACATCTTTTATCTTCCTGAAATAAGAACCAATATTCTTTTCATAAAATTTCTTTTCACTGACAGATGTAATGCATTTATTATATAAATATTCTATTTCATCTTCATTTACATTATTCCGCATCATATCGAGACTAGCAGTAGTGATGCTCATATTACAATTGACGCCTTTCGGATCAAAAATCATCGTCCCATATGGGCCAGGTTCAAAATAGAATACTTGAACCTCTTTTAATTTTGCAAAATAGCCACCAATAGAAGAATATAAACGTTTATCTCCAATAAATACCACACTGTGGAAATCTTCCCATGGGAAATAATTCTCATAAAAATCCCAATATTTCCTAGAGATATCTAAAAAATATTTTTCTAATTCAGGGAAAAGAGAGACATGAAACTCATAAAAATGACGAGGTATTGTAATATTTTTTTCTGACTTATATTTACGAACATTTCCAGGTAAATCAATATATTCTAATGAGTTTTTGATGCAATAGTTAGTCGAAGAAGCATACATACACAACTGGACAGTATCTCTACCAGTCACCTCTTTTATCTGTTTTGATAGTTGATGTATATATCTTGAATTACTCTCATAAAAGGACATTATTGCTATTTTTTTCATTTCTACAAAAATCTTTTTTGATGACAAAATTAAAAATCGCGTCGAATTTTTGATATGCTGTCCACGCTACCGCCCTTGGCTCTACAGCTACCAATACACTGAGAAACAAGGATTCAAAAATCCATGTAATTAATACCCCAGTCAACCTCTTCTGAAATCAATCTCAACTTCCGTTTCCGTGTGAGACACAACCTCACGACAGTTGTTTGTGATTGCCCTAAGAAAGAGTTTGGCAGGGGTTGTTTGTTGATCATTTTACACTAAAGTGCAAAACAAAACGGCAATAAGCATCAACTTTCCACAGTCGAGCTTATTGTCGAGTGATAACTGTCTATGGTTCTAATGACAGTATCCTGGCTTAGCTTACTCGTTAAGCAACGCCTCAATCCCCTTCCGAAACTTCGCCCCTTCCTTCAGGTTGCGCAGCCCGTACTTAACGAACGCTTGCATATAGCCCATTTTCTTACCGCAGTCGTAGCTATCGCCTGTCATCAGCATGGCGTCAACAGACTGTTTTTTCGCCAGTTCTGCAATTGCATCCGTCAACTGGATGCGGCCCCAGGCGCCGGGTTCTGTTCTTTCCAGTTCTGCCCAGATATCTGCCGATAACACATAGCGACCTACCGCCATCAGATCTGAGTCCAGCGTCTGCGGTTGATCCGGCTTTTCAATAAACTCAACAATACGGCTGACTTTCCCCTCATTATCCAGAGGTTCTTTGGTCTGGATAACGGAATACTCTGAAAGGTCGCCTTTCATGCGTTTTGCCAGCACCTGGCTGCGTCCCGTTTCGTTGAAACGCGCTACCATTGCCGCAAGATTATAGCGAAGCGGATCGGCCGTCGCGTCATCAATGATGATATCAGGCAGCACCACCACAAACGGGTTGTCACCAATCACAGGACGTGCGCATAAAATGGAATGCCCCAGACCCAGCGGTTGAGCCTGGCGAACGTTCATAATCGTCACGCCTGGTGGGCAAATGGACTGCACTTCCGCCAGCAACTGACGTTTCACGCGTTGCTCCAGAAGTGACTCTAATTCGTAGGAGGTGTCGAAGTGGTTCTCTACCGCATTTTTGGAAGCGTGAGTAACCAGAACGATTTCTTTGATCCCAGCAGCAACAATTTCGTCAACAATGTACTGTACCATCGGTTTGTCAACAATCGGCAGCATCTCTTTGGGGATTGCCTTGGTGGCAGGCAACATGTGCATACCCAGACCAGCTACCGGAATAACTGCTTTCAAATTAATCATTATTTCATCCACCTATAAAATGGTTGCTGAATTATAGCTCTTTAGCATGTTTTAGCCAGCATGAATTACATTATGGCGTTGGATGTGATGGTACGCCGCTTATCCGCAGATTGCAGTAGCCATAATCTTAAGTATGAGTAACTTTCGCCAGGAATGGTCGCAAAACTACCGCCCCCGCTCCGGCAACCTGAAATTGACCGCTTCCACATTCACCACCTTGTGGTTAATCCTGTCGATATCAACCGAGCTCTGCCCCTTCTCATTGACTGCATGAACGTTCGCCAGCGACAGCAAAGTGTCCTGTTTCGCCATAAACTTGCCGCGTATATCTTTACGCAGATCAAAGTGCATCTTCAGCGCGGGCCCTGTCGCAGACTCCTGCATTACCTTGATATTACGCAGGAAAAGATGCTGCGGCTGGTTGTGTAGTTCAAGCGTAGCGCGCTTCATCTCCAGATTGGTGATCGCCACAAAGGAGGTCGCATTCCCTGAAGAGATCTGAATGCCGCGCAGTTTATAGTCCAGGCGAGTGTTATCAAGATGAATATCATTTAATTTGAAGTTTTGCGGAATGGATAAATATTTGCCTTTGACGACGCCATAACCAATAAGCATCCCCGCACAATTCACCATATCGATATTATCAATCACGAAATTATCACACCCATAAATTGCTACCGTCGCATTATCAATGCCCGCTTTCTTACTGAAATCAGGCGTGATATTCCGCGCTTTTACATTACGAATGATAAAGTGTTTTCCGTTCTCCACATGAACCAGTTGTCGGCAATCCGATCCGGTAATATTGGCCACGACAAAGTTCTTTACGGTTTGCTCTTCAGGGTAGGCATTATCGTAGGTGCTGCCCGCCAGCCCGATGCCAATCCCCCAATTGATTTTCCCGTTGGTGCAGTCGATGCGTTCTATAACATGGTCAGAGATCAGAATGTTACGATCGTTAATCGCCACGTTCCATTCGATGGCATCCCCTTGCAGATCGCTGAATCGGCTATTGGTGATGCGTGCGCCATCCACCTGGTTGTGGAATCCCTGGCGCAGAATGGCGTAATTTGCATGGCTGACCGAAATATCATCAATGGTGAGATTACGCATCACTCGCGGCTTTTTGCCGCCAATGTAGATCTGGGTAACGGGGCCGAACCCGCTCATGGCAATCCCCCTGATGGTGCAATCTGAACCGCGCACATCCAGGGTGATGTTGTGCAGGCTACCGCCCTGCTCCCCTGTTACCTGGCAGCCATCCTGCAACACGAACCGACCGCGACCATTGCCGCTTAAGCGCCCGCGCACATGCAGCGTTTTTCCTGCCGGGATAAAGATGCCGGTATTGACGTTCTCGCAGACCAGCCCCGCAGGAACAACAACCGTCTGCGCTTCGCTAAACGCCTGTTTAAACGAGGCTATCCAGTCTCGGGGGTTATAATCCTGAATATTGACGGTTTGCCGGGGTTCAAGCGCGCGGGCAAAGGGGGAATGGAGGACAGGAAGTGCGGCAAGCGCAGAGCCTGCCGTCAGGAAGGTGCGACGGGAGAGTTTATTCTCTGGCATACAACCTCGGTTTACATCGTTTGCAGCAGGCTGGCTAACTGTTGATTAATCACCTGCTGATTAAAATCAGCCTCAACTTTTTCACGGGCGCGTTGTACCACAGGCCGCAACGACTCGGTGTCAATGCGACTGAATGCCGCCAGTTGCTCCGCCAACGCCTCAGCATCATTTTCAGGCACCAGCCAGCCCGACTTACCGGCATCCACCAGTTCGGGGATTCCGCTGTGAACGGTTGAAACCACCGGCAGCCCGACTGCCATCGCTTCCATCAGCGCCACCGGAATACCTTCCATATCGCCATCCGTACCGGTGATAGACGGCAGCAGAAACACATCCGCGTCATCCAGCATCTTTTTCACTTCATGGCTGGGCTTAAAGCCTGGCATTTCAATCACATCATCAAGCTGGTACTGCTCAATCAATGTGCGCAGGCGTCTCTCCCACGGCCCCATGCCCAGGATGCGATAACGGAACGCCACCCCCTGCGCTTTGAGCTGTCGGCAGGCCTCAATCGCTACGTGCAGTCCTTTCTTCTCGGTTAATCGCGCCACGGAGATAATCTCCAGCGGCGTACCCGGCGCTTTTACCGGACGGTGAGTAAAGCGCGTCATATCGACGCCCATCCGCGAGACCGCAATTTTCTCGGGCGGGCACCCCATTGTTTTAAGGCGTCCCGCCCATAATTCACTGATAGGCAGCATGAGATCGCCACGCTGGAACAGGCGCTGATATTCAGGCGTGTAGTGATTGAGCACATCGCGGTGCGATACATCAATACCGTGAAAAACGGTGGAAATTTTGCCTTTGATCACGCCAAGTTCCCGCAACTTCGCCGCCGTTACACCCGCCGGGCCGAAATGTGCGATAAAAACATCCGCCTGGAACATTTTTGGCGTCAGCCCGCAGATTGCGGACAGAATCAGGTTGCGCGCTTCATCACCGTAACGTGAAACATTCAGCGCCTTCCAGGTCGATGCGCGCGTACCGCCACGCAAAGACGCAATGGCGCGATAGCGCAGCTTCGCCAGCTTGCCTTCCGGCTCATCCAGCAGCCAGTGCGTTTTTTCACCCAGGCGGTAGGTGTCATACGCCGCATGCGTGTTCTCAAGGTCGCCTTTATGCAACGCGACAATTTCCACCTCAAACCCCATATCGATAAACGCGGTGATCTGGTTCAGCACGAAGGTCTCTGACGACAGTGGGAACTTCAGTAAAAAGAAGCTGACCTTCATTTCCCCTCCCCGATACGGGTTAACACTGACTGCACCATGCGAAAGCCCTGTTCACGCTCGCGGTTTACGGCGTCCGCCAGTCGCGCGTTGAGCGCGGGCAACTGCCCCAGCGTATCGGCCACCATCGCTTCCAGGCTGCCGTCCAGCAAATGACGAATGTCGATCGCCATTTCAGGCAATCCCAGCTGTTGCATAATTCCGGCAGATTTGTGCTCATAATTAATGGCAATCGCAGGGGTCGCGAAATTCATGGAAATAATGGCGGAATGCAGGCGCGTGCCCACGGTCAGCTCACAGGCGCCGAGGATTTTCCCCATTTCAAGATCGTTGAGTTCGTCCATTACCACATGGTAACGATCCGGGTCGCTGACGTGCTGGCGCAGGTTTAACGCCACCATGCGATCGTCTTTGTTATAGCTGTCGATACCGGTACAGGTTGACAGCGCAATCACCTGATAGCCTTCCTCAAGGATACGGTTCACCACGCCAGCAAACGCCTTCTCGTAAGCCTGTTGGGTGGTTCCCAGACGCTTATCGAATGGCGCCAGTTCACGCAGCGTAATCGCAACCGTCTTTTGCTTTCCGGCAAGGGCTAACCAGTGCTGAACGGCATAACCCGGTTCAAAATCGTCATTGTGATGATCAACCAGCCAGGCGGTATCGACCCCCGCTTCAACTTTCGTCGTGGTGATATCGCTACGCTTCATCAGCTCCAGACTGACTGATTCACGCAGAATCAACGTATCACAGTGGCCAAAGACGTAATTCGCCAGCGTGTTGAACTGCTCGTCCTGGAAGGGGCCGACGCTGTGACCAATCATATACAACGGCTTCTTCGCCATAAAAGTACACAGCGCATGTTCAAACTGCGGCACACCGTACAGATCGACGAAAAACGAGCCCCCGACCTGGATAATGGCGTCATAACCGGATAACAGACGCACGAAGTCGGTAAACCCTTGCGCAATGGCAATATTGCGCAGCTTGCCGGTATCTGTGACGCGGGAGAGCAGTACCTGATGCTGATAGCGGCGACGCAGCACTTTTTTCACGCGCCCCATCACGCCCGCCACGTTATTGTGCTGTTTCATCTGCGAATAGAGCGGATCGCCCATCACCGGGCGATTCAATAACCAGGATGAGCTCACCGGATAGCGACTCATCACATCCACTTCTGCGTCAGGCTCAAGACGGTTAATGGCATCCAGCAGGCCGCGCAAAATTGCGCTGTCGCCACGGTTGCCGCAGGTGTGGTTGCCCAGGATCAGTAATTTCATATTTGCCCCTTAAAATCGTTGCCGGATGGCGGCTGTTGCCTTATCCGGCCTACCGCAAAATCAATTCGTAGGCCGGATACGACGCGTAAACGTCGCCATCCGGCAAAAGTTATCCTGCGCGAAGCAGTGTTTTCATTTTTTCGCTACGGCAAAACTGGCGCTTCATCTCCACCACCAGCGGATGGCGCGAAAGCACAATCATCACGGCGAAGGCCAGCGCGCCCGCCACGATTTGCGTTGCCAGCAGTACGCTCAGCGGCAGATGTCCATTCAGCGCAATCCCCAACCCATAGCTCACCGCCAGGGTAGGTAAAGAGAGATAAAACGGTAGCCACAGGCTAAGGATGTACTGGCGGTAGCTCGACCCCAGCACCGGTTTAATCATGACGAAATAGCTCAGAACGGTATTGATGATCTGCACCAGCAGGAAGCCCAGCGTCACGCCTGTCGCCCCCGCCAGATGGCCGCCAACGATAATTGCCGGAATGAACAGAAAGGTTTTGAACACATTGAATTTGAAGCTGATATCAACGCGCGCTTTCGCCATCAGCAACGAACCAATCGGGTTGCCGACAGAGCGCAACAGCCCCACCACGCACAGCAGTTGCAGCACCGGAATGATGCTGTTCCACTTCTCGCCAAAAACCAGCGGTACAAAATTATTCGATACCACCATCAGACCGAGCAACGCGGGAAAATTAATAATCCCCACGACCGACAGCAGCTTGTAGAAATTGACGCGCAGCTTCTCCGTATCATCCTGAATTTTGGCGAACGCCGGGAACAATACGCGGGTAATGATCGGGTTAAGCTTCATTGGCGGAACCACCGCCACGTTATAAGCAAGGTTGTATCCCCCGGCGACGCTCGCGCCGAGAATACGCGCCAGCACCAGCGTCGACAGGTTAGTATTGACGTAATTGATGATGCTGTCCGCCGTCAGCCATGCGCCAAAGCGCAGGTTCGACGAAACAGACGCCAGCGAAAAATGCAGGCCGGGGCGGTAGATCTTCCGGCCAAAATAGCCGAACAGCAGCGTACGGACGGCGCTGTTGACCAGATAGCCGAGGATCGCCGTCATTGCCAGCGGCCAGAAATGGGCGCTGACCACGGTAAAGGTGAACCCCGCCAGCACCGAGCTGGTCTCGATCATGCCTATTTTGTTAAATTCCAGCTCCTTTTGCATCAACGCGCGAAACTGCTGCCCGTGAGGGATCACCACAAACGCCAGCGACAGGGTTTTAATCAGCGGCGCCAGATCGGGGTTATGCAGCACGTTGCCGATCACGTCGCTAAGCAAAAACACCACGACGCACACCGCCAGCCCTAAGCCAACGTTCAGCCAGTACAGGGTGGTGAGTTCGAGGTGGCTTATCGTTTTACGCTGGATAATCGAGTTGGCAATACCGAAGTCCGACAGCGTATCGGCGAGGGCGATAATCACCAGCGACACGGTCAGCAGACCAAACTGGTGATTATCAATAATCCGCGCCAGCACGGTCATCTGAATCAGTCCCAGCCCGATGATGATAACCGTAGCGATCGCCGACCACTTCGCCCCACTGATGGTTTTTTCTCGTAAGCTCATGATCGTTCCTCAGTACGCCGCTTTATTCACAAAGCCTTTGAACACCGTCAGAAAAACAATCTTGATGTCAAACCACACGCTCCACTCACGGATGTACTCCAGATCAAACTCCACGCGCTTTTCCATTTTCTCCAGCGTGTCGGTCTCGCCGCGCCAGCCGTTGATCTGCGCCCATCCCGTAATGCCGGGTTTGACTTTATGGCGCAGCATGTAGCCTTCGATAAGCTGGCGATACTGCTCGTTATGCGCCACCGCGTGCGGGCGCGGCCCGACGATAGACATGCCGCCGGTCAGAACGTTGATAAACTGCGGCAGTTCATCAAGCGAGGTACGGCGCAGAAAATTCCCCACGCGGGTTACACGCGGGTCGTTTTGCGTCGCCTGCGTCACCACTTTGTCGTTTTCCATCACCTTCATGGAGCGGAATTTCCACACTTTGATCGGCTTACCGTCCATGCCATAACGGGTCTGGCGGAAAATGATCGGCCCTGGCGAACTGAATTTGACCGCCAGCGCAATACAGCACAGCACCGGAGAGATCAGCAGCAGAATCAGCGACGCCAGCACGATATCTTCCGCGCGTTTCAGCAGACGATTGATCCCTGACAGCGGCGTGTCATACAGCGGCACGACCGGCACGCCGCTTACCTCTTCAATACGCGAGTGCAGAATATTGAAGGTAAAAACATCCGGGATGAGGATGACCGAGCAGGTAGTGTCCGCCAGAGCGCGCACCAGTTTTTTTACCTGCGCCCCGTCACTCATCGACATGGCGATATAGACGTTATGAATGCGTGAGGCTTTAGCATCCTCAACCAGCTGTTGCAGATTTCCGGCCCAGTCAGAAGAGACGCCGCCCGGTTTCGGATCGTAGTAAACGCCGACCACTTCAAAACCCAACCACGGCTCCTTGCGGAAGCTGTCCAGCAGCGACTGACCGGCAGGAAGATCCCCCGCCACCGCCACCCGGCGCGTGTTGTACCCACGGTTACGCAGCCATCCGGCTCCGTAGCGAATGAACGAGCGGCAGACCACCAGACCCACGCTGGAGAGCGCATACCACGCCAGCCAGACGGTAAGACGGTTATCGAAGTCGCTATTGAAGGCAATCAGGCCCGCGCTGAAGACCAGACTCAGCGTCCAGTTTTGCAGCAGCAGCGCCAGTTCCGTCGAAATCTTCACGCCGCGCCAGGAACGGTAAAAATCAGTTATGCCGCCCAGCATCTGAAAAACCACCAGCGTGATCAGCGCCACCAACAGATGCATATACAGGAAAGGCAATCCGCTCAGCTTGCAGACAACCCATAACCCGCCAAACATGATGGTGATATCCGAAAAGCGTTGCACCATAGAGATTAACGATGCATTGGTTTTGGCTCGCTCGCGCTTTTTTAGATTTGTCATCGTTGTTCCTGTTATTAGCCCCTTACCCGTCGCCGGGTAAGGGAAGAACCGACATTACTGATTCAGCAACGTCAGCAGGGTTCGCGTTCGCGCTTCCATCAGCGGAATGTCGCCGCGTGATTCCACGTTCAACCGCACCACCGGTTCGGTATTGGAAGAACGCAGGTTGAAGCGCCAGTCGGCAAACGACATGCTGATGCCGTCAGTTCTGTCCACCGTCAGCGCTTCACGCGCAAAGTGTGCTTCCACCCGGCTGATGGCGGCCGCAGGCTCTGCCAGTTTGCTGTTGATTTCACCGCTGGCCGGGAACGCCGCCATCCGGTCACGCACCAGTTCCCCCAGCGACTGCCCTTTCAGACATACCAGCTCCGCCACCAGCAGCCACGGGATCATCCCGCTGTCGCAGTACGCAAAATCACGGAAGTAGTGATGGGCGCTCATTTCGCCGCCGTAGATAGCATCTTCATGGCGCATACGTTCTTTAATGAAGGCATGACCGGTTTTCGACATCACCGGCGTGCCGCCCGCCGCCGTCACCACATCAACGGTGTTCCAGGACAGACGCGGGTCGTGGATGATCTTCGCCCCCGGGTGTTTCTCCAGAAATGCCTCCGCCAGCAGGCCGACAATGTAGTAGCCCTCAATGAACTGCCCTTTCTCATCAAACAGGAAGCAGCGGTCGAAATCCCCGTCGAAGGCAATGCCCATATCTGCGCCGTGTTCAATAACGGCGTTGCGGGTGTCATCGCGACACTCCGGCAGCAGCGGATTAGGGATGCCGTTCGGGAAGTTGCCGTCCGGCGTGTTGTGGATTTTGATGAAGTCAACCGGCACACCCTGCGCCTTAAAGCGGGCTTCAATGGCATCCACCACCGGGCCTGCCGCGCCGTTGCCGGAGTTGATGACCAGCTTCAATGGCGTGAGATTGTTGACGTTGATGTAGCCGAACAGGTGGTCGATGTAGGCGTCACGCAGATTGATCTGCTTATAGCTGCCGCGTCTGGCTTCGTTGACCGGTGGAAAATCATTGGCTTCCGCCAGACGCTGCACGTCGCGCAGGCCGGTGTCGCCGCTGATGGGGCGCGCGCCCTCGCGCACCAGTTTCATACCGTTGTAGTCCATCGGGTTATGGCTGGCGGTCACTTCAATACCGCCATCGACGCCCAGATGGAAGGTCGCAAAATAGATCTCTTCCGTGCCGGAAAGGCCAATATCCAGTACGTCAACGCCCGCATCCTGCAACCCTTTCGCCAGCGCCAGTTTCAGCGACTCGCTTGTCAGGCGCACATCGCCGCCCAGCACAATGGTTTTCGGTTGCAGGAACTCGCCGTAAGCGCGGCCAATACGCCACGCGATATCCTCATTCAACTCTTCGCCCAGCCTGCCGCGAATATCGTAGGCTTTAAAACAGGTTAATTTCGTCATGTTTTTTACCCTTCTTCAGGCAACAGTTGGCCCTGACTCTCGTAAGAGCCTTTTTCAATTTTTGTTTTATTGCCCGGTGGCGCTGCGCTTACCGGGACTACGGACCTGTAGGCCGGATAAGCAACGCGCCATCCGGCAACTTACCAGGCTTACACCCGCCCGTAGCGATCGGCGAAGCGCACCACGTCGTCCTCTTCAAGGTACGAACCGGAGCGGACTTCAATCAGGTCGAGCGGAATTTTTCCCGGATTCTCCAGGCAGTGGGTCGCCCCCAGAGGTATGTAGACAGACTCGTTTTCACCGAGCAGTTTGATTTCGCCGTTGATGGTGACTTTTGCCGTCCCTGCGACCACCACCCAGTGCTCCGCCCGATGGTGATGCATCTGCACGGAGAGCCCCTCGCCGGGTTTAACGGTAATACGTTTCACCTGATAACGGTCGCCAGCGTCGATGGAGTCGTATTTGCCCCACGGCCGGTAGACTTCACGGTGGATATGGTGCTCATGGCGACCATCAGCTTTAATCTGCTCCACCACTTTTTTCACATCCTGCACCGCATTGCGATCGGCAATCAGCACCGCATCTTTGGTCTGTACAACCACCAGGTCTTTCACCCCGACGGTCGTCACCAGGCCCGACTCCGCATAAACGTAGCTGTTTTCCGTTTTATGGCTAATGACGTCGCCGTGATGCACGTTTCCCTCGGCGGTGTGCGCGCTGATTTCCCACAGTGAAGACCAGGAACCCACGTCGCTCCAGCCGGCATCCATCGGCATAACCACCGCATCCGCCGTGCGCTCCATCACCGCGTAGTCCACCGACTCTTCCGGGCAGGCGAGGAACGCCTCTTCATCCACGCGGATAAAGTCGAGGTCGGGGTCAACGATGCTCATCGCGTTTTCGCAGGCGTCCAGAATATCGGGACGGTATTTTTTCAGTTCTTCCAGATAACGCCCGGCGCGGAACAGGAACATCCCGCTGTTCCAGTAGTAGTCGCCGCTCGCCACGTAGGCCTGCGCGGTTTCAAGATTGGGTTTTTCGACAAACTGCGCGACGTCAAAAGCAACCGCGTCTTGCTCGCCGGGAGAGACATCGCCGCGACGAATGTAGCCATAGCCGGTTTCCGGCAGATCCGGCACGATGCCGAACGTGACCAGCTTACCCGCTTCGGCATACGGAATGGCGTTACGCACCGCGTCGCGAAACGCCCCTTCATCAGCGATGACGTGATCGGCCGCCAGTACCAGCATCAGCGGATCGCCTTCCGGGCTGTGGCGTTTCGCCGCCAACGCCGCCAGCGCAATCGCTGGCGCGGTATTGCGTCCGGCAGGTTCGAGAATAATGTTCTCCGTCAGTTTGTTTAGCTGGCGCAACTGTTCGGCGACAATAAAGCGGTGCTGCTCATTGCAAATCACCACCGGGCTTTCGCACTCCACGCCGTTCAGACGACAAATGGTCGTTTGCAGCATGGTGAGATCACCCTTCAGGCAGAGAAACTGTTTTGGATAAAGTACACGAGAAAGCGGCCATAAACGGCTACCCGAGCCACCCGCCATCACGACCGGATAAAGTTTACGTTGACCCATGATTTATCCCCGAATATCTGTAATAAATTGACGTAACACGTTCTCTTTATCGAGCGTGCGTTCGGCATATTCGCATGCCACCGTGTTGTTCTCAGGCATGGCAAGCGCCTGGGTAATCCCCGTCACCAGCGCGTCGACCGACTCCGGTTCCACGCAAACGGCAATGCCGGGATAGTCGCGACAAAGCTGGCCGAGTTCGGTTTCCGGTTCAGCGGTAATCACCGCGTTGCCGCCCACCGCCAGAATATTGGTCAGTTTCGACGGCAAAACGGCATCCGCCGCGCCGCGCTTTTGCACCACCAGATGGCAATCGCCCATCTTCAGCAGCGCAGGTAAGGCTTCATAAGGCTGAAGCGGATAAAATTTGACGTTATCCAGGCCGCGCTCACGGGCCATTTTTTCCAGCCGCGCTTTGCCGCCGCCCTGCCCGACAATGACAAACAACCAGGGGCGATCGGTAAGACGCTCAGCGGCGTCAATCACGTTTTCAAGCCCTTGTTTTTCACCAATATTGCCGGAGTACAGAATGATTTTTTTATCATCCGGCAACCCCAACGTCTGGCGTAAGCGGGCCGCATCGCTAGCGGTCACGTCGCGAAAACGCGCCACTTCCGACCAGTTAGGGAAGAAAATCACTTTGTCTGCCGCGACCCCTTTCTCCTGCGCTTTATTCATCATTGAGCGGGAGATGGTGGAGACGTTATCGACGTTGTGCAGACCGCTGCGCTCGAACGCGGCGGCCAGTCGGGCAACCTTACCGCTCTTGCCTTGCCCGGCCAGCCCCAGACCGAGCATCGCATCCACCTCGTAGTCCTGAATGTGCAGCAGCGTACGCGCGCCGGAGAGTTTCGCCAGCAAACGCATACCCGGCGTGCAAAACAGCGTCGGCACCACGCCGATAATCCGATCCGGCTTCCAGCGTCGCTGCGCCATCAGCGGGAAGAAACTGCTCAGGGCGAAACTGCCCAGGTGCAGCAAGCGTTTCAGCGTCGATGGCTGCGTCGGAACATATAACGGGCAGCGCCAGACGGTAGCCGCCCCCTCTTCCCGGCGATAACGCCAGGAGGAATACTGCTCGCCCACTTTCCACTGCGGGTAATAAGGCGGCGCGGTGATCACCCGAACTTCGTGCCCTTCACGCGCCATCCACTCCACCATCTCGCCGGTGTATTTACCGATGCCGGTTAGCTCCGGCGAGTAGTTGATGCCGTACACAAGGATTCTCATACGCTTCATCCTTCAACCTGACTCTGCGTTGGCTGCATCTGCTCACCCCTGCCGCCTTGATTCAGGCTGAATGATTTCGTGTAACATCCAGGCGCCCCGGACTGACGATCCGCGAGGAAGTACGCCCGACTGTTGTCGTGAACGCTGGCGCTTGCCAGAAGCCGCTCAGGCGTCTGCCAGCGATAATCTTCATGTTGTTCATCAGGCAGATGCAAATCCGCCTGATTCACCTTCAGGCGAAAACCAAGCACAACGTAATGAGTGGTAAAGTCTTCGCCGGAGAAGTTATCGTCATAGAAGTGCTGCCAGACGCCATAAAACGCGCCTGCGGACAGCGGAAAACGCAGCCCCAGTTCCGCCTGAGTGAGACGCTCAAACGCATTTTCCAGCGTCTCATCCTTCTGCACGCGCCCGCCCGGTACGAACCAGTAACCCTGCGCAGGGCGATTGGTGCGCTTGCCCAGCAGGAACTCGCCGCGCTCATTCTCCACGATCAAATCAATGGAGATCAGCGGCGTAGAGCGCACGACGGTAGCGAAATCTTCCTGACGTAAAAACATGTTTACCCCCGGAACCGGTGCTGGTTCTCAAGGAACCACTGGTAAGTGCTGGCAAGCCCGGCCTCCAGCGACACCTCGTGATACCAGCCAAGCTGATGCAGACGCGTTACGTCGAGCAGTTTGCGCGGCGCACCGTCCGGTTTCGTGGCGTCAAACACCACCCGCCCTTTGTAGCCCACGACCTGAGCGATCGTTTGCGCCAACTCCCGAATGGTGCAATCCACACCAGTACCGACGTTGATGTGCGAGAGCATCGGCTGCGTGTTCTCCTGCCACACTTCGCGATCCAGCTCCATCACATGGATGCTGGCGGCAGCCATATCATCCACATGCAGGAACTCGCGCATCGGTGTCCCGCTGCCCCATACCACTACATCCGGCGCGTTCTGCTCGGTCGCTTCATGGAAGCGGCGCAGCAGCGCGGGAATGACGTGCGAATTACTCGGGTGGAAGTTGTCATGTGGCCCGTACAGGTTGGTCGGCATAACCGAGCGGTAATCGCGGTCAAACTGGCGATTCCAGGACTCGCACAGTTTGATCCCGGCAATTTTGGCGATGGCATACGGCTCGTTGGTTGGTTCAAGCGACCCTTGCAGCAGTTCGCTTTCCGCCATCGGCTGTTTTGCCAGTTTGGGGTAGATACAGGAGGAACCGAGGAACAACAGCTTGTTCACGTTGTGCAGATGCGCGGCGTGAATGATGTTGCTCTCAATCATCATGTTCTCGTAGATGAAATCGGCCGGGTACGTATTGTTGGCGACAATACCGCCCACCTTCGCCGCCGCCAGATAAACCTGGTCAATGCGTTCTTCAGCGAAGAATGCCTGTACTGCCCGGCTGTCCAGCAAATTCAGCTCGTCGCGGGTGCGAAGCACCAGCTCCACATCCTCGCGCTGCGCCAGCTGTCTTACGATGGCGGAACCCACCATCCCGCGATGGCCCGCCACAAAAATACGTTGTTTCATCATCCTCAGGACTCCAGCGCGATGGCAACCTCGTAGCCATGAGATTTCAGCAAGGAATGTTTCTTCGCCGCTTCCAGGTCTTTCGCAACCATTTCAGACACCATCTCCTGGAGTGTGATCTCCGGTTTCCAGCCCAGCTTCTCGTGCGCTTTTGACGGGTCGCCCAGCAGGGTTTCCACTTCCGCAGGACGGAAGTAGCGCGGGTCAACGGCGATAATCACATCACCCGGCTTCACGCCCGGCGCGTCATGACCGGTGACAGAAACGACAATCCCTTTCTCTTCCACGCCTTCCCCTTCAAAGCGCAGTTTGATTCCCAGCTGTGCCGCCGCCATTTCGACGAACTGACGCACGGAGTACTGTACGCCGGTCGCGATCACGAAATCTTCCGGCGTCTCTTGTTGCAGCATCATCCACTGCATCTTGACGTAGTCTTTGGCATGGCCCCAGTCACGCAGGGAATCCATGTTGCCGAGGAACAGGCAGGACTCCAGCCCCTGAGCGATATTGGCAATCGCGCGGGTGATTTTGCGGGTCACGAAGGTTTCGCCGCGACGCGGAGATTCATGGTTGAACAGAATGCCGTTACAGGCGTAGATGCCGTAGGATTCGCGGTAGTTAACGGTGATCCAGTAGGCGTACAGTTTGGCGACGGCATACGGAGAGCGCGGATAGAACGGCGTGGTCTCTTTTTGTGGAATTTCCTGCACCAGACCGTACAGCTCAGAGGTGGAAGCCTGATAGAAACGGGTTTTCTTTTCCAGGCCCAGGAAGCGGATTGCCTCCAGCAGACGCAGCGTACCCAGCGCATCTACGTCGGCGGTGTATTCCGGGGACTCAAACGAAACCGCAACGTGGCTCATTGCCCCCAGGTTGTAGACTTCATCCGGCTGCACTTCCTGCAAAATGCGGGTCAGGTTGGATGAGTCGGTCAGATCACCGTAGTGCAGGTGGAATTTCGGGTTGCTGGCATGCGGGTCCTGATAGATATGATCCACGCGTTCGGTATTGAACGAAGACGCGCGACGCTTGATACCATGAACCTCGTAACCTTTCTCCAGCAGAAGTTCCGCCAGGTAAGAACCATCCTGCCCGGTTACGCCAGTAATGAGAGCGACTTTTGACATTTTATTTTCCTCAAATAGTCCCGTTAGGGAGTAACTTTCTCAACGCGCTCGCGCGTTACCACTGCGGGATTGCCACGGCAGATTGTGTTTGCCGGTAGCGATTTAAAAACACTGCTTCGCGCACCAACGACGGTGCCGTCGCCTATCGTTACGCCGGGAGCGACAAAGACATCCGTCGCCAGCCAGCATTTCTCGCCAATCACAATTGGCGTGGCGTTAATATCAAAATGGGCGCTGGCATAATCATGGCTGCCGGTACATAAATAGCTTTTCTGCGAAATAACAGAGTGTGCGCCAATCGTAATGTCACCCAGCGTATATAAAACGGCGTCATCGCCGACCCAGGCGTAATCACCTAACGTCAATTTCCACGGATACGTAATTTTTACAGAAGGTCGGATGACTGCGTTTTTTCCTATTTTTGCGCCAAACATCCGTAATAAAAATGCGCGCCAGCGATACATCACCTGCGGCGACCAGCTAAATAACGTCGCCTGCACCGCCCACCATAATTGCACTTTTATTGCATTGCCGCCCCGGAACCCTTTCGGCACCGAGAAGCCGCTTAAATCCTGCATCATTTTTCCTTATATTCAGGCTTTGTTATATAAGGCTTTTGCTTTGCCTGTCGTTTTCAGACGTAGTAAATAAGATAATTCCGCCCAGAATCCGGGGACGCGTAATATTTTACGCTGCACATTTTTTGCATCCCGGCATAATTCCAGATTATTTGAGGTTGACACGCCGCCCATAGAAAATTCAGACACCAACCCTTTGATTCGACGGAAAGGATAGCCTGATTTATAAAGACTGGCCGCCAGCGCGTAATCAGATGACACCTTATATTGCAGATCGTATGGATGTTTTTTCAGCCCTGCGGTCGGGAAGAAAATAGCCTGATGGCTGGCGGGTAAGCTGTGGTAGATATACCAGCCATGTTTGGCGCTTCGTCGGGTTTTATTTCCTTCACCAAAATCCAGTAACGCGTCGCCAATGTACATCGCGTCATCATTTTTTCGCCCCAGTTGACGGACAAAATCGGTGACATCTTCATGAAACACATCGCCGGAATTGAGGAAAAGAGTATAGCGCCCTTGCGCCATCGCAATGCCTTTGTTCATCGCGTCGTAAATACCGCGATCTTTTTCACTTACGAAGCGTAAGTTAAACTCACCGTTGAGTTTTTCCAGAAACTGGGCGGTGCCGTCATCCGAACCGCCGTCCACGACAATCCATTCAAAGGTCAGGCTGGGATCGCGCGCCAGGTTGCGCAGCGAGCGCCAGGTGTTTACCACGCCGTCGTAATTACGAAAGGCGACAGTAACGACGCTAAGTAACATAAAACCACCTCGTCATGAATTCGTAATATTTAGCGCTTTGCGCAAAATAAAAGGACAAACGATTAAAAATGCATATTCCGGGCTAAATATCGAACCGGTAAAAAACAACGATACCGGCGTAAAGAGATAAAGCTGCACCCGAAAATTCTGATTATCGCCAAACGCATTCAGCGTCATTTTTAAGATTTTCCACATGTACCATGCGGTCAATAACACCGCGAACCATGAGAAATAAATAATCAGCAGATACAGGCCATTGTCTATTGTTTTCCCGACATCCGCACCGTTAAAAATTCCGAATGATGCGACATATTCATAAAGTGAGCCAAATCTGACTACGCCATCAATATGGGTCAACGAATAACCGACCATCACTAATGGCCCAACGATACGATAATACGATGATGAGCCTTCCGTTCCTAAATCTCCAAGACGTTCAGCGATATAAGGAAACGCAAAAACCACACCGACTAAAAACACGCCCAACGAAATAATCGCCAGTGGCAATTTTTTCCTTATCGCATCCTTATTCAGATACTGAAATGCCCACTCCAGTAAGTAAAACAGGATAAAGGTCATTACCCCTGAAAATGATCCTGATAATATTATCCCTGCCAGAATCATAGCATCGGTCTTAGGGGTTTTGATACCAAACTGTTTGATGCTGAGCCAAATTGAGATTAACGCCAGAGCAAAAAACGCCGGTTCAAAATAGAGCGCAGTGGTTCGCTTACCGCCAAATTTAATAAAATTCAGCACATAGCTATTACTGTAAATAAGATATTTCGAAATTCCTTCCATTAAGCTGCTGCCGCCGGTGAGAATGATCTGCGCCATCTCAACTGCCGCCAGCGCCACCACAAACGCCACCACCATATAGAAAAAACGTAATATCTTGCGGTAGTTATGCGGGGAAACGGTTTTAAAGCGAATACTCCACACCATGCCGATAATGATGACGATGTAAACAAACAGCATCGTCGAGGTGACATATTTGCTGGCATCCAGCGACTGACCGAACAGGTAGTTAAACGCCGTCAGCCCCGCCCCCACGCCCAGCGCAATCATCAATTTTTTAATGCTGATGCGCTCAATGAACAACAACAGCAAAACGGGTAGAAAGGTGACGATGGTGATGGGGAAGCTTTCGCCCAGTTGGGCAATTTTGACGTTGACCAGCAGGTAGATCAGCGGCAGTAGCAGGTAACTACAGATTCTGATAGAACGAGACATACTCCTCCAGCATCTGTTGTCCGCTGTATGCGGTGCGGCTACGCTCGCAAAAGGCCTCCAGCGAGGCGCCAAATACGGCCTGGGCAATGTCGGATTTGCTCATCTGCACCAGGTTCAGCACCTCGTCTTCACTGAACGTTCGCCCGCCCGATTTTGCCAGCACCTCCTGCGCCGCGTCGCTGTGCGTGGCGATCACCGGCACGCCGATAGATAACGCTTCACACAAAATCAGCGGGTAATTATCGACCCGGGAGCTGAACACCAGCGCATCCATCTGGTTAAGGGCGCTCATCAGCTTGCGTTTATCGGTTTCAAAGCCGTGATTCACCACGTTCTCACCGTCGAAGGGGGAAAACTTACCGAAGGTGTGCAGCTCAATGTTGTTGCCTGCCGCCATCATGTCGCGCACCAGCTGCTGGTTTGTTTTGCCGTCATAGCGCAGATCGTGCGCCACCACGGCAATTTTCGGTTTGCCCTGGCGCTCGCTCACCGGCGACAGTTCGGACAGAATCGCTTCGGTCGCCACATCAATGCCATTGTTGATAATGCGACAACGCCCTGCCCCGTACAGGCTGTTAAACGCCTCCGCCACATGCTGGCTGGGCGAGATAAACTGACAGCCCAGCGAGAGCATCTGCTGAAACAGCTGCCGCTTGCCCACCACCAGCTGGTGCGCTCTGTCCACTTTTACCGGCGGATAATTGGTCAGCGTCGGGCATTTCTGACAGCCGCTTTTCCAGCCTTCACAGCCGTCAGTAAAGGCACAGCGTCCGGTCACGCTCCAGTGATCGTGCAGCGTCCAGACCAGCCTCACGTCCGGCTTATGGTTTTTCACCTTCTCGCAGAAAGCGACAACCTCCGCCAGATTCAGCCAGTAGCTGTGCAGCACATGAAAATGCAGCACCAGCGGGCCGGGTGTCCGGGTCACTTTGCGGTACAGGTTATCGAGATTGCCAAAGAGGTCGCGGTTAAACAGACGAAACAGCGCGATATTGGCGACCGATGTCAGACGCGGCGTCTGTTTAATCACATGCGGATAGTTGCTGTGGCTGACGCTTTTCTTCCCGCCTTTGCCATAGCCATAGACAAAGTGCGAGGTCAGGCCTTTTTGTAGCGCGCGCAGGTGCAGGTCTAATGCCACGCCCGCCGCGCCGCCTTCCGCCAGTCGAACATTAAATTGCAGAATATTCATTTAATTACCTTCACTCGCGCCTTCTCTCCCACTACCAGCGCGTTATCGGGAACCGTGTCGAGCACCACGCTGCCCGCCCCGATAGTCACGTTATTGCCGATGGTGATATCCCCCAGCAAAATGACGTTAGCGCCCAGCTCAACGCCGTTACCAATGACCGGGCACGCCAGGCTGTCGCCGCCCCGGTTGCCGATGGTGACGCCATGACGCACGGTGAAGTCGTCGCCCGCGACGACATGCTTATTGATCACGACAGCATAACCGTGATGGATGGTGAAACGTCGGCCGATGGTTGCGGCGGCCTGAATTTCGTAACCAAACAGGCATTCGGTCATCAGACGGTACAGCACCAGCACCGGCGCGGCCCACAGGTTATTCAGCACATTTTTTTTGCGCCAGACGGAACAAAAATGGGCGACGCGGTAGGCCAGCACCATGCAGCACGGGCGCAGACTCCAGCTGTTTGCGCGTAGATCCTCCAGCATCCTTAACGCCCCCGCAGTCCGTCAGCCAGGCGTTTGCCGTTACGCACAGAAAACAGCGTCAGCAACGTGCGCCAGGTCATTCGCTTATTGCGGATCTGGTACAGCGTAAACAGCTGATACTTTTTGCTGGCGCGGTCGAATTTGTCTTTATGCTTGCGGTAGAAATGAAAGTAGCCGGAGAATTTTTTCGGCGAGGAGGTGATCTGCATTTCACCGTGATTGATGTGCAGAATCTGCGTCGCCTCTTCCACTTTCCACGGTTCGCCGTACTCAACCACCATACGCAGGAAAATATCGTAGTCCTGCGCGGCTTTCAGTTCGGTATCAAACAGGCACTCTTTAAAACGCCAGGCCCAGGTAAAGACCTGATTGCCAATGATATTGCGTTTATAAAAAAGACGGCGTGAGTACGGCGACTTCGGGTACAGCGGCAGACTGGCCGGCTGCGAGTAAACCTCGCCTTCACAGACATAGTCATTGGCATATAAAAACGCGTGCGTTACCAGCTGATGCTTATGTTCAAGGAACACGCTCAGACGGTTCGGCGTCCATTCATCATCATCATCGATCCCGGTGATGTACTGCCCTTTCGCCTGCATAATGGCCTGATTACGCACCGCGCAGGCGCCGGAATTGATCGCATTGTGGGTGTAGCGCACGCGCGGGTCGTTTAACCCTTCAACAAACTGCTGCAACTGCTCATACGATGAGGAGCAGTCATCCACAATGATCATTTCCCAGTGGGTATAGTCCTGGCGCAGCACCGATTTAATCGCGCGAATCGCCAGTTGCTGCCGATTCCAGGTTGGCATGTAGATCGAAATCAGTGGGTTGTCTATTGTCATTCTCATTCCCCGGATAGTGTCGGATGGCGGCGTAAACACCTTATCCGGCCTACAGTTACCAGCAATTTTGTCGGCCCTGTAGGCCTGATAAGCGCAGCGTCATCAGGCGACTTATTATTTTGAATCCGACTTGTATTCGTACTCGTAGTAACCGTAATCCTGATAACCGGTCGCCCGTCGGAAGATGGAGTTGAGGATTACGCCTTTTACCGGAATGCCGTTCTGCTCAAAGCGGCTCAGGCTGGTTTCCACCTCTTTTAATGTGTTAACGGCGTAACGCGCCACCATCAGCGTAGTGCCGACATGCCGTCCGACGATTGCCGCATCGGTCACCGCCAGAATCGGCGGCGTATCGATTAAGACCAGGTCATAGTGCGCGCTGGCCCAGGCAATCAGTTCGCCAAAGCGCTCGCTCATCAGCAGTTCCGACGGGTTAGGCGGCACCTGTCCGCGCGGCACCAGATCGAAATGCGGGATGGAGGTGGGTTTGGCGCAGGAGGCGATATCCCCTTTGCCCACCAGAATGTCGGACAAACCATTCACGTTGTTGGTGCCCAGCAGCTCGTGGGTATAGCCTTTACGCATATCGCAGTCGATCAGCAGCACGCGTTTGTTGGTCTGGCTGATGACCGCCGCCAGGTTGGCGCAGACAAAGGTTTTGCCGATAGACGGGCTGACCCCGGTCAACATCAGCACATTGTTTTGCGCCTGCATCATGGCGAAATGCAGGCTGGTACGCAGGCTACGCACCGCCTCAATCGCCAGATCGGTTGGATTCCCCACCGCCAGCAACTGGCTCTGTTTGTAGCGCTTAACACCCTTAATCGTTTTGACGTTATCGCGCGCTTTCTGCCACTCCGACAGCGGAATGCTGGCATAGACGCTGATGCCGTGTTCTTCGAGCACCTGCGGACTTTCAATCCCACGGTTAAACAGCGAACGCAGCAGCACGCCGACGATAGAGAGCATCAGGCCAAGAATAATGCTGCCAAGAATAATCAGCGCTTTTTTCGGCTTCAGCACGCCCGGCTGGGCAATCGCCGGGTCAACAATACGTACATCCCCGACGGTGCTGGCCTCGGTGATCTTCAGCTCCTGCTGCTTGTTCAGCAGTTGCATATAAACCTGCTGGCCGGATTCGACGTCGCGCGTCAGACGCACAATTTCCTGCTGCGTTTTCGGCATGGCCGTCACCCGCCCGTTCAGTTTGGCTTTTTCATCTTCCAGCGCTTTACGTTTTTCCAGCAGCGTACGGTAAGCCGGATGCGCTTTAGTAAACAGCTTGGAGATTTCCGCCTCTTTGAAGGTCAGTTCGTTAAGCTGGGCGTCGATATTCACCATCGAATCCAGCACCGCCTTGGCCTCCAGCGGTAAGTCCACGGAGTCTTTATCCTGACGGAAGGCGTTGAGTTTGTTTTCCGCGACGTCCAGGCGACTGCGCACTTCCGGCAACTGTTTCGCCAGGAACGCCAGGCTTTTCGCCGCTTCCGCAGATTTCCGCTCAACGTTCTGTTCGAGATAGTTGCGGGTGATGCTGTTGAGAATATCGCGGATCTGATCCTTGTCTTCACCGGTGAAGGCCAGGCTCAATACGCCGGTATCTTTGCCGTTTTCCGTCACGGTCAGGTTGTTTTGCAGATTGTTGATCATCCCAAGCGTGGAGAATTTAGTGACGGTAAATTCACTGTCCGGGCGGGCATGGATAGCGCTCACCATCATCGTCACGCCATCTTTACTCAGCAGTTGCCCGGCCTGACCGCGAGCGCTAAAGCCGCCATCGCTGGTCAGTTCGTAGGTTTTGTCACTCAGCACGTTAAGCGTGAAAACCTGCTCGCCCATCTCTTTTGGACGGGTGAACGTTGTCACTTTCACCGTCTCATTCTGCCGCCCCATCAGGCGCTCCCAGCCCTCACCAAACAGCGGGAAGGTGTTTTTGGTGACGGAGATATCCAGGTCGAGATCGTCAACGGTTTTCCCCAGAACCAGACGCGACTGAATCAGCTGAATTTCCGCTTCTGATGCCGGCGGTTTATTGGCCAGCGCAGAGCCAATATCCTGCACCAGCGAGTTACCGGTATTTTGCTCGATTTGCACCAGCGCGTCGGCGCTGTAAATCGGCGTGGCGAATAGCGTGTAAATCACGGCGCACAGCGCAAATACCGCCGTAATGCCAAGCACCCACCAGCGCGCTTCAATGACGGTTCCCACCAGGCGACCGATATCGATTTCATCACTGCCCGTTACCGGAGCGGCAAGCTGTTTTACTTTTTCTGTCATTGTTATACCTGCTCTGCGTTCAATGCCTGCGCCCATTGGCGAGCAGACCTTTCAAGTAATGTGTACACCGCTTCAAACGCCTCGCGACTTTTGCGATACGGATCGGGTATTTCACGCTCGCTGTCCCAGTGGCCGAACAACATCACTTTCCCGCGCATCTCTGGCGCCATCTCGCACAGTCTGGCGATATGGCGTTTTTCCATCGCCAGAATCAGGTCATAATCCCGGCACATACGCCCGGAGATCTGGCGGGCGCAATGACCTTCAAGAGAGAGGTTATGCGCCGCCGCCACGCTGACCGCCGACCGGTCGGCGCCCCTTCCCACCAGCGCGCCCAGCCCGGCGGACTCCACCGTTAACGACGGGTGATAACTTTTCAGCAAGCGCTCTGCCGTCGGGGAACGGCAAATGTTCCCCACGCAAACAACTAAGATTTTGTTAAACATGACGTTTACCAGTTATGAATGTCGCTGGCCGTATCCGTCATATAACGGACACCGCTGATGGTCGGCAGCAACTGATTGATCAGACGGTTCCAGCGCGCAACCGGTGCGGTCGTGACGTACACCACATCGTAAGGTTGCAGTCGGAACTCCGTCGCCATCACCAGAGAGGTGGCATCAGACATATCAAGCTGATAAATATTGGCGATCTTGCCATTGCGTCCGCCCTCGCCTTTCAGCGGTCGAATCACGAAGATGCCGCTGGCATTGGAGGTGGTCAGGTCGATACCTTCCGCCGTACCCAATGCTTCGGTGAGCGTCATACCGCTGAAGTCCATTTTGAGGGTGCTCTGTTTCTTCACTTCACCCATTACGAAGACTTTCAGATCGTCATTACGCGGTACAAACAGGATGTCTCCAGGGTAGAGCAACCGGTTCTGGCTGAGATCGCCGTTTTGCATCAGCGCCTGCAAAGAAATTCGCTGCTCCTGGCCATTGTGCGTCAGCACGACGTTGCGCCAGTCGGCGTTTTCGGTCAGACCACCTGCGGCGTTGATGGCATCAAGAACGGTGAGCGGCACGTTGGTGATCGCCTGCTGGCCGGATTTATTCACCTGCCCGGAGACATACGCCTTCTGCGAGCGGAAAGCGGCGATATTAACGTCCACCTGCGGGTCAGCAATGTACTTCGCTAAGCGCCCGGTAATATCACTGCGAATTTCACCCAGCGTTTTGCCCACCACAGTCACTTTGCCGATGTAGGGATAAAACATGGTGCCATCGGGTTGAACCCAGTTGCCGGTATCACTGGAGCTGCGGTACTGCCCGGCGGGCGTGGTCAGTTCCGGGTGATCCCAGACCGTCACATTCAAAACATCGCCTGGGCCGACGCGGTACTGGTAGCTTGAGATCTCCTGGTCCAGTGACATATTGGGCTGCGCCACATTTGGACGTGGTCGTAATTGCTCCACCAGGCGCGGCGTCAACGGATAGACATTCACCATACGGTCGAGATCAAAATCAGCGTCTTGCTGTTTGATCACGTCTTTACCCATCGTAGACATATTGCTGCCCGGAAGTACTGTGCAACCACTTATCAAGGTTACCGACACCAATAATGGCATCAATTTCATTTTGGATTTCATCATTGATTATTTATCACTTTGGCAGAGTAATTATCCCGTGCAATTTAAATAGCGACTTCGCCTGTACACATTTACATTGCAGTTAATTGAAAAGAAATTTAACTGGCATCAGTCCTAAAAAATTTGGATTCATCCGTAGGCTATTGACAGAATAATTCAGACTTGTCACCAGGTTATCAGACACGCTACCGCCCTTGGCTTTTTAGCTACCAATACACTGATTAATTTAGGTTTTTATAATCCTCTTTATTTCCTCTTCTTCGCGACAGAGAAACATCACAGGAAATAAGAAAGTTACTCAGTAATGGCCTGCTTGACGGCGACAGGATATTTTTGTTGCCCACCATTAATGCTGCAAGAATTGTTGCAGTTAACGTAATAGCAGGCAAGGTAACAAGCCTGTACTTCACCCTTTTTAAGATTAATATTAAGCGTGGCGAAATTATAATTTTAGGATTTTATTGATGTTGACAAATTCTATATTTAACGCCCAACCTGCGATATTTCCGAAATATGTCCACATTAAAAAAACCGTACCATATGGAAACTTTATGGTTATTTTTCCGCCACGTTTTCAGCATAAAAGCCTGATATAAAAGAAAGAGAAATGACGTTATGTCATTGCATTTTGCGCCAGCTTTATCCATGATCGAATTGTGACAACTGTCATATAACGAAAGGTATTATTCTCACTATGGAATGGATTGCCGATCCATCAATCTGGGCCGGACTCGTCACGCTTATCGTCATCGAGTTAGTCCTCGGCATTGATAACCTGGTCTTTATTGCCATCCTCGCTGAAAAACTGCCGCCTGCGCAGCGCGATCGTGCGCGCATTACCGGGCTGCTGTTAGCGATGATCATGCGCCTGCTATTGCTGGCGTCTATCTCGTGGCTGGTCACGCTGACGAAGCCTCTCTTCAGCATACGCGACCTGAGCTTCAGCGCCCGGGATCTGATTATGCTGTTTGGCGGTTTCTTCCTGCTCTTTAAAGCCACGATGGAGCTCAACGAGCGGCTGGAGGGGAAAGACAGCGATAACCCCACCCAACGCAAAGGGGCGAAATTCTGGGGCGTGGTGGCGCAAATTGTGGTGCTGGACGCCATCTTCTCCCTCGACTCGGTCATTACCGCCGTGGGGATGGTCGAACACCTTGCGGTGATGATGGCGGCGGTGATTATCGCCATCAGCCTGATGCTGCTGGCCAGTAAATCCCTGACCCGGTTTGTGAACAGCCACCCAACCATCGTGATCCTCTGCCTCAGCTTCCTGCTGATGATCGGCTTCAGCCTGGTGGCGGAAGGGTTTGGCTTCCATATTCCGAAAGGTTATCTGTATGCCGCGATCGGCTTCTCGGTGATGATTGAAGCGCTGAACCAACTGGCGATCTTCAACCGTCGTCGCTTCTTATCCGCCAACCATACGTTGCGCCAGCGCACCACCGAAGCGGTGATGCGTTTGCTCAGCGGGAAAAAGGAGGATGCCGAGCTGGATGCTGACACCTCCGCTATGCTGGCGGATCATGACGACAGCCAGATTTTCAACCCGCAAGAGCGGCAGATGATTGAGCGGGTGCTGAACCTCAACCAGCGCACCGTCAGCAGTATCATGACCTCGCGCCATGATATTGAGCACATCGATCTCGACGCGCCTGAAGAGGAAATTCGCGCCCTGCTGGAAAAAAACCAGCATACGCGTCTGGTAGTGACCGGAGAGGACGAACAGGAAGAGTTGCTTGGCGTGGTGCATGTCATCGACCTGCTACAGCAATCGCTGCGCGGCGATCCGCTCGATCTGCGGGCGTTGATCCGTCAACCGCTGGTGTTTCCTGAAACGCTGCCGCTACTTCCGGCGCTGGAGCAGTTCCGTAACGCCCGCACGCATTTTGCTTTTGTCGTGGATGAGTTTGGTTCCGTTGAAGGGCTCGTAACCCTGAGCGACGTCATGGAAACCATCGCCGGTAATCTGCCGAACGAAGTGGAAGAGATCGACGCCCGTCACGATATTCAGAAAAACCCGGACGGCTCCTGGACCGCCAACGGCCATATGCCGCTGGAAGATCTGGTGCAGTACGTTCCGCTGCCGCTGGATGAGAAACGCGAGTACCACACCATCGCGGGGTTGTTGATGGAATACCTGCAACGCGTGCCGAAAACCGGAGAAGAGGTTCAGGTGGGAGATTACCTGTTGAAAACCTTGCAGGTTGAGAGTCACCGCGTACAGAAAGTGCAGATTATTCCGTTACGTAGCGATGACGAGTTAGATTACGAGGTGTAAGGCAGAACGGCATGCCGGGTGGCGGCTGACGCCTTACCCGGCCTACGGTTGTGTCGTTGTAGGCCTGATAAGCGCAGCGCCATCAGGCGTAGGGTGTTGCCGGATGGCGGCGTAAACGCCTTACCCGGCCTACAAATGTTGTCTGTTTTCACAGCCGGCATTCAGATTCGCTTACAGCTTATCCAGCAGCTTCTTCACGTCTTTACCGTTGCGGGTCTCTTTATTACGATCCGCCCAGTCGCTCAGACGACGTTTTGCTTCATCCTGCAAATGCTTACGCAGAATCTGGTCAACCTGGAGATTGTAATTCAGCGCCTGCCACTTACCGTATACGCGCAGCGGAACCGGCGTCTCTTTCAGGAAATCAATCAGCTTGCTTTCACCTGTCCAGCCGCCCAGCACGCGCACGTTAAACTGCGTGTCGCAGGTCTGCTCAACAAGATTCAACGCGCCATTACCGGAAACCGCCAGTATTGCAGACTGCCCTTCCATGCTGCCCAGCGTGAGCTTACCGTTATCCAGCGCCAGGTCGGTGACAAAGCGATCCAGACGGGTCGCGTTATCAAAATTCTGCTGCGATTGCTGCACATCGCCACCGCTACGCGTTACCGCCTGCTGCACCAGTTGCTGGAAGTTCATCCCTTCCATACGCGTGTCGCGCATTTCAACATGCGCCTGCCCTTGCCAGCTGTGACGAAACGCCTGAGCGTCAATATCCGCGCCGGAAAAATCGCCCGCCAGCGACATTTTGCCGGTCAGCGCGATGGGATAGTCAAACGCGTTCAGAATCGTACCGATTTCCACATCCTCAAGGCGCGGCTGGAACACGGCGCGCGGATTTGCCGCTCTCGCGTCCAGCGTACCGGGCAGAGAAATCTCACCGCCGTCGAGTTTCCCCTGCAACTCGACGATATTCAGCAAACCGGCCTGATTCGTCATTTTCGCCGACACGTCGGTAAACGCCATGCCACGCCACTGCGCGTTATCCGCCCGCAGAAAGAGGGCCGCAGAAAACCCTTTTAGCCCCTGATAAGCGGGTTCATCAACGCGGGACGCGATAACCGGCCGCGGCCGCGTCGACTGCTGCCCCGTTTGCGCCACGTTTTTGGATGCGCTTGCCACGTCATTTCGCGGAAGAAGGTTATCCAGATTCAGCTTGCCAAATTGCAGATCGATCGCCCATTCCGGCTCATCGCTCAGCGTCACCTGAGCCTGCCCGGTCAGGGTGCTGTCGTTGGCGGTTAAACTGAGCTGACTGAAGGAGAGCCTTTTTTGCCCTTCCTGCCACTGCGCCTGTAATTGCCCCAGGCCCTGAATACCCTGTTTCGGTAAATCGGCTCCCTGCAACTGCCAGTTGAGCTGCTCGATACCGGCCGTTAAGTTGTGCGGATAGTCAGACGCATCGACCGTTCCGTTGAAGGAGAGCGAGAGATCGCGCTGATCGCGGTTCACCCGCCCGGAAAAATCAAACGTCCCGCGATGCTGTTCATCCTGCTCCATTTGCAGGCGAATATCGCGAACCGTAATTTGCTCGTCGTCTTCATGCTGGAACACCAGCACGCTGTCAGCAACGCGTAAGCTGCTGATATCAAAAGACCAGCCACGGTCTTCCGGGACATCCGGCAGCGTATTGTCTTTTGGCGCAACAGGCGCGTCTTCCCGGCGCGCCGCTTCCGTCTGCGGCGTCAACTGGATGACCGCGCCTTTGAGCATCACCTGTTCAACCTTCAACTGATGACTAAGAAGCGGCCACAGCGCAACGTCCAGGCGCATATTGTCGGCCCGAACCAGGGGTTCGCTGGCGCCTTCCGCCGTCAACGCCATCCGTCCAGAGAGGATGCTGAGTTGAGGCCATACGTGCCAGCGCAGAGGGCCATCCAGTTGCAGTTGATATCCGCTACGCGCAGCGACCTGCTGCACCATATACGCGCGGAAATCATTCGGATTCACCAACATCACCAACGCCGAGAAACCGGCCACCAGCACGACCAGGAGAATCATCAGCGTCGTCAGAAATCGTCTCATGCTATCCTCAGTGGAGCAGACTCAGTCTTTGTCAATCCGGCTGGCAACAGCGCCTTGCTGATCGCGGTATTTCGCATCCTGGCGACGGTTATAAGGGCGTGCGGCAGGGCCGGAGAGCGGCTCAAAGCTCAGGGCGCCAATCAGCATTCCCGGACGCAGGGCCAGCGGTAATTTCCCGGAGTTGTAGAACTCCAGAACGATGCAACCGGACCAGCCGGGATCGATACGGTGCGCGGTAACGTGCACCATCAGCCCAAGACGCGCCAGCGAGGAACGGCCATCCAGCCACCCCACGAGATCCGGCGGCAGCGTGACGGACTCAAAGGTCACGGCCAGCGCCAGCTCGCCCGGATGAAGATAAAACGCGTCGCCTTCATCCAGCACGATTTCATCGCTCATCACGCGATCCAGCGCAGCGCTGACCTCATCCTTCGGGCCGCTTAAATCAATAAACGCAGCCGTGTGGCCACGAAATGTACGAAATTTATTGCCAAGGCGCACATCCACCGTCGCGCCATTAATACGCTCAACAGGAGGACGCGGGTTGATCGACAAGCGGCCTTCATCCAGCCAGGCTTCAATATCTCGGTCACACAAACGCATGGCACTTTCTCCTTTCGTGCATCAGGCCCTTAACGTTCAACGCGTCAAGGGCGAACCAGGTTATCACTGAACGGTACACAATTCGCTGGGCTTATTCAAAGAACTGACTGATTTTCGCTTTCAGAATATCAATCGCAATGCGGTTCTTACCGCCGCGCGGTACGATAATATCGGCGTATTGCTTGGAAGGTTCAATAAATTGCAGGAACATCGGGCGTACGGTTTTCTGGTACTGCGCCATCACCGAATCCATTGAACGCCCACGCTCGTTGACGTCGCGCTTAATACGGCGCATCAGGCAGATATCCAGCGGGGTATCGACAAAAATAGAGAAGTTCATCTCTTCACGCAAACGCGCGTCCGTCAGCAGCAAAATCCCTTCGAGAATAATGACTTTTTTGGGCTCGACGCGAACGGTTTCCTGCATGCGGGTATGTTCAACATAGCTGTATACGGGCAATTCAATCGCCGAACCGCGCTTGAGCGCTTGCAGATGCTGGAACAGCAAACTGTGATCCATCGCATTAGGATGGTCGTAGTTGGTTTTTACACGCTCTTCCATCGACAGATGGCTTTGATCTTTGTAATAGCTGTCTTCGGGAATAACGCCGATATGTTCATCACCCACTTGTTCACGCAATTCGCGATAAAGGGTACTGGCAATAAGACTCTTGCCGGAAGCCGATGCGCCAGCAATACCGATAATGACGCACTGATGAGACTGAACAGTCATAAATTTAGCGACCTGATTAACCTGGATGTTAGGGAGGGCGACGCCGAAGCGTCAAACGCGGCAATTATAGGGATTTCAGCGGCACGATACCAGTCGAGATAACAGAACGCTAAATTGCCGTCCATCTCTCCCTGTCGCAAATTAAAATGCTTATTTTTAAAGCAGCTGCCGGATTTATTCGTTTATGCCGGAATTAATCCCCCGGAGATGTCAAATTATGAGCCGCTGACGTATAAATCGTAAATTGTTTGTACTAGCATGATCCTGAATGAAAACTGACGCGTCCGGGCCCTCCGCGACGGCAAGGGCTATTCGGATAACGTGGTAATGAGTAAACAAACCCAACATGTTTTAGTTACCTTGCCTCACCCTCTACTGCGTCTCGTCAGTTTAGGTCTGCTCACCTTTATCTTTACACTCTTCTCGCTGGAACTGTCGCGTTTCGATACGCCGCTGGCGCCGCTGTGGTTCCCGACGTCAATCATGATGGTCGGTTTTTATCGCCACGCAGGACGGATGTGGCCGGGGATCGCACTGGTCTGTTCCCTCGGCAGCATAAGCGCGTCACTCGTTTTTTCTCCTGCCGGTTCGCTGAATTTTGGCTGGACGGCGATCAATATTATTGAAGCGGTGGTCGGCGCAATCCTGTTACGTAAGCTACTGCCCTGGTATAACCCCTTACAAAATCTGAATGACTGGCTCCGCCTGGCGACGGGCAGCGCGGTGATTCCACCGTTACTGGGAGGCGCGCTGCTCTGGCTGCTGATGCCCGAAGGGACGCCAGTAAAAACATTTTTGATTTGGATTCTGTCCGAGTCTATCGGCGCGCTGGCGCTGGTGCCATTAGGCTTGCTGTTTAAACCGCGCTACCTGCTTCGCCATCGCGATCCCCGTTTACTGCTTGAAACGCTGCTTACGCTGACAATAACGCTGGGGCTAAGCTGGCTCTCTATGCTGTACGTCCCGTGGCCTTTCACCTGCATTATCGTTCTGCTGATGTGGAGCGCGATACGTCTGCCGCGTATGGAAGCGTTTCTGATCTTCCTCGCCACCGTCATGATGACGTCGCTGATGCTGGCATCCGACCCGGCGCTGCTGTCAACGCCCAAAACATACGCCATGATGAACGTTCCCTGGCTGCCGCTTTTAATGATCCTGCTGCCCGTCAACATCATGACAATGGTGATGTATGCGTTTCGGGCGGAACAAAAAAATATCACGGAAAGCGAATTACGCTTTCGTAACGCGATGGAATATTCCGCGATCGGCATGGCGTTAGTGGGCACCGAAGGCCAATGGCTACAGGCCAACAAGGCATTGTGTCAGTTTCTTGGCTACAGCCAGGATGAACTGCGCGCCCTCACCTTTCAACAGCTCACCTGGCCTGAGGATCTGCATAACGACCTTGAACAGCTGAATATGCTGGTGCGCGGCGATATCAACAGCTATTCCATGGAGAAACGCTATTACACCCGCGACGGCGATGTGGTCTGGGCATTACTGGCCGTTTCACTGGTTCGCCATAGCGACAACACCCCGCTCTATTTCATTGCGCAAATTGAAGATATCAACGACCTGAAACATACCGAACGGGTAAACAAGCGCCTGATGGAGCGGATTACGCTGGCGAACGAAGCGGGCGGTATCGGCATCTGGGAATGGGAACTGCGGCCTGACGTGATCAGTTGGGATAAGCGCATGTTTGAGCTGTATGAGGTTCCGCCGCATATCAAACCCACCTGGCAACTCTGGCACGACTGCCTGTTGCCGGAAGACCGCGCACCGACGGAAAAGATCATCCGCGAGTCTCTGGCGGCGCGTCTCCCCTTTAAGCTCGAATTCAGGATTGGCGTAAAAGATGGCATCCGGCATATCCGCGCCCTGGCGAACCGGGTGCTGGATAAAGACGGCGACGTGGAACGTCTGCTTGGCATCAACATGGACATGACCGAAGTCAAACAGCTTAACGAGGCGCTGTATCAGGAAAAAGAGCGCCTGCACATTACGCTGGACTCCATCGGGGAAGCGGTTGTCTGTATTGACGTCGATATGAACGTAACCTTTATGAACCCTGTCGCCGAAAAGATGAGCGGCTGGCAGCAGGAGCATGCGATCGGCGTCCCGCTGCTGACGGTATTACGCATCACTTTTGGCGATAACGGCCCGCTGATGGAAAATATCTATAGCGCGGATATGTCGCGTTCCGCCATTGAGCAGGATGTGGTGCTTCACTGTCGCAACGGCGGTCGCTACGACATTCATTACAGCATTACGCCGCTCAGTACGCTGGACGGCGGGAATATCGGCTCCGTACTGGTCATTCAGGACGTCACGGAATCGCGGAAAATGCTGCGCCAGCTCAGCTACAGCGCCTCTCATGACGCCCTCACCCACCTGGCTAACCGGGTCAGTTTTGAAAGCCATCTTAAAGAAATCCTGCTTACGGTACGCGATACGCGCCAGCATCATGCGCTGGTCTTTATTGATTTAGACCGCTTTAAAGCCGTTAACGACAGCGCCGGGCATGCCGCAGGCGATGCGCTGCTTCGCGAGCTGGCCGCCTTAATGCTCAGTATGCTGCGTTCCAGCGATATGCTGGCCCGCCTGGGCGGGGACGAATTTGGCCTCCTGCTGCCGGATTGCAATATCGACAGCGCACGCTTTATTTCTACGCGGATCGTCAACGCGATTAATGAATACCGCTTTACGTGGGAAGACCGTGAACACCCCATTGGCGCCAGCGCCGGGATCACGCTAATCAATAACGCCAATCGCCTGGCGGCAGACGTGATGTCCCAGGCGGATATCGCCTGCTATGCCTCTAAAAACAACGGTCGGGGACGTGTCACCGTGTACGAAGCCCAGCAGGAACAGGCGCACAGCGAGCGGGAAGTCACGTCTCAGGATGAACAATGGCACATAACCAAAGATAACCCTCTATTGATGATCGCCCGCGGGGTCGCGTCGCCGCGCATCCCTGAAACGTGCGGTTTTTGGCTGATCTCGCTGCGGCTGTGGACCAGCGACGGCGAAATCATGGAGGAGCAGGCATTCCGCGCAGGGCTAACCGATCCCGAACTCAGCCACGCTCTCGATCGTCGCGTGTTTCAGACATTTTTCCAGCACGCGGCATCCACCGTCGCCAGTAAGGGGGTGAGCATCGCCCTGCCGCTTTCCGCCGCCGGACTCAGCCGCGCAACATTCATTGATGAGCTGCTCGAACAACTGGAGCGCAGCCCACTTCCGCCGCGCTTATTGCATCTGCTTATCCCGGCACATGTCCTGATGCAAGAGTCCGATAAGGCCATACCCGCGATACAAACACTGCGTCAGGCGGGCTGTCGCATTGTTCTCAGCCAGGTCAACCGTGACCTGGCGCTTTTCGATTGCTTAAGCGCCCACATGGCTGACTACCTGTTGCTTGATAGCGAACTCTGCGCCAGCCTTCACGGTAATTTAATGGATGAAATGCTGGTATCGATTATTCAGAGCCATGCGCAGCGGCTGGGCGTCAGAACCATTGCCGGCCCGGTACAAATGCCGCTGATCATGGATGCGCTTTCCGGTATTGGCATCGATCTGATTTACGGCGACGTCATTGCCGATGCCCAACCGCTGGATCTGTTACTGAACACCAGTTATTTCGCCATCAACTGACGGCTGCCAGCCATCCGTATACCAGATATGCAGCAACGCGTAGGAGCGCCAGGGTTTCCAGCGCTCCGCATAACGGCGGATTTGCGCGGGCGTCATTCCCGAAAACCGCTGTTTAATCAGATAATCATCCGGCAAAAAGATATCTTTCGCCTGCCAGCCGCGCAGCGCGAAGTAGTTGGCCGTCCAGCGCCCAATCCCAGGAAAGGTTTGCAGGTTTTTCACCCCCAGCGCAATATCCTGCGGCGCGACCGTCTCTAACGTTCCATCCAGCGTCGCACGCGCCAGATGGATCAGCGCTTCCGCGCGTTTCAGCGGCATCCCCAGTGCTTTAAGCGCGAATGGGTCCGCCGCCGCCAGCGTTTGCGGCGTGGGGAAACAGACATACTCCGGCGCGTCGGCAAGCACATCGCCATAACGACGGGCGACTTTCGCCGTCAGCTTTGCCGCCATCGCCACGCTGACCAGTTGCCCGAGTATCGCCCTTACGCCCTGTTCGAAGGCATCCACCGAGCCGGGCAGGCGCAATCCCGGTCGCGCAGCCCCCAGACTGCCGAGCGCGTCGGCAATCTGATCGGGGTTACAGCGCAGATCGAACAGGCGTTCAATTTTTGCCAGACATTCTTCGGCGACGGGCAACAAGCCCGCACTCAGGGTTACGCGCAGCGTATGCGTCTGGTGCTCCGGTACAACGGCGATCAGTCCCCGATGTTCTCCCGTCGCCAGACTGCGAACATAACGCGTGGGTTCAACCGTTTCGACGCCGCTCACCGCACGCGCGGCGAGAAAACCCAACATCCAGGACCAGTCATAAGGCGGCTGCCAGCTTAGGATATACATTGCGACTCCTGTTTTTATTCTCCTTCAGCATAAACGCTATTCAAACGCCGCGCCTTGCTTTCATATTCCAGTTGTCGGGATTACAACATTTCGTTAAAGTCACGCCCCTTCTTCACTGGCATGGGGATTATTAAGGTGTTTATTGGTTTTGACTACGGCACGGCAAACTGTTCCGTTGCCGTCATGCGCGACGGGCAACCGCAGCTGCTAAAAATGGAAAATAACAGCACGCTGTTGCCCTCAATGCTTTGCGCCCCGACGCGTGAAGCCGTCAGCGAGTGGCTGTACCGCCATCACGCGGTTCCGGCGACGGATGACGAAACGCAGGCGCTGTTGCGGCGCGCAATGCGCTACAACCGTGAAGAAGATATTGAGGTCGGCGCAGGCAGCGTGCAGTTCGGGCTGGCTTCGCTGAGCCACTACATTGACGACCCGGAAGAGGTTTACTTCGTTAAATCGCCAAAATCCTTCCTCGGCGCCAACGGCCTAAAACCGCAGCAGGTTGCGCTGTTTGAGGATCTGGTCTGCGCGATGATGTTGCACATCCGTCATATGGCGCAAACGCAGTTGCCGGAAAGCATCACGCAGGCGGTGATTGGTCGACCGATTAACTTTCAGGGGCTGGGTGGCGACGAGGCTAACCGCCAGGCGCAAGGCATTCTGGAACGCGCGGCAAAACGCGCCGGTTTTCAGGATGTCGTCTTCCAGTTTGAACCGGTTGCGGCGGGTCTGGATTATGAAGCCACGTTGCAGGAAGAGAAGCGCGTACTGGTGGTGGATATTGGCGGCGGGACGACCGACTGTTCATTGCTGCTGATGGGGCCGCAGTGGCATCAGCGCGCTGACCGCGCCTCCAGCCTGCTCGGGCACAGCGGCTGTCGCGTGGGCGGTAACGACCTGGACATCGCGCTGGCGTTTAAACACCTGATGCCGTTGCTGGGCATGGGCGGCGAAACCGAAAAAGGCATCGCATTGCCGGTTCTGCCGTGGTGGAACGCTGTCGCGATCAATGATGTTCCCGCACAGAGCGATTTCTACAGCAGCGCCAACGGTCGCCTGCTCAACGAGCTGGTTCGGGACGCCCGCGATGCGGATAAAGTCGCGCTACTGCTTAAAGTCTGGCGTCAGCGCCTCAGTTATCGTCTGGTACGCAGCGCGGAGGAGAGCAAAATCGCCCTGTCCGGGCAGCCCGATATCCTCACCAAGCTGCCGTTTATCAGCGATGAGCTGGCGACGTCTATCAGTCAGCAGGGGCTGGAAGCCGCGCTGAGCCAGCCGCTGGCGCGTATTCTGGAGCAGGTACAGCTGGCGCTGGACAATGCGCAGGAAAAACCGGATGTCATCTATCTGACCGGCGGCAGCGCGCGCTCACCGCTGATCAAAAGTGCGCTGGCGGAGCAGTTGCCGGGCATTCCGATTGCTGGCGGCGATGACTTCGGTTCCGTCACCGCCGGTCTTGCGCGCTGGGCGGACGTCGTATTTCGTTAACCGCCTCGCAAGCTGAGCGGCTTGCAGATTGACATTATTTTTGCTGTGGCTTATTTTCAGGAGTGAGGGTTAGGGAGGGTTTCCCCTCCCCCTGGTGTCTTAGTAAGTCTGAAAGCTAATCACTAAGAGTATCACCAGTATGATGACGCACTTCATCATAACCCTTTCCTTATTTTAGCCCCTTCCTCGGGAGGGGCTTTCCCGTTCCAGCGTCCTGCTGAAAGCTGTGGCTTACCTCCTTTTTTTGCCGTGCCGCCACTCTAACGTAAGAGTAAATATCCGTGTTTTTCATGGGTGATTGTTGCGTAACGCCTCGCAAAGGCCGACGTCATTCAGACGAATCCAGACAGTGTTTCATAATTCCTCCATTTTTCTCCCGTTATGGATGACTAAACTAGTATCATTCCGCGAAACGTTTCAGGATGAGAAACTTATAACGATGAAAGGCAGTAAAAAATCCCGCTGGGTGATAGCAATCGTGGTCGTTGTGGCGGCCATTGCCGTGTACGGGTTCTGGCATAGTCGCAGCGAAACCCAGGGGAATGCGCCGGGCGCTAACGAACATGCGCAACGTCAGGCTGGCGCAGGACGTCGCGGCATGCGTTCCGGCCCGCTGGCGCCGGTTCAGGCGGCCACCGCAACGGAACAAGCCGTACCACGCTATCTGACCGGGCTGGGCACGATCGCTGCCGCCAATACCGTCACGGTACGCAGCCGCGTGGATGGTCAACTGATGGCGCTGCACTTCCAGGAAGGACAACAGGTCAAAGCGGGCGATCTGCTGGCGGAAATCGATCCCAGCCAGTTTAAAGTCGCCTTAGCGCAAGCGCAGGGGCAGCTCGCGAAAGACAAAGCCACGCTGGCGAATGCCCGTCGCGATTTAGCACGCTATCAACAGCTGGTGAAAACCAACCTTGTCTCCCGCCAGGAGCTGGACGCGCAACAGGCGCTGGTCAGCGAAACAGAAGGCACCATTAAGGCCGATGAAGCCAGCGTCGCCAGCGCGCAGTTGCAGCTTGACTGGAGCCGCATCACCGCACCGGTAGAGGGTCGCGTGGGGTTAAAACAGGTGGATGTCGGTAATCAAATCTCCAGCGGCGATACCACAGGCATTGTCGTTATCACCCAGACGCACCCAATCGATCTGATTTTTACCTTGCCGGAAAGCGATATCGCCACCGTCGTACAGGCGCAAAAAACGGGCAAAACATTGACCGTTGAAGCCTGGGATCGCACTAACTCACAGAAATTAAGCGACGGCGTACTGCTCAGCCTGGACAACCAAATCGACGCCACGACCGGCACCATCAAAATCAAAGCCCGTTTTAACAACCAGGATGACGCGCTGTTCCCTAACCAGTTTGTTAACGCCCGCATGCTGGTCGATACGCAGCAAAACGCGGTGGTGATACCGACAGCGGCCGTGCAAATGGGTAACGAAGGCCACTTTGTCTGGGTGCTAAACGATGAGAACAAAGTCAGCAAGCATCTGGTTAAACCAGGTATTCAGGACAGTCAGAACGTGGTAATCAGCGCCGGGCTGTCGGCAGGCGATCGCGTCGTGACGGACGGGATCGATCGTCTGACGGATGGGGCGAAAGTCGAAGTGGTGGAAGCGCAAGCGCCTGCGGCGAAAGAAGATAAAGCCACGAATCGGGAATACGGTAAGAAAGGAGTGCGCTCCTGATGCAGGTGTTACCTCCGAGCAGCACAGGCGGCCCGTCGCGCCTGTTTATTATGCGCCCTGTCGCGACCACGCTGCTGATGGTGGCGATTTTACTCGCCGGGATTATCGGTTACCGCTTCCTGCCCGTCGCCGCATTGCCGGAGGTGGACTACCCCACCATTCAGGTGGTAACGCTCTACCCCGGCGCCAGCCCGGATGTGATGACCTCCGCCGTCACCGCGCCGCTTGAACGCCAGTTCGGGCAAATGTCCGGCCTGAAACAGATGTCGTCACAAAGTTCCGGCGGCGCATCGGTTGTGACGTTGCAGTTCCAGCTGACTCTGCCGCTGGATGTCGCCGAGCAGGAAGTACAGGCCGCCATTAACGCGGCCACAAACCTGCTGCCGAGCGATCTGCCTAACCCGCCGGTATACAGCAAAGTTAACCCGGCAGATCCACCGATCATGACGCTGGCCGTCACCTCAACCGCCATGCCCATGACGCAGGTGGAAGATATGGTGGAAACCCGGGTGGCGCAGAAAATTTCCCAGGTTTCCGGCGTAGGGCTGGTCACGCTGTCCGGCGGCCAACGCCCGGCCGTGCGTGTGAAGCTGAATGCGCAGGCGATTGCCGCGCTGGGGCTTACCAGCGAGACGGTTCGCGCCGCCATCACCAGCGCCAACGTCAACTCGGCGAAAGGGAGTCTTGATGGCCCAACTCGCGCGGTCACGCTCTCTGCTAACGATCAGATGCAGTCCGTCGATGAGTATCGCCAGTTAATCATCGCCTGGCAGAACGGCGCGCCGGTACGTCTGGGCGATGTGGCAACGGTCGAACAAGGCGCGGAAAACAGCTGGCTCGGCGCGTGGGCCAATAAAGAACAGGCCATTGTGATGAATGTGCAGCGCCAGCCCGGCGCCAACATTATCTCCACGGCGGACAGCATTCGTCAGATGCTGCCGCAGCTTACGGAAAGCCTGCCGAAATCGGTCAATGTCACCGTGCTGTCGGATCGCACCACCAACATTCGCGCTTCCGTTACCGACACCCAGTTCGAGCTGATGCTGGCGATTGCGCTGGTGGTGATGATCATCTACCTGTTCCTGCGTAATGTCCCCGCCACAATCATTCCGGGCGTCGCCGTGCCGTTATCGCTGATCGGCACTTTTGCGGTAATGGTCTTTCTCGATTTCTCGATCAATAACCTGACGCTAATGGCGCTGACCATCGCCACCGGCTTCGTCGTGGACGACGCGATTGTGGTGATTGAGAACATTTCGCGTTACATCGAGAAAGGGGAAAAACCGCTGGCGGCGGCGCTCAAAGGCGCTGGCGAAATCGGCTTTACCATTATTTCATTAACCTTCTCGCTGATTGCGGTACTGATCCCGCTGTTATTTATGGGCGATATCGTCGGGCGTTTATTCCGCGAATTTGCGGTCACGCTGGCGGTAGCGATCCTGATCTCCGCCGTCGTGTCGCTGACCCTGACGCCCATGATGTGCGCCCGGATGCTCAGCCAGGCGTCGCTGCGCAAGCAAAACCGCTTCTCCCGCGCGGCGGAAAAAATGTTTGATCGCGTCATTGAGAAATACGGTCAGTGGCTGGCAAAAGTGCTCAACCATCCGTGGCTGACGCTGAGCGTGGCGCTCGGCACCCTGCTTCTCAGCATCATGCTGTGGGTCTTTATCCCGAAAGGGTTCTTCCCGGTGCAGGATAACGGCATTATTCAGGGCACATTGCAGGCTCCGCAATCCAGCTCGTTCGCCAGCATGGCCCAGCGCCAGCGCCAGGTGTCTGATGTGATTTTAAAAGACCCGGCGGTGGAAAGCCTGACCGCCTTTGTCGGCGTTGATGGCACCAACCCGGCGCTGAACAGCGCGCGTCTGCAAATTAACCTTAAGCCGCTGAATGAACGTGACGATCGGGTGCAGAAAGTCATCGCCCGCCTGCAACACGCCGTGGCGAAAGTGCCCGGCGTCGATCTCTACCTCCAGCCAACGCAGGATCTCACCATTGATACTCAGGTGAGCCGCACGCAGTACCAGTTTACGCTACAGGCCACCTCACTGGATGCGCTCAGCACCTGGGTGCCGCAGCTGATGGAAAAACTCCAGCAGCTTCCGCAGCTTTCTGACGTCAGCAGCGACTGGCAGGACAAAGGTCTGGTGGCGTATGTGAACGTTGACCGCGACAGCGCCAGCCGTCTTGGCATCAGCATGGCGGATGTCGATAACGCCCTGTATAACGCCTTTGGCCAGCGCCTGATTTCGACCATCTACACCCAGGCGAATCAATATCGCGTCGTGCTGGAACATAACACCGACACCACGCCGGGGCTGGCGGCAATGGACACCATCCGTCTGACCAGCAGCGACGGCGGGATTGTGCCGCTTAGCGCCATCGCCAAAATCGAGCAGCGTTTCGCGCCGCTTTCCATTAATCACCTGGATCAGTTCCCGGTAACGACCTTCTCGTTTAACGTACCGGATAATTATTCGCTCGGCGATGCGGTACAGGCCATTCTGGACACGGAGAAAACGGTCAACCTGCCAGTCGATATCACCACCCAGTTCCAGGGCAGCACGCTGGCCTTCCAGGCCGCGCTCGGCAGCACCGTCTGGCTGATCGTGGCGGCAGTGGTGGCGATGTATATCGTGCTTGGCGTGCTGTACGAAAGCTTTATCCACCCAATCACGATCCTCTCCACCCTGCCGACGGCGGGCGTCGGGGCGCTGCTGGCGCTCATGATTGCCGGTAGTGAACTGGACGTGATTGCCATCATCGGGATCATTTTGTTGATCGGCATTGTGAAGAAGAACGCCATCATGATGATCGACTTCGCCCTGGCCGCCGAGCGCGAGCAGGGAATGGCGCCGCGTGATGCGATTTTCCAGGCCTGTCTGCTGCGTTTTCGCCCGATTCTGATGACCACGCTGGCGGCACTGTTAGGCGCGCTGCCATTGATGTTAAGTACCGGCACAGGCGCGGAATTACGCCGCCCGTTAGGGATTGGCATGGTAGGCGGCCTGCTGGTCAGCCAGGTCTTAACCCTGTTCACCACGCCCGTCATCTATCTGCTGTTTGACCGCCTGTCGCTGTATGTGAAAAGCCGCTTCCCCCGCCAGGAAGAGGAGGCGTAAATGAAATTTTTCGCCCTTTTCATTTACCGCCCGGTGGCGACCATTTTAATCTCCATCGCCATTACGCTCTGCGGCGTGCTGGGTTTCCGGTTATTGCCGGTCGCCCCGCTGCCGCAGGTGGATTTTCCGGTCATTATGGTGAGCGCATCGCTTCCGGGCGCTTCGCCGGAAACCATGGCGTCGTCGGTCGCCACGCCGCTGGAGCGTTCGCTCGGACGCATCGCGGGAGTCAGTGAGATGACCTCCAGCAGCTCGTTGGGCAGCACGCGAATTATTCTTCAGTTTAACTTTGACCGCGATATCAACGGCGCGGCGCGTGACGTGCAGGCGGCAATTAATGCCGCACAGAGTCTGCTGCCCAGCGGGATGCCCAGCCGCCCGACCTACCGTAAAGCCAACCCGTCCGACGCGCCGATTATGATTCTGACGCTCACATCGGACACCTGGTCGCAGGGAGAGCTGTATGACTTCGCCTCAACGCAGCTGGCGCAGACAATCGCGCAAATTGACGGCGTCGGCGATGTGGATGTCGGCGGCAGTTCGCTGCCCGCCGTGCGCGTGGGGCTTAACCCGCAGGCGTTGTTTAATCAGGGCGTATCGCTGGATGACGTGCGCAGCGCCATCAGCAATGCCAACGTGCGTAAGCCGCAGGGCGCGATCGACGACAAGACTCATCGCTGGCAGGTTCAGACAAATGATGAACTGAAAACGGCGACGGAATACCAGCCGTTGATTATCCACTACAACAACGGCGCCGCCGTGCGTCTGGGCGATGTCGCCACGGTAACTGACTCGGTACAGGATGTACGTAACGCCGGGATGACCAACGCCAAACCGGCGATTTTGCTGATGATTCGCAAGCTGCCGGAAGCCAATATCATCCAGACAGTAGACAGCATTCGCGAGAAGCTCCCGGAATTACAAACGCTGATTCCCGCCTCAATTGACCTGCAAATCGCTCAGGATCGTTCCCCGACGATTCGCGCCTCGCTGGAGGAAGTGGAGCAAACGCTGGTTATTTCCGTCGCGCTGGTCATTCTGGTGGTCTTTTTATTTCTGCGCTCCGGGCGCGCAACGTTGATTCCTGCCGTTGCGGTTCCCGTGTCGCTGATTGGCACCTTCGCCGCAATGTACCTGTGCGGTTTTAGCCTGAACAACCTGTCGCTGATGGCGCTGACTATCGCCACCGGTTTTGTCGTCGATGACGCCATTGTGGTGCTGGAAAATATCTCCCGCCATCTTGAAGCCGGCATGAAGCCCTTGCAGGCGTCGCTTCAGGGAACGCGTGAAGTTGGCTTTACGGTGCTCTCCATGAGCCTCTCCCTGGTGGCGGTATTCCTGCCGCTCTTGCTGATGGGGGGATTGCCCGGAAGATTATTACGCGAGTTTGCCGTCACTCTTTCGGTGGCGATCGGCATCTCGCTGCTCGTCTCGCTCACGCTAACCCCCATGATGTGCGGCTGGATGCTGAAGTCCAGCAAGCCTCGCGAGCAGACGCGAAGCCGCGGTTTTGGCCGTCTGCTGACTGGCCTGCAACAGGGGTACGGCACATCGCTGAAATGGGTGCTAAACCATACGCGGCTGGTGGGCGTCGTCTTGTTGGGCACCATTGCGCTGAATATCTGGCTCTATATTTCCATCCCCAAAACCTTCTTCCCCGAACAGGATACGGGCGTACTGATGGGCGGCATTCAGGCTGACCAAAGTATTTCGTTTCAGGCGATGCGCGGCAAACTTCAGGACTTTATGAAGATCATTCGCGACGATCCGGCGGTCGACAACGTGACCGGCTTCACCGGCGGTTCGCGGGTCAACAGCGGGATGATGTTTATTACGCTGAAATCACGCGGCGAGCGCCATGAAACGGCGCAGCAGGTTATCGACCGGCTGCGGGTCGCGCTGGCAAAAGAGCCGGGCGCAAACCTGTTTCTGATGGCGGTGCAGGATATCCGCGTCGGCGGGCGGCAGGCTAACGCCAGCTACCAGTACGCTCTGCTGTCTGATGATTTAAGCGCGCTGCGGGAATGGGAGCCGAAAATCCGTAAAGCGCTGGCGGCGCTCCCCCAACTGGCGGACGTTAACTCCGATCAGCAAGATAACGGCGCGGAGATGAACCTGATTTACGACCGCGAAACCATGTCCCGGCTGGGGATCGACGTGCAGGCCGCCAACAGTCTGCTGAATAATGCCTTCGGTCAACGGCAAATTTCCACCATCTATCAGCCGATGAACCAGTACAAGGTTGTGATGGAGGTCGACCCACGCTATACCCAGGACATCAGCGCGCTGGAGAAGATGTTCGTCATTAACAGCGACGGGAAGGCGATTCCGCTCTCTTATTTTGCAAAATGGCAGCCCGCCAATGCACCGCTGTCAGTGAATCACCAGGGGTTGTCCGCCGCCTCGACTATCGCGTTTAACCTGCCTACGGGCACGTCGCTGTCCGAAGCGACGGAAGCCATCAACCGGGCGATGACACAGCTTGGCGTACCGTCAACGGTGCGCGGCAGTTTCGCAGGAACGGCACAGGTTTTCCAGGAGACGATGAATTCGCAGGTGATTCTGATCCTGGCGGCGATCGCGACGGTCTATATTGTGTTGGGGATATTGTATGAAAGTTATGTTCATCCGCTGACCATCCTCTCTACCCTCCCCTCCGCAGGTGTGGGGGCGCTGCTGGCGCTGGAGCTGTTCAATGCCCCGTTCAGCCTAATCGCGCTCATCGGGATCATGCTATTAATTGGCATTGTGAAGAAAAACGCCATCATGATGGTCGATTTTGCGCTTGAGGCGCAGAGAAACGGCAACCTGACGCCGGAACAGGCGATTTTCCAGGCCTGCCTGCTGCGTTTTCGCCCAATCATGATGACCACGCTGGCGGCGCTGTTTGGCGCGCTGCCGCTGGTTATCTCCGGGGGCGATGGTTCAGAGTTACGTCAACCATTAGGGATTACGATCGTGGGCGGACTGGTGATGAGCCAGCTGCTGACGCTCTATACCACCCCGGTGGTCTATCTCTTTTTCGACCGTCTGCGGCTGCGTTTTTCACGTAATAATAGCCAACCGGAACCCATAACAGAGCCATGACAGAACTTCCTGACAGCACACGCTGGCAACTCTGGATTGTGGCATTCGGCTTTTTTATGCAATCGCTGGATACCACAATCGTCAACACCGCGCTTCCCTCTATGGCGCTCAGTCTGGGGGAAAGCCCGCTGCATATGCACATGGTCGTGGTTTCCTATGTACTGACCGTGGCGGTAATGCTGCCTGCCAGCGGCTGGCTGGCGGATAAAGTCGGCGTGCGTAATATCTTCTTTACCGCCATTGTGCTGTTTACGTTGGGATCGCTATTTTGCGCCTGGTCCAGCACGCTGAATGAACTGGTGCTGGCGCGCGTTTTACAGGGCGTAGGCGGCGCCATGATGGTGCCGGTCGGCAGACTGACGGTCATGAAGATCGTTCCGCGCGAACAATATATGGCGGCAATGACCTTCGTCACGCTGCCCGGTCAGGTCGGGCCGCTGCTCGGCCCGGCGCTGGGCGGCATTCTGGTCGAGTATGCCTCCTGGCACTGGATTTTCCTGATTAACATTCCGGTCGGCATTGTCGGGGCGATTGCGACGCTCATGCTGATGCCGAACTACACCATGCAAACCCGGCGCTTCGATCTTTCAGGGTTCCTCCTGCTGGCCGTCGGCATGGCGGTACTGACGCTGGCGCTGGACGGCAGCAAAGGCACAGGGCTCTCTCCTCTCTCACTGGGCGCACTGGTGTTGTGCGGCATCCTGGCGATTGCGCTCTACCTGAAACACGCCAAAAACAATCCGCGCGCGCTGTTTAGTCTGGCGCTGTTTCGCACCCACACCTTCTCGCTGGGCCTGTCTGGTAGCTTCGCCGGGCGCGTCGGGAGCGGCATGCTGCCCTTCATGACGCCGGTCTTTTTGCAGATTGGTCTGGGGTTCTCGCCGTTTCATGCCGGGTTGATGATGATCCCGATGGTACTCGGCAGCATGGGAATGAAGCGTATCGTCGTACAGGTGGTAAACCGCTTTGGCTATCGTCGCGTACTGGTCGCCACCACCCTCGGCCTGTCGCTGGTCAGCCTGCTGTTTATGAGCGTCGCGATGCTTGGCTGGTATTACGCCCTGCCCTTTGTGCTGTTCCTGCAAGGCATGGTCAACTCCACCCGTTTTTCATCCATGAACACCTTAACGCTCAAAGATCTGCCCGATGAACTCGCCAGCAGCGGCAACAGCTTGCTGTCCATGATCATGCAGCTGTCGATGAGTATTGGCGTGACCATCGCCGGGCTGCTGCTGGGCATGTTTGGTCAACAACATATCGCGGCCGACAGCGGCGCGAGCCACACGGTGTTTATGTATACCTGGCTGTGCATGGCCCTGATTATCGCGCTGCCCGCACTCATCTTCGCCCGGGTGCCGAACGACACGCATAAAAACGCCGTCATTTCACGACGCAAAAGGAGCACGCAATGAAGTTCTGGCGGCCCGGTATTACCGGCAAATTGTTTCTGGCGATTTTCGCCACCTGCATTGTCTTGCTGATCAGCATGCACTGGGCCGTACGCATCAGCTTTGAGCGTGGGTTTATCGACTACATCAAACATGGCAACGAACAGCGGTTGCAGATGCTCGGCGACGCGCTGGGCGAGCAGTACTCGCTGCACGGCAACTGGCGTTTTTTACGCAATAACGATCGCTTCGTTTTCCAGATCCTGCGCTCTTTTGAGCATGACAACGACGATAACAAACCCGGCCCCGGGATGCCGCCGCATGGCTGGCGAACCCAATTTTGGGTCGTCGATCAACACGCCAATGTGCTGGTCGGCCCGCGAGCGCCAGTCCCGCGTGATGGCACCCGCCGGGCTATTCACGTAAACGGTGTGGAGGTTGGCGCGGTGATTGCCTCTCCCGTTGAGCGACTGACGCGCAATACCGATATTAATTTTGATAAGCAACAGCGCCGTACCAGCTGGCTGATCGTGGCGTTGTCGACTCTGCTGGCGGCGCTGGCGACGTTTCCGCTGGCGCGCGGGTTGCTGGCGCCCGTTAAGCGGCTGGTGGAAGGCACGCACAAACTGGCCGCAGGCGACTTCACGACGCGCGTAACGCCGACCAGCGCGGATGAACTGGGTAAACTGGCGCAGGATTTTAACCAGCTCGCCAGCACGCTGGAAAAAAATCAGCAAATGCGCCGCGATTTTATGGCGGATATCTCCCACGAACTGCGCACGCCGCTGGCGGTATTGCGCGGTGAGCTGGAGGCTATCCAGGACGGAGTCCGCCAGTTTACGCCCGAATCGGTGGCCTCGCTCCAGGCTGAAGTCGGCACGCTCACCAAGCTGGTTGACGATCTGCATCAGCTTTCTATGTCCGATGAAGGCGCGCTGGCGTACCAGAAAACATCGGTGGACCTGATTCCCCTGCTGGAGGTGGCGGGCGGCGCGTTTCGCGAGCGCTTCGCCAGCCGTGGGCTGACGTTACACTTTTCCCTTCCTGACAGCGTGATGGTATTCGGCGATCCGGATCGTCTGATGCAGTTATTCAATAATCTGCTGGAAAATAGTCTGCGCTACACCGACAGCGGCGGCAGCCTGCACATTTCCGCCGAGCAGCGCGACAACATGCTGCTGTTAACGTTCGCCGATTCCGCGCCCGGCGTTCGCGATGAGCAGTTACAAAAACTGTTTGAACGTTTCTACCGCACAGAAGGCTCCCGCAACCGCGCCAGCGGCGGGTCCGGTCTGGGACTGGCGATTTGCGACAATATCGTACAAGCGCATAATGGTCGTATCCGGGCGTCCCATTCGCCTTTTGGCGGGCTTAGCATTACAGTAGAGTTACCGCTGGAACGCGATTTACAGAGAGATGTATGACTGAGTTACCCATTGATGAAAACACGCCGCGTATTTTAATCGTGGAAGATGAACCCAAGCTGGGACAACTGCTGATCGACTATCTGCGCGCCGCAAGTTATGCCCCCACGCTAATCAGTCATGGCGATCAGGTATTGCAGTATGTGCATCAAACACCGCCAGACCTGATCCTGCTGGACTTAATGCTGCCAGGTACGGACGGCCTGACGCTGTGCCGGGAAATTCGCCGTTTTTCTGACGTGCCCATCGTGATGGTCACGGCAAAGATTGAAGAGATCGACCGCCTGCTTGGGCTGGAGATTGGCGCCGATGATTACATCTGCAAACCTTACAGCCCCCGTGAGGTGGTCGCTCGCGTGAAAACGATTTTGCGCCGCTGCAAGCCGCAGCGTGAGCTGCAACAGCTGGACGCGCAAAGCCCGCTGATTGTTGATGAAGGCCGTTTTCAGGCATCCTGGCGCGGCAAGATGCTCGACCTGACCCCCGCAGAGTTTCGCCTGTTGAAAACGCTGTCTCACGAGCCGGGGAAAGTCTTCTCCCGCGAGCAGCTGCTTAATCATCTCTACGATGATTATCGCGTGGTGACGGACCGCACCATTGACAGCCACATCAAAAACCTGCGCCGCAAGCTGGAATCGCTGGACGCCGAACAGTCGTTCATCCGTGCGGTATACGGCGTCGGGTATCGCTGGGAAGCGGATACCTGCCGGATTGCATAAGTCACGCCTGCAATAGCCGGATGACGCTCCGCTGATCCGGCCGACAAATAAGAGCGTTGTCGGCCAGAGAAGGCGCTACGCCGCCATCCGGCGTTTTTCTTTACCTGCCTCCCCCACAGCGCTACAATGCCCGCCCTTAACGTAGGGGCACTCCCCTAACCGCCTCATTCAGTGAAGCGGATCTGACCTGTCATCAGAACGAGAAAATTATGTTTAAACCGGAACTCCTTTCCCCGGCGGGAACGCTGAAAAATATGCGTTACGCTTTCGCTTATGGCGCAGATGCCGTGTATGCGGGCCAGCCGCGTTACTCCCTGCGCGTGCGCAACAACGAATTTAACCACGAGAATTTGCAGCTCGGCATTAACGAAGCCCACGCGCTTGGCAAAAAATTCTATGTGGTCGTGAACATTGCGCCGCATAACGCGAAACTGAAAACCTTTATTCGCGATCTTAAACCGGTTGTGGAAATGGGGCCGGATGCGCTGATCATGTCCGATCCTGGGCTTATCATGCTGGTACGTGAAAACTTCCCGGAGATGCCGATTCACCTTTCGGTGCAGGCCAACGCCGTAAACTGGGCAACGGTGAAGTTCTGGAACCAGATGGGGCTGACCCGCGTTATTCTTTCCCGCGAACTGTCGCTGGAAGAGATTGAAGAGATTCGTCAACAGGTGCCGGAAATGGAGATCGAAATCTTCGTACACGGCGCGCTGTGCATGGCCTACTCCGGTCGTTGCCTGCTCTCTGGCTACATCAACAAACGCGATCCGAACCAGGGAACCTGCACCAACGCCTGCCGTTGGGAATATAACGTGCAGGAAGGGAAAGAAGACGTCGTGGGCAACATCGTCCATAAATACGAACCGATTCCGGTACAGAACGTCGAGCCGACGCTGGGTATCGGCGCACCGACCGACAAAGTGTTTATGATCGAAGAAGCTCAGCGTCCGGGCGAATACATGACCGCGTTCGAAGATGAACACGGCACCTACATCATGAACTCGAAAGATCTGCGCGCCATTGCTCACGTTGAGCGCCTGACCAAAATGGGCGTGCACTCACTGAAAATCGAAGGCCGTACCAAATCCTTCTACTACTGTGCGCGTACCGCTCAGGTTTATCGCAAAGCGATCGACGATGCCGCTGCGGGCAAGCCGTTTGATCCGCAACTGCTGGAAACGCTGGAAGGCCTGGCGCATCGCGGTTACACCGAAGGTTTTCTGCGCCGCCACACGCATGATGACTACCAGAATTACGAGTACGGTTACTCTGTTTCTGAACGTCAGCAGTTCGTGGGTGAGTTCACCGGCGAGCGTAAAGGCGCCCTTGCTGCCGTTGCCGTGAAGAACAAATTCTCCATCGGCGACAGCCTGGAGCTGATGACGCCGCAGGGGAACGTCAACTTCACTCTGGAGCATATGGAAAACGCCAAAGGTGAAGCAATGCCGGTGGCGCCTGGCGATGGCTACACCGTCTGGATGCCGGTGCCGCAGGATATGGATCTGAATTATGCGTTGTTAATGCGTAATTTTTCCGGCGAATCCACGCGGAATCCACACGCTAAGTAGTTAATCCACGTTATTTTTTCATTATGGGAAGATTCTTAGAAATCGATCACATACCGCCTCGTTCATTACGGGTATTATCCGAGGCGCTGAAAAACATAACCCATAAATGCTAGCTGTACCAGGAACCACCTCCTTAGCCTGCGTAATCTCCCTTACGCAGGCTTATTTTTTTGTGCTGCACAAACCTTCCATTTTCAGCCTGTTCTGACCTTTCCGCGCCTTTTCTGCTATACACTTTCAACAGGTTAACGACAGAGGCAAACAAAGGATGGCTACGTTTCCCGCCAGCTTACTGATTTTAAATGGCAAAGGCGCTGATAATCAGCCCCTGCGCGACGCGATAGGGCTACTTCGCGATGAGGGCGTGGAGATTCACGTCCGGGTCACCTGGGAAAAAGGCGATGCCCAGCGTTATGTTAATGAAGCCAGACAGCTTGGCGTTGAGACAGTTATTGCGGGCGGCGGCGACGGCACCATCAATGAGGTTTCCGCCGCGCTGATTCAGTGTCAGGGCGGCAACGTTCCCGCGCTTGGCATTTTGCCTCTGGGCACGGCCAATGACTTCGCCACCAGCGCTGGCATCCCGGAAGCGCTGGATAAAGCCTTAAAACTGGCGATTGCCGGTAACGCGGTTGCGATCGATATCGCCCAGGTCAACGATAAAACCTGCTTTATCAATATGGCGACAGGGGGTTTCGGGACGCGCATTACCACCGAAACGCCGGAAAAACTCAAGGCCGCGCTGGGCGGCGTCTCTTACTTTATTCATGGGCTGATGCGCATGGACACCCTCAAGCCCGATCGCTGTGAGATTCGCGGCGAGAATTTTCACTGGCAGGGCGATGCGCTGGTGATTGGCATTGGTAATGGTCGTCAGGCCGGTGGCGGACAACAGCTCTGCCCTGGCGCACTCATTAATGACGGGCTGCTGCAACTGCGGATCTTCACCGGTGAGGAGCTGCTTCCGGCGCTGTTTTCCACATTGACGCAGCCGGAAGAGAACCCCAACATTGTCGATGGCGCATCCGCCTGGTTTGATATTCAGGCTCCGCATGAGATCACTTTTAACCTTGATGGCGAGCCGCTCAGTGGTCAGGAATTTCATATTGAAATACTTCCCAACGCGCTGCGTTGCCGTTTGCCGCCAGACTGCCCGTTACTGCGCTAACGAAAAAAGAAAGTAAGCGCAGAGAGGGATAATCAGACCGGCGACATCCCGGAACCTCTGCGCTCACAAACGGGTCATTTACCCTGCGGCCCGAACCGGCGGGACCAGCGTCTCCAGGAGTTGCGGCATTGACGTGTAGCGCCCGATGGCCTCACTAAAGCAGGGATGCTGGCAGCCGTCAGACACCACAATGGTATCAATTCCGGCGGCCTGCGCGGCGCGAAAACCGCTCAGGCTGTCTTCAATCACCAGACACTCTGCGGCGGGCAGGCCCAGCTTTTTCAGCGCGGAGAGATACACCGCCGGGTGCGGTTTGCCGTAGCGTTCATCGTCAGCGCTGCAAATGACGTCAAAATGCCCCCGGAGATTAAGTTTAGAGAGAACAGCCTCAATAACCTGATGGGATGATGACGTAGCCAGCGCAATCCGATACCCCCTGTGGCGAAAATGATGCAATACCGCGTAGACGCCGTCCATCGCTTCGCCTTCCGTTGCAATAAGTCCGGTAATGCGTTTGCGAATGGCCGACTCCAGCACCCCGGGGTCTGTCTGCAACGGGCAGTATTCGCACCAGACGCGGGCAATCTCATCCAGTCGCTTCCCTTTGGTTAACGTTTCACACTCCTCGTCATTAACCGTCACTCCCCAGCCTGCCAGCGCGTCTTTTTGCGCCTGACGCCACAGCCCTTCGGAGTCAATGATGACACCATCCATGTCGAAAATTACCGCTTTACTCTTCATCATTTGCCGCCTTAAAAAGACCCGGCAGCACAGCCGGGCCCGACATCATTAAGAAATACCGACCGTTTCGCCTTCACATGCCTCCTGACGCGTGAATCCGGGTTGTTCAACACGAATAAACGGACACAGAATAAACGCCACAATATAGAGCAACGTATACGCAATCACGACGCCAATGGTGCTGAAGTGCGGTAACAACACCACGGCGATCGCCGGGGCGAGGAAGTTGGAAAGCCCAGCCGACAGGTTGTAGACCGAAATCGCGGCTCCTTTATGTTTTGGCTCAAGCGCAGGAAAGACGGCGGCCATCGGCACAAACGCAGCAACGAAGATCCCCAGCGCGATTGCCGGAACCAGCGCCATCGCGAAGTTATGGCCAAAGTGCTGCGGAATGTAATAAAACGCGAGGCTGGAGAGCGCCATCCCAATGCAGCCAAACCAGCGGACAACCTTCATCCAGCCCATTTTCTCTGCCAGTACGCCCCAAAAGACGTTGGAGAAGATGGTTGTGAAGAAGAACGCCGCCCATACCTGTAGCCATTCAGAGGTGGTGAAGCCCAGTTCATCCACAAACATCATCGGCATGACCACCGCAAAACCGAACAGCGATAACGTATTGATAATACGCACGATGCTGGACAACATAATGCTACGGTTGGTGTAAAGCAGCGTGACCGCACGCCCCAGTTCGCTGAACTTTTCACGGGTGGTGAGGTTTTGCATATGGCGCGGCGTTTCAATTTTACGCAGCGAAACCAGCGCGATAACACCGCCGGTCAGGCAGAACGCCAGCGCCAGCCACAAGGTGCCCATTTCGCCAATATGCGGAATGGTAAAACTCGGGATATAACTGCCGAAAACGCCGATCCCAATAGAGTAGACCGCCCAGAACCAGCCCAGCGCGGCGCTGGTGCTGTCGCTACGGACGTTATGCACAATGGCGACGATAAACGCATAAAGGAACAGCGGATACGCCAGACCGCGAATACCATAAAACAGCAGAATTAAGGCGTAGTTGGACTGACCCAGCCCAAAAACGAGGAACAATACGTGGAATACGCACCACAGCACAAAGCCGATCATCATGGTTTTTTGCGGCGTGATGATCTCCGCCACTACGCCGGATACCCAGGCCGACAGCGCCGCCGCCAGGCCATATAGCGTAAAGGCGAAGGAGGCTTCCGCCGGGGTAAAGCCCAGCGCTTTGATGTAGTGCGACAAAAATGCCAGCTCGAAACCATCACCAGTCATGAATACGGCGATGGCGATATACCCCCAGACCAGACTTAAGGGTAATCCCAGCCATTGTTTGTTAGTTAACGACATATTGACCTCGTTTTAGGGTGCAGGGAGCCACTCCGGTACATTCACCGGAGGGCTTTTGTTATAGAAATTATTGATTTCGATAGTTCAGGTCGTTTCGGTACAGTGCGTTAAACTGCTGATAACGCTGCATCAGCGCCGTATGGCGAACCGGATCGCCATACCAGGTTTTATAGACTTCCGGTTTTTCGCAAACGGACGCCAACGGTTTACCTGCCGCAAGGCACGCCAGTCGCGCCGCGCCCAGCGCGCCGCCGGTTTCTCCGCCTTTGTGCGTCACCACGGGCATATCCAGAATATCTGCCAGCAGTTGCGCCCAGAACGGACTTCGGGCGCCGCCGCCCACCAGCGAACATTGTTCGATATTTGTACCGCTCTCCTGCAAAACACGGAGCCCGTCAGCAATGCCGAAACTGACGCCTTCCAGCACCGCATACCCCATCAGCGCGCGCTGGCTGGAGTGCGTCAGCCCCCAGAACATGCCCCGGGCGTCAGGATCGTTATGCGGCGTGCGTTCGCCGGAAAGGTACGGCAGGAACATCGGCGCGCTGGCTTTTTCCGCATCGCTTAACTGCGCGATTTCTTCCAGCAGTTCCGTTTCCGTTGTCCCCACCAGGCGGCAGAACCATTGCAGACAGCTGGCGGCGCTGAGCATTACGCTCATCTGGTGCCACAAATTCGGCAGGACGTGGCAAAAAGCATGTACTGCGGATTGCGGCGCGGGACGGTACGCGTCCGTCACCACAAACAGCACGCCGGACGTCCCCAGTGAAATAAACGCATCGCCGGGCGATACCGCGCCAACGCCAATAGCGCTGACCGCGTTGTCTCCGCCGCCCCCGGCGACCACCACCGAAGGGTTTAACCCCCAGCGTTGCGCGACGACGGGATCGAGCGTGGCAGAAATATCGCAGCCTTCCACCAGCTCCGGCATATTGGCCCGCGTCAGCCCGCATTTCTCCAGCAGCGCATCCGACCAGTCGCGCTTCTCGACGTCAAGCCACAGCGTCCCTGCCGAATCGGACATGTCGGAGACTTTTTTACCCGTCATTTTGAAACGCAGATAATCCTTCGGCAGCAGCACCGTTTCGATGCGGGCAAAATTCTGCGGTTCATGGCGACGCACCCACAGCAATTTCGGCGCGGTAAACCCCGGCATCGCCAGATTACCGGCAACCTGATGCAGCTCTGGGGCGATTTCTTCCAGCTCTGCACACTCCTGGGCGCTACGGGTGTCATTCCACAGAATCGCCGGGCGGATCGTATTCCCGGCGGCATCAAGCAGTACCGCGCCATGCATCTGACCGGAAAGACCGATCGCCTTAATCGCCTGCCAGTGATGACCACATTTCTCCCGCAGGGTGGACATCAGATACTCCGTCGCGTCCCACCAGGCTTCCGGTGATTGCTCTGACCAGTGTTGATGGGGCCGCTGAATCGTCAGCGGCGCGCTATGGGTGGCGACAATGTCATTATTTTCATCAATGACCAGCGCCTTCACTTCAGATGTGCCGAGATCGATACCCAGATACATAGCCACCTCTCAGTTAATCAGCATGTGAACAGCGGCGATTTTCTCGCGCAGCAGCGCGGCGAAATCATCACGTTCCGTCAGGTCGCCAAACAGCGCTTTATCACTGGCATACGCCGCGATCGGATCGGCGGATTCAAACATGGCATGTACCGCTGGCGCATCCAGAATGCCGTCCTGGTACTCATAAGGCAGCGTGCCCTTGTGCCACTGCTCCATGAAGACGTAAAACAGTGCGGGCAGCATAGCGGTAGCGTTCGGCCGTGCACCACGCTGATAGCACTCGCGCAGCGTCGGCGCAATCATCGCCGGGATTTTCGAGAATCCGTCGGCGGCAACGCGCTGGTTGGTATCCTGAATATGCGGGTTGGTAAAACGCTTAAGCACCACATCACGATAGGTCGGGAGATCGATGCCGTTATCTCCCAGGCAAGGGATCACGTCTTCCGTCACGTAGCGGTCGGCAATCTGGTAGATAAAGTCCGTCAGGGTGCTTTCATGAATATACTGCTGGCCGATTAACGTACCCGCCCACGCAATGCAGCTATGTGATGAGTTGAGGATGCGGATTTTTGCCTCTTCATACGGGATAACAGACGTCACCAGCTCCACACCGACATTTTCCAGCGCAGGACGCACATCGCGGAAACGATCTTCAACCACCCACTGGATAAAGGTTTCGCCCATTACCGGCGCTTTATCATCAATGCCCGTCTGCGCTTTGATACGCGCCGGAAGATCGGCTGCCGGACGCGGCGTGATGCGATCCACCATCGTATTCGGGCAGGTCGCATTGGCGCTAAGCCAGTCAATCACCGCCTGTTTGCCGGTCAGCTGTAAAAACTCAACCAGACCATCGTGGAACCGTTCACCGTTGTGGCGCACGTTGTCGCAGTTGAGCAGCGTCAGCGGCCCTGCGTTATTGGCCATACGCGCTTCCAGAATGCGGGTAATGACGCCGTAAATCGTTTTACAGCCGCCGTTGAGATCGCTCGCCAGATCGGGGTTATTCACTTCCAGCTTGTGGCTGGTGTTCAGGTAGTAGCCCCCTTCCGTCACGGTAAAGGCAATCACTTTGGTCTGCGCTCTGGCGCCTTCGGCAATCAGCGGCTGCAAATCCGCCTGCCACGGCAGCAGTTTCTGAATCGACGTGATCTCTTCGTACTCACGTTCGCCCTCCGGGCTGACCGTTTCCAGCACATAACGACCGTTTTGCGCCGCCAGCGCCTGCACAACGTGCTCGGCGTCATTGCGAATATTGCCGGCGGCAATGTGCCAGCGCGTATCGCCGGAAGCGATCAGACGATGCAGATACCACGCCTGATGGGCGCGGTGAAAAGAACCTAAGCCAATATGAAGCCATGTGTATTGATCGTTCATTGTTCTGCTCTCCAGTGAGGTTATGCCTGCACTCTAGTCGATCATTTGTATTAAATAAGAGCCGCAGATCACAAAAGAGCAATTGCTCTATAAAATTACAAATGACCACAAAAGAGCAAAGAGCTTGCCTCAATCCTGAGCACCCGCCAGAATGACCTTATCGGTTGAGGGAAATTAACGCCCCAACGCCACTCTTAAGGTAGGGAAACGTGAGCAAAGAAGATGACATCAGGCTGGATCAGAAAGTCCGGGCCGCATGGATGTACTACATTGCGGGTTTAAACCAAAGTGAGATAGCCAGCCAGCTTGGGACGTCAAGACCGGTGGTACAACGCCTTATCGCTGCGGCGAAAGAGGAAGGCATTGTTTCGATTGGTCTGCACCATCCTGTCGCGAACTGCCTCGATTACGCGCAGCTTTTGCAGGAAAAGTATCAGTTAATTAACTGCAATATTGTTCCCGCCTACAGCAGCGAAAGCACCCTCGACAGCGTAACCTTTGGCTGTTATCAACTGATGGCCCGCTACTTACAGGGCGACAAACCGACGGTAGTCGGCATTGGTTCCGGGTTGACGCTGAAAAAAACCATCAAACGCATTGATTTCGACAGTCGCAATACGCGCTGCGTGGCGTTGATCAGCGCCATGAACGAACACGGACAATGTAACTATTACGACGACGTCCCGCTGTTGCTGGCGCGTAAAATTCAGGGCAAATATTACCAGTGGCCCGCGCCACGCTATGCGCAATCCTGTGATGAATACGAGATGTGGTGCACCAGCCGTCTGTTTCGCAACGTCTCTGCCGTCGCCGAAGCGTCGGAGGTCATTTTTGTCGGCATCGGCGCGCTGGGGAAACAGAGCCCTATCTTCAAAGACGGTTTTATCAATGAGGCGCAACTGGACGAACTGACCGCGCGCGGCGGCGTAGGAGAAATACTTGGCCGCTTTATTGACGCAGACGGCAACGTAGTGGATAGCCTCATCAACCGCTACATCACCAGCTACGATATACGCCAGAGCCAGTGTCCGCGTATTGCGGCGGCCTGCGGTGAAGATAAGCGCCCTGCTATCCTCGCCGCACTGAAAGGCGGCTGGATCAACGGTCTGGTCACCGATGAACATACCGCGCGCTGGTTGCTGACACGCTAACGCACCATGTTCTGGCTGGCGATCAATTCCGGCGGGATCTCAATACGACGTATTGTGGTGTCGCCGGAATCCACAATCTCAAACACTTTGTCCAGCATGGCTGGCACATCCTGGCGCACCATATCGATATCATGCCCCAGCAGAGAGACAAACGGGTCCCAGTCAAAACAGCCCATTGGCGGCTGATGGCTTCCCGTCTGCCCGTTCTGCGCCAGCCAGCGCACCACCCCTTCGAGCGAAATTGTCGAATTAACAAACAGCCCCGGCAGCGGAATATCAGGCGACGGGTAGACCGATTTCAGTAGCCCTTCCACCCTTGCGGAAGAATACCCCGTGACCAGTTGCTGCGTTTCCGGCACCGTCAATCCATGCGCTTTATGCGCGTCGAGGAAGCCGCGCAAGCGTTCGGCGGTGTTGTTATCGGTGATTCGCCCCCCCACAAACGTCAGCGGAGCCAAAACGCCATACCGCTTTTGGCTGCTGGCGAGAATGCTTTCCGTCAGCGCTTTAGCCCCCGCATAGTTATCCGAAATAATCGACGGCGCCAACGTTCCGGGCAGATCGAGGTTCAGCGTGGGCACACCCGCCTGATGACACATCTGCGCGATCTTATCCGGGTGCGTCGCCCCGGTGGCGATAACCCAGTCCACCTGCCAGGAGAGCATCGCCCTCGCCGCTTCAACCTCCAGCTCCGGTTGACGCCGCGTACAGGTAATGATGGGCAGCAGCCCCCTGGCACGCGCCATCTCTTCAAACTTTTCAGCAATGGAGCCAAAGTAGCGGTTGTCGTATTTCGGGACAATCATCCCGATGACATTCGATTTCTTACTGCGAAGCAGGCTGGCCTGTCGGTTCACCGCATATCCCTGCTCTTCAGCAATCCGGGTCACCTTCTCCGCCAGCTTTGCGCTAATGCGTCGCTTCTTCCAGTTGCCATTCAAAATTGCGCTCACCGCGCTGGCGGAAACCCCGGTTAACTCAGCCAGGTCGTAGATGGTTGTTTTCTTCGTTTTCTCAACGCGCGTCACAAAATCGCCTCTTCATTTTGAATGTCTCTTGCTGAGGAAATAAACAAGTGCTAGATCAGCTTCATCGATTGAGCAATATGCTTCACACGCCAGTCAGAACGCCCCCGTTCTTCGCGCAGAAGCAAATACACCTTAAAAATCACCTATGCATAAAGGATTATAAAATGAATCACTCTGTCCCCTCCATGAATACTTCCCTCAACGGCAAGGTTGCAGCCATTACCGGCGCAGCCTCCGGTATCGGCCTTGAGTGCGCGAAAACCCTGCTTGCCGCAGGAGCAAAAGTGGTCCTGATCGACCGCGAAGGCGAGAAGCTGAAGAAAATCGTCGCGGAACTGGGCGATAACGCGTTTGCGCTGCAAATCGACTTGTTCAATACCGGGCAGGTCGACAACATGCTGGCAGGCATTATCGAGCTGGCCGGTGGGCTGGATATTTTCCATGCTAACGCAGGCGCTTACATTGGCGGGCCGGTCGCCGAGGGCGATCCTGACGTCTGGGATCGCGTACTGAACCTCAACATCAATGCCGCATTTCGCTGCGTCCGCGCCGTATTGCCGCATATGATTGCGCAAAAATCCGGCGATATCATTTTCACCAGTTCTATCGCTGGCGTTGTACCGGTCATCTGGGAACCTATTTACACGGCCTCCAAATTTGCCGTTCAGGCCTTTGTCCATACGACCCGCCGTCAGGTGTCCGAACATGGCGTACGCGTCGGAGCGGTGCTGCCGGGGCCGGTAGTGACCGCGCTGCTGGACGACTGGCCGCAGGCGAAAATGGAAGAAGCGCTGGCAAATGGCAGCCTGATGCAGCCGATCGAAGTCGCAGAATCGGTACTGTTTATGGTCACTCGTTCGAAAAACGTCACTGTTCGCGATCTGGTTATCCTCCCCAACAGCGTTGATCTGTGAGGAAAAGCGCCATGAACAGCTTACAGAAAACCGTTATCGGCGTGGATGTTGGTTCAGGCAGCGTCCGCGCAGGTATCTTCGACCTGAGCGGCACGTTGCTCTCTCATGTCACGCAAAAAATCACTACCACTCACCGGAGCGGCAGCCGCGTGGAGCAGTCCAGCCAGGAGATCTGGCAGGCCGTTTGTCACTGCATCCGGGAAGCGCTCAGGCAGTCCGGCGCGGCGCCGGAAAGCGTGGCGGGGATCGGTTTCGACGCCACCTGCTCGCTGGTGGTTCTGGATAAAAACGGCGCGCCGCTCCCCGTGAGCGCCGAAGGCGATGCGGCGCAAAACATCATCGTCTGGATGGACCATCGCGCGACTGAACAGGCTGAACGCATTAACGCCAGCCAACATCCGGTGCTGAACTATGTCGGCGGGAAAATCTCACCGGAAATGGAAACGCCTAAGATTTTATGGCTGAAGGAAAATCGCCGCGAGGTGTACGAAAACGCATGGCAATTTTTCGACCTTGCAGACTTCCTGACCTGGCGCGCCACCGGCGACCTTGCCCGCTCCATCTGTACAGTCACCTGCAAATGGACCTGGCTTGCTCATGAAAACCGCTGGGACCCGGACTATTTCCGCACGATCGGGCTGGCAGAACTGGCTGATGACGAGTTTGCCCGCATCGGGCAGCGCATCGTGCCGCCGGGTACGCCCTGTGGCGACGGCTTAACCGCGCAGGCGGCGCAGGAGATGGGCCTGCCTGCGGGCACGCCGGTCGCCGTGGGTCTGATTGACGCCCATGCGGGCGGCATCGGGACTGTCGGCGTTGAAGGCGGCGCCCTCAATAATATGGCATATGTGTTTGGCACCTCATCCTGCACCATGACTTCAACGAACGATCCCGTTTTCGTTCCCGGCGTCTGGGGGCCGTATTACTGCGCGATGGTGCCAGGGCTCTGGCTTGTTGAGGGAGGGCAAAGCGCCGCGGGCGCGGCTATCGATCAGCTATTGGCGTTTCATCCCGCCGCCGAAGACGCGCGGAAACTGGCGCAGGAGGCAGGATTACCGCTGCCGGTTTATCTTGCCGATCGGGTGTCAGAAAAAGCGCCGCAGGCATCGGACGCCATCACGCTGGCGGCGGGTATTCATGTTGTACCGGAGTTTTTAGGCAACCGCGCGCCGTTTGCCGACCCGCACGCACGCGCCGTTATTTGCGGATTGGGTATGGAACGCGACCTGGACAATTTACTGGCGTTGTATGTGGCGGGACTGTGCGGTATCGGTTACGGTTTGCGGCAAATTATTGATGCGCAGAATGCCTGCGGCGTACGGAATAAAAATATCGTGATTAGCGGCGGTGCGGGTCAGCACCCTCTGGTGCGGCAACTATTAGCCGATACCTGCGGACTTCCGGTATTAACCACCCAGTGCAGCGAGCCCGTTTTATTAGGTTCCGCAATCCTTGGCGCCGTCGCCGGAAATATTTCCCCCTCGGTTGCCGAGGCCATGACGCAGTTTACACATGTGGATACCTGTTATTACCCACAGACAGCGTATCAGCCATTGCATCATCGTCGTTACGAGGCCTATAAGCAGTTGCAACATACGGCGAAAATGCTCAGAGAGTGATTTTTGCGCCGTCCTGATAACCAATACCCCTCCCCGAAAACCTGGGGAGGGGTACGTGACATCAGGCAATCGTCACTTTATTGTCCAGGTAGACGTCCTGCACGACGTTAATCAGTTTCACGCCATCCGCCATTGTTTTCTTGAAGGCTTTACGCCCCAGAATCAGGCCCATACCGCCCGCGCGTTTGTTGATAACCGCAGTACGCACAGCGTCGCTGAGATCGGTCTCGCCGCCCGCCGCGCCGCCGGAGTTAATCAGCCCCGCGCGCCCCATATAGCAGTTGGCTAACTGGTAACGCACCAGATCGATAGGGTTATCGCTGGTCAGCTTGCTGTAAACACGATCGTCGGTGTAACCGAAATTCACCGCCTTATAGCCACCGTTATTTTCCGCCATTTTTTGTTTGACGATATCCGCGCCAATCGTCGCCGCCAGGTGGTTAGCCTGCCCGGTCAGGTCGGCGGAAACGTGGTAATCCACGCCGTCTTTTTTAAATGCAGAGTTACGCAAGTATGCCCACAGGACGGTCACCATCCCCAGCTCATGCGCACGTTCAAAAGCGGCGGAAATCTCTTCAATCTGACGACGCGACTGCTCAGAACCGAAGTAAATGGTCGCGCCAACGGCCACGGCGCCCAGATTGAACGCCTGCTCAACGCTGGCATAGAGCGTTTGATCGTACTCCGTTGGGTAGCTCAACGTCTCGTTGTGGTTCAGTTTGACGAGGAACGGAATGCGGTGCGCATAACGGCGTGAAACCGATGCCAGTACCCCATACGTCGAGGCCACGCAGTTACAGCCTGCTTCAATAGCCAGTTCGACGATATTCTTTGGATCAAAATAAAGCGGGTTTGCGGCAAACGACGCCCCGGCAGAATGTTCAACGCCCTGATCGACGGGCAGAATGGAGAGGTAGCCCGTTCCGGCCAGACGTCCGGTATTATACAGCGTCTGCATGTTACGCAGTACGGCAGGCGGACGGTTGTTATCAACCATCACGCGGTCTACGTAGTCATGTCCGGGTAAATAAAGTTGGTCAGAAGGAATGGTCATACAACGATGCTGTAAAAGGCTGTCGGCGTCTTTGCCAAGCAACTGCGCAATATCAGTCATAACTATGCTCCCGTAAGTTCCGATTGAGTACCGGAATGTGGATTGTCCTGACCCGCGTTTTGCGGGCAGCAATAAGCCTGGTACTGACCGGCCATTTTTTCCATCTGTAGCGCATTTTTCAGCGCTATCTGCTGGCACGTTTCAGGTACGAAAAAGTGTTACAGCAGTCAAATTTACGCCTCAAAGGTATTTAAAAGGTATTATTAAGTGGTACTGTCATCGCGTACCTTACCTGTCATGAAGGATTTAACGATGAAAACTACAGTGAAACTGTCGTTCATGATGTTCGTGGAGTGGTTTATCTGGGGCGCCTGGTTCGTCCCCCTCTGGCTTTGGCTGAACAAAAGCGGTTTTAGCGCCGGAGAAATCGGCTGGTCTTACGCATGTACCGCGATTGCCGCCATTCTCTCGCCGATTCTCGTCGGCTCACTGACTGACCGCTTTTTCTCCGCACAAAAAGTGCTGGCGGTGCTGATGTTCGCAGGCGCAGTCCTGATGTATTTCGCCGCGCAGCAAACAACATTCGCCGGGTTCTTCCCGCTGCTGCTGGCCTATTCCTTAACCTATATGCCCACTATTGCGCTGACGAACAGCATCGCCTTCGCCAACGTACCGGACGTCGAGCGCGATTTCCCACGCATTCGCGTGATGGGCACCATTGGCTGGATCGCATCCGGGCTGGCGTGCGGCTTCTTACCGCAAATGCTGGGCTATAACGATATTTCGCCAACCAATATTCCGCTGTTGATCACCGCAGGCAGTTCCGTCCTGCTGGGCGCCTTTGCGTTCTTCCTGCCGGATACGCCGCCAAAAAGCACCGGCAAGCTGGACATTAAAGTTATGCTGGGGCTGGATGCGCTGATCCTGCTGCGCGATAAAAACTTCCTGGTCTTTTTCTTCTGCTCGTTCCTGTTTGCGATGCCGCTGGCGTTCTACTACATCTTCGCGAATGGCTATCTGACGGAAGTCGGCATGAAAAACGCCACCGGCTGGATGACGCTGGGCCAGTTCTCCGAAATCTTCTTTATGCTGGCGTTACCCTTCTTCACGAAGCGCTTTGGCATTAAAAAGGTCTTACTGCTTGGTCTTATCACTGCGGCAATCCGCTACGGTTTTTTTGTTTACGGCGGCGCGGAAGAATATTTCACCTATGCCCTGCTGTTTCTTGGCATTTTGCTGCACGGCGTCAGTTACGACTTCTACTATGTTACGGCCTATATCTATGTCGATAAAAAAGCGCCTGTGCATATGCGTACTGCCGCTCAGGGGTTGATCACCCTCTGCTGTCAGGGGTTTGGCAGCCTGCTGGGCTACCGTCTCGGCGGCGTGATGATGGAAAAAATGTTTGCCTATAAAGAGCCGGTAAACGGCCTCACCTTCAACTGGGCGGGCATGTGGACATTCGGGGCGGTGATGATCGCCGTGATTGCCGTGTTGTTTATGATTTTCTTTCGCGAATCCGACAAAGAGATCACTGCGATTAAAGTGGACGATCGCGATATTGCGCTGACACAAGGGGAAGTTAAATGAAAGCTGAACGTATTCTCGGTGCCCTTTATGGGCAGGCGTTAGGGGATGCGATGGGAATGCCGTCGGAGCTATGGCCCAGAACGCGCGTAAAAGCACATTTTGGCTGGATTGATCGCTTTCTGCCCGGCCCTGCGGAAAATAACGCGGCCTGCTATTTTAACCGCGCTGAATTTACTGACGATACGTCGATGGCGCTGTGTCTGGCGGATGCGTTGCTGGAGCGCGACGGGCAGATCGACCCGGACCTGATTGGCCGTAACATTCTGGACTGGGCGCTGCGCTTTGACGCCTTTAATAAGAACGTTCTTGGCCCGACGTCGAAAATTGCGCTGAACGCCATTCGTGACGGCAAGCCCGTTGCTGAACTGGAAAACAACGGCGTGACCAACGGGGCGGCCATGCGCGTTTCCCCACTGGGGTGTTTGCTTCCGCCACGCGATCTGGATGCGTTTATTGATGATGTGGCCCTGGCCTCCAGCCCGACGCATAAGTCAGACCTGGCTGTTGCTGGTGCGGTCGTTGTGGCATGGGCTATCTCACGCGCGATTGAAGGTGATTGCTGGTCTGATATTGTCGATTCGCTACCGGCTATCGCCCACTATGCGCAGCAAAAACGCATCACGACCTTTAGCGCCTCGCTCTCCGCTCGCCTGGAGATCGCACTGAAGATCGTCCATGACGCGAACGGCATTGAATCCGCCAGTGAGCAGCTTTACCAGGTGGTTGGCGCGGGCACCAGCACCATTGAATCGGTGCCCTGCGCCATCGCAATGGTCGAGCTGGCCAACACCGACCCTAACCGCTGCGCCATTCTGTGCGCCAATCTCGGCGGCGACACCGACACCATTGGGGCGATGGCAACGGCGATTTGTGGCGCGCTGCACGGCGTGGAGGCCATCGAGCCTGCGCTGAAAGACGAGCTGGACGCGGTAAACCAACTGGACTTCATGCGCTATGCCACCGCGCTGGCGCGCTATCGCCAGCAGCGGGAGGCGGTATGAACACAACGCGCCTGCGGGCGTTGCTGCCCGATTTAGCCCGCCGCCAGCCGGTGACGGTCGTGGGCGCTGCGGTCATTGATGTGATTGCCGATGCTTACGCGCTGCCCTGGCGTGGCTGCGATATTGAGCTTAAACAGCAAGGCGTCAACGTCGGCGGCTGCGCGCTCAATATCGCCGTCGCCTTAAAGCGTCTGGGGATTGATGCCAGTAATGCCCTGCCCCTCGGTCAGGGCGTATGGTCAGACATTATCCGTCATCGCATGGCGAAAGAGGGGTTACACAGCCTGATCGACAACGCAGAGGGAGACAACGGCTGGTGTCTGGCGCTGGTAGAACCGGATGGCGAACGCACGTTTATGTCGTTCAGCGGCGTTGAGAACCAATGGAATGCCGACTGGCTGGCGCAGCTGACAATTCCGCCCGACAGTTGGATCTACTTTTCCGGTTATCAACTCGCCTCGCCATGCGGCGAACTGCTGGTGAGCTGGCTGGAAGGGTTAGAGCGCGTGACACCGTTTATCGACTTCGGGCCGCGAATCGGCGACATTCCCGACCCGCTAATGGCGCGGATTATGGCCTGCCATCCGCTGATATCGCTGAACCGTCAGGAGGCAGACATTGCTGCCGAACGGTTTGGCTTTAGTCATGAACCCGACGCGTTTGGCGCCGCCTGGCTTGCGGCGTTTGCCTCACCGGTTATTGTCCGCCACGATAAAGACGGGGCATGGTATTTCAGCCAGCAATCATCCGGCTGCGTGCCGGCATTTGCCACAACGGTCGTCGATACCATTGGCGCGGGAGACAGCCACGCGGGAGGCATGCTGGCCGGGCTGGCATCCGGCTGGGCGCTTGCAGACGCGGTGCTGCTGGGGAACGCAGTCGCCTCCTGGGTGGTAGGCCATCGCGGCGGCGATTGCGCGCCAACGCGCGAGGCGCTACTCCTCGCACACAAAAACGTATAGATCGCTGCGACAGTAGCTGATGCTGTATTCAATGGGCCGCTGTTGCTGGTCAAGCGCCACCTGCTTGATCACCAGCACCGGCACTTTGCTGTCCATCTGAATATGTGACTGAAATTCCGCATCCGGCATGCGCGCGCTGACGCGAGAGCGTGTACGTTGCGGAAAGATATGCTGGCTGCGGAAATAGTCATACAGCGAGATCCCGATGGCGTCCGCATCATGAATCAGGTGCGCAGGCACCCAGGACTCCTCAATGGACACCGCATCCTCATCCACATAACGGATACGTTTGAGCAAGAACACATCGCTGCCTGCGGCGATCGCCAGCTGCTGCGCCACCTCATCCGGGCATTTCACTACCCGCTTGTTGACCCACAGGGTATCCGGCTTTTTACCGCGCAATACCACCTGCTGCGAAAAGCCGCGCGCCTCTTTCAGGGAATATTCGAAGATGTTATTAATCTGCGTTCCGTAGCCACGGGCGCGGGTCACGACGCCTTCTTCTTCCAACGCCTGCATTGCCTTGCGCACCGTAATACGCGAAACGCCGGTCAACTGGCTGAGATCGCGCTCGCCGGGCAAAATGTTGCCATGCTCAAGAATCCCGCTGCGAACGGCATTTTTGACCGTCTCGGCAAACTTCCTGTACAGCGGCGTGTTATCCACCGCGGCAATTCGTTCATTCAGTTGCGCGATAAGCCGGGTATGCGCTTGTTCCATTTATCTTTTTCCAGGCCGACAAGTCTGGGATCAGTATACTACCATTACCACCACGCGTGGAAATGATGTACCGGGCCAATCCCCTCGCCTACCTCCAGCGTATCCGCCTGGGCTAACGCCGCCGAAAGCCAGGTTTTTGCTTCCTGCACCGTATCGGCCCAGTTGCTATGGCGCGGGCGCAGCGCCGCCAACGCCGCCGACAGCGTACACCCGGTGCCGTGGGTATTTTTGGTCATCACCCGTGGGGCGGTAAAACGCTGCTCCCCTTCACGGGTAAAGAGCCAGTCCGGGCTTTGCGCATCATCCAGATGACCACCTTTCATCAGCACGGCGCCACAGCCCAGCGCCAGTAGCGCACGCCCTTGTTCCAGCATTTCCTGCTCCGTGCGGGCGTGCGGCGCATTCAGCAATGCCGCGGCCTCCGGCAGATTCGGCGTGATAATCGACACCTGCGGCAATAGCCGGCTGCGCAACGTTTCCACCGCCGACGGAGAAAGCAGCGGATCGCCGCTTTTCGCCAGCATCACCGTATCCAGCACCACGTTTTGCACCTGGTGACGCTGCAAACGCTCTGCAACAGCTTCAACAATATCCGTTTCCGCCAGCATACCGATTTTGGTGGTGTCGATACGCACATCGCTGAAGACAGAATCCAGCTGCGCTGCGACAAAATCTGGCTCAATGCGGTACACCGACTGCACGCCTCGGGTATTTTGCGCCACCAACGCCGTAATGACGGAGCAACCATACGCGCCCAGCGCCGAAAAGGTCTTCAAATCGGCCTGAATCCCGGCGCCGCCGCTTGGGTCAGTGCCTGCAATGGTTAACGCGTTAATCCGTTTCATACCTGCTCCTCCGCATTAAGGTGATACAGCGCATCAAGAAAAGCCGGAATAAAGCTCCCGGGCCCCTGACTGCGTTCGGCAGCAGACTGCCCGGCCTGTTTCATCCAGCTACAGGCTGACGCCACATTGTCCAGCGTATTTCCCGGCAGCGCGCAACTGGCCGCCACAATCGCAGATAAGGCGCATCCCGTCCCGACAACGCGCGTCATCAGCACATCGCCGCCGGTAACGCTGACGGTACGCTGCCCGTCGGTGACATAATCCACCTCCCCCGTTACCGCAACGACGGCCCCCGTCTGACGCGCCAGCGCCTGAGCGGCCGGTAACGCCGATACCGCCGTATCGGTGGTATCCACTCCACGCCCGCCCGCCGCTAATCCAGCCAGGGCGAGGATCTCCGAGGCATTGCCGCGTATTGCCCTGGGATTAAGAGACAGCAGTTCCAGACAGAAACGGCGGCGATAATCGAGCGCGCCAACCGCCACGGGATCAAGCGTCCAGGGGGTTTTCGCTATATGGGCCTGCTCTGTCGCAGCGCGCATGGCCTCCGCGCGCGACCGGGTCAGCGTGCCGACGTTAATCAGTAACGCACTGGCGATAGCAGCAAACTGGCGCGCCTCTTCGGGCTCAATCACCATCGCCGGTGAGGCGCCTGATGCCAGTAATGTATTGGCGGTAAAGTTCTGCACGACGTCGTTCGTCATACAGTGGGTCAGCGGAGAAAGGATACGAAATTGTTGTAAGGTATGGGCCGCAAGCGCGCGGCGGTGCAGGTCAGGCTGCATGGTTCAGCTCCTGCCCGCGTGAAGAAGGGACACGAGCAGTGTCAGACTTCCCTACGCTGGCATTATCCAGATCAGGTAATACGGGTATGTCTCAGCCCTTCGTGAAAAGGGGCACCCCGAGTCGTTGAAACCGAAGCATTTATTATGCATGTTTCGCCAACAGGATACTGGGTGCGTCAGGGGATGTAAATCAGCGAAATGCCGATATCGCTGGCTCCAGCTCAGGTCAGATAGTTCCCAAAACCGTCATTCGTGATGTGAACTGCCTACGGCATGTGTTGCTTGCGCGCGCTTTCGTTTACACTTTTTACGAAATTATTGGCGTGATAACAAAATAGTTCTTGTCAGACTTGCTACACAGTGAGAATGATACACGACTGATTTTTATGACCCGAATACGTGGAGAGTTTATGGGTATGAAGAATAAATTTTTAATGGGCGCACTGCTGCTGGCAACCAGCGCAGTCTGGGCCGCACCCGCCGCAACGGGGATTGATCAGTACGAATTGAGCAGCTTTGTTGCCGACTTTACCCATTTCAAACCTGGCGATACCGTTCCTGAGCTGTACCGCACCGACGAGTACAATATTAAGCAATGGAAGCAACGCAATCTGCCAGCGCCCGACGCAGGAACCCACTGGACCTATATGGGCGGCGCTTATGTACTGATTAACGACACCGACGGCAAAATTATCAAAGCCTACGACGGCGAGATTTTTTATCATCGGTAAATGCTTTACTGTAAAAACAACAGACAAAACACGTCCTTTCATTCAGAAAAGGACGCGTTTTCAGAGAAATGACTTAATCATATGAAACAGCAAATATTACTTTGCTTTGCAAATTTCCAGGTCGTAATGGTTCGTTGCTGACTCTGACATATTTTGCGGTGATCGGGATAGTATACTTATCCTCAATACTGGTCATTTTTACCATTGTTCTTAGTATATCACCCTGCATTAAAGGCGTAGTACCTGAGCCACTGTATATCTGAAACCCCACACCTTTTGCACCCTCCGTCAGCGTATTTTTAAGTATCGTGCCGTTTTCATTCCAGTCACCATGAGAAACGTTGAAACTCACTGGATTAGTCGTAACATTATATACGCTATCACAGTTTAAAATCAGATTCGTGGTTCCTGTTTTCGTATTATTTCCAGTTATTATCTCATTTAATGTTGTTTCTGGCATCGCAATAACATATTGATTCTGTGAAAAATGGCAGGTCGTAGGTTTATGTTTTACTGTAAAAATAATGTTTTGTAAATAAGAAACATTACTGTTTAGCTTTCCCGTTATCCAACAAAGAATCCATGAGAAAAGATTATTATTACAGGTATTATCAGTAAGAATGCTGATAGCAGGACGGTTTAAGTTAATGCTATTACCTGAAACGGTTAAGTCCGCAGTTCCAGACTTTATATAGTTCGCTTCAAGCGTAAACGACTTCGTATTGATCACATTATCTGTTGTAGTCTCCTGGTTACCAATCGTAACGGGAAACCCATTTCCAGTCAGCTTTAATTGCATAAAAATGGATTTCTGCGACCCTGTCCCTTTAAACTCAACGATATAATTTTGTAAAGGCGTCGCATAGTACATCTTGTCGCTTGACGCATTACAGGTAAACGTATCATGTAAATTAGTTTTGACAGGAATCACCGCAGCACCTGATGTCATATCTATTTCAATAGATTGTTGTGCGGTTGTGTTATTCCCTAGTGAACATTTAGCCTGTGATAAGACAGGGAATAACAGTAATAATATTAACCAATACTTATTCATAGCAAGTCCTTTTCATCGGCAAATATAGGTCTTATTCTCATCAATTACGCCATCAAAAGTAATAATGCAAAACAATCCTTGCTGTTTGTTTGTCGCGACTTTCAAAGAGGCAGGAACATTATCTGTACGGATAAAGAGGCGACTTCCTTGCCCAACTAAGCCAACATTTTTCCCGGAATGATCTTCTACTTCATAACCGAAGGTTAATGGAGAACCATCTGGACGTCGCGCCAGAAAATACCAGGGCTTGCGCCTGTCGGTTTCAAACTCAGCTAACACAACCGCACCACGATAAGGCACAATCCCCTTACGATTACCGCGTAGTTCGACATCACTGTAGGTATGGGAAAGATCCAACGTTAAAAAGTTTTCACGATATGGCGTCAGACTGTCATATATGGCATACCCATTCTTGTCCGTGGTCAGATAACGGTGACCTTGCACTGCTGCCCCTTCTAACCCAGGCGCTTTAATAATGGCAAGTGTATCTGAGAGGCGGTTGGTTAAATGTATGCCATCAGACCAGGCGACAATTCCCCCCTGGATATTCCCACCAGCCTACCGGTATTTATTAGACTGGCTATAGCTGGCGCCTACCGTCGCAACCGGCGCTCGCCACGTCAGGTTTCCACCTGCGCTTGTTTCATTATTTTGCCGCTGATGCGCAAGATTCGCGCCATAGCTAAATTGATCTCGACCACCCGCAATGCCGCTTAGGCTGGTATTATTCGACTGATAGCCTTCGTTATCAAACGTCGTTGAGTTTGAAACAAAGATATCGCGTTTCGTTGCCGTGACGCCATCGCCCCAGGAGAATGGGATGGAAATATAAATATTAAGACGCTTATCCTCCCGATTATCCTCATCATAACTCTGACTCGCAGACAAGGTATAACTAATACGCCGCCAGTCATTAGAATAACTCAACTGATAATCCTTTCCGCTGCCATTGCGTCCCCAATAATCACGCCATAATCCGCTCAGTGCCAGGTTCCCCCATCCCTCTGGTAACCCCTGGTTTATATTGACAGAAAAACTATTCTTACGACCAAAATCATTTTGGTAATAATCAGTGATGTCATACACATCATTGTTATCCCGATGATAGCTGTTTTTATTATTCGCCCAGACATGATCATTAAATGAACGGTAATCACGTGAAGAATAACGATAGGCTGCTAACGCGAACTGCGTACCTGTTTGTGAAACATATTTATTCCACGCTATCTGATAACTTTGACCATTAAAAACATCACCATTATCCTGTTTACTATGAGACTGAGTGGCATCCACAGAAACAGCACCAATATGTGTATTCCACCCTGTGCCTAATGTAAAGGCCTGGTAATGGTCAGACAGCATAGTGCCACCATATAATGTCAGTAGATTATTTAATCCATACTGATAATTGGCTTGCAAAAAATCCGTCTGCTTTGTCGCGCCTTCTATATGGCTACGCCCTGCCGCAATATCGTATTTTGATACGCCAGACTGTAGCATATTAGGTACAGATGAATAAGGCACAAGATAATGGGAAACTGAACCATCAGCTTCTTTTACACTGACATCCAAATCGGCACCACCTCCAGCAAGCTGTAGATCGGCAATCGCAAATGGGCCAGGCGGAACCTCTTTTTGATAGACAATAAAGCCATTCTGTTCAATGGTTACTAAAGCATGACTTTGTGCAATACCACGAACAATGGGTGTAAAGTTTTGTTTCGAATTGGGCAGCATTTGCATATCACGCCAGATACGTATCCCGGTGAAACGTACAGAGTCAAACAGATCGGTTCCGGTATACATATCTCCGGCACGTAGCGTTCCTAATATTTCAGGGATGCCACGTTCCATATACAATGTATTATTTTTCCATTCTCCGCTGTCATCATTACTTTTCGTGAAGTTTGCATTCGAATGTAACTGCCAGCCAAACAGATTTAGCCCACTGTTCAGACTTACGTAGCTGCTTTCATCATTACCACCACTTTTATAATTACTGTAATACTGACTGGCATAATAAGACATGTATAGAGCATTAATGCCCCGATCCCAGGTTTCAGGTAACATATAACCCGGCTCGTATTCATTCACGTAGGCATGAGGCACCGTCAAATTTAGAGCAAACTGACTGATATCATAGCTAATATCCCCCCCCTGAACTGCGGCTCGTAGCGATACACAATCAACTTTCTTATCCACTTGAAGACCATCGGACTTAATACCAATCTGATGCAACTGAGCTATAGACAAGCAAGTATCATCAGGATCATCCTGGATATTTAATTCGTAACGGCCACGCCACTGATTGTTAAGATAAACATCCATATCATAAAGACCCGGCATCGGTTTATCTCCGTCGATCTGATAACGGGAAACCTTTTCACCTTTTAATCCGCCAAACATAAAGTGTGTGTCAAATGTTTCGGTTTCTCCCCATACCGGGGATATCACCAGCACAGAAAGGATCGCTAACGTAATGGAGTTTATCTTTAACATAACCAATCCTTGGGCTATCTATCCGTTTTTACTTTCTCACTCAAATAATTACCATGATCATCAATAAGTGTGACAGTATAATGATTAACGCCAACAGAAGTGCTTACTAATTTATCTGACCAGGGTGCAAGCACATAAGTTTCTTTATTAATTTTGGTTTTTCCAACAATTTCAGGGATGGTAATCCAGTTTGCTGAATTATTTTTGATGTTTATGCCGTTGTATGATTTACTAATCCGCAGACGAGAAAAGCTATTTTTATCTACAGAAGAAATTCCTTGTGGACGGTAGATAAACTTCACACGGTTTTGCATCGCAAATTTGATTACATTTTTCCCTTCCGTTTCTGCTGAATTTGGCGGGATATCCAACACATTGAGAAAGAACAGACTTTCACGATCACCCGGCAATCTATTCTCAAGTAATTTAATCTTCAGTTGTTGGCCAGAACCCGCAATCACTCGGGCGACTGGCGGTGACAGAACAAATGGCACCTGAATTTTTTCAGGTGGCAAACTGGTATCGCCGTCATCAATCCATGACTGCACCAACGCGCTACGCGTACCTTCATTCATTAACTGTACAGTAATTTCTTTTTTCTGGGCTGGATAAATAATCCGTGTGCCGTAAATATAAATACCTGCCCACGCAGGCATTACAGCACCAGCCAATAATAATACCATTATCTTTCTCATGGTTAACTCACCTTATTATCAGAGAAATCGGCGGCGACAAAACGCCGCCGACTAAAAGGGTGTGTTAATCAGTTACTACCGTCAGCGTCAAAGAGGAGCTCACCTCACCCGCAGTTACATTATTTTGTCCAGCCAGATTAGCATAACGCGCTGAGAAGCTAAGCTCATATTTCCCATCATCACTTTTATCCAGGGAAATACCATTATCTGCATTAACCTTATTCCCGTCATAATAGACAGAGAAACCAGCGCCATTGTTTGATGCAGTATTCCGTGTAACAGAGGTATGTGAACTATCAAACTGTGAACGGGAGAAGGTAATACGAGGTGCATTATCACCCGTACACTCAACTTTCAACGGCGTGATAGTGGAGTTAGAATATCCATCATAAACGCCGCCAGCATTCAGTATATTTAAACGGTCCACCCCCACCTGGTTCATATCAATCTTTGCAGTTGCATCACCAACAAATTTACATGTTGTGCCAACAACTTTACCCGTAATAATCAGTTCGCCATAATCTGCATCCGCCGCAAAAACCCCGGCACTCATAAAAATAGCAGACAATACGGAGGCAGCAATAATTGAACGTTTCATAGTATCTTCCTTAATAAATGAATTTCTATTTGTTAAGAGGGATTAACTCTTGAAACTAAATTCGCACACACAAAACGTTATCGCAATGTAAACGTGTTGTTTTGTTGATTTAAAACAATTTACAGAATGCAATATAATTACAACAAATAAGTTGTACTAATTATCATTTTTAGAATTTATTAATAATCGTGATTTATCATTAAATACATTCAAAATATAAATATAAAAGCCCACGTCATTCATGTGAATGATGTGGGCTTTCTCGTATTCACGTTATTTTAGTCGTAGCGGTTTAGGACTATCTGGCGAGCAGAGCCTCCAGGCAGGGTGATAACTTCCGTTACAACGCCTCTGACCGGCATTGAGGCCGTTTCTCCTGCGTTTGTCAGATAGGTGTTATTACCGCAACGCTGTTGCAACTGAGTATCCACAACATCAGCGTGACAGGTGGGGGTCGTGACGCTTCCGCTAATCGTGAGCGTCGCGGTATCAGAGGCAAAAACAGGAGAACTCATTCCATAAGCCAGAACTATAATTCCCATCAGCAAAGGATTCTTCATGTTTAGCGTTAATCCTGTCGTAAAAGAGAGCACAGCACAGTTTATCTTCACGGGAAATTATGCTCGCTGGTTCATTGTAAGACCAATCGAGATAATAAATTAATAAGATAGCTATGATCAATTCAAATGATGTATTTGGCGATTTTTTAAGAAAAGCGCCCAAATAATGAAGGGAAAATAAATAATAGTGTGATGATTATTTCATTAATATATTCACCGCATCAATATATTTCTGATGCGGTGAATAGCAGTCATCCTGACGGTTCAGGCGAAATTAAACCGCGCGGAAAGCTATTTCTCCGGGAATAACCTCACCCTGCCAGTACAGTTGCGCCGCAACGCGCCCTGCCAGCTCGCGGTATATCGCGGTAAACTCACTGTCGGGACGGCTGATTACCGTCGGCGTTCCGCGATCGAGATCTTCACGCAGGCTGATATGCAACGGCATCTGCCCCAGCAGTTGCGTACGGTACTGCTCGGCCAGTTTCTGTGCGCCGCCGGTGCCAAAAATTGGCTCATGGTGACCGCAGTTGCTACAGATATGCATACTCATGTTTTCAACAATCCCGAGCACCGGTACTTCGACCTTCTCGAACATCACAATGCCTTTTTTGGCGTCAATAAGCGCGATGTCCTGCGGCGTGGTAACGACAACCGCGCCTGTAACCGGAATGTTCTGCGCCAGCGTCAATTGAATGTCACCGGTTCCCGGCGGCATATCCAGTACCAGGTAATCCAGATCCGGCCACAACGTTTCCTGCAACATCTGCATCAGCGCTTTGCTGGCCATCGGGCCGCGCCATACCATCGCATTGTCATCCGTCACCAGATAGCCGATGGAGTTGGTCGCCAGACCGTGAGACATAATCGGCGCCATATGGGTGCCATCCGGCGAAGTTGGACGCTGATTCTCAGCCCCCAGCATAGTCGGGATAGACGGGCCGTAGATATCGGCATCCAGAATACCGACTTTCGCCCCTTCCGCCGCCAGCGCTAACGCCAGGTTAACAGCGGTAGACGATTTTCCCACGCCGCCTTTACCGGAACTGACGGCGATAATGTTCTTCACGCCGTTAATGCCAGGCTGATTTTTAACGCGCTTCAGCGTCGCGATGTTATGCGACAGCTTCCAGTCAATGGCTTTCGCGCCCGTAATCCGCAGTAAATCGGCGCTGCATTGCTCTTTTAACACCTCAAACGCGCTGTGCCAGACAAACGGCATGACCAGCTCAACGTGCAGCGTGTCATCCAGCCAGGCGACATGGTGCAACGCTTTCAACGTCGTCAGGTTATGCTTCAGGGTTGGGTGCTGAAAATTCGCCAGCGTCCCGGCGACCATCGCGCGCAGGGTCTCTGGTGATTTAGCCTGGGATTGTGCGTTCATCCCGACTCCTTTTTATCGTTATGAAAAGTACAATTGTAACTTTCTAGTTTACTCCTGCGGTAATAATTATTCATTTATGGATTAATGCCCTTATCACTTGGCGTAGTTATTCCCTTTCAGGTAACATCAGAACCCCCTTTTACTAGAGAAGAAGTAATACCTACTATGACTCAAGTCGCGAAGAAAATTCTGGTAACGTGCGCGCTGCCGTACGCCAACGGCTCCATCCACCTCGGCCATATGCTGGAGCACATCCAGGCTGATGTCTGGGTCCGTTACCAGCGAATGCGCGGCCACCAGGTCAACTTCATCTGCGCGGACGACGCACACGGCACCCCTATCATGCTGAAAGCACAGCAGTTGGGTATTACGCCAGAGCAGATGATTGGTGAAATGAGTCAGGAGCATCAGACTGATTTCGCAGGCTTTAACATCAGCTATGACAACTACCACTCAACGCACAGCGAAGAGAACCGCGAGCTGTCCGAGCTGATTTACACCCGCCTGAAAGAGAACGGTTTCATTAAGAACCGCACCATCTCTCAGCTCTACGATCCAGAAAAAGGCATGTTCCTGCCGGATCGTTTTGTAAAAGGCACCTGCCCGAAATGTAAGTCTCCAGACCAGTACGGCGATAACTGCGAAGTGTGCGGCGCGACCTATAGCCCGACCGAGCTTATCGAGCCGAAATCCGTGGTTTCCGGCGCTACGCCGGTGATGCGTGACTCTGAGCACTTCTTCTTTGACCTGCCCTCTTTCAGCGAAATGTTGCAGGCGTGGACCCGCAGCGGCGCGTTGCAGGAGCAGGTGGCGAACAAAATGCAGGAGTGGTTTGAATCCGGCCTGCAACAGTGGGATATCTCCCGTGACGCGCCATACTTCGGTTTTGAAATCCCGAATGCGCCGGGCAAATTTTTCTACGTCTGGCTGGATGCGCCGATCGGCTACATGGGTTCATTCAAGAATCTGTGCAACAAGCGCGGCGATCTGACCAGCTTTGACGACTACTGGAAGAAAGATTCTGACGCCGAGCTGTACCATTTCATCGGTAAGGATATCGTTTACTTCCACAGCCTGTTCTGGCCGGCCATGCTGGAAGGCAGCGGTTTCCGCAAACCGACCAACCTGTTCGTTCACGGCTATGTAACGGTGAACGGCGCGAAGATGTCTAAATCGCGCGGCACCTTTATTAAGGCCAGCACCTGGCTGAACCATTTTGACGCCGACAGCCTGCGCTATTACTACACGGCGAAGCTCTCTTCCCGCATCGATGACATCGACCTGAATCTGGAAGACTTCGTGCAGCGCGTCAACGCGGATATCGTCAACAAGGTCGTCAACCTGGCTTCCCGTAACGCGGGCTTTATCAACAAGCGTTTCGATGGCGTACTGGCTGCTGAACTGGCCGATCCCGCGCTGTACAAAACCTTCACCGACGCAGCAGCGGTCATCGGCGAAGCGTGGGAAAGCCGCGAATTCGGTAAAGCGATCCGTGAAATTATGGCGCTGGCGGACATGGCTAACCGCTATGTTGATGAACAGGCGCCGTGGGTTGTCGCGAAACAGGAAGGCCGCGATGCCGACCTGCAGGCGATCTGCTCGATGGGCATCAACCTGTTCCGCGTGCTGATGACGTACCTGAAGCCGGTTCTGCCAACGCTGAGCGAACGTGTGGAAGCGTTCCTGAACACCGAGCTGAGCTGGGATGCAATCGCGCAACCGCTGCTGGGCCACAAGGTTAACGCCTTCAAAGCGCTGTATAACCGCATCGACATGAAACAGGTCGATGCGCTGGTTGAAGCCTCGAAAGAAGAGGTGAAAGCGGCGGCGGCGCCAGTTACCGGCCCGCTGGCAGACGACCCGATTCAGGAAACCATTACCTTTGACGATTTCGCTAAGGTCGATCTGCGCGTGGCGCTGATTGAAAACGCTGAGTTCGTTGAGGGTTCTGACAAACTGCTGCGTCTGACGCTGGATCTGGGCGGCGAAAAGCGCAACGTCTTCTCCGGCATCCGTTCCGCGTACCCTGACCCGCAGGCGCTGATTGGTCGCCATACGGTGATGGTCGCCAACCTGGCTCCGCGTAAAATGCGCTTCGGCATCTCTGAAGGGATGGTGATGGCCGCCGGTCCTGGCGGAAAAGATATCTTCCTGTTAAGCCCGGATGACGGTGCGAAGCCTGGCCAACAGGTGAAATAAACAAAAAAGCCGGAGACATTCTCCGGCTTTTTTATTCCAGTACGCCAGCGAATCACGCCGTAGGTCTGGTAAGCGAAGCACCATCAGGCGCAAATGCCGGATGACGGTGCAAACACCTTATCCGGCTTACCACTTATCTTATTACGCTTTCTTCTCGTGCTGACGCGCCGCCAGCCCGCGCAGGAAATAGCGCAAGAACTGATCGCCGCACTCACGGAAGTTTTTATGCTCCGGGGCGCGCATCATCGCCGTGATTTCCGGCATCGAGACGCGGAATTTTTGCTCCGTCAGAATCGCAAGGATATCGTCGGTTTTCAGCGAGAACGCGATACGCAGCTTTTTCAGCACAATATTATTGTTAACGCGGCGCTCCGGCTCCAGCGCTGGCGCGGACTCATCTTTACCACGCTTTTCGTAAATCAGCCCATTCAGGAAAGCAGAGAGGATGATATCCGGGCAACGTTGAAAGCCCTCTTCCTCTTCTTTACGCAACCAGACAGTAATCTGTTCCGCAGTGGCTTCGGCATTACCCAGCGCCAGAATGCGCACCAGATCGTTATTGTTTGCTTTCAGGATGTAGCGCACGCTACGCAGAATATCGTTACTCAGCATGGGGCCTTCGGGTGTTAATGAGGCAAAAAATCATTTTAGCAGTCTTTTACAGCCCAATCGCCTCTTTTAAACTTTTCAGGTAGCGACGGCTGACAGGAACCGTTAAACCGTTGCGCAAAATCAGCTCGGCCTGACCATTATCCTCCAGACGAATTTCCTGCAACTGCGCCATATTCACCAGATACTGACGATGGCAGCGCAATAACGGTGTGCGGCTCTCCAGCGTTCGCAGCGTCAATTCGGTAAACCCTTCCTTCCCCTCGCTGCTGGTTACGTACACGCCGCTCATCCGGCTGCTAACAAACGCCACGTCATCCATTTGCAACAGATAAATACGGCTGTGTCCGGTGCAGGGAATGAATTTCAACGCTTGTTGATTTTCCGGCAGCACCGAAACGTCCTGCATGTTTCGTTCCTGTCGCAGACGCGCCAACGTTTTCTCCAGCCGCTTCTCTTCAATGGGCTTAAGCAGATAGTCAAAAGCGTGCTCTTCAAACGCTTTAATGGCGTATTCGTCAAAAGCGGTCAGAAAAACAATGTACGGTCGATGTTCTGGATCGAGCATCCCGACCATTTCCAGCCCGCTGATGCGCGGCATCTGGATGTCGAGAAACAGCACGTCCGGGTGCAGCTTATGCACCGCGCCAATCGCCTCTACCGCATTCGAGCACTCACCCACAATCTCAATATCACTTTGTTCCTGTAACAGAATCCGCAGATTTTCCCGCGCTAACGGCTCATCATCCACAATCAGCACTTTAATCATGCGTTTTCCTCCAGGGGAAGTCGTAAGGTTATCCGGGTAAAGAGATCGGGTTCGCAGGCCACGTTGATGCCGTAATCATCGCCAAAGCGTTCGCGCAGCCGTTTATCCACCAGGTTCATCCCCAGGCCGCTGGCATTGGTCGTGGGCTGGTACAATCCGGCGTTATCCTCAATGTCCAGCATCAGGTGCTGCCCGTCCTGTCTGGCCGTAATGGAGACTTCACCGGTGCCGAGCAGTTGCGACGTGCCGTGCTTAATGGCGTTTTCCACAATCGGTTGCAGAGTGAACGCGGGCAGTTGCTGGTGCGAAAGTTCCTCCGGCACGTTTAAATTCACCTGCAACCGCGCCTGGAAGCGCGCCTTCTCAATTTGCAAATAGGCATTCACATGCTCAATTTCATCGGCAAGGGTCACAATCTCCGAGGGGCGCTTTAAGTTCTTGCGAAAGAAGGTCGAGAGATACTGCACCAGTTGGCTGGCCTGTTCGCTGTCGCGGCGTACCACCGCTTTAATGGTGTTAAGCGCGTTAAACAGAAAATGAGGATTCACCTGCGCATGCAAAAGTTTAATTTCCGACTGTGTGAGCAGCGCTTTCTGGCGTTCATACTGCCCGGCCAGAATCTGCGCCGACAGCAGTTGCGCAATCCCCTCGCCCAGCGTTCTGTTGATGGAGCTAAAGAGCCGGTTTTTGGCTTCATACAGTTTGATGGTGCCCATCACGCGTTGGTTTTCGCCGCGCAGCGGAATCACCAGCGTTGAGCCTAATTTGCACTGCGGATGCAACGAGCAGCGGTAAGGCACTTCGTTACCATCGGCATACACCACTTCGCCGGTCTCAATCGCTTTCAGCGTGTAGCTTGATGAAATAGGTTTCCCCGGCAGGTGGTGATCGTCGCCAATGCCGGTAAACGCCAGCAGTTTATCGCGATCGGTGATCGCCACTGCGCCGATGTCCAGTTCCTGATACAACACCTGGGCCACCTTCATGCTGTTCACTTCGTTAAAGCCCTGACGAAGGATACCCTCCGTGGAGGCCGCCACTTTCAGCGCGGTGGCGGAAAACGCCGAGGTGTATTTTTCAAACATCGCACGTTTGTCGAGCAAAATGCGCATAAACAGCGCCGCCCCGACGGTGTTAGTCACCATCATGGGCGCGGCAATACTGCTTACCAGATGCAACGCATCTTCAAAAGGTCGGGCGATCAACAAAATGATCAGCATTTGCACCAGTTCAGCGACGAAGGTAATCGCCCCGGCCGTTAACGGGCTGAAGACTTTATCGGTGCGCCCGCGACGGATCAGCACGCTATGCACCAGGCCGCCTAACAACCCTTCGACAATGGTGGAGATCATGCAGCTCAGCGCCGTCATCCCGCCCATCGAATAACGGTGTAAACCGCCGGTGAGTCCGACCAGGCCGCCGACCACAGGCCCGCCCAGCAAGCCGCCCATCACGGCGCCAATCGCACGGGTATTGGCAATGGAATCTTCGATGTGCAACCCAAACCAGGTGCCCATAATGCAGAAAATAGAGAAGACGATATAACAGAGAAATTTATGCGGCAGGCGAACGGTAACCTGCATTAACGGGATGAATAAACGTGTTTTACTCATTAACCACGCAATGACCAGAAACACGCACATCTGCTGAAGCAGCAGCAACACCAGATTAAACTCGTACATACCCGCAAACCACACATCTCTTAAAAACGCGTAACATACATTGGCTGCGCTTATCTTTCTTTGAACTGTTGCAAAAAAACATGAATTCGTGAGAACGATCACTCAAAAGCGCACGTCAGGCCACAATCTCACCCGCACACTGATTAAAAAACAGACAAAACTACCTGGTTCGTAAAAGAGCGTCTAAAGTAAAACTGGGACCTCGCGAGCAAGGGTGAAACGATGGCGCTTTACACAATAGGTGAAGTGGCTTTGCTTTGTGATATCAACCCTGTCACGTTACGCGCGTGGCAGAGGCGTTACGGATTATTAAAGCCCCAGCGAACAGACGGGGGGCACCGCCTGTTTAATGACGCCGATATCGACAGGATTCGGGAGATTAAACGCTGGATTGATAACGGCGTGCAGGTCAGTAAGGTCAAGGTGCTGCTCAGCAACGATAACATCGATGTGCAAAACGGCTGGCGCGAACAGCAGGAGACGCTGCTGCACTATTTGCAAAGCAACAATCTGCATAGCCTCAGGCTATGGATTAAAGAACGTGGGCAGGATTACCCCGCCCAGACGCTCACCACGCACCTGTTTACTCCTCTGCGACGACGCTTACAGTGCCAGCAACCCACTCTCCAGGCGTTGCTCGGCATCCTTGACGGCATCTTGATCAATTACATTGCGATTTGTCTTGCCTCCGCGCGCAAAAAACAGGGGAAAGACGCGCTGGTGGTCGGCTGGAATATTCACGATACCACCCGGCTGTGGCTGGAAGGCTGGGTCGCCAGCCAGCAAGGATGGCGCGTCGATGTGCTGGCTCACTCACTGAACCAGCTTCGCCCGGAGCTGTTTGACGGCAGGACGCTGCTTATCTGGTGCGGCGAGACGCAGACGCCCGCGCAGCAGCAGCAACTCAACGCCTGGCGCGCACAGGGGCACGATATTTACCCGCTGGGCCTGTAGCCTTACCGGATGGCAGCACCAATGCGTGATCAGACATTCTGCGCATTTAATGATTCATTAACAAACGTGCTTTACGGTACAATCCTTTTGTTAACATAAGGAGTGCACAATGCGCGCAGCTAAAATTGGTGTGATTACCCTCTTCCTGCTGATGGCTATCGGCGGTATCGGCGGCGTGATGCTCGCTGGCTATACGTTTATTTTACGTGCCGGTTAAGGCGCAGTACCAGACGCTCGAACAGGCGATCGACAATGATCGCCGCCAGCGCGACCAGTAAAGCCCCCTGAATCACATAGGCGGTGTTAAAGCCGCTCAGCCCGATGATAATCGGCGTGCCGAGCGTGCTGGCGCCCACCGTCGAGGCGATCGTCGCAGTCCCAATATTGATGATTACCGAGGTGCGAATCCCCGCCAGAATCACCGGCGCGGCCAGCGGCAGTTCGACTTTCCACAGCTGCTGTCCCCGGCTCATCCCCATCCCGCGCGCCACGCTCATGACGCTGGCGGGAATCGCCCCCAGCCCTGCGAGCGTGGCCTGCAATATTGGCAAAACCCCGTAGAGGATCAGCGCGATAATGGCTGGCTCCTGACCAAACCCCATCACCGGAACGGCTATCGCCAGCACCGCGACCGGCGGAAAGGTCTGCCCGACGGCGGCGATGGTTTCCACCAGCGGGCGAAACTCTGCCCCCCATGAGCGAGTGACCGCAATCCCCGCCCCGACGCCAACCGCCACAGCAATCAGGCTTGATACGCCCACCAGCCAGAAATGGGCCAGCGCCAGCGCCATAAAGCTTTCTTGCTGGTAAACCGGTCGTGGCAGCTGCGGAAACAGCGCGCCAAACACCGCCTGGCTGTACGGCAGCCCCGCAAGCAGCGCCAGAAAAGCGACAATAAGCCAGAGCAGCGGATCAGACAGTCGTTTCACCGGGCAGCGCCTCCGAAAGCAGATCGCGAAAATGGAGCGTCCCGCAGGGAGTGCCCTGCTGATCCACCACCGGCAATACGTCGCACCCTCGCGCCACAAAGACAGACAGCGCATCGCGCAGCGTCATCTCTTCCGCCAGCGCGTCACCGCCCACTTGCTCATGACGACGCACATAATCCCCCACGCTGCGCAGCGACAGCAGCCGCACGCCCAGTTCGCTGCGCCCAAAAAACGCCTGCACAAAATCATTCGCCGGCGCGGTCAGCATTTCCAGCGGCGTGCCCTGCTGTACCACTTCGCCGCCATCCATCAGCACCAGATGCTCCGCCAGGCGCAGCGCCTCGTCGATATCGTGCGTCACCAGCACGATGGTGCGGCCAAGCAGCCGGTGAATACGGGTCATCTCCTGCTGAAGCGCCCCGCGCGTTACCGGGTCCAGCGCGCCAAACGGCTCATCCATCAGCAATACCTGCGGATCGGCAGCCAGCGCGCGAGCCACCCCAACGCGCTGCTGTTGCCCGCCAGAGAGCTGGTGCGGATAACGGTGACGCAAATTCACGTCCAGCCCCAGCAGCGTCATCAGTTCTTCCGTGCGGTCATCAATACGCGAGCGCGACCACTTTTGCAGTTGCGGTACGGTGGCAATGTTTTGCGCCACCGTCCAGTGCGGGAAAAGGCCGATCGACTGGATGGCGTACCCCATGCGACGACGCAGTTCCAGCACCGGCAAGCTGCGGATCTCTTCCCCGGCAAAACGGATCACCCCGCTGTCATGCTCCACCAGGCGGTTAATCATCTTCAGCGTGGTGGATTTTCCCGACCCCGATGTGCCAATCAACACTGAAAAGCTGCCTTCGCGAAAATGCAGATTGAGGTCGTTGACGGCCTTCTGCGCACCGAAGGTTTTGCTGACATGGCTAAATTCAATCATCATTCGTTACCTTCAGGAGTGCGATCCATAAATCAAACAGCGCGTCGATCAGCACGGCCAGCGCAATGACCGGGATCACCCCCAGCAGAACCAGATCAACGGCGCTGCTGAGCAGTCCCTGAAAGACCAGGGCGCCAAACCCTCCCGCCCCAATCAGGGCGGCGATGACCGCCATCCCCACCGTTTGCACCATGACCACGCGCAGGCTGCGTAAAAAAACCGGCAACGCCAGCGGCAGTTGTACATGGATAAAGCGTTGAGAAGCGCTCATCCCCATCGCCCGCGCGCTTTCCAGCACGTCTCGCGGCACCTGGTTAAGCCCGGCAACCACGCCGCGCACCAACGGCAGTAACGCATAGAGCACCAGCGCAATCAGGGCGGGCGTTAACCCGGTTCCCGCCACGCCAAGCGTTCCCAGCCAGGGCCACGCCTTCACCAGCCCGGCAAGCGGGGCAATCAGCAGGCCAAACAGCGCAACGGAAGGGATGGTCTGGATAACATTCAGAACGGCAAAGACCGGCCCCTGCCGCGCCGTTGCAAACGAGCACCAGATGCCCAGCGGTACGCCAATCAGCAACGCGGGCAACACGGTTCCCGCCAGCAGCGTCAGGTGCTGAACCAGCGCATTATCAAAAATATCCTGCCGGTTCGCGTACTCTTTGAGTAAAGAGAGATCGTTGAATGCGCCGGTGAGCAGCAGCGCCAGCGGTAAGAGCGCAATTTGCGCATGCAGAAGCCAGCGCCAGAGCGGTTGGGTGGTGATACGGCGAATGGCATCGCTACAGGCCAGCAGGGTAAGCCCAAGACCCAGCCACAGGCCGCTCCCCAGGCTGGTGCGCGCCAGCGGGCTGCCGGCCTGCGCCAGATGCGTTGCCGCTTTCCCCACGCTCCAGAGCATAGCGATCACCAGCGCCTGCGCCAGCACAAGCGTCAGCACGCTGCCCTTTTTTCCAGGGACAAAGCACAACACCAGCAATGCACACCCGGCGCCCGCCAGCAGAGAAACCGAACCCGGCCAGATATCCCAGATCTGACGCCCCGCCCCTGACACCAGGCGATTGGGGGCGTAATTGACGAAAGGCAGCGCGGCGGCAACCCCCGTCAGGATCACCAACAGCAGCAACACACGGTTAAGACTGACTTTTGACACCTTACTGACCTGATACAAAATGTGTTACTTCACCCAGCCTTTTTGCTTCAGGTAATCTGCCGCGACTTTTTTCGCATCCAGCCCTTCAACGGCGATACTGGCATTCAACTGTTGCAACGTTTTTTCATCCAGGCTGGCAAAGACCGGCTGCAACCATTCCGCCATCTGCGGATATTCTTTTAGCACCGACTCACGAACCACCGGAGCAGGCGCATAGATAGGCTGGACGCCTTGCGGATCGCTCAGTGTTTGCAGCCCCAGCGCCGCGACCGGGCCATCGGTGCCATAGGCCATTGCCGCGTTTACGCCGGACGTTTGCTGAGCGGCCGCTTTAATGGTCACCGCCGTATCGCCGCCAGCCAGCGACAGCAACTGGTTCTGATTCAGTTTAAAATCGTAGGCTTTTTCAAAGGCAGGCAGCGCATCGGCGCGTTCAATAAACTCGGCAGAGGCGGCCAGCTTGAACGTTCCGCCCTCTTTCAGATAGCGTCCGAGATCCGCAAGCGAAACCAGTTTATTCTTTTCCGCAACATCCTGGCGTACCGCAATCGTCCAGGTATTGTTTGCAGGCGCTGGCGTTAACCAGACCAGCTTGTTCTGCTCAGCATCCAGTTTTTTGACTTTTTCAAACCCCGCCTGTGTGTTTTTCCATGCCGGATCGTTTTCGTCTTTAAAGAAGAATGCGCCGTTTCCGGTATATTCCGGGTAAATATCCAGCTCGCCGGAGGTAATCGCGCCGCGTACTACCGGGGTTGTACCCAGTTGCACTTTATTCACCGTTTTAACGCCGTGGCTTTCCAGCACCTGTAAAATCAGGTTGCCAAGCAAGGCGCCTTCCGTATCGATTTTTGATCCGACCGTTACGGGTGATGCGGCCTGCAACGGCAGGCTAACCGCCGCTAACAGCAGCAGCGCCCCCGCCCCTGTTTTTGAAATTGTCATGCTGCTTTCCTCATTCTTTTACATCCCTTTTCAGAGACTTGAGGAAAAAGCATAGTTGAAAAATAGCAGAGCGACAAAAGGCAGGAGCAATTCGCAGGCCGGATAAGCGCAAGCGCCATCCGGCAATCAGGCGCTCCGGTGCCGGATGGCGACGCTAACGCGTCTTATCCGGCCTACGGAGCTGACAGGCATGGCGCGTGGCTACAGCAGTTCAAACTCGCCCTGCTTCACACGGGCGGAATCGACGCCAATAAAGACGTTAAACTTGCCGGGCTCCGCGTCATACTTCATACGCTGGTTCCAGAATTTCAGCGCCTCAATATCAATCGGGAAGCTAACGGTCTGCGTTTCTCCCGGCTTCAGCGTTACCTTCTCAAAGCCTTTCAGCTGTTTTACCGGACGACTCATCGATGCCGTGACATCCTGCAAATACATCTGGATTACCGTCGCCCCCTCGCGCTTGCCGGTATTCGTCACCCGCACGCTGGCCGTTACCGCGCCATCGCGCTTCATGGTGGGCGCAGAGAGCGTCACATCGGAAACGGTAAACGTGGTGTAGCTCAGACCATAACCAAACGGATACAGCGGGCCATTCGCCTCGTCAAAGTAGCGGGAGGTGTACTTGTTCGGCTTGTCGGCGTTATACGGACGACCGGTGTTGAGATGGCTGTAGTAAACCGGGATCTGCCCGACAGAGCGCGGGAAGGACATCGGCAGTTTACCCGACGGGTTATAGTCGCCGAACAGAACGTCAGCAATGGCGTTACCGCCTTCCGTACCGGCAAACCAGGTTTCCAGAATGGCGTCAGCCTGCTGATCTTCTTTCACCAGCGCCAGCGGACGACCGTTCATCAGCACCAGCACCAACGGTTTACCCGTCGCCTTCAACGCCGCGATCAGATCGCGCTGGCTTTGCGGGATCTGAATGTCGGTGCGGCTGGAAGCCTCATGCGCCATACCCTGCGCTTCCCCGACAACGGCCACAACCACATCGGACTGTTTCGCGGCATTAACGGCCTCGTCAATCATCGCTTCTGGCGAACGAGGGTCTACTTTCACCGCCTCCTCATACTGATTGAGGAAATCAACAATGCCTTTGTCATTAGTGACATTCGCCCCTTTGGCGTATATCACTTTGCCTTTGTCGCCCAGCGCGTTTTTAATCCCCGTCAGCACCGTAACGGACTGGCTGGCGACGCCAGCGGCAGACCAGCTTCCCATCACATCACGCTGACTGTCGGCCAGCGGCCCCACCACCGCAATGGTGCCGGATTTATTCAACGGCAGCGTTTCCAGACGGTTCTTCAGCAGCACCAGACTTTCGCGCGCAACGTCGCGCGCGTCTTTGCGATGCAGGCGGCTCTCGGCGTTCGTGTCCTGCGGATCGGACTCTTTTGCGCCCAGGTGGCTGTACGGATCGTTAAACAACCCCATGTCATATTTCACGTTCAGCACATGGCGCGCGGCATCGTCCAGTTCCGCCATCGTTACTTTGCCTGATTTGACCAGCCCCGGCAGGTATTTGCTGTAATACTCATCGCTCATACTCATGTTGATGCCGGACTTGAGCGCCACGCGCACCGCGTCTTCCGGGTCGGATGCCGTGCCGTGTTTAATCAGCTCTTTGATCGCGCCGTGATCGGAAACGGTGATGCCTTTAAAGCCCCACTCGTCGCGCAGCACCTCTTTCAACAGCCATGAATCTGACGTCGCAGGCGTGCCGTTCAGTGAGTTGAGCGCCACCATCACCGCGCCGCTGCCCGCGTCCAGCCCGGCTTTATACGGCGGCATATAGTCGTTAAACAGGCGCTGCGGGCTCATATCGACGGTGTTGTATTCCTTCCCGCCCTCAACCGCGCCATAGGCGGCGAAATGTTTCACGCTGGTCATCACCGAATAGCGATCCGCCGGGCTTTTACCCTGCATCGCCTCGACCATCGTTTTGCCCATGATCGCCGTCAGATACGTATCTTCACCAAAGCCTTCCGACGCGCGTCCCCAGCGCGGATCGCGGGACACATCCACCATCGGCGCCCAGGTCATGTTCAGGCCATCGTCAGCCGCCTCATACGCCGAGACGCGGCCCACGGTTTTTACCGCCTCCAGATTAAACGAGGAGGCCAGGCCGAGGCTGATAGGGAAAACGGTACGCTGCCCGTGCAGCACGTCATAGGCGAAAAAGAGAGGGATTTTCAGGCGGCTCAGTTCCATCACCTGATCCTGCATTTTTCGGATATCCTGGCGGGTGACGGTGTTAAAAATCGCCCCGACCTGCCCGTATTTGATCATCTCCCGGATGGCTTCTTTCGGGTTGTCGGGCCCAACGCTTATCAAACGCAGCTGACCGATTTTCTCATCGACGGTCATTTTCGTGAGCAATTCAGTGACAAACGCATCCCGAGCTTCAGGCGTCAGCGGATGGTTGCCAGACAACGCTTCCGCCAGCGCTGGCTGCAACGCAAGGCTTACCGCAACACCTACAGAACATAGCCATTTCATCTTGATTCTCTCTTTTTCTTTAGCCCGACGTGGCAGCAAAAATATAACAAAAACCGCAGTTTGCCATAAGCCTAATCGGGAGAGGAGAAGAAAGCTAAGGTTATTCTCTGATTTTTTTAACGTCCCCTGCGCAGGGAGGAGGATCAGGAATACGCTAAGCCTGCACCGAGACAAGTTGCATGAGAAAGCGTATTGTCATACAAAGCGCTATGCTTAGTTCCGATAGTTTGTCCCACCACAAGGAGTGGAGAATGTCTTCCATTACAACGACAGATAATAAAGCCTTTCTTAACGAGCTCACCCGTCTGGTGGGTCATTCGCACCTGCTCACCGATCCTGCAAAAACCGCCCGCTACCGCAAGGGGTTCCGTTCCGGTCAGGGCGAAGCGCTGGCCGTGGTCTTCCCCGGCTCGCTGCTGGAATTGTGGCGCGTACTGAACGCCTGCGTAAACGCCGATAAAATCATTCTGATGCAGGCCGCCAATACCGGCCTGACTGAAGGTTCCACGCCGAACGGCAACGATTACGATCGCGAAATTGTCATCATCAGCACGCTACGCCTCGACAAGCTGCACGTCCTCAGTAAAGGCGAACAGGTGCTGGCATACCCAGGCACCACGCTGTACTCACTGGAAAAAGCGCTTAAACCTTTTGGTCGCGAACCGCACTCGGTTATCGGTTCCTCCTGTATCGGCGCGTCAGTTATTGGCGGCATCTGCAATAACTCCGGCGGGTCGCTGGTACAACGTGGCCCGGCGTATACCGAAATGTCGCTGTTTGCGCGCATTGATGAACAGGGCAAATTACAGCTGGTGAACCATCTGGGCATCGAACTGGGCCAGACCCCGGAACAGATCCTCAGCACACTCGATGATGAACGCATCAAAGATGAAGATGTGCGCCACGATGGCCGCCACGCCCACGATTACGATTACGTGACTCGCGTCAGGGACATTGAGGCCGATACCCCTGCCCGCTATAACGCTGACCCGGATCGCCTGTTCGAATCCTCCGGCTGCGCGGGTAAGCTGGCGGTGTTCGCCGTGCGGCTGGACACTTTCGAGGCGGAAAAAAACCAGCAGGTCTTTTACATCGGCACCAATCAGCCCGACGTGCTGACCGAGATTCGTCGTCATATCCTGGCGAAGTTCGACAACCTGCCGGTTGCCGGTGAATATATGCACCGCGATATTTACGACATCGCGGAGAAATATGGCAAAGATACGTTCCTGATGATCGACAAGCTCGGCACCGACAAAATGCCGTTCTTCTTTACGCTCAAAGGCCGTACCGACGCGATGCTGGAAAAGGTAAAAATCTTCCGTCCGCATTTCACCGACCGCGCGATGCAGAAGTTCGGCCATTTATTCCCTAACCATCTGCCGCCGCGCATGAAAAGCTGGCGCGACAAATATGAGCATCATCTGCTGTTAAAAATGGCGGGAGACGGAGTGGCGGAAGCGCAAAGCTGGCTGACCGAGTTTTTCAAAACCGCCGAGGGCGATTTCTTTGCCTGTACCCCGGAGGAAGGCAGCAAAGCGTTCCTGCACCGTTTTGCCGCAGCAGGCGCGGCAATCCGTTATCAGGCGGTGCATGCCGATGAGGTGGAGGATATTCTCGCACTGGATATCGCCTTACGACGTAACGACACCGAATGGTATGAGCATCTGCCGCCGGAAATTGACAGCCAGCTGGTGCATAAACTCTATTACGGTCATTTCATGTGCTATGTCTTCCATCAGGATTACATCGTGAAGAAAGGCGTCGATGCCCATGCGCTGAAAGAGCAAATGCTGGAACTGCTGCGCCAGCGCGGCGCGCAATATCCGGCAGAGCATAACGTTGGTCATTTGTACAAAGCGCCGGAGACGCTGGCGCGTTTTTATCGTGAAAATGACCCCACCAACAGCATGAATCCGGGTATTGGTAAAACAAGTAAGCTGAAATTCTGGAAAGAAGCGGCGTCCGACGAGACGCATTGATTTCTCATTTTTACAGCGATGGAGCTGTTTTAAATATCGTGCCGGATGGCGGCGTAAGCGCCTTATCCGGCCTACAAACTGTAGGCCTGATAAACGAAGCGCCATCAGGCACATATCAACAAACTCAATCGTTTTGCGCGGTCTGCTCGCCTGCTGCGGCCATCTGCGCGGCTTTCTGCTTTTTGTAACTCAACGCGGCGGCCGGAACGGGCATCGCTTTGCCGGTTTCAATCCAGGTGCGTAAACGGCTGGCATCGGCAAAATGGGTATATTTGCCAAAAGCATCCATCACCACTAACGCCACCGGTTTGTTGTTGATCATCGTGCGCATCACCAGGCAATGACCGGCAGCGTTGGTAAACCCGGTCTTGGTCAACTGAATATTCCAGTTATCGCGGTACACCAGGTGATTCGTATTGCGAAACGGCAAGGTGTATGCCGGGTTTGCAAAGGTCGCCATATCCTCACGCGTGGTGCTTAACTGACCAATCAGCGGGTACTGCTTGCTGGCAATCAGCAGTTTCGTCAGGTCACGGGCGGTCGATACGTTATGAATCGACAGTCCCGTCGGCTCCACAAAACGGGTGTGGGTCATGCCCAACGCTTTGGCTTTAGCATTCATCGCTTTAATAAAAGCGTTATAGCCCCCCGGATAATGATGCGCCAGGCTTGCCGCCGCCCGGTTTTCCGAAGACATCAGCGCCAGCAGCAACATATTTTTACGGCTGATTTCACTGTTCAGACGCACGCGTGAGTAAACGCCTTTCATTTCCGGCGTCTGGCTGATATCGACTTTCAGTTTTTCATCCAGCGGCAGTCGCGCATCAAGCACCACCATCGCCGTCATTAATTTGGTGATCGACGCAATCGGACGCACAAGATCCGGGTGGTTCGAATAGATCACTTTGTTGGTGTTCAGATCAACAATCATCGCGCTTCCAGAAGCAATTTCCGGTTGAGACGCTACGGCGGCAGCCGCGGTTTTCGCCACAGCGTGTGGCGCAAAAGGGACAGCCAGCATCAGGGCAAGGCTAAATAATGAAACTCGGAATTTCAGCATGATGAGATTTCTGATAATGATTCACGCACGTAGAACGTACACCGCCTGAGCCAGGATTTTACTCAAGCTAGCTCCGGCATCATAGCGACCCGACAGCGTTGCCGCCATAAGAGAATCGTCACGAAATGCTGCATGCTGGCTTTTACACCCGTCTCTTCCCTGTTTCGGGGCGCAGGTGCGCTGCTATTGTCCATTTATCGCCCTCCTGCGACCCGAATTCTTTTCATATCTCAGAATAACCGGTATCCATATCCCCACAGGATCACCGTCATCGCCAGCAGCACTTCCAGTACCAGCACGCCGATAGCCAGCGTCGAACTGGAAAAGCTCAGACCTTCCTCTTTACTGATGTTCAGGAATGTCGGGATGCCGAGATACAGCAGATAGCCGGTATAAAACAGTGCGACAGTACCGACTAACGCACAGAGCCACACCAGCGGATAAAGCGCCACCAGACCACTTAAAAACAGCGGCGTTGCGACATACCCGGCAAAGACCATACAGTGTCCCAGGGAAGGCCGTTGCGGGTAGTTGCGCGCCATCCACCAGATGACCCGCCCCATCACGGCAACCCCGGCCAGCATCATGCCGTAAAACAGAACCGCGAACGCCAGCCCTGTAAACAGAGACAAGCGCAGCACATTGCCATCACCAAAATTCCAGCCAATTTGCGTGGTGCCGATAAAGGCGCAAATCACCGGGATCGCCGCCATCAGCAGCACATGGTGGGTATAGTGATGCGACACCGTTTCGTTTTCGCTTTTGATCACGCGCATTTCACGATCGGGATGGGAAAATAGCCCCCAGACATGGTTCATACCGCCCCCCTGCTTGTCAGCTCTGGATCTCAACACTTCAAGTATAATTCAGCTTTCGATTATTTTATGTACAGCGCATAAAAACCGATGCGCTAACGTCGCGCCTTTTCCGGCCATAAACATTGATAGGGTGTATGCTAAAGACGGGAGGTCGTTTTCACGTATGGATATCAACAGTCTTATCACGCATTACGGTTACGCCGCGCTGATTATTGGCAGTATGGCGGAAGGCGAGACCATCACCCTGTTAGGCGGCGTGGCAGCCCATCAGGGATTGCTTAAATTCCCTCTGGTGGTGCTCTCTGTCGCACTCGGCGGCATGATTGGCGATCAGGTGCTCTATTTGTTGGGTCGTCGCTATGGCGGCAAAATTTTGCGGCGCTTTTCCCGACACCGCGCCAAAATTCATCTGGCGCAGAAAATGATCCAGCGCCGCCCGTACCTGTTTGTGATCGGTTCCCGATTTATGTACGGCTTTCGCATTATTGGGCCACTATTGATTGGCGCCAGCCATCTGCCGCCTAAAATCTTTCTGCCGCTGAATATTCTGGGAGCGATGATCTGGGCTTTGCTGTTTACCACCCTGGGCTATATTGGCGGCGAGGTGATCGCGCCGTGGCTGCACAGTTTCGACCAGCATATAAAGCATGTGATTTGGCTGGCGCTGGTGGTTGGGCTGGTTTTTGGCGCTCGCTGGTGGTTAAAACGACGCAATAAGCCTGATGCGCCGTAGCGCTTCAGGCTTATTTGGCCGGCATTAAAGCGCCATCCGGCATGACGCTCAAAGATGATAACCGCCGCCCAGCGCGCTGGTGAGCTGGATGGACGCATCCAGCCATTGCCCTTGCAAAATCAGGCCGTTGCAATGTTCCCGCAGCGCCGGGATCTTCGCCTGGCTGACGCGGGAGCCCGCAATAATTCCGGCATTAAAGCGCGCCTGTGCCAGACCAACCACCCGCTGTGCGTCATGCTCAATCTGCCGTTGGTGCTGATTTTTTTCAGCCATCGTTTCAACCTGACTGGCGGCGCGCGCCACATCATTCACCGCATCCACCACCGCTTTGTTGTAATTCGCGACAGAGAGATTACTTTGCGCTTTCGCGATATCAAGACTGGCGTTCAGCCTGCCGCTGTCAAAGATCGGCAGCGTCAGCCCGGCGGTGACGCCCATCTGCTGTGCGGAATGGCGAAACAGATCGCTCAGGTGCAGGGCGTCCTGTTGCAGAAACGCCATCAGGTTGATATCGGGATAAAACGCCGCTTTTGCGGCGTCAACGCTGCCTAAAGAGGACTCAATGTACCAGTGCGCCGCCTGTAAATCGGGTCGGCGAGCCAGAAGTTCATAGCTCAACTGAGCGGGCAACTGGCTTTCAGTCACTGGCAGAGCAACCGTATGCAGGGTCAGCGAGGCCGATTGCGCATTGGTCAGCGCACTCAGACGCGCCTCAATAATCTTCATTTTACCGGCCACATCATTTAGCTGCTGCTGCGTTTTACCGGCATCAATATCGGTTTCCACCCCTTCGACGGAGGAGGTAATACCGTTTTGATACAGCTGGCGATCAACCGTAATGACGTTTTGCTGTTCATGTTCGATTTGCGTCAGCACCGCTTTAAGCGCCGCCTGCGTCTGCCATTCCCAGTATAAACGCGCGACACCGCTTGCCAGCAGTTGCCGGGTTTGCGCCTGTTCCGCTTCACGCGCTTTCACTACGCCGATTCTCGCGCTGACTTCAGCCCGATTCTTGCCCCAGAGATCCAGATCCCAACCGGCGGTTAAACCGAACGTCCCGTTGGTGTACCACGGCCCGGTGGTTCCCGCCGCCGGATCGGTGATGGCGAACGGCCCCATCAGCCCTTCCGCAGACATTTTCTGGCGCTCAACATCCGCAGAGAAATCCAGCCGGGGGCCATCCTGCGCTTCAACCGCCTTCGCCTGCGCCTCGGCGAGTTGTATACGCTGTTCAGCCACCTGCATATCAGGAGAATGCTGTAATGCGTTGTCAATTAAGGCATCAAGCTGGGGATCGTGGTACGCCTTCCACCACTGGCTGTCCGGCCAACCGTTTTTTATTGCCGTCGGTAATGGTGAATCAACCTGTGCAGCAGGCGTTTGTCGCGTCAGCGACTGGCGGGTATCGTGCATCGGCGCGCAACCCGCCAGCAGCGTAAAAAGAGACAGGCACACCGTTGTGGCCAGGAGAGAATCGCGGTTCATGGAGACGTTCTGGTAAGAAAAGGTGCGCAGAGATTACGTGGTGTTGCGTCCTGTTTTTTAGTTACGCGTGGCAATACATCTTTGGAAAAGGAAAAATATAATTAGAAAATTATAATTTAAACAAATAATTATGATTAAAGTATTTCATGAAATGATATTTACCTTTTGCGTAATTCCCTGTCGAACCGCTGACCGCTGCCGGATGGCGACGTACCGTCTTATCCGGCCTACACAGTCTGTAGTCTGTAGGCCAGATAAGGCGATTTAAATATCAATGGACTGAATGGCGCGAGCAATATCGGGGGAATTATTAAGCGCACGGATTTCCTGAAATAGCGCGGTGGCTTCCGTATATTCCTTACGCAAATACCCCAGCCACTGCTTAATACGCGCCACATGATACAGCCCGGTATCCCCCTGCTTTTCCAGCCGGGTGTATTTTTGCAGCAGTAAAACCACTTCCGGCCAGGGCATACGCGGTTCGTTATATTTCACCACGCGGCTGAGATTCGGGATGTTTAACGCTCCACGTCCCATCATCACCGCGTCGCAGCCGCTGACCGCCATACACTCTTGCGCGCTCTGCCAGTCCCAGATTTCACCATTGGCGATAACCGGAATAGTGAGTCGCTGGCGGATCTCGCCAATCGCCTGCCAGTCAATATGTTCGGCTTTATAACCCTGCTCTTTGGTGCGCCCATGCACGACAAGCTCTGTCGCTCCTGCCTGCTGGACGGCATCGGCAATTTCAAATTTTCTTTCGCCACTGTCCCAGCCCAGACGCACCTTCACCGTGACCGGTAAATGCGCAGGCACGGCTTCGCGCATCGCTTTTGCCCCCTGATAGATAAGCTCAGGATCTTTGAGCAACGTCGCCCCGCCTCCGCTGCCGTTCACCATTTTCGATGGACAGCCGCAGTTTAAATCCACGCCGTATGAGCCCAGCTCCACCGCGCGGGCGGCGTTTTCCGCCAGCCACTGCGGGTATTGCCCCAGCAGTTGAATACGCACAACTGTGCCGGACGCCGTGCGGCTGGCATTGTGCAGTTCCGGGCAGATGCGATGAAACACTTTTACCGGCAGAAGCTGATCCACCACGCGCAAAAACTCCGTGATGCACAGATCGTAATCATTAACCTCAGTCAGTAGCTCGCGCACCAGAGAGTCGAGCACGCCTTCCATCGGCGCCAGTAAAACACGCATAGCATTTCGTTACCTGCAAAAAAAGAGGCGCTATGGTAGCGCCTCTGTGGTGCGGTTTAAAGTCTCTCAGCGCGGCTCAAGGCAGTTATCTTCCTTCCAGCCATACAGCCACTCAATGCCGCGATAAAACTCCTGCTGGGATTTGCCTTTCCACAGCAGATTACGCACCTGTCGCTCCACGCCTGCGGCATGGTAGACGCGCCCCATCTCGCGGGTTGACCAGACAATTCGCGCCGTGCGGGGAATACGCACCGACTCATACAACGCAAAGGCCTGCTGCGCATCGCCATGACAACGCTCCAGCGCTTTACCCAGCGTAACGGCATCTTCCAGCGCCATGCAGGCGCCCTGCGCCATATATTGTGCAACCGGGTGCGCGGCGTCGCCCACCAGCGTGATGCGGTCGGTTCCCCATTTCTCTACCGGTTCCCGGTCAGCGGTCGCCCAGCGGCGCCAGGAGGTGGGTTTGTCGAGCATTTGACGCGGACGCGGGTGAATCCCGGCAAAATAAGAGAGCACCTCTTCTTTGCTTCCGTCTTTCACGCCCCACTCCTCCTGCTGACGGCTATGGAACGTCACCACCAGATTGTACTGTTTCCCGCCGCGCAACGGATAATGCACCAGATGGCAGTGCGGCCCGGCCCACAGTACCGGCGCGTTGATGCGCAAATCTTCCGGCATGTCGTCGCACTCCACCACGGCCCGGTACACCACATGCCCGGTTACGCGCGGCGTATCGCCAAGCAGACTCTGGCGCACGACCGATTTCACGCCATCGCAGCCCAGCAGAATATCTGCCGTCCAGCTATTCCCCTGCTCGTCAAACACCGTTACATCGTCCGGCGTCTGGCGGATATCGACAATATTCGTCGAAGTCCGGTACTCCACGCCCGGATGGGTCAGCGCCGCTTCCCAGACGGTGGCATGAATATCCACCCGGTGAATCACGGCATACGGGCCGCCAAAATGGTCGCGAAAGGCCTGGCCGGTTTCAATGCGTACAACCTCTTCGGCATTCACGGCGTCCATCATCGTAATATGATCGGTAAAGACCGCGCGCTGGCGAGCCACTTCGCCAACGCCGAGGCTGTCCAGCGCGGAAAATGCATTCGGCCCGAGCTGAATCCCCGCCCCAATCTCACCAATTTCATGAGCCTTTTCCAGCAGCATCACTTTAATGCCCTGGCGCGCCAGCGACAGCGCGGTCGCTGCGCCGCCAATACCGCCACCCACGATAATTGCGCTTGTCACTTTAGCCATTGTCGTTCTCCTTATCAGGCTGAAATTTTGTCTTGTTGATTTTCGGGTGCGGCGGCGATAAAGGCCGGAAGCCGGGTGCAGGCGTCATAAACCGCCTTGCAGCGCGGATAACCGCTCAGGTCGCATCCCATTCGCAGCGCATTGGCCCATTGTGGAATCAGGCAGCAATCCGCCAGCGTGGGCGCATCCCCCACGCAAAACTGCCCGGACTGCCCCTGGCGCAACAGCTGTTCCACCGCGCTAAGCCCTTGTTGTACCCAGTGGGCGTACCAGCGTTTCTTGTCTTCTTCGCCGATCTTCAGCTCGTCAGTCAGGTAGCGCAGTACGCGCAGGTTGTTCACCGGGTGAATATCACAGGCAATGGCATAGACAATTTCCAGCACCTGGCTGCGCGCCGGATCGACCTGCGGCAGCAACGGCGTCTGCGGGAAGTGGCGATCCAGCCAGTCGATGATTGCCAGCGATTGCCCGAGAGATTCACCGTCATCAGTCACCAGCGTCGGCACCAGCCCGATCGGGTTCATCCGTCGGTAGCTCAGCGCATTCTGCTGGCCGATACGAATGTTGACGCCCACCGTCTCATAATCGATGCCTTTTAATGCCAGCGCGATACGCACGCGATAAGACGCCGAGCTATTAAAAAAACTGTACAGCTTCATCATTCACCTCAGACAATCTTCACGGCGATCGGCGTTAACCCTTCCACATTGCCGGTAATTACATCCCCTTTCACCACTGCCCCAACCCCTTCCGGCGTACCGGTGAAAATCAGGTCGCCCGGTTGCAGTTCAAAAAAGCCGGACAGGTAGCTGATGGTTTCATTGACGGACCAGATCAGATGGCGAATATCGCTGCGCTGATGATCTTCCCCGTTTACCTGTAACCAAATCGGCGCGTTGTTGACGTCTGCCACATCGGTCGCTTTATGCAGCGGCGCAATCGGCGCGGACAAATCAAACGCTTTGCCGATTTCCCACGGGCGCCCCATCTGACGCATTTCCATCTGGCGGTCGCGGCGGGTCATATCCAGCCCGGTGGCATAGCCCCAGACATACTCATGCGCCTGCTCAAGCGGAATATCGCTGCCCTGCTTGCCTATCGCCACCACCAGTTCAATTTCATAGTGATAGTTATCGGTCTGCGACGGATAGGCCAGCGCCAGCGTTTCGCCAGCTGCAACCGGTACGACCGCATCGGCCGGTTTGCAGAAGAAGAACGGCGGCTCACGATCGGGATCGAACCCCATCTCACGAGCATGGGCGGCGTAGTTACGACCAACGCAGTAGACGCGGCGAACCGGGAATTGCTCATTGCTGCCAACAACCGGCACCGCGACTGGCGCCTGAGGTTCGAATACATATTTGCTCATCTTTTCTCTCCCAATTTAATCACGCGCTTCGCGGAACAAGCCGAGGGCTTCCTGAACCGGTTTGTCCGAAAAACTGAATAAAACGGTATCTTCCGTGGTCTGGAACGACACCCCGTGCCATGTCGGCACCACAAAGATATCTTTCGCCGTGAAGTGGAACGTCTCATTGCCAATGGTGACCTGCCCGGAACCTTCCACAACGTGATAAATGGTGCTGTCGGTCGTGCGCGCCACGCGCGACGCAAACCCTTTCGGCAACAGTTGCAAAAACGCGCCCATCGAAGGCATCGGATAGCCCCCGGTGACCGGGTTGACGTAGCGCATCTTGTAGCCATCCCACTCGTCAGGTTCCCCCATCCGGGTCAGGTCATGCAGCGCTTCACGGCTACGGTCGTAGCGATAGTTGAAAATCGGCGAGGAATTGCCGACCTGGTGGCGTAGCGGCAGCATGTTGGCGGCGTAGCGCGGCAGGTAATCACCTTCTTTGCGCGTCACCGGCTGCTGTTCTTCCGGGTAATCTTCCGCAAACCCGCAGCCCAGCGTATTCACCAGCGGCAGATCCAGACCGTCCAGCCATACCACCGGCTCGTCGCCAGGGTTGCCGTGATCGTGCCAGCGCCACTGCGGCGTCAGAATAAAGTCGCCCGGGTGCATCTGCGTCCGCTCGCCGTCAACGGCGGTGAACGCGCCTTGCCCTTCCACAATAAAACGCAGCGCCGACTGGTTGTGGCGATGACTCGGCGCCACCTCGCCCGGTAAAATCAATTGCAGCCCTGCGTACAGTGTCGCGGTAATTGACGACTGTCCGCGCAGCGCCGGGTTTTCCAGCACCAGTACCCGGCGGACAGCCTCTTTCGCGCCTATCAGGTTGCCGCTTTCCAGCAACAGCGGGCGGATCTCCTGATAGTTCCAGTACGCAGGCGCGCAATTGGCGTTCGGCGTTTGCGGCACCAGGTGGTGCAGCGACTCCCAGAGCGGCGTCAGGTTTTGCCCGGAAATGTGCTGATAAAACTGCTGACGGTTGTGTTTAACATCCTGATTCACTTCAGACATGGAGGTTCTCCTTATTCGTTCACGACGCCTGCCCGGGGCAGCACGTCAGGTTCAGAGGCAGAGTGGCGGACAACCGCCGTCAACATGGCGAGCATCACCGCGCTAATGGCAGCCGGAATCGCGATGACGAAAAACAGCGTATCGAAAGAGAAATTCATCGCCATCATCATGCCGCCGGAGAGCGAGCCGACAATGGCGCCGCAGCGCCCGACGGCATTGGACCAGCTCACGCCGGTTGCACGGCTTTGAGTCGGGTACAGCGTCGCAGTTAAGGCATTCAACCCCACCTGCGATCCGCTGATGCCAATGCCCGTACCAAAAATCGCCAGCGCCATCAGCCACAGTCCGTTTTCACTCAGGCCAATCATCACGATGCAGACCGCGCCCAGCGCGTAGCTCACGGCCAGCACCCGGAACGGATTGTGCTTGTCCATCAGTACACCGAGTAACAGCGCGCCGAGCGTACCGCCGACCTGGAATGCGGCAGTGACCCAGGAGGCATGCTGCAAATCGATTCCCCGGTGGTTCAGGAGCGTCGGCATCCAGCTGGAGAGCAGGTAGATAATGAGCAGGCTCATGAAGAACACGACCCATAACATCAGGGTAATGGGAAGCTGACGCCCAACAAAAAGCTGGCGGATACTGCCTTTTGAAATGGCGGCGGCTTCATGAAGATAGAAATGCGTATTGTCGTAGCGTTCACCGGTGATGGCGCTAACCGTTCTGGCAATCGCCGCCTGCGGGCGCTGACGACGCACCTGCCAGCGTGGCGACTCGGGCAGAACAAACAGCAAGGCGAAGAACAGCATTAAGGGCAATACGCCGCCGAGCACCAGAATGCCGTGCCAGCCAATCAGCGGCACCAGTTGCGCGCTGACGATGCCGCCCATCGCCGAACCAAGGGTAAACCCGCAGAACATCAGCGTTACCAGCGCGCCGCGACGGCGGGCGGGAAGGTATTCCGACGTCATCGTGATGGTATTCGGCATCGCGCCGCCCAGCCCCAGCCCGGTTAAAAAGCGCAGTACCACCAGCGTTTGCAAATCCGGCGAGAAGGCGGAAAGCAGGCTCAAGGCGCCAAACAGCGCCACGCACAGTTCAATCACCCGTTTACGGCCAAAACGGTCTGACAGCGGGCCGCACAATAGCGCCCCTGCCGTCAGCCCCAGCAGACCCGCGCCGAACAGCGGGGCCAGATCGCTGGCGCTCAATTGCCAGTGCGTACGGATATCCGGCGCAATAAAGCCAATTGCGGCCGTATCAAAACCGTCGAGCATTACCACCAGAAAGCAGCAGATGATAACGCGCCACTGCATTTTGCCGACGGGGGCGGCGTCAATCAGTGCTTGTAGATCACGTCGTTGAGTCATAGTGAATGCCTCGGTGCAGGTAAGGTAGATGTCATTTTTGTTTTTTGTATGTTGCAAGTTTGTAATTGTGGCGATGAAATGTACAATGGCATTTCGGGCAGAGGCATAACCTGGGGGTTATATCAAATGGCGAATTGGGCGCAAAAATTGAAGCTGCACCACCTGCAAATGCTGGTCGCGCTGGGGGAGCAAGGGAATTTGACCCACGTTGCGCGAATGATGAACATCACCCAGCCCGCGCTGTCGAAGTGGCTGTCACAGCTTGAAGATGAGATCGGAATCACGCTTTTTGAACGCCACAGCAAGGGGTTACGCCCTTCAGAAGGGGGCAAGCTGTTGCTCCAGCATGCACAGCGGCTCATCAACGATATGGAACGTTCGCAGTATGAGATCGCGCGCTTTAAGCAAGGTGGGCTGGTGGGAAGCCTGAAAATCGGCTGTTCACCGGTCGCGACAGACTGCGTGTCGCAGGCGATCCTCTGCCTGCTCAATGAGATGCCGACGCTGCACCTGAATATTGAAGAGAAAGTCATGACCCCGCTTTTACACGATCTGCTCGCCGGGTCGCTGGACGTGGTGGTAGGTCGCGTGGGCGGTCGGGCGCTCCAGCTGCCGTTAAACTATCAAGTGCTCTACACCGAACCGGTCTGCTTTGTCGCCCGCCCCCATCATCCCCTGGCCTCACACGCCACGCTTTCCTGGAACGACCTCGCCCACTGGCGCTGGATTGTCTGGCCGACCGGTACGCCAATTCGCATCAGCATTGATAACGCCCTGGTGGACAACGGCGTGATGCTGCCGGAAAACACCATCGAATCCGCCTCGATGAACGTCAGCACCAATTTGCTGCAAAGCAGCGATATGATCTCTATTCTTTCTCTACGCCTGGCGCAACGCTATGCCAGCCAGGGCCAGTTGGCTATCTTAAACCTGCCGAAAATAGAACAGAAAGGAAGCGTGGGCATGTTCTGGCGCAAGAACGAGACCCCTTCTCTCGCGTTGAGTCGTTTTCTGCATTTTCTGGCGCAGGTTTAGCGCGGGCAACGGGGCGTTGCCCGATGTTCCCGTTGTCTATTTCCACTATGCTCAGAATTCATGATGTGATCGGTAGCACGTTTTAAAGTTTAATTGTATGATGAATCTGTTTCATCAAGGGCTTTTACCATGAGTAAATCACTGAATATCATCTGGCAGTATTTACGCGCATTTGTACTGATATATGCCTGTTTGTATGCGGGTATTTTCATTGCATCGCTGCTTCCTATTACGATTCCCGGCAGCATCATCGGCATGTTGATTCTGTTTGTTTTACTGGCGCTACAAATTCTGCCAGCGAAGTGGGTAAACCCGGGATGCTATGTCCTGATCCGTTACATGGCGCTGCTGTTTGTGCCGATTGGCGTCGGCGTCATGCAGTACTTCGATTTGCTGCGCGCGCAGTTTGGCCCGGTGGTGGTCTCCTGTGCGATCAGTACGCTGGTTGTTTTCCTGGTCGTGAGCTGGAGTTCGCATATCGTACACGGTGAACGAAAAGTGTTAGGGCAGAAAGGATCGAAAAAATGATGTCGTATATCTGGTGGTCGTTACCCCTGACGCTGGCGGTCTTTTTCGCCGCCCGCAAACTGGCTGCGCGCTTTAAGATGCCGTTGCTTAACCCGTTGCTGGTTGCCATGGTGGTCATCATCCCGTTTCTGATACTGACCGGCATTCCTTACGATCACTATTTCAAAGGCAGCGAGGTGCTCAACGACCTGCTGCAACCCGCCGTCGTGGCGCTGGCGTACCCTTTATATGAACAACTGCACCAGATCCGCGCCCGCTGGAAATCCATCATCACGATCTGCTTCGTCGGCAGCGTGGTCGCCATGGTGACCGGAACCACTGTCGCCTTACTGATGGGCGCCACGCCGGAAATCGCCGCATCGGTATTACCGAAATCGGTCACAACCCCAATCGCAATGGCGGTGGGCGGCAGCATCGGCGGCATTCCCGCCATTAGCGCCGTCTGCGTTATTTTCGTCGGGATACTGGGCGCCGTATTTGGTCATACCCTGCTCAACCTCATGCGTATCCGTACTAAAGCCGCACGCGGTCTGGCAATGGGAACCGCCTCGCACGCCCTGGGCACTGCGCGCTGCGCCGAGCTGGATTACCAGGAAGGGGCGTTCAGTTCGCTGGCGCTGGTGATCTGCGGGATCATCACCTCGCTGCTGGCGCCGTTTCTCTTCCCGATTATTCTGGCGGTAGCGGGTTAAAATTTGCGATGCGTCGCGCATTTTTAATTTAAGTTTCACAAGTTGCAATCACAATGAGATTTGGATCACATATAAAGCCGTAACAGCTCCGTAAACTACGATTCCATTACATTGTTATGAGGCAACGCCATGCATCCACGTTTTCAAACTGCTTTTGGCCAACTTGCGGATAATCTGCAATCAGCGCTGGCGCCGATTCTGGCAGATGAGCATTTTCCCGCCATGCTGACTGCGGAGCAGGTCTCGACGCTTAAGCGTGAATCGGGGCTGGACGAAGACGCGCTGGCTTTCGCGCTCCTGCCGCTGGCTGCCGCCTGCGCACGCACCGACCTTTCCCACTTCAACGTTGGCGCTATCGCGCGCGGCATCAGTGGAACCTGGTATTTCGGTGGGAATATGGAGTTCCTGGGCGCGACGATGCAGCAAACCGTTCATGCCGAGCAAAGCGCGATCGGCCATGCCTGGCTGCGCGGTGAAAAAGGGCTCGCCGCCATCACGGTTAACTACACCCCTTGCGGTCATTGCCGTCAGTTTATGAACGAACTGAACAGCGGCCTGGATCTGCGTATCCACCTGCCGGGGCGCGTACCGCATACCTTACGCGACTATCTGCCTGATGCTTTCGGCCCGAAAGACCTGGAGATCAAAACGCTGCTGATGGACGAGCAGGATCACGGTTTCGCGCTGGAGGGCGACGCGCTGACTCAGGCAGCGATTGCCGCCGCCAATAAATGTCATATGCCTTACAGCCACTCCCCAAGCGGCGTGGCGCTGGAATGCAAAGACGGGCGTATTTTCACCGGCAGCTATGCCGAGAACGCCGCCTTTAACCCTACGCTGCCGCCTTTGCAGGGCGCACTGAATCTGCTGAACCTGAACGGGTATGACTATCCAGATATTCAGCGCGCAATTCTGGCGGAGAAAGCCGACGCGCCGTTAATCCAGTGGGACGCCACCGCCGCCACGCTGAAAGCGTTAGGCTGCAATAATATCGACCGCGTACTGCTGGGTTAAGCCCTGGAACACGCAATGTGCGTAGGCCCGATAAGCGCAGCGCCATCGGGCAACATGCAAATGGCAAGAATGTCTAAAATCCCCCCAATCAGACTGCTGTTTCTTGCGCTTCGACAGCGGGTACAGTAGCCTGATTGAAATTTCATCCCTTTATCGAGTTCTCTGCATGTTAAAGCGCGTGTTTTACAGCCTGTTAGTCCTGATCGGCTTGCTGCTGTTGACTGTGCTTGGTCTCGACAGATGGATGAGCTGGAAAACCGCGCCCTATATTTACGACGAATTACAGGATCTCCCCTACCGCCAGGTGGGAGTGGTATTAGGCACCGCAAAATACTATCGCACCGGCGTCATTAATCAGTATTACCGCTATCGCATTCAGGGCGCGTTAAACGCCTACAACAGCGGCAAAGTCAATTATCTGCTGCTCAGCGGCGATAACGCGCTGCAAAGCTATAACGAACCGATGACGATGCGTAAGGATCTGATCGCCGGGGGCGTTGATCCTGCCGACATCGTGCTCGATTATGCCGGTTTTCGCACGCTGGACTCCATTGTGCGCACGCGCAAAGTGTTTGATACCAACGACTTCATCATCATTACCCAGCGTTTCCACTGTGAACGCGCGCTGTTCATTGCGCTGCATATGGGAATTCAGGCTCAGTGCTATGCGGTGCCGTCGCCAAAAGATATGTTAACGGTACGCGTACGTGAATTTGGCGCCCGATTCGGCGCGCTGGCAGACCTCTATATTTTCAAACGGGAACCTCGCTTCTTAGGCCCGTTAGTTCCCATTCCAACAATGCATCAGGTGCCGGATGACGCCCAGGGCTACCCGGCAGTAACGCCTGAGCAATTGCTGGAACTGCAAAAGAAACAAGGAAAATAAGCGTGGAAGGGAAAACGATCTTTGTGGTCATCGCCGTCCTGATGGTGATGCTGTTTAGCTTACGGGAAGCCTACAAAGGCTGGCGCTCTGGCGCCGTGGATAAAATCGTCAGGAACGCCCGCGAACCCGTATACGCCTACCGTGCAGAAACCCCTCTCCTTTACTGGAGCTACATCGGGTTATATCTGTGCATGTCGGTTTGTACGCTCGCCGCAGGCATTTATTTTCTGTTCTTTAGATAACGTGCAGAAACAAAAAAGCCCGAAACAGTTGCCTGCTTCGGGCTTTTTCATGCCGGTAATTACTTCTTACGGGCGTATTTCAGCGAGTCCAGCGCCACCGCGAAGATAATGATGCCGCCTTTAATGATGTACTGCCAGTAAGGGTTCACGCCGATATAGGTCAGGCCGTAGTTGATGACGGTAAAGATAATCACACCGGTCACAACGCCGAATACCGTCCCGACGCCGCCGCTAAACGACACGCCGCCGACCACGCAGGCGGCAATCGCATCCAGCTCATACATAAAGCCGAGGTTGTTAGTCGCAGAACCGATACGCCCCGCTTCCAGCAAACCGCCGAATGCGTAGAACACACCGGACAACGCATAGATCATCAGCAGGTTCAGCCCCACGTTAACACCGGACACTTTTGCCGCTTCCGGGTTGCCGCCGATAGCGAAAATGTTCTTACCGAAACGGGTTTTATTCCACAGGATCCAGACGAACGCCACCGCAATCAGCGCATAGAAGGTAATGTAGGAGAGCCGGAAACTGCCCAGCGCAATAAAGCCCTGCGCAAACGTCGAGAACCCGCTATCAAACCCCGAAATCGGCGACGCCCCGACGAAGTCGTAATACAGGGAGTTGATGCCATAAACGATAATCATCGTGCCCAGGGTCGTGATGAACGGCGTCACATTAAGGTACGCAATGATAATGCCGTTAAGCAGACCAATGACGGCCCCAATTGCGCAGACAATCAGGATCACCAGCGGAATCGGCATGGTGGCCATTTCCGGGAAGACCTTATTGGCGTTTTCCACGGACTGCAACAGCGTTGCGGCGACCACGGCCGCCAGGCCAACCTGACGCCCCGCAGACAGGTCAGTCCCCTGGGTGACAATCAACCCTGCCACACCCAGCGCGATGATAATACGCACGGAGGACTGCGTCAGAATGTTACTTAAGTTCAGCAGACTTAAAAATGTAGGGTCCTGGAAAATAATAATGGCCAGCAAGACTAAAAGAACAACGTAAATTCCGCCTTCTTTCAGATAAGTAAGAAAACTTTTCTTATTTAACGCACTCATGAGGAGCCCCTGATCTTAAAGGTGCAAAGACGCAAGACGCAGAATTTCGTTTTGCGTTGTTGTTTTTGTGTCAACAATCCCGGCAACAAGGCCATTGCTCATTACCAGAATACGATCTGTAATCCCTAACAATTCCGGCATTTCGGAAGAAATGATAATAATCCCCTTCTCTTTTTTCGCCAGTTCCGCAATCAGTTGATAGATTTCAAATTTTGCGCCGACATCAATACCGCGCGTTGGCTCATCCAGCATTAATATTTCTGGCTGCGTTAACAGCCACCGGCCGATAATGACCTTCTGCTGGTTGCCCCCCGAAAGAGAGCCAATTTGCGTGCGATGACCTGGCGTTTTCACGCGCATTGAGTCAATAACCCACTGGGTATCGCTCTTCATGCGGGAATTATCCAGCAAACCGACTTTATTTCTGTAATTGCGGATGTTGGAAATTAAAGAGTTAAAACCAATATCCAGGTACGCGTAGATCCCGGTTGAACGACGTTCTTCCGTTACCAGCGCGAAACCGTGATTAATGGCTTCGTTCGCGTTGTGGTTATTAATCTTTTTGCCGTGCAGCGTAATCGTACCCGATGATTTTTCCCGGATACCAAAAAGCGTTTCAACAATATCGGTACGCTTTGCCCCTACCAGACCCGCAATCCCGAGAATTTCCCCTTTATGCAGATCAAAAGAGACGTCGCGGATCGACGGCTGGCGCAGAGACGTCAGGTTACGCACTTCCAGAATGACCTCTCCCGGCTTGTTTTGCTTGTCCGGGAAACGCTGGTTCAGGGAACGACCCACCATCATGGCGATGATCTTGTCCATATCCAGCCCTTCCAGCGGCTGCGTCGCAATCCACTGGCCGTCGCGCAAGACGGTGACTTCATCGCACAGCTGGAAAATCTCTTCCATTTTATGCGAGATATACACAATACCGCAGCCGCGCTCCTTCAGTTTGCGAATAATAGTGAACAGATGGTTAACCTCTTTTTCCGTTAATGAAGAGGTCGGCTCATCCATGATCACAATTTTGGCATTGTAGGAAAACGCCTTCGCAATTTCGATCATCTGCATTTGTGAAACGGATAATGTCCCGACACGCGCACGCGGATCGATATCAATATCCAGTTCATCAAATATCGCTTTGGTATCCCGGTACATTTTATCCTGATCGACAAACATACCTTTGGTTGGGTAACGCCCTAACCACATGTTATCCATAACGGAGCGCTGTAACACCAGGTTTAGCTCCTGGTGAACCATCGAAATACCATTCTCCAGAGCTTCTTTGGCAGAATGAAAATCGATCTCTTTCCCCTGAAATAAAATGCTACCGGAATCTTTTTGATAGATCCCAAAAAGGCATTTTAATAATGTTGATTTTCCTGCGCCATTCTCCCCCATTAAGGCGTGAATCGAGTGCGGGCGGACTTTTAAATTAACATTATCAAGTGCCTTTACGCCGGGAAAAGACTTGTTGATGCCGCTCATTTCCAACAAGTATTCGCCTGACGACGGAGTAGTAGTGCTGACCATAATTATACCTTGTTGGCCTCGCAGAGTGCGTTAATAAAGGGCGCAATGTTATTGCGCCCAAAGAAAACGATATACGAATTACTTGTTGGTAAACTCAGCCAGATTGTCTTTATCAACACCTACGTACGGAACGCGAACAATTTTGTTCTCGATTTTCCAGTCGGTGCCGTCAGCCGCGCCTTTACCATCGGCCAGGTTTTTCGCCAGATCAAAGGTGGCTTTCGCCTGGTTGTTGGCATCGTTCAGCACGGTACCTGCCAGCGCGCCGGATTTCACCAGCGCCAGCGCTTCAGGTAACGCATCTACGCCGAATACCGGAACGCTGGTTTTATTGTGCGCTTTCAGCGCTTCTACCGCGCCCATCGCCATTGCGTCGTTATTCGCGATAACCACTTCAATTTTGTTGGCGTTCGGGCCGGACAGCCATGCGTCCATTTTGTCTTTCGCCATTGCGGTATCCCACATTGCGGTATCCATTTGCAGCTGCTCAGTTTTGATGCCTTTGTCGTTCAGCTCTTTGATAACATAGGTGGTACGCGCTTCAGCATCCGGGTGGCCCGGCTCGCCTTTCAGCAGTACGAACTGGATTTGGCCATCTTTGTTCAGATCCCAACCCTGATTAGCCTGCCAGTGTTTAGCGATCAGATCGCCCTGGATGATACCGGATTCTTTGGAGTCAGTGCCGACGTAATAGGCTTTGTCATAGCTATCCAGCGCTTTGCGGGAAGGTTCTTTGTTGAAGAACACAATCGGGACATTCTGACCACGCGCTTTCTCAATTACCGTACCTGCCGCAGCCGGGTCAACCAGGTTGATCGCCAGCGCTTTTACCCCTTTTGCCAACAGCACGTCGATCTGGTCGTTTTGCTTGGACTGATCGTTCTGCGAGTCATTCATCAGCAACTGCACATCAGGCGCCGCCTGGGCGTCTCTTTCGATAGCCTTACGCACGACGGACATAAAGTTATCGTCATATTTATAAATCGTCACACCAATGCGAGTATCAGCAGCGTGCGCAGCCGCGCCAAATAACATGCTTGCCATCACAGCAGACAGAGTTAACGCCTTCTTATTCATGGTATCTCCGGTTTTATTATGCAGGGTAGTGCTTGAGAAAAATGCTCGGCAGGGCAGAACGTTAATGAAGTGTTACTGAACGCCGAAGCTCACTGTTAAAAAATCTTTCTTCCGTGCCCGGTAACGCTCCAAAAATATGCTTTAATTGCTGTTTAATGCCCTGACGATGCGTTAAAAGTGATTATTCACCGTTACATAGTATTTACAGTGCTTCAAACGGTGCCATCATAGCTATCGTATTGTTAAGATACTGTGAATTTACTCACATATTGAAAGCGGTTACATCCCCTGACGTTGCTGGTTAGTGATCGGGGCCGCATTCTGTCTTAGCGCAACCGAATGACGACGCACCAGCGTTGGCATAAAACAGTGCGTCGCCGTTGAATCCAGCGTGCCGGCCGCACCCTGCAACGCCAGTTCCGTTGCCATTTTCGCCATAGAAGCAATGGGATAACGCACCGTGGTCAGCTGCGGATCGGTGTAACGGGCAATAGGAATATCATCAAAACCGATGATGGAAAGATGTAACGGGATGGCAATGCCATTGTCTTTTAACGCCGTGAGCGCGCCAGCGGCCATGCTGTCGTTATAGGCGAATACGGCGGTCAGTTGCAGGTTTCGCCCCAGCAGTTCCACCATCGCCGCTTCACCGCCCTGCATATCCGGGGAACCCGTGCCAATCCAGCTTTCTGGCGGCGTAATCCCCTGCTCCTGCAACGCGTTCAGCCACCCTTCTTTACGCATCGTGTCATCTTCAATGCGGTGGCTGGAAGCCAGATAACCAATCCGTTGATGACCATTATTGAGCAGCATACGGGTCGCCATTTTTGCGCCGCTGATATTGTCCAGGCACACGCAACGGTGGGCATAACCCGGCACAATACGATTGATCAGCACCATGCCTGGGATCTGGTCCATAAACGCCCCCAGCTCCTGGTCACTTAATGCTTTCGAGTGAACAATCAATGCGTTACAGCGCTGTCGAATCAGAACCTCGATGGCATGACGCTCTTTTTCAGCCTCATGATAACTGTTGCCGATCAGCACATATTTGTTGTGTTGTTGGGCAACCACATCCACCGCTTTGACCAGTGCGCCGAAAAACGCATCTGACACGTCCATCACCACCACGCCGATGGTGTCGCTTATCTGCGTCGCCAGCGCTTGCGCATTAGCATTAGGACGGTAACCCAGCAGCGTGACCGCCTTCATTACCGCTTCGCGCGTATCGGGACTGACCAGCGCACTGTTATTCAGCACGCGAGAAACGGTCGCTACGGAAACGCCAGCCTGACGTGCCACATCACGAATGGTTACCATATTCACTACCCTGTTTGAGATTGCCGTTGCTCACAGACACCCTGTGTTTAGCAGGTGGGTATTTTGTCAGCGCTTCGTTCAGGACTACGTGAGTAAGGTCACAGGGCTGGAAACGGTTACATGCGTTTTGTTAATGAATGTGATCCAGATCGTTATCTGGATGTTCCCGATAATGACGTCCCGGAAGCACGGAGGGTTAATTGCCGCCAGAGCCATTCCACCGGCCCTTGCCGATAGAAACGCAGCCAAATCCAGGAGAAAAGCAGGTTCGCCAGCCAGACAGGAATGACAAATATCAGCAGCGTCAGTCGGTCGAATTTCATAAATAAACCGAACTGGTAGAACAGCGTGGTGCAGATCAGCGTCTGCAACAGATAGTTGCTCAACGCCATCCGCCCTACGCAGGCAATGGCAATGACCAGTTTAAAACGGCTGAGCTGCGGCCAGAATCCCAGCATCAACGCGGTGTAACCTATAGTCTGAAACGGCGCGCTCAATTCACGCGGCGCCTGTAGCAGAAAAGCGCACCAGCGATACGCCCAGTCCAGCCGCCACTGTACAATAATGGCCGGAAGGTTAATCAGCATGCCGACGACGACAAGCAATACGCCCGTACGCCGGTAGTGTTGCAGACTGTACTGGCCCTTCAGCCAGCCGCTGCGCATCAGCGCCGCGCCCAGCAGCATCATTCCCGCCAGCTGCCAGCCATACTGCGCCCCCAGCGCCAGCAGACTGTTCGACAGCAGATCGACCCGGTTGCTGACCGCCTCCATGCCGCCGTTAATCTTCCAGTATTTTTCATACAACAGGGCAGAGGCATCCGGCGTCCAGGCGCGGCTGGTTTCACTCGCCGAGATGGACCCTAACAGCAGCAACACGCCAATCCCCGCCAGATAGAGCAAAATACCGGTATTAAATAAACTTTTTACCGACGGCGCGTCGCGCACCAGCCGCCAGCAAATCAGGCCGACAAGGCCATACGCCAGCAGAATGTCGCCATCCCAGAACAGCAAACCGTGGATAAAGCCCAACAGGACGAGCAGCGTCAGACGCGACTGAATCCAGCGTTTGCCGCGCGGCAGCAGCATTTGCAGACCCGCGCCGAATAACAGCGCAAAAAGCGTAAGGAATTTTACCTGCGCGAACAGGTCGAGGATCGCCCACGTCCATGCGTCAGACGCGGTGATCTTGCCATACCAGGCGGGATTAAGGTAAGCCGCCTTTGGCAAGCCAAAGGCGCTGATATTAAGAAGCAGGATACCGAGGATGGCGACGCCACGAATAAAATCCAGCGTGACATTACGCTCCATACTCCCTGCCCTGATCAGTTATGGTGACGCACGGCGCGCAGGAACTCCTGGCGCGTGTTCTGGCTGGATTTAAACAATCCGCCGAGGGAAGTCGTGGTGGTGGCGCTGGTCGCATCGCGAATGCCGCGCGCTTTCACGCAGTAATGCACAGCGTCGATTGAGACCGCGACGTTATTGGTGCCAAGCAGCGTTTGCAGCGCGGTCAGAATCTGTTGGGTCAGACGCTCCTGAACCTGCGGGCGCTGCGCAAAAAACTGCACAATACGGTTAATCTTCGACAGGCCAATCACCGAATCTTTCGGGATATAGGCCACCGTCGCTTTCCCGTCGATCGTGACGAAATGGTGTTCGCAGGTGCTGGTAAGCGTGATATCGCGCACCGTCACCATTTCATCCACTTTCATCTTGTTTTCAATCACGGTGATCTTCGGGAAATTGGCGTAATCAAGGCCGGAGAAAATCTCATCGACATACATTTTAGCGATGCGATGCGGCGTTTCCATCAGACTGTCATCGCTCAAGTCGAGATTCAGCAACTGCATAATCTCGGTCATATGCCCCGAAATAAGACGTTTGCGCGTTTCGTTATCCATCTCATGCACGGGCGGGCGCAGCGGCGTTTCCAGACCACGCGCAACCAGCGCTTCATGAACCAGGGCCGCTTCTTTACTGAGTGATGACATTTATTCTTCTCCTGCAGGTGTGGCGCCTCTGCCCTGCGTGGGGCAAAGTTTTTAGGCTGTTGGCAGCCCGTTTATTGTGCGTGAGGCGGCGCACATAATCCAGTATTCACAACGATAATTATTGAAATCGCCGCTGCCTTTCATGTCCCGGATTCCCCACGGCGGTTCCGCGCGCTAAATCTGACGGGCCATGACGCCAGGTGTTAATGTAAAGTTGTGTAGATGATGAAGCATGTTAGATAAATGCGGAAGTGAAAGTTACTCACAGCGCAATGAATAATCTGTATTATGGGGAAATTGCACGACTCATTCAGGTTCAACACAAAAGGAGCCACGCATGGATATGCTCGAAGAGCACCGTTGTTTTGAAGGCTGGCAGCAACGCTGGCGACACGACTCCACCACGCTGAATTGCGCCATGACATTCAGCATCTTTCTCCCGCCTCCCCGCAGTACAACGCCACCTCCGGTGCTGTACTGGCTGTCAGGGTTAACCTGTAATGATGAGAACTTCACCACCAAAGCCGGTGCGCAACGCATTGCCGCCGAACTGGGCATTGTGCTGGTGATGCCGGACACCAGTCCGCGCGGCGAACAGGTCGCCGATGACGAAGGTTATGATTTAGGTAAAGGCGCGGGATTCTATCTCAACGCGACGCAGCAGCCCTGGGCCGCGCATTTCCGCATGTACGACTACCTGCGCGATGAACTCCCGGCGCTGATCCAGTCGCAGTTTAACGTGGGTGAACGTTGCGCGATCAGCGGGCATTCAATGGGCGGACACGGCGCATTGATCATGGCGCTGAAGAATCCGGGGAAATACACCAGCGTTTCCGCCTTTGCGCCCATCGTGAATCCGTGCCGCGTACCGTGGGGAGAAAAAGCGTTTACGGCCTATCTGGGGGAAGAGAGATCGGCCTGGGCTGAGTGGGACAGTTGCGCGCTGATGCTCGCCAGCCAGCCGGAACACGCCATTCCAACGCTGATTGATCAAGGCGATAACGATCAGTTCCTCGCCGATCAGTTACAACCGGCGGTACTGGCCGAAGCCGCGCGCCAGAAGGACTGGCCGATGACGTTACGTATTCAACCGGGCTACGACCACAGTTATTACTTTATCGCCTCGTTTATTGAGGATCATCTGCGCTTCCATGCACAGCATCTGCTGAGCTGATCACCAGTACACGGCTTTTTCCAGCGCCGCAATATCGTTATTGTCATCGGCTTGCGGCGCAGACGATTTCCGGTTTAAATCAGCAACCTGCTGGCGAATCTGAAGTCGCCCGGCACTCTCGCTCTCGCTAAAATTGCGCATTTCTGATTCAAACAAAATCGCATCCAGATTGTGCAGTTTATCAAGCGCGCGCAGGAGAGAAATCAGCGTATCGAGGTTCAGGCCAGCGCCTTTCTCAATACGCTTGATCGTCGCGATGCCTACCTGCGCGCGATCGGCAAGCTGCTGTTGCGTCATAGACAGGGAAATCCGCGTTTCCTTGATACGCGCGCAGAGCGACCAGACGATCTCGTCATTATTCATTGTTTGGTATTTCAATGTACTAGCACCTTTTTCTTGGCTGAATTTTTCCGAGGCATCCGTGATAAGTCTCGCGATATTTTGCGCTCATGTCTTTGCCAGTTTCATACATGGCGGCAATAATTTCATCCAGAGAAATACAGGGCTCGCTGATGCGGCTCATCGCCATCGTCGCCGCATTAATGGCTTTTACGGCAGAGATGGCGTTTCTTTCTATACAGGGAATTTGCACCTGCCCGCCAACCGGATCGCAGGTCAACCCCAGATGGTGCTCCATCGCAATTTCCGCAGCGCTTAATACCTGCCCGACGGATGCGCCCATCAGCTCCGCCAGCCCTGCCGCCGCCATCGAACATGCGACGCCGATCTCCCCCTGGCATCCCACTTCCGATCCTAAAATCGACGCATTCTGTTTAAACAACAACGCGACGGCACCTGCCGTAAGAAAAAAACGGGTGATAGCGCCCGCGTCCAGCGGACAAACAAACTTATCGTACCAGCTCAGCACCGCCGGAATAATGCCGCTTGCGCCATTCGTCGGCGCCGTGACAATCTGCCCGCCTGCCGCATTCTCTTCACTCACGGCAATAGCAAACACGTTAACCCAGTTCAGGGTCGTCAGAAAATCCGCTGCCGAAGGCTTCATACACAACGATTTATGCAATGCGCAGGCCCGACGCGGGATCTGATAAGGGCCGGGAAGCAGCCCTTCGGTATGCAGGCCACGGTGAACGGCCTGCTTCATAACCTCCCAGACCTGCGTTAAATAGCGCTGTAATGAGGGCTGAGAATGGCTGTTCAGCTCATTTTTCATCATCAGCGCCGCAACGGAAAGCCCGTTGCGTTGGCACAGCGTCTGCAACTGCGCGGCGTTGCGAAAGGCAAAGGGAGAGGCGCGTGTCTGATCTGTCGCCACGGGCGCAGACTCACCGTATTTTCGTACCTGCCCGGCGCCGGTCGAAAACCACGTCTCCTCGTATAACGTAAAGTAATCATCTTTGGCGCGAAAGGTCATCGCATAAGGATGTCCAGGATGCGCATGGTGATTCGCAATAATTTTCACCGCCACTGTCACCGTGCTGTTCGCCGGGGCTGGCACGTCAAGCATACCGTCATTTTCCGCACGCCTGATGGCGGTCAGTTGCATACGTAAATCCACCTTCTCCGGCTGATTTCCCAGCAACCCCAGATAAAGCGCGGCATCAACATTGTGGCATTTACGGCTTAACGATAATGCGCCAAACAATTCAATTTCAATATTCCTGAGTAACGGCAGCGTATCCTGCCGTTTTAGCTGCGAAATGAAATTGCAAGCCGCACGCATTGGCCCCACGGTTCTTGAACTGGATGGACCTATCACAATTTTGAATATATCAACGCAACTTTCCATTTTTATATATGTATTCCTAAAAAAAGCGCAGGGTGGGATGGCGATAATATACCGTAATCAACATATTAAAAATGATACTTTTCATGCTTATTCATTATCAGGTATTAAAAACAATACCATTTTATCTTTTCTTTAACATTCATATCTGTGATAGCACGATGCACAAGAAACAAACGCCGCCCATTATAATAAAGCGCAATGTAAAGGAGCAACATGATGGCAATAACTTACTTCGTCACATCAACAAACACAGAGCAACTTCAGGCATGGTTATATAATGATTTTCTTCGTTCTCACGCGATGCAATGTCATTATTTATTAGAGCGTCGGCATCTGGCATTAATCAATAAGGATTATTTAAAACTTACGCTACCCGATGAAATGCTGACGCAGGCTATTTATCAGAAATTACGCGCTGCATCACTGCAATTGCAGTTTGATTTTTTTGTCAAACCTCAGAGCATCCCCACAAAGGGACTGATTGCATTTGATATGGACTCAACGTTTATTGAAGAGGAAGGCGTGGATGAAATCGCTCACACGCTTGGCATCTCTGCGCAAATCGCGGAGATGACCCAACAGGCGATGGAAGGGAAAGTAGATTTCGACACCAGTTTTACCCGCCGTATTCGCATGTTAAAAGGCACGCACTGTGATGTCCTCAATGCCGTTTGCGATCGAATGACGATTTCCCCCGGCCTTGCCGCTATGTTGCCGGTACTGAAAAACAAAGGGTTTAAAACGGCCATTATTTCCGGCGGTCTGGATATTTTTACCCAACGACTGAAAGAAAAGTATCAGCTCGACTACGCCTTTTCCAACACGGTTGAAATAAAAGATAACGTCCTGACGGACAATATTACCTTCCCGATCATGAATGCCGGGAAAAAGCGGCAAACGCTCTCTGCGCTGGCAACACAACTCAACCTCGCTGTACACAACATTATTGCCTGCGGCGACGGCGCAAACGATCTGCCGATGATAACGTATGCGGGAACCGGTATCGCGTGGCGGGCAAAACCCGTTGTCAGAGAAACAATCCATCATCAGATTAATTTTCATGGATTCGAATCACTTCTGTTCTTTATTGAAGATGAATTATAACCACATTTCCGTCGCCGGAAGGGAAACTCACGATGAACATAAAAGCATTTATTTTCAGTCAGGCCGATCGGCCTGTTATGAACGCGAAAAAAGAGATTGATCATACTTATAAAAAATTTCGCACAGAGATCATCACCTCGGTATTTATCTCTTATGCCGTATTCTATCTGACCCGTAAAAACTTTTCTGCTGCGATGCCAGCCATGCTGGCGGATACGTCGCTAACCGCAGAAGATTTCGCCATCATGTCCTCCATTTTTTACATTCTTTATGGTTCCATGAAGTTTGTTGGCGGCATGCTGGTTGATAAAATTAACCCTAAAGCCATGACCGGCCCGGTGCTGATTGGCGTCGGCATCGTCAATATTCTTTTTGGCTTTTCCGATAGCGTCGCGGCGTTCTACGTATTGTACAGCCTCAATGCGATTCTCCAGGGCACCAGCTTCCCGCCAATGGCGAAAATTATGGCCTCCTGGTTCTCAAAAAACGAACGCGGGCGCTGGTGGGCAATCGTTGAAGCAGCGCATAACATTGGCGGCAGCCTTGCCCCGCTGCTCACCAGCTTCGCCATTGCCTTTAGCGGCAGCTGGAAAATGGGCTTCTATGTCCCTGGAGTCATTTCCCTTCTGATGGGGGTTGTCGCGCTGTTTACGATTCAGGATCGTCCCGGCACCCTCGGGCTACCCAATGTCGGCGAATGGCGTAACGATCCTACCGAGCTTGCACAGGTAAAAGCCAGCCCGGTCAATCTGAGCTTCTGGCAGGTGTTCGTTAAATACATTCTGACCAACCCACTGGTATGGATCATCATCGTGGGCGATATGTCCGTGTATATTGCGCGCACTATTCTCAATGACTGGCCGCAAATCTATTACTCGCAGGTACACGGCTGGAGCCTGATTAAAGCAAACTCCATTATCTCGTGGTTCGAAGCTGGCGGGCTGGCAGGGGGACTGCTGGCCGGATATTTGTCAGACTTTATGTTTAAAAGCAACCGCTGGATGACGGGGTTAATTTTCGCCTTAATGCTCTGCGTATGCATCGTGCTTATCCCATTGGTGCAGGATACCTCTTACACCATCACCGCCGTACTTTTCACCATCATGGGATTTGCACTGTACGGGCCGCATATGCTTTTTGCCGTCGGCTGCCTGGACGTTACTCACAAAGATGCTGCGGGTTCTATTACCGGTTTCCGGGGATTATTCAGTTATGTTGGCGCGGCAATGGCCGGCGTACCGGTCATTCTGGTGAAAAATAGCTGGGAATGGTCTGGCGTCTATATTTACGCCTTCATCGCTATTTTATTAACCACTCTCTCCCTGGCGCTACTTTCTCGTCTCCATCGTCTGTAAAAAACGATAATCTATTGCCATAACGTAACAACGGAGGGTATCCGCCCTCCTTTTCATCCTTCATTTCTCCATTTTTTCTTCAAAATTTCCTCACATTTACGATCCGCCATCTTATTGATTTGAAATCCCTTTCCGTGAAAAATAAATAAACACAAATGATTTCAATTATCATTTGTGTTTACAAATATTCATTCTTTTGTACAATTCGTCCCGCTTATTCACCGCAAAGAGTACTTAAAAGACAAATACATACCGTTGTCATGGCCTTTTTTCATGGCTCGCAGTTTTACTCATTTAATGGAATGACAAAAATGACCATACCTCACGTTAAGGCTATCGCTGCCGCAGTATGCGCAGCGTGTCTCCCATCGCTCGTCTATGCTGCCGATCAGGACACCGTCGTTGTAACCGCCACGGGATTTGAGCAGAAAATCCAGAACGCCCCTGCGTCTATCTCCGTTATCACCAAACAGCAGATCGAAGACAAAGCCTATCGCGATGTCACCGATGCGCTGAAAGATGTGCCCGGAGTCGTCGTTACCGGCGGCGGCAGCAGTAGCGATATCAGCATCCGCGGGATGGCTTCGCAATACACGCTGTTCCTGGTCAACGGTAAGCGCATCAGCACACGCGGCACGCGTCCGAACAGCGATAACTCCGGGATCGAGCAAGGCTGGCTGCCGCCGCTGGAATCGATCGAGCGTATTGAAGTTATTCGCGGGCCAATGTCATCGCTTTACGGTTCAGATGCGATGGGCGGCGTCATTAACGTGATCACCAAAAAAGTGTCCAACACGAAAGGCTGGACCGGCTCCCTGCATGGCGACGCCACCTTCCAGGAAGACAGGGACTCCGGTGATTTGTACCAGACCAACGCTTATGCGTCCGGCCCGCTGATTGACGGATTGCTGGGGGCGAAAGTGACCGGGCTGCTCTCTCGCCGTGCGGAAGACAAAATCGTCAATGGCTACAACGAGCAGCGCCTGCGCAACGGGGCTTTAACGCTTAACTTTACGCCGGATGATAAAAACGATTTTGACTTCGACATCGCGCGTGAATTGCAGGATCGCGACAGTACGCCAGGCAAGTCAATGGCAGAAGAAAGCTGCCGCAACGGTAGCTGTAAGCCAAACAGCAAAAGCGAAAACCGCTATGAGCACACCACCTATTCCTTAACCCACAGTGGTTATTACGACGACTTCAACACCACCAGCTACATTCAGCAGGAAGAGACCAACAACCCCGGTCGCCAGATGAAGTCTTACAACACCATCTTTAATAACCAGAACCAGATCTTCCTCGGCGCGCATACCCTGACATTAGGTGGGCAGTATCGTTACGAGAAACTGAGCGATAACGGCAACCAGTTAAAAGCCTACGAAGACGTGAACAAGCTGACCCGCTGGAGCTGGGCGCTGTTTGCTGAAGATGAGTGGGCGATGACCGACAGCTTTACGCTGACCGGCGGTATCCGTATGGATAAAGATGAAAACTATGGCGACAACTGGACGCCGCGTGGCTATGGCGTATGGCATCTTACCGATCAGTGGACCTTAAAAGGCGGCGTCTCTGCGGGCTACCGCGCACCGGATCTGCGCCAGTCCTCCCCGACCTGGGGACAGATTACCGGCGGCGGTCGTCTGAACGGTATTATTGTCGGTAACGCAGACCTGAAACCAGAAAAGAGCCTGAGCGAAGAGTTGGGCCTGCTGTGGGATAACGGAGATAACCTTAACGCTGGCGTGACGCTGTTCAATACCGACTTCAAAGATAAGATAACTGAAGTGCGTCGCTGCAACAGCAGTTCAGATCCGGCCTGTACTATTGGTGGTGAGAAATACGACTTTGTCAGCGATCGCGTCAACGTTGATAAAGCCAATATGCGCGGCGTAGAGTCCACCTTTGGCTGGAAGATCACCCGCGATCTCAACTGGACGGCGAACTACACCTATACCGAATCTGAGCAGAAAAGCGGCCAGTTCTCTGGCAAGCCGTTGAATAAAATGCCGAAGCATATGTTCAATACCACGCTGGACTGGCAGGCAACGCAGGATGTTGGCTTCTGGAGCCGTCTGAACTTCCGCGGCAAGACCTCCGAATACCTGAGCCGTACTTCAATGGCCCAGGGAACGCCGTCTTATACGCAGGTTGATGTTGGTGTGCGTTATTACGCGTACAAAAATCTGCTGTTAACTGCGGGCGTGTATAACGTTCTGGACAAACAGATCGATTACGAGACTTACGATACCATTCTCGACGGTCGTCGTTACACGGTTGGCCTGACTTATAACTTCTAAGTTCAGTACAACAAAAAGCCCCGGCATGATGAATGCCGGGGCTTTTTTATTTTACCTGCCGGATGGCGGCGTAAACGCCTTATCCGGCCTACAAATGTCGCTCCTGTAGGCCTGATAAGCGCAGCGCCATCAGGCACCAGGTTATTTCTTCACACGCTCCGGGAAGTGCATTTCACTGTAGCGAACAAAGTGCGTTCCCTTTGTCAGCTTGTAGCCAAACCAGATAGCCAGGAACAGCGGAATCCCGATATAGGTTGCCGCTACGCCGCCCCAGTCAATGGTGTCTTTCAGGAAGGCTTCATAGTTCTGCCCCAGCGTGATGGTCAGACACAGCACAAACGCAAAGATCGGCCCCAGCGGGAAGAATCCAGAACGATACGGCAGATCTTTCACATCGTTACCCTGCAACACATAGCCACGGCGGAAACGATAATGGCTGATGGCAATCCCCAGCCAGGCGATAAAGCCCGTCATCCCGGAGGTATTCAGCAGCCACAGGTATACCGTCTGGTTGCCAAACATCGACGTCAGGAAGCAAAGCCCCGCGATTACCGTCGTCGCATACAGCGCGTTACGCGGAACGCCGCCGCGTGACAGCTGCGCGAAAATACGCGGCGCTTTACCGTCACAGGCCAGGGTGTAGAGCATACGGGTAGACGCGTACATCCCGGAGTTACCCGCCGACAGCACCGCCGTCAGGATAACCGCGTTCATTACCGCCGCAGCGGAAAGCAGACCCGCATGCTGGAACACCAGAGTGAACGGGCTGACGCTGATGTCTTTCACATCGTTACGCAGCAGGCTCGGGTCGGTATACGGGATAATCAGGCTGATAATCAGGATCGCGAACACATAGAACAGCAGGATACGCCAGAATACCTGACGCACCGCGCGCGGAATGTTTTTCTCTGGATCTTCAGACTCACCCGCCGCGATACCAATCAGTTCCGTCCCCTGGAAGGAGAAGCCGACGATCATCGCCACGCCAATCATCGCCGCAAAACCCCCGGCAAACGGCGCATCGCCGGTCGTCCAGTTGCTCCAGCCCACTGGCTGCGCCCCTTTGAAGATGCCGACGATCATCATGACACCCACGATGATAAAGATAATGACGGTCGCCACTTTGATCAGCGAGAACCAGTATTCTGCTTCGCCAAAGCCTCTGACCGAGATGTAGTTCAGCAGGAAGATCACGCCGAGGAACAGCGCACTCCAGATCCAACCCGGCGTATCCGGGAACCACCAGTTCATCACCAGCTGTGCGGCCACGAGGTCTACGGCGATGGTCACCGCCCAGTTGTACCAGTAGTTCCAGCCGAGCGCGAAGCCAAAGCCTTCTTCAACATAGTTCTGACCGTAAGTCGCAAATGAACCGGATACCGGCATATACGCCGCCAGTTCGCCGAGACTGGTCATCAGGAAGTAGACCATCAGACCGATCAGGATATAAGAAAACAGCGCGCCGCCTGGACCCGCCGCAGAAATGGTTGCACCAGATGCAACGAAAAGACCCGTACCGATGGAACCGCCAATGGCGATCATTGTCAGGTGACGCGCCTTTAATTCGCGACGTAACGCGGGCGCTTCTGTGGTTTTAGTTTCGGAAACCATGTGAAAATGCTATCCATCCAAAAAATGAGGCGCGATTGTAGCAGACGAAACGCCATCCTTCCGGCACAAATGCGCAGTTATAAGAGACCTTCATGACTGGCCGCGGATTATAAGTAAAGTGTAGATCGGATAGACGTTAAGACATTCGCCTGATGGCGCTACGCTTATCAGGCCTACAGGATCGACATTTGTAGGCCGGATAAGGCATTTACGCCGCCATCCGGCAAAAGCGTTGAATTTGTAGGCCGGATAAGGCATTTACGCCGCCATCCGGCAAAAACGTTGAATTTGTAGGCCGGATAAGGCATTTATACCGCCATCCGGCAAAAGCGTTGAGTTTGTAGGCCGGATAAGGCGTTTACGCCGTCATCCGGCAAAGGACGCTTATTCGCAGTAGCGCAGAAAACGCTGTAAGGCATTGGAAAGGTGTTTCTGTCGATGGTGGATTCGCCACAGGGTTCGCACCAGGCGCGGCAAAGGCACCGCGATTTCACTCAACGTTCCCGCCTGAAGCTGTTCCTCAATAACCCGCCGCGACAGGCAACTGATGCCCAGACCATGACGCACGGCGTGTTTGATCGCTTCGGAGTTACCCAACTCCATCGCCATTTCGAATTTTGGCAAGTGCGAAAGCAACAGGTAGTCAACAATCTCACGCGTACCGGAACCGCGCTCGCGCAGTATCCAGGGCGCGGCGGCAAGTTGTTCAAGCGTTACCGGCCCTTGCGCCAACGGCGAGGACGGTGCGGCAAACACCACCAGCTCATCGTCCAGCCACGGCTCAGAAATAATCTCAGTATTGTGGCACGGGCCTTCAATCAGGCCGATATCTACCCGAAAATCAAGCACCGCCGTAATGACATCCTGGCTGTTGCCCACGCTAAGTTCCAGCGGCAGATCGGGAAAGTCCTTCCTGTAACGGGCAATTACCGCAGGCAGGATGTAATTACCGATGGTGCTACTGGCATAAACGCGGATTGCGCCGTTGTCTTCCCGAAACAGTTGCTCAATTTCGACAGCCTGCTCCAGCAGCGCCAGCGCGCGCGGGTACAGCAAGCGCCCGTGTTCATTGACCACCAGCCGTTTTCCAACGCGGTCAAATAGCTGTACGCCAAGCTGACCTTCCAGATCGGTCAATGCCGCGCTTACGGCCGACTGCGACAGCGACAGCATGACTGATGCCTGGGTCGTCGAGCCGCTTTTTAGCACCTCAGTAAAAACTTCTAGTTGTCGTAGCGTGATATGCATTGTTGTTTTCCACTGGCAGGCCGTCGCTTACCACTTATAAAGATTAATTATAAATATATAATCAATTTTATTTTTAAACCAGTTCGCCATAACATTTTACCCATATAGAGGAGAAGGTTATGACAGAACTCACCTTACAGAATCACCATCGTACAGTGTGGCATTTTATACCGGGGCTTGCCCTGAGCGCAGTTATCACAGGGGCCGCCCTGTGGGGTGGATCTATTCCAGCCGTCGCGGGAGCCGGGTTCAGCGCCCTCACCTTAGCCATCTTACTGGGAATGGTCATCGGCAATACGGTGTATCCGCAAATCTGGAAAAGCTGTGACGGCGGCGTGCTGTTCGCTAAACAACATCTATTACGCCTGGGGATCATTCTCTACGGGTTTCGCCTCACCTTCTCACAGATTGCAGACGTGGGCGTCAGCGGGATTGTGATTGATGTACTGACGCTCTCCAGCACTTTTTTACTCGCCTGTTTCCTCGGGCAGAAAGTGTTTGGTCTGGACAAGCACACCAGTTGGCTGATTGGCGCCGGAAGCAGCATTTGCGGAGCGGCGGCAGTGCTGGCAACGGAGCCCGTCGTTAAAGCGGAGGCCAGTAAAGTTACGGTGGCCGTCGCGACGGTGGTGATTTTCGGTACGCTGGCAATCTTCCTCTACCCGGCAATGTATCCGCTACTGGCGCACTGGTTCAGCCCGGAAACCTACGGCATCTATATTGGTTCGACCATGCATGAAGTAGCCCAGGTCGTTGCCGCCGGACACGCCATTAACCCGGACGCGGAAAACGCCGCGGTGATTGCCAAAATGCTGCGCGTAATGATGCTGGCGCCGTTTCTGATTCTGCTGGCCGCCCGCGTGAAACAACTTTCTCCGGCGACGGGCGCGGAGAAAAGCAAAATCACCATCCCGTGGTTTGCGGTGCTGTTCATCGTAGTGGCAATCGTTAACTCGTTCCATCTGCTGCCGCAGGCGGTGGTAAACATGTTGATTACGCTGGATACGGTTCTGCTGGCGATGGCAATGGCCGCGCTGGGTCTTACAACGCACGTCAGCGCGCTGAAGAAAGCCGGAGCGAAACCGTTACTGATGGCGCTGGTGCTGTTTGTCTGGCTGATTGTTGGCGGCGGCGTGATTAACGTACTGATTCACCATCTTATCGCATAAAGCACTACATTTTGCCCCTGTTAACCCGCTATCATTGGAGAGTATTTTTTTCGAATACACGACATTATTCAAACCTGAAGAATAATGTGTATAGCGGGTTTAACAGGAGTCTTCCATGAAATATATCGGAGCGCATGTCAGCGCCGCTGGCGGGTTAGCCAACGCTGCAATTCGCGCCGCAGAAATTGACGCAACCGCATTTGCGCTGTTCACGAAAAATCAGCGTCAATGGCGCGCCGCGCCGCTCACTGCCCAAATCATTGATGACTTTAAGGCCGCCTGCGAGAAATACCACTATTCGCCTGCGCAGATCCTTCCCCACGACAGCTATCTGATCAACCTCGGGCACCCTGTCAGCGAAGCGCTGGAAAAATCGCGCGATGCGTTTATTGATGAAATGCAGCGTTGTGAGCAACTGGAGCTATCGCTGCTCAATTTCCACCCGGGTAGCCATTTACAGCAAATCCCGGAAGAGGAATGTCTGGCGCGAATTGCAGAGTCGATCAACATTGCCCTTGAGAAAACCCAAGGGGTCACGGCAGTCATTGAAAACACTGCGGGTCAGGGGAGCAATCTGGGATTCAGGTTTGAGCATCTCGCCGCCATCATCGACGGCGTGGACGATAAGTCCCGCGTGGGCGTCTGTATTGATACCTGTCACGCGTTCGCGGCCGGTTACGATCTGCGTACCACCGACGAATGTGAAAAAACATTCGCCGATTTTGAGCGTATTGTGGGCTTTACATACCTGCGCGGCATGCACCTGAACGACGCGAAAAGCGCCTTTGGCAGCCGCGTTGACCGTCACCACAGTTTGGGCGAAGGCAACATTGGTCATGATGCATTTCGCTGGATCATGCAGGACGATCGTTTTGACGGTATTCCGCTGATTCTGGAAACCATCAACCCGGATATCTGGGTAGAAGAGATCGCCTGGCTGAAAGCGCAGCAAACGGCAAAGGTGGTTGCGTAATGATGAACGACAGGGAAAAGCAGATCCTCAAGATCCTGCGCCGCAATCCGCTCATTCAGCAAAATGAAATCGCTGATATTTTGCAGATCAGTCGCTCACGCGTGGCGGCCCATATTATGGATCTGATGCGCAAAGGGATGATCAAAGGCAAAGGCTATATCCTCACCGAGCAGGAGTATTGCGTGGTGGTCGGGGCGATCAATATGGATATTCGCGGCGTGGCGGATATCCATTATCCGCAGGCGGCTTCCAACCCTGGCAGCATTCACTGTTCTGCTGGCGGCGTGGGGCGCAATATTGCGCATAATCTGGCGCTGCTGGGTCGCGATGTGCATTTGCTCTCTGCGGTCGGTAGCGATTTTTATGGTGAAACGCTGCTGGAGCAGACTCGTCAGGCTGGCGTGAACATCTCCAGCTGTATCCGTCTGCATGGGCATAACACTTCAACCTATCTGTCCATCGCCAACCAGCAGGAAGAGACGGTGCTGGCGATTAACGACACCCACATTCTGCAACAGCTGACGCCGCAGTTGCTGAATAGCTCGCGGGATCTGATCCGTCACGCTGGCGTGGTGCTGGCGGACTGCAACCTGACGCCGGAAGCCATCGAATGGGTCTTTACCATTGCGGATGAAATCCCGGTCTTTATTGATACCGTTTCAGAGTTCAAAGCGGAAAAAATCAGGACCTGGTATTCACGCATTCATACGTTAAAACCCACGCAAAAAGAGCTGGAGATTCTGTGGGGAAAAGCGGTGCGTTCCGATGCCGACCGTGTACAGGCCGTCAATGACCTGCATCAGCAAGGCGTACAGCGAATCTTCGTTTGCCTGGAAGATGAAGCGGTCTTTTGTAGCGAGAAAAACGGCGAGCAGTTTTTACTCACCCCGCCGTCTCACACCCGCGTGGACAGCTTCGGCGCGGATGATGGCTTTATGGCCGGGTTGCTCTACAGCTTTCTGGAGGGAAGTGATTTTCGCGATAGCGCGAATTTCGCGATGGCCTGCGCGGCATTATCGCGCGCCAGCATCAGTATTAACAACCCCACCCTCTCCGCCGATAACGCGCTTTATCTGCTGAAAACAACCCTGGCATAATGCCTGATGGCGCTGCGCTTATCAGGCCTACGGGGTGCGTCACTGTGGGTCGGATATGCCTGATGGCGCTACGCTTATCAGGCCTACGGAGTGCGTTACTGTGGGTCGGATATGCCTGATGGCGCTACTCTTATCAGGCCTACGGAGTGCGTTACTGTAGGCCGGATAAGGCGAAGCCGCCATCCGGCAAAATCGTCTACTACAACTACGCCAGCCCGATAAAGAACCCCGCGATAGTAGCGCTCATCAGGTTAGAGAGCGTTGCCGCCGCCAGCGCACGCATTCCTAGCTGAGCGATTTCCGGCGCACGCTGCGGCGCAATCGCAGAAAACGCGCCAACCACCACGCCAATCGAACCAAAGTTGGCAAAGCCACACAACGCGAAAGAGATGATCGCTATCGTCTTCACATCCAGCGTACCGGCAGCTTGCAGATACGGAGAGAAGTTGAGGTAAGCGACAAACTCGTTAATCGCCAGTTTTTGTCCAATCAGGCTACCGGCAAGCGTCGCATCGCTCCAGTCCACGCCCATAATCCAGGCCAGCGGCGCTAAAACCCAGCCGAAGATCCCTTCTAGCGTGGCGTGACCAAAGCCGAACCAGCCGCCAATGCCGCCGATGATGCCGTTAATCAGCGCGATAATCGCCACAAACGCCATCACCACCGTCGCTACACCAGCGGCGATTTTCAGCCCGGTCATCGCGCCGCTGGCCGCCGCTTCAATGATGCTTTTTGGCGGCGTTTCGGTAAACGACAGATTTTCAAACGTCACTTTAGACTCTTCCGTCGCCGGGCTCAGCATACGGGCAAACAGAATGCCGCCAGGGATCGCCATTAAGGACGCCGCCAGCAGATAATCAATCGGCACCCCCATTCCGGCATAGCCAATCATCATCGAACCGGCGATTGAGGCCATGCCGCTACAAATGGCGGTAAACAGTTCATTACGATTTAGACGGTCGATAAACGGTTTTACGATCGCCGGGATCTCGTTTTGCCCGAGGAAAATGGTAGTGACCGCAACAAACGACTCGATCTTGCTGATGTTCAGCGCTTTCTGGAAAATACCGCCGAGGATACGGATCAGCAGTCCCATCACGCCAATGTAGTAAAGCAAGCTGATCAGCGCAGTCACAAAGATGATGGCCGGCAACACGCGAAAGGCAAAGATAAACCCAGCGCCGTCAAACAGCACATCCATTTTTGGCCCTACTAATGAGCCAAAGATAAATGCGCTACCCGCGTCGCTGTAGGACATCACCTTGTGGACACCGAGCGCGGCCTGCTCCACCAGCCATTTCCCCGGCGGGAAATAAAGCATGATCCCACCGATGGCGATTTGCAGCACCAGCGCTGCGCCAACGGTACGCAGGCTGATACGTTTTTTATTCACTGACAGCAGAAATGCGATTGCCAGTAGTACCACCATACCCACAACACTTCTCATTATATCCATAATGATTTTCCCTTCATGCCAGGAAACCCGGCGTGAAAGCCAGGTTTTGATATCGCGGGCGACCGCTCTCTGCCCGTGCGTTTTTATCAGGCGAGGCGTTGATATTCCTTCGCTATTTCACAGGCCAGTACAGCGTTGTTGAACACCAGTTGGATATTGGATTTCAGGCTATCGCCGCCGGTCAGTTCCGCCACGCGCGCCAGCAAGAATGGCGTACTTTCTTTCCCCACGACGCCCTGCTCTTCCGCTTCTTTCACGGCCTGATCGATCGCCGCGTTGATTTTCTCTTCCGCCATCGCAAACTGTTCCGGGATCGGGTTTGCCACAACCAGACCACCGTTCAGGCCGGTTTGCCATTTCACCGCCATTGCGCGGGCGATGTCTTGCGCGCTGTCCAGGCGAATACTGACGTCAAACGGACTGGTACGGCAGAAAAATGCCGGTAATGCCTGGGTCTGATAGCCAATTAACGGCACGCCAAAAGTCTCTAAATATTCGGTGGTTAATCCCAGGTCGAGAATTGATTTCGCCCCCGCACAAACTACCGTGACATTGGTATGCGCCAGCTCCTGCAAGTCAGCAGAAATATCAAACGTATGTTCTGCGCCACGATGTACGCCACCGATACCGCCGGTTGCAAATACTTTAATTCCGGCCAGTGCGGCAATAATCATGGTGGATGCGACCGTCGTTGCGCCATTTTTTCCAGCGGCAACCACAAACGGTAAGTCACGACGACTGACTTTTGTAACGTTATGTCCTTCACGACCTAATAATTCAATTTCTTCTTTATTCAGGCCCACTTTCATTACACCGCCAATAATGGAAATGGTTGCAGGCACGGCACCATGCTTACGAATGGTTTCTTCAACTTCAATTGCCGTTTGCGCATTTTGCGGAAAAGGCATGCCGTGGGAAATAATGGTTGATTCCAGCGCAACAATGGGTTTATTACTCTTTAATGCGTCCTGTACTTCTGGCGAAATTTGTAATAATTCAGAGGAAAGAGTTAATTCAGACATTCTGTGTTCTCCACTAACGATGTAACATTCGCGACAGATAAATCAGGGTTATTGGTATATTCACAGGCAAGCGCCATTGATGAACAACCCTGTGCAAATCGAACCGAATCTATAAAGGGCAAGCCGTCCATCCAGCAGGCGGCGAGTCCCGCCATCATGGCGTCGCCAGCGCCGGTCACATTGACGACGTTGGTTTTAATGGGGAGCGACCAGCCGTTTTCGCCGTTGATATCGCTGTAATAAACGCCGTCGCCACCCATACTGAGCACCAGACGGTTCAGGCCATGTTCATGAAACCATGCCGCAACGCTCCCGACATCTTCCCGCCCGGAGAGGGGAATGCCGCTAAGGGTTTCAGCTTCAAGCCGGTTGGGTTTCAGCGTGTGAATTTTGCCAAGTCGCTCGCGAATTTTGACACACTTCCAGGCAGAAACCGGATCAACAAACACCGGCACATCGCCTGCATTTTCCAGCACCCAGTTCAGTGCCTCTTCGCTGATATTACAATCGGCGACAATCACTTTTGCCCCACGAATAAAATCAGCATGCTGTGATAAAAATTCAGCCGAAATAAAGTCGGTAATGCTCATGTCATTTATGGCGACCAGCATTTCTCCGGTATTGTCGAGCAGGGATAAGTAACTTGACGTATTTTCTCCCGGCACAATCAGACATTTATCAACATGCACACCGGATTGATTCGTTTGCGCCATTAATGACTGCCCATAGAAATCACTCCCGACGGCCGTCAGTAGCCATGAGTTTTTTCCCAGCAGCGCCAGATTATGCGCAATATTGCGCCCCACGCCGCCGGGGGTAAATTTTATTTTTCCCGGGTTGGAGTCCGCATAATTTAAAGAAGCATGCGAATACCCGGCAACATCCATATTGGCTGAGCCAATCGTCACTATGTATTCCGTTTCACGCATAGAACGTCCTCTGGCATTAAGCTGCCATAACAATGAGTTCGTTAAGAATAACCACCGCCACAATCGAGATTATTAGAGCACATGTTCATATTAAAACATGTGTTCATGATATGCGTGTTTTTGATAAAGTAAATCCATCCGAAAGCCCTAAAGCGAATAGATATGAACAGAGTCACAATTTTTTATAGATACAGTTTGCAAGGGAGGAAAAAGTTGCGAGCCAGGACACAAAATGGGGGGGATAAAAAAGGCAGAAAAATGCCGGATGGCGACGCTAATGCGTTTTATCCGGCCTACAGGATCGGTATCCGTAGGCCGGATAAGGCGCTCACGCCGCCATCCGGCACAAGGTTTTACATTATGCCGCTTTCGCGATAACTTCAGCTTCCGGGCGTTTCAGGAACGCATAGGCCAGACCAGCAACCAGCGTACCCGCAACAATCGCCAGCAGATAGCCCAGCACCGGTGTAATCGCGCCAGGAATCAGCAGCACAAACAGACCGCCGTGCGGCGCCATCAGTTTCGCGCCAACCCACATTGAGATTGCGCCTGTCAGCGCACCGCCGACGATACAGCATGGCAGGACACGCATCGGGTCACGCGCCGCAAACGGGATCGCGCCTTCGGTAATGAAGCACAGCCCCAGCACCAGCGCGGCTTTGCCCCCTTCCTGCTGCGCCTTGTCGAACTTACGACGCGCAACCAGAGTTGCCAGCCCAAGAGCCAGCGGAGGAACCATGCCTGCCGCCATAATCGCCGCCATCGGCGCATAAGTCTGGGTACTCAGCAGACCAACACCGAACGCATACGCCGCTTTGTTAACCGGGCCGCCCATATCAGTACACATCATACCGCCGAGGATCGCGCCCAGCAGTACCGCATTTGCCGTCCCCATCGTTTGCAGCCAGTGAGTCAGCCCTTCCAGAATGCCGGCAACCGGTTTACCGATAAGGTAAATCATCGCCAGACCGACAATCAGACTGGAAATCAGTGGAATGATCAGGATCGGTTTCAGCGCTTCCATACTCTGCGGAAGTTTTAGTTTAGTGCTGATAAGTTTCGCGACATAACCGGCCAGGAAGCCCGCGATAATACCGCCGATAAAGCCAGATCCGGTGCTCACTGCCAGCATACCGCCGATAAGACCCGGCGTCAGGCCTGGACGATCCGCGATGGAAAACGCGATATATCCCGCCAGCACTGGCACCATTAGCGCAAAGGCGGAACCGCCGCCGATCTGCATCAGCGCCGCAGCCAGCGTACCTTCTTCTTTAAACGCCTCAATACCAAACGCAAAGGAGAGCGCGATACACAACCCACCCGCAACCACCATTGGCAGCATGTAGGAAACGCCCGTCAGCAGATGGCGATATGCGCCAGCGCTCTCTTTTTTTCCTTCTGTCGCGGCGGCCTGCGCTTTGCCCGTAGGCGCATACGGCGTCGCTTCCGCTACGGCTTTGTCCAGTTCCTGCGCGGTTTTCTTCAGCGCCAGGCCGGTTGATGTACGGTACATCGGTTTTCCGGCAAACTTCGCCAGATCCACTTCGATATCAGCCGCCACGATCACCAGATCCGCTTCCGCAACCTCTTCCGGCGTGATGGCATTGCCTGCGCCCACGGAGCCGCGGGTTTCGACCTTCACCCACCAGCCACGTATTTTCGCTTCGGTTTCAATCGCTTCAGCCGCCATAAAGGTATGCGCGACGCCTGTCGGACACGCCGTCACCGCCACGACGCGTTTCGGGCCGCTGGCCGCTGCCGGGGCGGCAACCGCTGTCGGCGCGCTGTATGGCGTCGCGTGTCCTTTCGCTTCATTGAGGAACAGTTCCGGGTGCGCCACGGCACGGGCAATATCGCCCAGCCAGACTTTTTTACCGTTCAGCGCGCTGTCATTCGGCACAGCGTCAGCCAACACAATGGCTAACTCTGCGTCATTCGGATTGTCGATAATTTCCAGATTTGCTTTATATGCCGCCGCGCCGAGCAGGGTCTTCGCCATGTAAGCGCGAGCCTGGCCGAGATTGGCGTCAATAATCAGCAGCGTTTTCATTATGCCTCTCCTGCTGTCAGTTAAACGGTTTTAAGTCGACGCGCGCCATCATTGCGGCCAACTGAGGACGATCGGTAATGCCCACATTGCTCTGGCTTACCGCAAGCGCGGCAACGGCTGTCGCCAGACGCAACGTATGTTCACTGGATTCACGCATCAGCAGGCCGTAAATCAGACCGCCAACCATAGAATCCCCTGCACCTACGGTACTCACCACATCAACGGACGGTGGCTTCGCGATCCATTCGCCGGATGCGTTCACCCACAGCGCCCCTTCCGCACCGAGAGAGATCACCACATGCGCAATGCCTTGCTCACGCAGGGCGTGCGCCGCGTCGATCACATCTTTCATTTCCGGCAGCTTACGGCCTGCCCAGATTTCTAATTCACGACGGTTCGGTTTCACCAGCCACGGCGCCGCTTTCAGACCCGCCACCAACGCTTCACGACTACTATCAAAGATAATGCATGGGCACTGGCTACGCAGACGCGTCATCCAGTCGGTAAACGCTTCCGGGCTGACGCCTGTCGGCAAGCTGCCGCTGACGCAGACCATATCGAACTGACCCAGCCAGCTCAGCGAATCGTTCACAAAACGTTCCCAGTCAGCCGGAGTCACGTCAAAACCGGAGAAGTTAAAGTCGGTCACTTCACCGTCTTTTTCCGTCAGCTTAACGTTGATGCGGGTGCGCCCCTGCACCACCTGAAAACGGTTGGCAATGCCCAGCTCGCTGAACAACTGCTGGAAACCGTCCTGGTTGTCTTTACCCAGGAAACCGCCAACCGTGACATCAATACCTAAATCTTTCAGAACCCTGGCAACGTTGATGCCTTTACCCGCCGCATGCAGACCCGTGGTTTTCACCAGGTTCACTTCGCCGCGTTCAATCTCCGGGCAGAAACCGACCAGGTCGTATGCCGGATTAAGGGTGATAGTAGCAACACGTCTGCTCATTACGCGCCCTCCCCAAGACCAGCGGCAATGGCGTCGCCAATCGCTTTCAGCGCCTGTTCAGCATCTTCACCCTGCGCCGTAAAGCGCAGGCGATGGCCTTTCTTCACGCCCAACGCCACCACTTTCATCAAACTGCGTCCATTTGCCGGTTTTCCGGTTCCATCAAGGTTTGCCACGGTAATTTCGCTATTAAATTGTTTAATGGTATTCACCAGCATGGTGCCCGGACGGGCGTGTAAGCCATGCTCATTGCGCACGACAAATTCGGCGCTCAGCACGTCGTCAGTCAATGCTTCATCACTGGTCAGCAGCGCCAGCACGGTGGCGGCATCCGCTTTCAGCAAACGGTCAGCTTTATTGTTCAGCAGCAGATCGCCAAGGCGCTTCAGCACGGCGACGGGCTGATCGTCATTCATCGCGACGGTCACCAGCAGCGCAGCCGCTTCGCCCTCTACGTCAAACGCCGTGGCCGCACGGCTCACAGCGATAGCGCTGCGCAGGTTGCCGTCCGCGCTGTCGTTCAGCCAGATGCCCTGGCCGAGATTCATCGGCTGTTCATTGATGGTTCTGGCGACAAACGCGGCATCCACAGCGCCTGCTTCTTTCAGGCGCGCGGCGTTCAGCGCCTGTAGCGTCACCAGGTCGTTGGCCGTCACACCCAGCGTCAGGGTGTCGTTATCCAGCTTCAACTGTTCGCTCTGCTTTTCACCCATCAGCAACGCGCGCAGTTCTTCTGCCGTCGTGGCGGATTTCAGCTGTTCAGCCACAGAGTCATCGCTTAATACGTGCGTCAGCTGACGCAGCAACCCGAGATGCTCATCGGAGCTGGCGGCAATACCAATCGCCACATAGGCCACCTGCCCTTCGCCCCAGGTTACGCCCTGCGGAAACTGGAACACCTGCACGCCGGTTTTCAGCACCTGATCGCGCGTGTCGGTCGTTCCGTGCGGAATGGCGATACCGTTGCCAAGGAAAGTGGATGTCTGTTGCTCACGCGCCAGCATGCCGTCGACGTAGCCGTCTGCGACGTTGCCCGCCTGCACTAACGCAGCGGCAACCTGGCGAATGGCCTCTTCTTTGTTTCCGGCCTGTTCGCCCGGATGAATGTCCTGAACCGATAACTGGAACATAGTTCTCCTCTCCTGCTGAACTTGAAACGATTCAGCTAACATGAGAAAAAAGGCGCTAACCTGACTTGTAACCAAAAACAAAATAGCGCTGAAACGTTTCAAGAAGTCTTGCTCTTTCTGCTTCAGCACGCAAGTAAAGTCGTAAAATTGATGACAGAATTTAGAGATAAAGCACACTTTTCATTCAGGAAGGTAATAAATGCTGAAGTGAATTGCCCGTAAAACGATCTGTTTCAGCACCGTCAGCATCTTCCCTTCATAGACTGAAATGCTATTTTGATTTTTTGTGGCGATTTTGATTTGGGCACCTGTTTATTTCCTGACGAGCGGCGTAAACTCCGCGTCTCTTCACACCACTGATACAGAAACATGCATAACACCCCCGTTGCCGCCACACCAAAAACGTTTGATTTGACGTCTTCGGCATTCCTGCTCGTCGCGTTTCTGACGGGTATCGCCGGTGCGTTACAGACGCCGACGCTCAGTCTTTTTCTGACGGATGAAGTACACGCTCGTCCGGGCATGGTTGGCTTCTTTTTTACCGGCAGCGCCGTTATCGGCATTCTGGTGAGCCAGTTTCTGGCCGGGCGCTCCGACAAAAAAGGCGATCGCAAAAGCCTGATCGTTTTTTGCTGTGTGCTGGGCATGTTGGCCTGCGTGCTGTTTGCCTGGAACCGCAACTATTTTATTTTGCTGTTCGTCGGCGTTTTCCTGAGTAGTTTTGGTTCGACCGCGAACCCGCAAATGTTCGCCCTTGCCCGCGAACATGCCGATCGCACCGGTCGCGAAGCCGTGATGTTCAGCTCAATATTGCGCGCCCAGGTTTCGCTGGCGTGGGTGATCGGGCCGCCGCTGGCCTATGCGCTGGCGATGGGGTTCAGCTTTACCGTGATGTACCTGAGCGCGGCGGCGGCGTTTGTCGTCTGTGGCGTAATGGTCTGGCTGTTTTTACCGTCAATGCGTAAAGATGCGCCGCTTACTGCCGGAACCCTTGAAGCGCCGCGCCGTAATCGCCGCGATACGCTGCTGCTCTTTGTTATTTGCACATTAATGTGGGGAACCAACAGTCTCTATATCATTAATATGCCGCTGTTTATCATTAACGAACTGCATCTGCCGGAAAAACTTGCCGGTGTCATGATGGGGACTGCCGCCGGGCTGGAAATTCCCACCATGTTGATTGCAGGTTATTTTGCTAAACGGCTGGGAAAACGTCTGCTGATGCGGATCGCCATCGTGGCGGGGTTCTGCTTTTACGCGGGTATGCTGCTGGCGCACTCGCCTGTCGTTCTGCTCGGCTTGCAGTTGCTGAACGCAATTTACATCGGCATTCTCGGCGGCATCGGGATGCTCTATTTTCAGGATCTGATGCCCGGCCAGGCGGGTTCAGCAACCACGCTGTATACCAATACCATCCGCGTAGGCTGGATTATCGCCGGATCGCTGGCGGGGATTGCGGCGGAAATCTGGAATTACCACGCCGTATTCTGGTTTGCGCTGGTGATGGCCCTCGCGACGATGGTTTGTCTGGCACGCATTAAAGACGTTTAAGGCGCCGTGAGCGTTTCCAGTTCAATGAGGTAGATCATTGCCTGCGCTCTTGTCTGACCGCACATATCGGCGCTGGGTTGCAGGCCTGCGCAGACCTTTGGACGCAGCGGCGAACCGAAGATCTTACAGCGTTGATGTTCATCAAGCTGGACACACGGCGTGTTTGCGGGTTTACCGTCAGGCATACCCGGAATGGGGCTGGAGATTGAAGGCGCGGTGCAACATGCTCCGCAATCCGGGCGGCATTCCATACAGTATTCTCTATTCGTAAGCCACCGGACTGAAAGTGGGCGAACAGTATACACAAAATCATCCGGGATGCACCGAGGCAGCAAGTGAATGTGAATTCCACTTGCCTGAATCGCCCGGCGCGAGTAGTTTGACGCGATATTTTAGACATTCTCTACAACAGGATTTTTTCGATGCCAAGAGCGAACGAAATTAAAAAAGGTATGGTACTGAACTACAACGGCAAGCTGCTGATTGTAAAAGATATTGATATTCAGTCACCGACCGCCCGCGGTGCCGCGACGCTGTACAAAATGCGTTTTTCCGACGTCCGTACGGGTCTGAAAGTCGAAGAGCGTTTCAAAGGCGACGACATCGTTGATACCGTCACCCTGAGCCGCCGTGGCGTCGATTTCTCTTATATCGACGGCAACGAATATGTGTTCATGGATAAAGAAGACTATACCCCGTATACCTTCACCAAAGATCAGATTGAAGAAGAGCTGCTGTTTATTCCTGAAGGCGGAATGCCGGATATGCAGGTGCTGACCTGGGACGGTCAGTTGCTGGCACTCGAACTGCCGCAGACGGTTGATCTGGAAATCGTGGAAACCGCACCGGGCATTAAAGGCGCGTCAGCCAGCGCCCGCAACAAACCCGCAACGCTGAGCACCGGTCTGGTGATTCAGGTGCCGGAATACCTGAGCGCCGGTGAAAAAATCCGTATTCACATTGAAGAACGTCGCTACATGGGCCGCGCGGACTAAGCGCCCGTCGCCGACGCACCAACAAAAAAGGACAGCCCTGGCTGTCCTTTTTTATGACCAACAGGTGTTACAGCAAATCGCGGAACTGGGTCTTTTTCAGCGCCAGTTCAACGCCACGAATTTCCGCCAGCCCTTTCAGACGACCAATAGCGGAGTAGCCGGGGTTGGTTTTCTTATGCAGATCGTCAAGCATCTGATGACCGTGATCCGGGCGCATTGGGATCGGACGCAGATCGCCTGCCAGCTTACGACGCTGTTCTTCCGTAAGAATTGCGGTAATCACCGCGACCATATCGACATCCCCTTGCAAATGCGCGCCTTCGTGGAAGGTTTTCGGGTTATCTTCACGGCAGGTTGAGCGTAAATGGGTAAAGTGAATGCGGTCGCCAAACGTCTCGATCATTTTCACCAGGTCGTTATCCGCGCGTACGCCGTACGAACCAGTACACATGGTGAACCCGTTGTTAATGCTGTCTACGGTTTCTTTCAGCCACTGCATATCTTCAATGGTAGAAACGATGCGCGGCAGGCCGAGGATGGGGCGCGGCGGATCGTCAGGATGCACCGCCAGGCGCACGCCGACTTCTTCTGCCACCGGCACAATCGCACGCAGGAACACCGCCATATTTTCGCGTAAATCCTCTTTGCTGATACCGTTATATTCCGCCAGACGCGCACGGAACTGATCCAGCGTATAACCCTCTTCAGCGCCAGGCAGCCCGGCGATAATATTCCGGGTCAGTTTTTCGATATCCGCAGCGCTCATGGCGTTGAAATAGTCCAGCGCCTGGCGCTGCTCTTCTTCGCTGTAGTCCGCTTGCGCGCCGTCACGCTTCAGGATGTGCAGTTCGAAAGCCGCAAAGGCAATCTGATCGAAACGCAGCGCTCTGGAACCATCGGGCAACGGATATTCAAGGTCGGTACGCGTCCAGTCGAGAATCGGCATAAAGTTGTAGCACACGGTATCAATACCGCAGGCGGCCAGATTACGGATGCTTTGCTGATAGTTTGCAATCCAGGTCTGGTACTGCCCGGAGCGGGTTTTAATCTCTTCATGCACCGGAATACTTTCGACAACAGACCAGGTCAGCCCTTTCTCAGCCAGAATGGCCTGGCGCTTTTTAATCTCTTCAACCGGCCACACATCACCGTTCGGAATGTGGTGCAATGCCGTCACAACCCCCGTTGCGCCAGCCTGACGCACATCATCAAGCGATACCGGATCGTTAGGCCCGTACCAACGCCAGGTTTGTTCCATTGCTTCACCTCACAAGTTGTTATACCAAATTAGTTTACCTGAGTGATGACTACCATACAGGTATCGCGTAAATGGTCAACGCAGGGCGCATGATTGATTGATCCAGCTCACAATCCCCGGATAAATGCGGCATACCAATTCAATTTGGTGTCATATAACTTTACACTACCATTGTTAATTAATGGTTAATCAGGTGTGTTCTTAATGAAGACTATTGCCTCTGCCCCACTCCCGGAAGGCGTACTGACGCCCCGCTACGATCGACAACAACTACAAACCCGGATTGTGCACTTCGGTTTTGGCGCGTTTCACCGCGCCCATCAGGCATTATTGACCGACAGAGTGCTGAATGCGCAAGGCGGAGACTGGGGGATCTGCGAGATCAGCCTGTTCAGCGGCGATCGCCTGATGAGCCAGCTTCGCGAGCAGAATCACTTGTACACCGTGCTGGAAAAAGGCGCGAACGGCAATCAGGCGATTATCGTCGGCGCGGTCAAGGAGTGTCTGAACGCAAAGCTGGATTCGCTTGCCGCTATTATCGAAAAGTTCTGCGAGCCGCAGGTGGCGATAGTGTCACTCACTATCACCGAAAAAGGATATTGCATCGATCCGACAACCGGTTCGCTCGACGTGTCAAACCCGCGCATTATTCACGATATGCAACACCCCACGGAGCCGCACTCGGCACCGGGGATTCTTGTGGAGGCCCTGCATCGTCGGCGTGAGCGCGGGTTGTCGCCTTTCACGGTTCTCTCCTGCGATAACATCCCGGATAACGGCCATGTGGTTAAAAACGCCGTTCTGGGCATGGCGGAAAAACGCGCGGCGGAGCTGGCGGCGTGGATTCAGCAGCACGTCAGCTTCCCGGGAACGATGGTAGACAGAATCGTGCCTGCCGCCACAGAGGAGTCGCTGGACGAAATTACCCGCGAGCTGGGCGTCGCCGATCCCTGCGCCATCAGTTGTGAACCGTTTATACAGTGGGTCATTGAAGATAACTTTGTGGCAGGCCGCCCGCAGTGGGAAGTCGCTGGCGTGCAGATGGTTGATGACGTGCTGCCCTGGGAGCAAATGAAACTACGCATGCTCAACGGCAGCCATTCGTTCCTTGCATATCTCGGCTATCTGGCCGGGTTCCAGCACATCAGCGATTGTATGCAGGACAGCGCGTTTCGCGAGGCCGCTTACCGCCTGATGATAAATGAACAGGCGCCGACATTGCGCATCACCAACGTCGATTTATCCCGCTATGCCGCCAGCCTGATTGAACGCTTCGCCAATCCGGCGCTGAAGCACCGGACCTGGCAAATCGCGATGGACGGCAGCCAGAAATTACCGCAGCGGATGCTGGAAGGCATTCGCGAACATCTGGCGCGTGGGAGTGACTGGCCGCTGCTGGCGCTGGGCGTCGCAGGCTGGATGCGCTACGTCAGCGGCGTGGACGACGCTGGTGCAACGATTGATATTCGGGACCCGCTCAGTGAAAAAATTCGCCTGCTTGTTGAAAGCAGCAGTGACGCGGAGCGGGTTAGCGCGCTGCTGTCGTTGCAGGAGGTTTTCGGCACGGATCTCGTGAAAAATCCCCTGTTTGTGCAGGCCATTGAGCAAGCCTGGCGGCGCATTGCGCAACATGGCGCGCATCAGGCGGTCATTGATACGTTAAAAAGTTAACAATTTCTGTCTTTCCAGCGGGCGAAAAAATTCTTCGTCCGCTCTGCCCTTCTCTTTTTCGTTTTTTTTCGCCAGGATTAGCACGAGCCGTTACGGCATATCATTATTCTGGAGCAGACGTGACCAAAACCAACCTCATTACCGGCTTTCTCGGCAGTGGAAAAACGACCTCTATTCTTCATCTGTTAGCCAACAAAGATCCTGCGGAAAAATGGGCCGTGCTGGTCAACGAATTTGGCGAAGTGGGCATTGACGGCGCACTGCTTGCGGACAGCGGCGCATTGCTGAAAGAGATCCCCGGTGGTTGCATGTGTTGCGTGAACGGATTACCAATGCAGGTGGGGCTAAATACCCTGCTGCGCCAGGGCAAGCCGGATCGCTTGCTGATCGAACCGACAGGACTTGGCCATCCGAAACAGATCCTCGATTTGTTAACCGCGCCGGTTTACGAGCCGTGGATCGACCTGCGCGCCACGCTGTGCATCCTTGATCCGCGTTTACTGCTGGATGAAAAGAGCGTCGCCAACGAAAACTTCCGCGACCAGCTGGCTGCCGCCGATGTCATCGTCGCGAATAAAACCGATCGCGCTACGCCGGAAAGCGAAAGCGCCCTGCAAACCTGGTGGCAACAGTACGGCGACAATCGTCAACTGGTTCATGCCGACCACGGGCAAATCAACGGACAGCTGCTGGATTTACCGCGCCAGAACCTGGCGGAACTGCCCGCCAGCGCCGCCCACACGCACCAGCATGCCGAAAGAAAAGGGCTCGCCGCGCTTAGCCTGCCGGCGCAACAGCGCTGGCGTCGCAGCCTGAACAGCGGCCAGGGGCATCAGGCCTGCGGCTGGATTTTTGATGCGGATACCGTGTTCGACACCATCGGCCTGCTCGAATGGGCGCGCCTCGCGCCGGTTGGACGAGTGAAAGGCGTTATGCGCATTAAGGAAGGTCTGGTGCGTATTAATCGTCAGGGTGACGATCTTCATATTGAGACCCAAAACGTCGCGCCGCCGGACAGCCGCATCGAACTCATCTCAGACAGTGAAACAGACTGGAACACATTACAGACCGCATTGTTGAAGCTTCGTTTAGCCGAGGACGCGTAAGGTTGCCTCCGTTTTACTGAATGGCGAGATGATAATGAAAACCCGGTATCCCCTCATACTGCTGATTAACGCTGCGGGTCTGGCGTTGTTTTTGTCGTGGTATATTCCAGTCAATCACGGATTCTGGTCTCCTCTCGACGCAAACATTTTCCACTTCTTTAACCAGAAGCTGGTTGAAAGCCGCGCATTTCTCTGGCTGGTGGCGATCACCAATAACCGGGCGTTTGATGGTTGCGCGCTGCTGGCGATGGGCTGCCTGATGCTGAGTTTCTGGTTAAAAGAGACCCCGGCGGGCCGTCGGCGTATTATCATCATCGGCCTGGTGATGCTTTTATCTGCGGTTGTGGTGAATCAGTTAGGCCAAGCGTTTATTCCGGTCAAACGCGCCAGCCCTACGCTGACGCTTGAAAATATTCACCGCGTCAGCGATCTCCTGCATATTCCAACCAAAGATGCGTCAAAAGACAGTTTCCCTGGCGATCACGGAATGATGCTGCTTATTTTTTCCGCATTTATGCTGCGTTATTTCGGAAAAGTCGCAGGTTTCATCGCCCTTATTATATTTGTGGTTTTTGCTTTTCCGCGCGTAATGATCGGCGCCCACTGGTTCACGGATATTGCGGTCGGTTCGCTGACAACGGTGCTGATTGGATTGCCCTGGCTGTTAATGACGTCGTTCAGCGATCGCGTGATACGGTTTTTCGATAATTATCTGCCCGGTAAAAACAAACAAAATTTAAACAAATAAATCACATCAATTAACATCGTCATCAGAGAGCGTTCTCACTCCTGATGGCGATCGTCGATTATTTCCCGCCCCGCCGTCATCTTCCTGTCATCTTCTTCCCGTTGAAAATGAACGCATTGCCTGTTATTCGCCTCATTTGCGTTTAATTTAGCCAATGCCACTAATTCACTTTCAGTATCATAATTTCTTATAAAAAATCCCGCCAAACTGCTCGCAATGGCAGCAACGATCGGGTAATCTTGAACTCGTTTTGCCTCGCTGGATAATTATTCTCTTTGCGAATAAATTTGTGCGTTCCGCCACAGATTTGACCTTAAAGAATTGTCTCATTGTGCGCAGGTAATTAGTCTCGTCACGTTTGGCATTTTTATAACGATATTTGTCGTTAAGGACTTCAAGGGAAAACAAACAACATGGTCAGGTCTCAACCGATTTTGAGATATATCCTGCGGGGAATTCCCGCGATTGCAGTGGCGGTTCTGCTTTCTGCATGTAGCACTACAAATACCGCAAAGAACGTGCATTCTGAGACGCATGCTGTGGGCAATGGAGATAACTCTTCACTGCAAGCCTCTCAGGATGAATTTGAAAATATGGTGCGTAACCTCGATGTTAAATCGCGGATTATGGATCAGTATGCTGACTGGAAAGGCGTGCGTTACCGCCTTGGCGGCAGCACCAAAAAAGGTGTCGATTGTTCCAGCTTTGTACAGCGTACATTCCGTGAACAATTTGGTTTAGAACTGCCTCGCTCAACCTATGAGCAGCAGGAAATGGGCAAATCCGTTTCGCGCAATAACCTGCGCACGGGCGATCTGGTTCTGTTCCGCGCCGGTTCGACGGGCCGTCATGTAGGCATCTACATCGGCAACAACCAGTTTGTTCATGCGTCTACCAGTAGCGGCGTTATTATTTCCAGCATGAACGAGCCTTACTGGAAAAAACGTTACAACGAAGGGCGCCGGGTTCTGAGCCGCAGTTAATTTTTCGTCTGACCGCTATCCCTTGGCAATCCTGACGAGACACATAAAAAGCACTGCTTCGGCGGTGCTTTTTTTGCGTTCTATCGCATCCCTGTAGAAAAGTATGACGATGCAGTTTAATCCAGGTTATAGTCTTTTAAATCAAGCATTTTAATCGCATTCGGTTACCTCAGGTAGAACCAGTAACTATGTTCACACGCGCCTCCTCGTCCTCGCGAAAAATCCTGCTCACCTGCGTTCTCACAGGGGTCATCGTCGCGTTACTTATCAGTAGCCTGCAATTTTTAATGTCATGGCATAAACGCGAAGTCAAGTACGACACGCTGATATCCGACGTACAACATTATCTGGTGAGCTACTTCGCCGACCTTAAAGCCACGACGGATGTGTTACAGCCCCTGACGCTTAATGACTGCCAGCAAGTCTCTTCCGAGCTGACCTCCCGCGCCGCTTTTAGCCTGAATGTGCGCGCCTTTTTGCTCGTCAAAGACAAAATCGCCTTCTGCTCGTCGGCAACCGGATCGATGGACACGCCGCTTACCGACCTGGTATCCAATATCGACATCCGCAAAGAGATTGATATGGCGATACTTCCCGGCACGCCGATGATGCCGGATAAACCGGCGATGGCGATTTGGTATCGCAACCCGTTATTAAAAGAGAGCGGCGTATTTACCTCGCTGAATATCAACCTGACGCCCTACCTTATTTACACCGCCCGACAGGAAGATTTTGATGGCATCGCATTAATTATTGGCGATACCGTGCTCTCGACGTTTTCTTCGCATTTAATGACCGTGAAAGAGCTGTCGGGTACGCCTTCGCGCCAGGCGACAATAAAAGGGCTGCCGCTGAAGATACAGCTATACGCCGACAGCTGGACCTATAACGACGTGGGCTATGCCCTGCTGCTGGGCAGTATGAGCGGTATCATCGCCGCCCTGCTCTGCTACTACATCAGCTCTATCCGCCTGAAGCCGGGACGAGAGATCCTGGTGGCTATCAAGCGCGAACAATTTTATGTGGTCTATCAACCGGTCGTTGATACCCAAACGCTCAGGGTCACGGGTCTGGAAGTGCTGTTACGCTGGCGTCACCCTACGGCAGGCGAAATCCCGCCTGACGCGTTTATTCATTACGCAGAAGCCCAGCAGCTTATTGTGCCGCTCACCCAGCATCTGTTTAAACTCGTGGCGCGCGACGCCCCCGCGTTGCAGAAGGTACTGCCTGTCGGGGCAAAGTTTGGCATCAATATCGCGCCTGACCACCTGCACAGCAACAGCTTTAAAGAGGACATCCGTCTCCTGGCGGAATCCTTACCGCCGCATCATTTTCAGATCGTACTGGAAATTACCGAACGCGATATGCTCAATCAACATGAAGCGGCTAAATTATTTGAGTGGCTGCACTGTGCTGGATTCGAAATCGCAATTGATGATTTTGGCACCGGCCATAGCGCCCTCATCTATCTGGAACGCTTTACGCTGGACTACCTGAAAATCGACCGGGGCTTTATTAATGCGATTGGTACGGAAACCGTGACCTCTCCAGTTCTGGATGCGGTTTTGATGCTCTCTAAGCGCCTGCATATGCTGACCGTTGCGGAAGGAGTGGAAACCCCGGAGCAGGCCCGATGGCTACGCGATCATGGCGTCAACTTCCTCCAGGGGTACTGGATTAGCCGCCCTTTAGCGCTTGAGGACTTCGTTCACTGGATGAATACCCGGCCCGCGCCGAAATGGTGACGGCACTCTTCTGCCCGAATGGATTCACAACAGAGGCTGCGTCACTTATTATTCAGGATTGACGCTTGCCTGACGGTGGCAGGTGATAAGAAAAGGAAACCATTTTCCGATGATTGCTCGCGTAATGCTTCTGTTTGTCGCCCTGGCCAGCTTTGGCGTACAGGCTCAGGCCATCAAAGAAAGTTACGCCTTTTCCGTGCTTGGCGAACCCAAATACGCCTTCAATTTTAATCATTTCGATTATGTCAATCCGGCGGCGCCAAAAGGGGGGCGGATAACGCTTTCCGCGACCGGGACATTCGATAATTTCAACCGCTATTCCATGCGCGGTAATCCTGGCGCACGTACCGAGCAGCTTTACGACACGCTTTTTACCACCTCTGACGATGAACCCGGCAGCTACTACCCGCTCATTGCCGACAACGCGCGATATGCGGAGGATTACTCCTGGGTGGAAGTGACCATCAACCCACGCGCCCGTTTTCATGATGGTTCGCCCATCACTGCCCGCGACGTCGCCTTCACCTTCCATAAATTTATGACCGAGGGCGTGCCGCAATTTCGTCTGGTGTACAAAGGCACGACCGTCAAAGCCATCGCTCCGCTTACCGTCCGCATTGAATTAGCCAAACCCGGTAAAGAGGATATGCTCAGCCTGTTTTCTTTACCGGTCATGCCGGAAAAATTCTGGAAGGATCATAAGCTCAGCGACCCGCTCTCTAAGCCTCCTCTTGCCAGCGGCCCGTACCGCATAACCCAGTGGAAAATGGGCCAGTACATTGTCTATTCCCGGGTAAAAAACTATTGGGCTGCTAACCTGCCGGTAAACCGGGGGCGCTGGAACTTTGATACCATCCGCTACGACTACTACCTTGATGACAACGTTGCGTTTGAAGCCTTTAAGGCCGGGGCGTTTGACCTGCGTCTGGAGAATGACGCGAAAAACTGGGCGACGCGCTACACCGGTAAAAACTTCGATAACCATTACATCGTTAAAGACGAACAGAAAAATGAATCCGCACAGGATACGCGCTGGCTGGCCTTTAATATTCAGCGTCCGGTATTTAACGATCGTCGCGTGCGTGAAGCGATAACCCTGGCATTTGATTTCGAATGGATGAACAAAGCATTGTTTTATAATGCCTGGAGCCGGGCAAACAGCTATTTCCAGAATACCGAGTATGCCGCCAGAAACTACCCCAGTGCAGACGAACTGGTCTTACTCGCGCCCATGAAAAAGGATCTGCCGCCGGAGGTCTTTACCCGGATTTATCAGCCGCCAGTCTCAAACGGCGATGGCTACGATCGGGAAAACCTGCTGAAAGCCGATAAATTACTCACAGAGGCGGGATGGGTACTGAAAGGCCAGCGACGCGTTAACAGCGCGACCGGCAAAACGCTGAGCTTTGAACTGCTGCTTCCGGCAGGCGGCAACAGCCAGTGGGTTCTTCCCTTCCAGCATAATTTGCAGCGTCTTGGCATCACGATGAACATCCGCCAGGTTGATAACTCGCAAATCACCAACCGTATGCGCAGTCGCGACTACGACATGATGCCGCGACTGTGGCGCGCCATGCCGTGGCCCAGCTCCGATCTACAAATATCCTGGGCGTCTGAATACATTGACTCCAGCTACAACGCGCCAGGCGTGCAAAGCCCGGTCATTGATAAACTGATTGCCCAAATCATTGCCGCCCAAGGCGATAAAACAAAGCTGGTTCCCCTCGGGCGGGCGCTGGATCGGGTATTGACCTGGAATTACTACATGCTGCCAATGTGGTATATGGCGGAAGACAGGCTCGCCTGGTGGGATAAATTTTCCCATCCGGCCATTCGGCCGATCTACACCATTGGACTGGATACCTGGTGGTATGACGTCAACAAAGCGGCAAAACTTCCCGCCGCCAGACGACAGGGAGAATAAATGGGCGCCTACCTGATTCGACGTCTGTTACTGGTGATCCCGACGCTGTGGGCCATCATTACAATCAACTTTTTTATTGTCCAGATCGCACCGGGCGGCCCGGTTGACCAGGCGATCGCGGCCATTGAATTCGGCCAGTCTGGCGCCCTGCCCGGCGCCGGTAGCGAAGGCGTTCGCGCCAGCCACGCCCAGACCGGCGTAGGGAATATTAGCGACAGCCACTATCGCGGCGGACGTGGGTTAGATCCCGAGGTGATCGCGGAGATCACGCATCGCTACGGCTTTGATAAGCCTGTTCATGAGCGCTACTTTAAAATGCTCTGGGACTATGTTCGTTTCGATTTCGGCGACAGCCTGTTTCGCAGCGCATCCGTACTGACGTTAATCAAAGACAGTCTGCCCGTGTCCATTACGCTCGGATTGTGGAGTACGCTCATCATTTATCTGGTGTCGATCCCGTTGGGCATCCGCAAAGCGGTATATAACGGCAGCCGTTTCGACATCTGGAGCAGCGCTTTTATCATCGTTGGCTACGCTATCCCCGCCTTCCTGTTCGCCATCTTATTGATCGTTTTCTTTGCTGGCGGTAGCTATTACGACCTCTTCCCGCTGCGCGGCCTGGTATCCGCCAATTTTGATTCCCTGCCCTGGTATCAGAAAATTACCGACTACCTCTGGCATATCACGTTACCGGTACTGGCGACGGTGATCGGCGGGTTCGCCGCGCTGACCATGTTGACCAAAAACTCTTTTCTGGATGAAGTCCGCAAACAGTACGTTGTCACCGCGCGTGCAAAAGGGGTGAGCGAAAAAAACATTCTGTGGAAGCACGTTTTCCGCAACGCCATGCTGCTGGTAATCGCCGGTTTTCCCGCCACCTTTATCAGCATGTTTTTCACCGGTTCGCTGCTCATTGAAGTGATGTTTTCCTTAAACGGGCTGGGGTTGCTGGGCTACGAAGCGACCGTGTCACGCGACTACCCGGTAATGTTTGGCACGTTATACATTTTCACCCTGATCGGCTTGCTGCTGAATATCCTGAGCGATATCAGCTATACGCTGGTTGATCCACGCATTGATTTTGAGGGACGCTGATGCCGCGATTAAGCCCTGCAAACCAGGCCCGCTGGGCGCGTTTTCGTCATAATCGCCGGGGGTACTGGTCACTGTGGATTTTCCTGGTGCTGTTTGGCCTGAGTCTGTGCGCCGAACTGGTCGCCAACGATAAACCGCTGCTGGTGCGCTATGAGGGAAGCTGGTACTTTCCGCTGGTCAAAAACTACAGCGAAAGCGATTTCGGCGGGCCGTTCGCAACGCAGGCGGATTATCAGGACCCCTGGCTGCAAAAGCAGCTTGAAAACCACGGATGGGTGCTGTGGGCGCCCGTGCGTTTTGGCGCCACCAGCATCAACTTTGCCACTGATAAACCCTTCCCCTCTCCGCCGTCCGCACAAAACTGGCTGGGAACCGACGCGAATGGCGGCGACGTGTTGGCGCGCATCCTCTACGGCACGCGAATCTCTATCCTGTTTGGTTTGATGCTTACCCTCTGTTCCAGCGTAATGGGCGTGCTGGCGGGCGCGTTGCAGGGGTATTACGGCGGAAAAATCGACCTGTGGGGGCAACGGTTCATCGAAGTGTGGTCAGGAATGCCGACGCTGTTTCTGATTATTCTGCTCTCAAGCGTGGTGCAACCCAATTTCTGGTGGCTGCTGGCCATTACCGTCCTGTTTGGCTGGATGAGCCTGGTCGGGGTGGTTCGCGCGGAATTCCTGCGCACGCGCAATTTCGACTACATCCGCGCCGCGCAGGCGCTGGGCGTCAGCGATCGCAGCATTATCCTGCGTCACATGCTGCCCAACGCGATGGTCGCCACGCTGACCTTTTTACCGTTCATTTTGTGCAGCTCGATTACCACATTGACGTCACTGGATTTTCTCGGATTTGGCCTGCCGCTCGGCTCCCCTTCCCTCGGCGAATTACTCCTGCAAGGTAAAAATAATTTGCAGGCGCCGTGGCTTGGGATCACCGCGTTCCTGTCCGTCGCGGTGTTATTGTCGCTGCTGATTTTTATTGGCGAAGCAGTACGCGACGCGTTTGATCCCAACAAGGCGGTATAAGATGACGCATCCTCTGTTAACTATTGAGAATTTATCGGTAGGTTTTCGCCATCAGGAGAACGTGCGCACGGTTGTTAACGACATCTCTCTACAGGTTGACGCAGGCGAAACGCTGGCGCTGGTGGGCGAATCCGGCTCCGGTAAAAGCGTCACCGCGCTGTCGATTCTGCGGTTGCTGCCCTCTCCGCCTGCGGTGTATCTCGCGGGCGATATCCGTTTTCATGGCGAGTCATTGCTCCACGCCAGCGAGCAGACGCTGCGCGGCGTGCGGGGCAATAAAATCGCCATGATTTTTCAGGAACCGATGGTATCGCTAAACCCGTTGCATACGCTGGAAAAACAGCTCTACGAAGTGCTGTCCCTGCACCGGGGAATGCGCCGTGAGGCCGCCAGGGCCGAAATCCTGAGCTGCCTGGATCGCGTAGGGATTCGTCAGGCCGCGAAACGGCTGAGCGATTATCCCCATCAGCTCTCAGGCGGCGAACGCCAGCGCGTGATGATCGCAATGGCGTTGCTCACGCATCCTGAACTGTTAATCGCCGATGAACCCACGACCGCTCTGGATGTCTCCGTACAGGCGCAAATCCTGCAACTGCTGCGTGAACTGCAACGCGAACTGAATATGGGTATGCTGTTTATCACCCATAATCTCAGCATTGTGAAAAAACTGGCGGACGCCGTGGCGGTGATGCAAAACGGACGATGCGTGGAGCAAAACCGTGCGTTGCCGTTGCTTAGCGCGCCTGAGCATCCCTATACGCAGAAGTTGCTGAACAGCGAACCCACCGGCTCCCCGGTTCCATTGCCCGGTGAGTCGTCGCCGCTACTGGAAGTGAGCCAGCTTCGCGTCGCATTCCCGATTCGAAAAGGGGTTCTGAAACGCGTGGTGGATCATAACGTCGTGGTTAACGAGGTGAGTTTCGCGCTTCGACCCGGTGAAACGCTGGGGCTGGTCGGTGAATCCGGGTCAGGAAAAAGCACTACCGGTCTGGCCTTACTGCGGTTGATTCGCTCGCAGGGCAGCATCACTTTTGACGGCCAGCCGTTGCAAAATTTAACCCGCCGTCAGTTGCTGCCGGTTCGTCACCGTATTCAGGTGGTATTTCAGGACCCGAACTCATCGCTGAACCCCCGCCTCAACGTACTGCAAATTATTGAAGAAGGCTTACGCGTTCATCAACCGGCCCTTTCCGCCGGGCAGCGCGAAGAACAGGTTATCGCCGTCATGAAGGAAGTGGGTCTGGATGCTGAGACGCGCCATCGTTACCCGGCGGAATTTTCCGGTGGCCAGCGCCAGCGTATCGCTATCGCCAGAGCGCTAATACTGAAACCGTCGCTGATTATTCTGGATGAACCGACATCATCGCTGGACAGAACGGTTCAGGCACAAATCCTGGCGCTGTTGAAATCTTTACAACAAAAGCATCGCCTGGCTTACATTTTCATCAGCCACGATCTGCATGTTGTGCGCGCATTATGCCATCAGGTCATTGTACTGCGACAAGGAGAAGTGGTGGAACAGGGGCAATGTGAGCGTGTCTTTACCGCACCGCAACAGGAGTATACGCGTCAGTTGCTCGCGCTAAGCTGACGCTCAAAAAGGATTGTTGTTCGAAAAGGGTTCCGCTATCGCTACGCCGAAATTTTTCAGGCGGCAGGTCGCGGCAAATTCGTCCTGACGATTAACAAACAGGCACGGCTCGCCTTCGCACTCCAGAACGGAGCAAGGCACTTCGATGTCGCTAAGCGCCTGGCTAAGTGTATGCATCACCGGCCATGCGCTGTCACCATCGGGGCTCAGGAGTTTGAGCGCCACCAGACTGTTTTCTGTGTTCTGCCCGTTTTGCGGAATCGGTTCAACTTTTGAACCTGCAAAACCCGTTGACCACCGATAGTTCTGCGGTAAACGATGAATGATTGAGAGTTGTAATGTAGTCACTTTCTTTCCCCGGAAGCACATTCACTTCACAATTTATTTACATCCATATTAACACATCATTGACAACCCGTCCTTAAACAGATCGAAAACGCTTACATCCCTGGTCTGAGCGGCCTGTACAGCCCGTTATTAAAATATTTTTTGCCAGTGCCGGACGTATTTGCGGGCTATATGTACCCGTTTCTGCGATCTAACTCAACCTTTTTAACTACAATGATGTGACTTTTTACATAAATTGATTTTACATAAAATAAACATAAATGGAAAAAATGATGGATTTGACGTTGATGTACGTCAACAAAGGAAGCCTTCCAGCTTCCATGTTGTGTATTAGATCACCGTTTTTTCGGGCGGCTGGCGTAGAGATAGAAGAGAATGGAGCAGGTTGCGCAGAAAGCAATCGACCAAATCATCGGCCAGGCGGAGGTAAAGGTTGCCAGCGACAGCAGCGCCCCGACAATCGCGCCAATGCCAAACCGGAACGTACCGGCCAGCGACGAGGCGGTGCCCGCCATATGCGGAAATTCATCCAGAATAACGGCCATCGCGTTTGAAGAGACCATAGAAACGCATCCGACAAACGCCGCGACGCCAACCACCAGCGCCCAAAAGCCCACGCCAAACAGCGCGCTGAATACCATCCAGGCCGCCATCACAAACTGAATCCATAACCCGGTACGGAACATATTCAACGCCCCAACCCGGCGCACGAAGCGGCTGTTGATAATGGTCATCACAAACAAGAACACAATGTTCAGCGCAAAGTAATAGCCAAAATGCTGCGGCGACACATGGTTAATCTCGATGTACACAAACGGGCCGGCGCTGAGGAACGAGAACATTCCCGCAAAGCTAAATCCGCTGGCCAGCATATAGCTCAGTACGCGTTTGTGTCGGAACAGCGAGGCAAAGTTCCCTATCGTGGTACGAATATGGAACGGCTGACGGCGTTCAACGGGAAGTGTCTCGTTAATCAACAAGAAGATCATCACCGATGCCAGAATCGCCGCCACCGCCAGAATCCAGAAGATGTAATGCCAGCTCAACCACACCAGAACCCACCCACCAATAATCGGCGCCATCAGCGGCGCGATTGTCGTCACCAGCATGACGAATGACATCATGCGGGAGAACTCTTCTTTCGGGTAGATATCGCGCATCAGGGCATTGATCACCACGCTCGCCGCAGCGGCGGCAAGACCGTGGAAGAAACGCATGATGATCAACTGGTCGATAGTCTGCGCCAGCGCGCATGCCACCGCCGCCGCCGCAAACACCAGCGTCCCGCCGAGGATCACCGGCTTGCGCCCGAGACTATCCGCCATTGGGCCGTAAATAAGCTGCCCCACGGCGAACCCCAGAATATAGGTACTGAGGGTCATCTGCGCGCTGCCCGCCGGTACGCCAAACTGGGCAGAAATCACCGGCAGCGCCGGAAGATACATATCAATCGACAGCGGCATCAGCATGGCTAACAGGCCAAGGATAAAAACAATGGCAAAGGATGAGTGCTGCCGGGTGGTCACAAATGAACTCCTGAATTTAGCGGGACGTAAAGCGCCTGGCTCACCGGGTCTATAAACCGACGCTGGCGATTTCTTCTTCGGTCAACGGGCGATACTCGCCAGGTTCGAGGTCGTCATCCAGCACAATTGCGCCGATGCGTTCGCGGTGCAGTTCGACAACATGGTTCCCCACGGCGGCGAACATCCGCTTCACCTGGTGGTAGCGCCCTTCGCTAATGGTCAGACGCACCTGCGTCGGGATGATCACCTCCAGCACGGCCGGTTTGGTGAGGTCTTTCTCATTATGCAGTTGCACGCCTTTGGCAAACTGTTCGGCGGTATCCGCAGCTACCGGCGATTCCAGCGTGACCAGATAGGTTTTCTCACAATGATGGCGCGGAGAGGTGATCCGGTGCGACCACTGACCATCATCCGTCATCAACACCAGTCCCGTGGTGTCGATATCCAGCCGCCCGGCGGCATGCAGCTTGTACGCGACAGGTTCATCAAGGAAATAGAGTACCGTGGGATGATCCGGGTCGTCCGTTGAACAGACATAGCCCTGAGGCTTATTAAGCATAAAGTAGCGCGGGCCATTTTGCTGAACCAGCGTGTTGCCATCGTACTCGACATTATGTTCTGGCAGGAGTTTAAACGCCGCGTTTCGGATGATTTCGCCATCGACGGTAACACGGTTACTACGAATCTCACGCCCGGCAATAGCACGGCTGACGCCGAGTTGCTGAGCGATAAATTTATCAAGTCGCATGAGTTTGATTTTGCCTGTAATAATACGGAAATCGGGCATAACGCCCGAAAAATGAAGCCGTTGTCCATCCAGTATAACGGGCTCTAACCATCGCTCAAGGGAAATGATTCATGGCATACTATTCCCTGTACCGTTCATCGTAGTGAGACCATGATTTTTACACTTCGTCCTTACCAGCAAGAAGCCGTGGATGCCACGCTCAACCATTTTCGCCGCCACCGCACGCCTGCCGTGATTGTCCTGCCAACCGGCGCAGGCAAAAGTCTGGTGATTGCCGAGCTGGCACGAGTGGCGCGTGGGCGCGTGCTGGTGCTGGCGCATGTAAAAGAGCTGGTCGCGCAAAACCATGCCAAATATTGCGCGCTGGGGCTGGAGGCCGACATTTTCGCCGCCGGTCTGAAGCGTAAAGAGAGCCACGGCAAGGTGGTGTTTGGCAGCGTGCAGTCGGTCGCCCGTAACCTTGACGCCTTCCAGGGCGAGTTTTCGCTGTTGATTGTCGATGAATGTCACCGCATCGGCGACGATGAAGAGAGTCAGTATCAGCAAATCCTGGCGCACCTGAGTAAAGTGAATCCCCACTTACGCCTGCTCGGCCTGACGGCCACCCCTTTCCGGCTAGGCAAAGGCTGGATTTATCATTTCCATTACCACGGCATGGTGCGCGGCGACGAAAAAGCGCTCTTTCGCGACTGCATTTATGAGTTACCGCTGCGCTACATGATTAAGCATGGTTATCTGACGCCGCCGGAGCGTCTGGATATGCCCGTGGTGCAGTATGATTTTAGCCGCTTGCAGGCACAGAGTAACGGCCTGTTCAGCGAAGCTGACCTCAATCGCGAGCTGAAAAAGCAGCAGCGCGTGACCCCGCACATCATCAGCCAGATTGTTGAATTTGCCCAAACCCGCAAAGGGGTGATGATTTTCGCCGCCACCGTCGAACATGCCAAAGAGATTGTGGGTTTGCTGCCCGCCGATGATGCAGCGCTGATTACCGGGGACACGCCGGGCGCAGAGCGCGACGTGATGATTAACGATTTCAAAGCCCAGCGCTTTCGTTATCTGGTGAACGTCGCCGTGCTGACGACGGGGTTTGACGCGCCGCATGTCGATCTTATCGCTATCCTGCGCCCGACAGAGTCAGTCAGTCTTTACCAACAAATCGTGGGGCGTGGTCTGCGGCTTGCGCCTGGAAAAACTGACTGTCTGATCCTCGACTATGCCGGAAACCCGCACGATCTGTATGCGCCGGAAGTGGGCACGCCAAAAGGCAAAAGTGACAACGTTCCCGTGCAGGTGTTCTGCCCTGCCTGCGGGTTCGCCAATACCTTCTGGGGGAAAACCACCGCTGACGGCACGCTGATTGAGCATTTCGGTCGCCGCTGCCAGGGCTGGTTTGAAGATGATGACGGGCATCGCGAACAGTGCGATTTTCGCTTCCGCTTTAAAAACTGCCCACAATGCAACGCGGAAAACGATATCGCCGCCCGGCGCTGCCGGGAGTGCGACACGATTCTGGTCGACCCGGACGATATGCTGAAAGCGGCGCTAAAACTCAAAGATGCGCTGGTATTGCGCTGTAGCGGGATGGCGTTACAACACGGGCATGATGAGAAAGGCGAATGGCTGAAAATCACCTACTACGATGAGGACGGCGCCGATGTGAGTGAGCGCTTCCGATTGCAGACGCCCGCTCAACGCACCGCCTTTGAACAGTTGTTTATTCGCCCGCATACCCGCACGCCGGGTATTCCGTTACGCTGGATCGCTGCGGCGGATATCCTGGCGCAACAGGCGCTGCTTCGCCACCCTGATTTTGTCGTCGCCCGCATGAAAGGCCAGTACTGGCAGGTGCGCGAAAAAGTCTTCGATTATGAAGGCCGCTTCCGGCGGGCACATGAATTGCGCGGTTAATCGTACTTTTGATTGATGTGATAGCCATTTGAGTATAGAATCTCGCCCGCTTTTGCATACGCAAAGCAGATCACTTACCTGTTGCTGGGTCGCCTGTAACAGGAATTATTTAAGAGAGATTTAAATGTTTACTATCAACGCAGAAGTACGTAAAGAGCAGGGTAAGGGTGCGAGCCGCCGCCTGCGCGCCGCTAACAAGTTCCCGGCAATCATCTACGGTGGCGCTGAAGCCCCGATTGCTATCGAACTGGACCACGACCAGGTTATGAACATGCAAGCTAAAGCTGAGTTCTACAGCGAAGTTCTGACCATCGTTGTTGACGGTAAAGAAGTAAAAGTTAAAGCTCAGGCTGTACAGCGTCACGCGTTCAAGCCGAAGCTGACTCACATCGACTTCGTTCGCGCGTAATCGCCAACAAGTTGAAGAAAAACCCCGCCACGGCGGGGTTTTTTTATGGTGCGTGACAAGGCGATGAACCGTAAGCCGAATAAGGTGCCTGCACCGCTATCCGGCGTTACAACACATAACGTCAAAACCGTTAATTACCGCCGGACGTCCGACGCTGGAGCTGATCGCGCAGGTTTGGCGGCGTTCCCTTGATCGTCAGCGTATCGGTCGCCGGATCCCAGAAAATCCGCTCACCTAACAGCATGGCGTCGAAGTTGATGGTTAACCCACCGCCGCTCCCGGCATATTTCGTCAGCTGACGCAGCGTGCTGCGGTCCGCCGGGAAACTCTCTTCCAGCTCATAGCCTTTGTCAGCGGTAAATTCTCTGAAGCTGACTTCGCTGACGCCGGATAACTCTTTCGACAGCGATTCAAGCTCAATCTCTTCACCAGACTGCAATTGCTCATTGCAGTAGCTGTACACCTGCTGACGGACATTCTGACGTTCAGCTTTGTCCAGCTGCGCTTCTGCGGTGAAATCGTCCACCGCCTGCAACAGCCCCCGGTTTTGCGCTTTCGCGTTCAGCCCTTCGCTGGCGCCCAGGAAATCCATAAAGAAATCGGCCACTTTGCGCCCTACCCGGCCTTTCAGGAAGGTCAGATAACGGGTGGATTCCGGGTTCGTTTCCCATTCGGTCAAATCGATACGCGCCACAATATCCGCATGGTTAATATCCAGATAGTGCGTCGGGTTGATATCCAGGTTCTCATTCACGCGCATGCTGCTTAAGTTGTTCAGCACCGCCACCAGCAGATACTCCACCGCCAGATAACGGTAATGGCAGAACAGGACAATACCGCCGTCCGCAAACGGGTATTTCGCCAGTTCATCGCGTAAACGGCCGGTCGCCGCACGGCTAAAGGCAAGAAAATCCTCCTCGCCCTGACGCTGCAACCGCAGCGTTTGCGCCAGTTCACTCTCTTCGCTGAACAGGCCGTACGCTTTGTTCTTGGCGCTATAGACCCGGTGCAGTTCAGCCACCATATCGACAACGGTGGTTGTCGGCTCCAGTAATGAATCGCGCAAGACCAGCTCAAGATTTTGCTCATCACGTTTGATAAGCTGGTGCAGGGCAATCTGGTTGATATCCAGACTCATGATAAACTCTCCTTTATGACCGGGCGGTATTCAATCACCTGACGGGCGGTGACGCAACAGGAGATAAAAAAGCAGAAAAAAAACTGTTGCTACGGTAATATGTTGCCCTTTCATGAACAAACTGATTGCGATTTATGCCACAACACTCCCGCTATAGTGACGAACACGTTGAACAATTACTGAGTGACCTGCTCAACGTACTGGAAAAACATAAGGCACCGACCGACCTTTCCCTGATGGTGCTGGGAAACATGGTCACCAACCTTATCAACACCAGCATCGCACCGGCTCAACGCCAGGCGATTGCGAACTCTTTTGCCCGCGCATTACAGTCTTCAATTAACGACGACAAAGCGCATTAAGGGAAACGAACGGCTATTTATGGTAACTCATCGTCAGCGCTACCGTGAAAAAGTCTCCCAGATGGTTAGCTGGGGGCACTGGTTTGCACTGTTCAACATTCTGCTGGCCATGGTGCTCGGTAGCCGTTACCTGTTTGTCGCAGACTGGCCGACAACGCTTGCAGGGCGTATTTACTCGTACCTGAGCATTGTCGGGCACTTCAGCTTTCTGGTGTTCGCCGCCTACCTGCTGATCCTGTTTCCTCTGACATTTATTGTCATGTCCCAACGGCTGATGCGTTTTTTGTCAGCCATCCTGGCGACGGCGGGCATGACGCTGTTGCTGATCGACAGCGAAGTTTTTACCCGCTTCCACCTGCACCTGAATCCCATTGTCTGGGAACTGGTCATTAACCCCGATCAGAACGAGATGGCGCGCGACTGGCAGCTGATGTTTATTAGCGTGCCGGTCATCCTGTTAATCGAAATGCTGTTTGCGACCTGGAGCTGGCAAAAGCTGCGCAGCCTGACGCGACGTCGCCATTTCGCCAAACCGCTTGCCGCGTTCTTTTTCGTCTCATTTATCGCTTCGCATGTGGTGTATATCTGGGCAGACGCCAACTTCTATCGCCCAATCACCATGCAGCGCGCGAATTTACCGCTGTCATACCCGATGACGGCGCGCCGTTTTCTGGAAAAACACGGTCTGCTGGATGCGCAGGAGTATCAGCGCCGTCTGGTGGAACAAGGCAACCCGGAAGCCGTTTCCGTTCAGTATCCGCTGAGCGATTTGCAGTATCGCGACATGGGCACCGGCCAGAACGTACTGTTAATTACGGTCGACGCGCTGAATTACTCCCGCTATGAAAAACAGATGCCCGCGTTGGCCGCATTCGCCGAACAGAATACGTCGTTCACGCGCCACATGAGTTCAGGCAACACGTCTGACAATGGAATATTTGGTCTGTTCTATGGCGTATCGCCCAGCTATATGGACGGTATTCTGTCGACCAGAACGCCTGCCGCGCTGATCTCGGCGCTGAACCAGCAAGGCTATCAGTTAGGGCTATTCTCTTCTGACGGCTTCACCAGCCCGCTCTACCGCCAGGCGCTGCTGTCAGACTTCTCCATGCCAACCGTGCAAACGCAGTCCGACGAGCAGACGGCAAGCCAGTGGATTAACTGGTTAGGACGTTACGCCCAGGAAGATAACCGCTGGTTCTCATGGGTTTCCTTCAACGGCACAAACGTTGACGACAGCAACCAGAAAGACTTTGTGAAACGGTATGCCCGCGCCGCAGAGAACGTGGATGCCCAGATTAACCGGGTGCTCAGCGCACTGCGTGACGCAGGGAAACTCAACAACACCGTGGTGATTATTACGGGTGGTCGCGGCGTACCGTTAGCGCAGGAAGAGAGCCATTTCGCCTGGTCTCGCGGCCATCTGCAAGTGCCGTTGATCATTCACTGGCCGGGCACGCCAGCGCAGCGAATCAACACTCTGACCGACCATACGGATTTGATGACGACGCTGATGCAGCGACTGCTGCACGTCAGTACGCCAGCCAATGAGTACTCGCAGGGACAGGATCTGTTCAATGCCACGCGCCGCCATTACTGGGTGACCGCGGCGGACGGCAGTACGCTGGCGATTACCACGCCGGAAATGACGCTGGTACTGAACAATAACGGCACCTATCAGACGTACGATCTACACGGCGAGAAGATCAAAGACCAGAAGCCGCAGCTGAGCCTGTTGTTGCAGGTACTGACCGACGAGAAACGATTCATTGCTAACTGATTAATTATAAATCAGTTAGCAAGACATCCCCTTGCATTCGTGGTGGAAAGCGGTAGTATTGGCATCCACAAGTCGGCACGTAGCGCAGCCTGGTAGCGCACCGTCATGGGGTGTCGGGGGTCGGAGGTTCAAATCCTCTCGTGCCGACCAAAATCCCTTAGAAAAACCAACCTCTTACGGTTGGTTTTTTTATGCCTGCCGTTCCCTTCCAGTACTGTGCTAACACCGCATAATCAAAAGGTTTTACTACTTACCCATGCCCAAAATAGGGTAAAATTTATTCTCTCATCAACGCGATGAATCTGGACGATTTTCGCGCTAAAAACAATAATGATACGAGTATGTACTCAGGAGAATAGTATGCCTGAAGCAACGCCTTTTCAGGTGCTTATTGTGGACGATCATCCACTTATGCGACGAGGTATTCGTCAATTACTGGAACTGGATACCGCATTTAATGTCGTTGCCGAAGCTGGCGATGGGGCGAGTGCTATCGATCTGGCAAACCGTCTCGATCTTGATCTGATCCTGCTTGACCTGAATATGAAAGGCCTGAGCGGGCTTGATACGCTGAATGCGCTGCGTCGGGATGGCGTCACCGCACAGATCATTATCCTGACGGTTTCCGACTCTGCCAGTGACGTGTACGCGCTGATTGATGCCGGAGCGGACGGCTATTTACTGAAAGACAGCGACCCGGAAGTGCTGCTGGAAGCGATTCGTGCTGGCGCCAACGGCGGCAAGGTATTCAGCGATCGCGTCAGCGAATACCTGCGCGAACGGGAACTGTTTGGCGCAGAGGAAGATCCCTTTAGCGTGCTCACTGAACGCGAACTGGACGTGCTGCACGAACTGGCTCAGGGGCTGTCGAACAAACAGATTGCCTCCGTGCTGAATATTTCTGAGCAGACGGTTAAGGTGCATATTCGTAATTTACTGCGAAAGCTGAACGTGCGCTCGCGCGTCGCGGCGACCATTCTCTTTTTACAAACACGCGGAATGCAGTAACAAGATATGCCCGATGGCGCTACGCTTATCGGGCCTACAAGTCGCGTGGCAAGTACTATCCGGCCTTGCCACACTCATTTATTCCGCCTGCGGCGAAAGCTGCGCTAATGCCTGCTTAATACTGCGTTCAATCACTGCCCGGCGGGAATCATTGGCGGGCAGCAATTTCAGCATCATCTCCCAGGCTGCAACCGCCTCGCCGAAACGCTGCTGCTCGAAGGCATTAAACGCATACATACTCAACGTCCGAATGTTGGCATGATCGCTTCTCACCAGCTGGCGCAACAGCTCCCCTCCCCGACGATTATCATCAGGATCGGAAGAACGGGTCAGCGCTTCCGCATACCCTAATGCGGCATCGCTATTTTTGGGGTCCAGTCTGTACGCATTGGCATACGCTTCCGTCGCCGTGCTGGCATTCCCCAGCACCATGCCGATACGCCCAAGCATAATCCAGCCTTCCACATTGCCAGCATCGCTTTGCAGTCGGGTACGCAAACCAAGCGCCAGGCGTGTCATCTCTTCCTCATTCAGCGGCTGCGCGTCAGGGTCCAGCGCGCGCTCCAGCAACGCTGGCGTCTGCGCCGTAGCCTGTTGCCAGATTTTTACCTGCTGATAGTTACCGGTCTGGTAGTAACTTACCGCCCCGACAATCAGCGCGATCACAACCCCGGGAGCAAACAGCCATAATCCGGCCTGGCGTCCCTTCGGCGTCACCTCGTCAGAAAAGGTTTCCTGTTTTACACGTACGCGCCGCCGCGAACGGGCGAAGATAATCCAGCCGCCAGCGCCAATAGCGGCGATCGGCAAGATCCACAACAGCACGGTAAGCGGTGTCAGCGGCGGATCGTAGGTGACGAAGTTACCGTAGCGCGCCACCATGTAATCAACGATCTCCTGCTTGCTTTTACCTTCCTGCATCAGTTCATAAACCTTCTGACGCAGGTCGGTGGCAATCATCGAGTTAGAGTCCGCGATGCTGTTGTTCTGGCATTTCGGGCAGCGCAGCTGCTCGGTGAGCTGGCGGAACTGCTGCTCCTGCGCTTCATCTTTGAACTGCATAACATCAATGGCAGCCAGCGACGAGCCGGAGATCACCAGCATCAGCACGCCCAGTAAGAATCTCATTGCGCGGCCTCCTTACTGTACTGCTCCCAGAGCGGTTTTATTTCACTTTCCCATACCCTGGCGTTCAGATCGCCTGCATGACGATAACGAATGATCCCTTTACCGTCGATCAGGAAGGTTTCCGGCGCGCCGTAAACGCCCAGATCCAGCCCAAGCATACCGTCGCCATCAAACAGGCTTAGCGCATAAGGATTCCCTAACTCTTTCAGCCAGGTAATCGCTTTCTGGCGATCGTCTTTGTAATTCAGACCAACCACGCGAATTCCCTGCGCAGACAACTGATTCAGATACTGATGTTCAGCGCGGCAGGTCGGGCACCAGGTCGCCCACACGTTGAGCAGCACCGGTTTCCCCTGCGTTAGCACGTCTGCCTGATAATGCAGACCAGGATTTTCCAGCGATTCGAGACGGAAGGTCGGCACCGGTTTGCCAATCAGCGCCGATTCCAGATTCGTCGGATCGTCCCCTTCCGCATTACGCGCCAGCTGCCACAGCAACGCCGCCGCAATAACCAGAAAAATGACGAAAGGTATTAACAGTACGTTGCGCTTCATACAGCCTCCGGCGCGGTTTTTTGCGGGCATGAACGCTGGCGATAGCGCGGATCAAACAGGCAGAACAACCCGCCAAGCGCCATCAACAGCCCTCCCGCCCAGATCCAGCGGATAAACGGTTTGTAATACAGGCGCACCGCCCATGCGCCATTGTCCAGCTCTTCGCCGAGAGCGGCATACAGATCGCGGGTGATCCCGCCATCGATCGCCGCTTCCGTCATCATTGAGCTGGTGCTGTTATAAAAACGTTTTTCCGCATGCAGCGTCGCTTCTGCTTTACCTTCCCGCGTCACGCCAATAATCGCCACCCCGCCGCGATAGTTCGGGCCGGTAATCTCCTTCACTTCACGGAAGGTGAATTGATAGTCGTGGATGCTGACGCTGTCTCCCGCTTTCATGCGGACATCACGTTCCACGCTGTAGTTTTGGCTAAACGCGATGCCGACAATCGTCACCGCCAGCCCAACGTGCCCGGCGACCATTCCCCAGTAGCTGAGCGTCATTTTCGTACCGCGCGAAACGCGCTGCGCGACTTCCGCTACCGCCAGCACAAATACCCAGCACGCCATCGCCAGCCCGACCACCGTCATGGCGACAATCTTGTCTTCAAACAGCCACGGCAGCAGCATTGACAGCACTAATGTGCTCACCAGCGCGATAACCAACAACCGCTGCAACTTGCGCGGTCTGTCACGTCCCCAGCGAACCAGCGGCCCGATGCCCAGCAGCAGCGCGAACGGCGCCATCAGCCAAGTGAACATGGTATTAAAGAACGGTTCGCCGATTGAAATACTGCCCAGACCGAGCTGTTTATGCACCAGCGGCAGCAATGTTCCCAGCAACACCACCAGCATGGCGGCGATAAGCAGGACGTTATTGGCTAACAGCAGTGACTCACGCGACCAGAGTGCGTTATTCACCCGCGAGCGAACCTTGTGTCCACGCGTCGCGAACAGCAGCAGCGAACCGCCGATCACCAGTACCATAAAGGCGAGAATAAACATCCCGCGCGATGGATCGGAGGCAAAAGCATGCACCGACACCAGCACGCCAGAACGCACCAGGAAAGTACCGAGCAGGCAGAGTGAGAAGGCGCATATTGAAAGCAGGAGCGTCCAGGCTTTGAAGCTGGCGCGCTGTTCAGTCACCGCCAGGGAGTGCATCAACGCGGTGCCCACCAGCCACGGCATAAATGAGGCGTTTTCCACCGGGTCCCAGAACCACCAGCCGCCCCAGCCCAGCTCGTAATAGGCCCAGGCAGAGCCAAGCACGATACCCAGCGTTAAGAATACCCATGCGGCCAGCGTCCAGGGACGGGAAAAGCGGGCAAAGGTGCTGTCCAGACGCCCACTCATCAGCGCGGCGATCGCGAACGCAAACGCCACCGAGAAACCGACATAGCCCATATAGAGCAGCGGCGGGTGGAAGATCAGCCCCGGGTCCTGCAACAGCGGATTCAGGTCGCGCCCTTCAATCGGAAAGTTGGGCAACGTACGGGAAAACGGGTTGGAGGTGAACAGAATAAACAGCAAAAAACCGACGCTGACCATCCCCATCACCGCCAGTACGCGGGCGACGATATCCAGCGGCATCCGCTGACTGAACACGGCCACGGCAAACGTCCAGCCGCTCATCAGCAATACCCATAGCAGAAGCGACCCTTCGTGCGCTCCCCAGGTCGCGGCGACGCGATACCAGACCGGCAGTTGCGTGTTGGAGTTGCTGGCGACATAGGTAACGGTAAAATCATTCACCACGAAGGCATTGATCAGCACCAGAAACGCGCCCATCACCAGGATAAACAGCAGCCAGGAGAATGGCCTCGCCGAGGCCATCATGCGCACATCGCCGCGCCCCACGCCCCACAGCGGATAAACGGACAGCAACAGCGCCACGCCGAGTGCGAGACACAGCAGCGCGTTGCCAATTTCAGGCATCATGATGCTTTATCCTTATAAACGCTTTCCGGGCGACGATGGTTTTCCTGCATCGCTTTTTCAACTTCCGGCGGGGTATAGTTTTCATCATGTTTGGCGAGCACCTCTTTCGCCTGCACATGGTTTTTCTCGCCCAGCTCCCCCTGCACCACCACGCCCTGCCCTTCGCGGAACAGATCCGGCAGAATGCCTTCGTACGTCACATCCACCACGCCTTCGGCGTCGTAGATGCTGAAATTCACTTTCAGCGAATCCGGGTCGCGCTTCACGCTTCCGGGCATGACCATGCCGCCGACGCGCAGGCGTTGCCCCACTTCAGGCAGTTGGTGCGTTTCGCGTTTACCGTAGAGAATTTCGCCTGGCGTATAGAACAGGTCGATATTGGAACGCAGCGCATAAAGTACCAGCGTGATAGTCAGAGCCAAACCGGCCAGCACCGCGCAGGCTATCCACAAACGATTTTTACGACGGATATTCATGCCGCCTCCCGCTGCGCCTGCGCCGCGCGCATCCGCGCTTCACGCGCTCGCTGCTGCGCCACGCCGCGCAAAATCACGCGGTGCTGCATGGCGGTATGCACCACCAGCGCCGCCAGCGGGATCACGGTCATCACAACCGCCAGCCAGACATAAAAGGCGTAACCGCCCATAGCAAAGAAATCACTCCAGGATGCAAATGCGCTGGTCATTGGCGGCCTCTTTTTAAAATCAGTTCACTCACCCACGGGCGACGTTTTTCCATTAACAAAATCAGGTTACGCATCCGCATCAGCGCCAGCGTGATAAACAGCAGCAGATAACCGATAATCGCCAGGCGCAGCGGCGCGCGCATCGCCGGGTCAATGCTCTGCTGCATACGTGTTGATCCCTGATGTAGCGTATTCCACCACTCCACCGAGTAGTGGATGATCGGCAGATTAACGACGCCAATCAGCACCAGAATGCCCGCCGCGCGCCCCGCCAGGCGGCGATCGTCAAAGGCGTGCCACAACGCTATCGCCCCGACGTACAGGAACAGCAGCACCAGTTCGGAGGTCAATCGCGCGTCCCATACCCACCAGGTTCCCCACATCGGTTTTCCCCAGGCGGAACCGGTAACCAGCGCGATAAAGGTAAACACCGCGCCAACAGGCGCCATCGCCGCCGCCACCAGGTTAGCCATTTTCATTTGCCAGACCAGACCGATGAATGCGGCAACCGCCATCGAGGCGTAAATCCCCATCGACCAGATCGCCGCCGGGACATGCAGGTAGATGATGCGGTAGCTTTGCCCCTGCTGATAATCCGCAGGCGCGAAGCCAAACCCCCAGACCCAGCCCGCCGCCAGCACCACCACGCTGGCTATCGCCAGCCACGGGATGAACCAGCCACAGATCTGATAAAGCCGTGGGGGAATCGCCAGTTGATGAAGTGTTTTCCACATAGTTCAGTCACCAGATTCAATCAAAACGAATGAAACTTCAGTTATGCCGGATGACGGCAAAGACGCCTTATCAGACCTACAGACTTTCCTGATAAGCGTAACGTCATCCGGCATCCTACAGTTTGTCGCCAGTCAAAGACCGCGCTACTGCATGCTGATACGTAACGCTGCCGCCGTAGCAAAAGGGCTTAACGTTGCGCTGCCCGCCAGCAACGCGCCCAAAATCGCCATATATCCCTCAACGGGCAAATGCATGGAGGCCGCATCCATCGCCGCAGTGGCGAAAATCAGTAACGGAATGGTCAGCGGCAGCACCAGCACGCTCAGCAATACGCCGCCGCGCTTCAGGCCCACCGTTAACCCCACGCCCGGCGCGCCAAGAAAACTCAGGGTCGGCGTACCAAGCAGCAGAGTCAGCGCCATGATTTGCCAGCCGTACATATCCATTCCCAGCAATAACGCCACCAGCGGAGAGAGGATCAGCAGCGGCAGGCCGGTCACCACCCAGTGCGCCATCACTTTCGCCAGCACCACCGCCGGTAACGGCAGCGGCAGGAGCATCAGTTGCTCCAGACTGCCGTCCTGTAAATCATCGCGAAACAGACGCTCCAGCGCCAGCAGCGAGGAGAGCAACGCCGCCACCCAGATAATGCCGGGAACAATGCGCGCCAGCAGCTGCGGCTCCGGGCCAATGCTCAGCGGGAAAAGCGTGATAACAATCAGAAAGAACCACAGCGGGTTAGCGATTTCCGCGCTATGACGAAACGCCACGCGCAGCTCAAGACGAAAGATTTGCCACATCATTGCGCTACCCTCTCGCCGGTCAGCGCGATGCGCCGTATTTTGTCAGTCGCGACATTCAGCGGCTGGTGCGTGGTGAGGATGACGATCCCGCCCTGCTGTGTATGTTCAGCCATGCGCTGCGTCAGACGCTCAACGCCATTGACATCAATGGCGGTAAACGGCTCGTCGAGGATCCAGAGCGTCGCGCGGGTTAGCCACAGACGCGCCAGCGCCACACGCCGTTGCTGTCCAGCGGAAAGCTGGTTGACGGGGATGTCTTCGTATCCGGCCAGCCCCGCCTGCGCCAGCGCGGCCAGACACTGCGCCGTATCGCCGTCATGGTGGAAAAAGCGCAGGTTCTCCAACGCCGAAAGCCGGGTTTTAATCCCCGGCTGATGTCCAATCCACAACAGATTTTGATGGTAGCTGTCGCGCACGCGGTGCAACGCCTGCTCTTGCCAGCACACTTCCCCTGCGTCGGGGCGCGCCAGCCCGGTGAGCAACCGCAAAAGGGTGGTTTTCCCCGCGCCGTTGCCCCCGGTAATTTGTACCCATTCCCCTGCGTTCACGCGAAACGACAGCCCACTGAACAGTATTCTGTCATCCCGCTCGCAGAGCAGTTCTCTGGCTTCAAGCATACCCACTCATTATTAAAAGCCCGGTTTCACTTCGCGCATATCCGGGAGTTTATGCGCAATCCCTTTGTGGCAGTCGATACAGGTTTGCCCCTCTTTCACTGCCTGGTCGTGCATTTTGGCGGCAACGCCTTTCTGAGCGGTGAGATCCATAAATTCGAAGTTGTGGCAGTTACGGCACTCCCGCGAATTGGTGTCTTTCATCCGTCGCCACTCGCTCTGCGCCATTGTCAGGCGGTGATCTTCAAACTTCTGCGGAGTATCGATAATGCCGAACACCTTCCCGTACAGCTCTTTACTGGCCTTGATCTTACGGATCATTTTCGGGCCCCACTCGTGCGGAACGTGACAGTCAGGACAGGTGGCGCGAACACCGCTGCGGTTGTTGTAGTGCACGGTTTCCATGTATTCCTGATAGACGGTGTTGCGCATTTCGTGGCAGCTGATACAGAACTCTTCGGTGTTGGCCTTTTCCATCCCGGTGTTGAAACCGCCCCAGAAAATAATGCCGCCAACAAAACCGATTAACAGCAACGTGCCGATCGCCAGGCGACTGGGGCGACGCCACCATTGCCAGACCCGCTTAATCACGCCAGGTTTACGGTTAGAATTTTCCATAATGACCTCTTATTTCCCGTAACCTTTCGACGGGGTAAAGGTATTACCCACGATCGGCGCGGCATCCGCCTGCGGCACATGGCACTGCAAACAGAAGTAACGACGCGGCGCGACTTCGCCTAAAACTTTGCCGTCGCTGTCCATAAAGTGCGTTGGGCTAATACGCGGCGCGCCGGTCGTACGGTAGCTTTCCACACCATGACATTGCAGGCAGCGGTTGGTATTGGTCGTTACCTGATAACCTTCAACGCTATGCGGGATCATCGGCGGCTGATTAACATAGTTCAGCGGCATACGTTCCTGCTCTTTCGGCATGCGAATCGCCCCTTCCTGCGTCCCCGAAACTTCCGGCGACTGGCTCAGATCCACTCCGTTTGCTGCCCAAACCGCACCACTCACCACCAGGGCAAGCAGGGCCGTCCATTGACACAGCGCTTTCTTCAGGTCATGGCTTTTCATGATTTCGCTCCCGAACTCCATCGTGTTGTTATTGTAAATACGTCCTCAGAACAGACATCCACGCAGCGACCGCACGTCATGCAATCGCGGCTGGTGACCTGCACCGGGCTTTGCTCATCCAGCACCGGCGCACGCAGGACGTGCGGTTCCGGGCAAACATGAAAACAATCCATACAGCGGTTACATTTCTCGCGATCTTTCGCCGCCACCGTTAGCGCGCCTTTACTTCCCAGCACGCCATACAACGCGCCCAAAGGGCAGATATGTCCGCACCAGCCGTGTTCAACGACCAGTAAATCAAATAAAAACAGAGCGATAATCAGCAGTGCACCGCTACCGAATCCCATCACCAGGCTACGCCCCAGCAGGGAAACCGGGTTTATCCATTCCCACAGTAGCGTTCCGGTTAGCGCCGATCCCACCAGCACGACAACCAGAAGGACGTACCGTATATGACGCGGAATCGTTGCGGACTGATTCAGGTCAAACCTTCTGCGTAGCCAGTTCGCAAAATCGGTAATTGGGTTCAGCGGACAGACCCAACTGCAAAATAATCGCTTTCCTGCCAGGGCATACAGCACCGTAATAATGGCGGCGCCGGTCAGCGCAACGGCGGCCGGTAAATGCCCGCTGGCAAGGCTTTGCAACGTTATCAGCGGGTCGGTTAAAGGAATGGTATCCAGCAACAAGCTACTGCTGTAGTTACCGTGCAAAATCCAGACGCCCGCCCACGGGCCACTGAGAAACATTCCCAGCACCAGAAACTGGCTTATCCGCCGCAAAACCAGCCAGCGATGGCTGCGCCACCAGCCTTTTTTCGCTCGCGCTTCGCGCCCGGCATCGCGTTTACGATTTGCCATCTTTCCCCTCCAGCCAGCCGAAGCGGTAGTGGTGCCCCAACTCCCCTTTCGCCAGCGACAGCGGTAACACTTTTATCGCCGGTTGTTCCAGCACACAGACTTTTTCGCACTTACCGCAGCCGGTGCAGGCGTCGCTGTGAACGGTGGGAAGAAAGCGCGCATGTTTGCCGGTACGCATATTGCGATCCAGCTCCAGCGTGATCGCCTCATCGATTTTTGGGCACTCGCGATAACAAACGTCGCAGCGCAGTCCCTGGAAGTTAAGGCAGTTCTCCTGGTCCAGCAGTACCGCCAGCCCCATGCGCGCATCGTCAATGGATTCGATCTCTCGATCCAACGCCCCACTGGGGCAAACTTTGGCGCATGGAATGTCTTCACACATTTCGCAGGGAATATCGCGGGCGACAAAGTAAGGCGTACCGGCAGACAAACCCGAAGCCAGCGTCGCCAGCTTCAGGGTGTCATACGGACATGCCTGAACGCACTGCCCGCAGCGCACGCAGGCGCTGGCGAACGCGTCTTCACCCAATGCCCCCGGCGGGCGCAACCGCACGCCCGTTGCGCGAGCGGTTTGCTGCTGTAACCCCAGCGCTACGCCAACGGCAGCCAGCCCGCCTGCCGTGCGAACCATATCGCGCAAAAAGCGGCGGCGGCCATTTTGGGGTTTCGCTGACCGGGACATGGTGTGTTACACCTTCGCCAGTTTGACGGCGCACTTCTTGAAATCCGTCTCTTTAGAGAGCGGGTCCGTCGCATCCAGCGTCAGGTTGTTCACCAGCTGTGCGGCGTCGAAGAACGGCATGTACACCAGTCCCTGCGGCGGACGGTTACGCCCGCGCGTTTCGACAACCGAAATCACTTCCCCACGGCGGGAGATGACTTTGACCTTATCGCCACGGCGCAGGTCGCGCGTTTTCGCGTCCAGCGGATGAATAAAGAGCACCGCTTCCGGGAAGGCGCGATGCAGCTCAGGCACGCGGCGCGTCATGCTGCCGGTGTGCCAGTGCTCCAGTACGCGACCGGTAGAGAGCCACAGGTCATACTCTTTATCCGGCGCTTCCGCGGCGGGTTCAAACGGCAGGGCGAAAATCACCGCTTTGCCGTCCGGCTTACCGTAAAACTTGTAGCCTTCTCCCGCTTTGACATACGGGTCATGGCCTTCGCTGTAACGCCACTGGGTCTCTTTACCGTCAACCACCGGCCAGCGCAGACCGCGCGCTTTGTGATAATCATCGAACGGCGCGAGATCGTGGCCGTGTCCGCGACCAAACCAGGCGTACTCTTCAAACAGCCCTTTTTGCAGGTAGAAACCCAGCTCACGGGATTCATCGTTCAGCTGGTCTTCCGCCAGATCGGTCAGCGGGAATTTGCTGACCGCAGGCGTGGCAAACAGAACGTCGTAGAGGGTTTTGCCGCGCAGTTCTGGTTTTTGCGCCAACAGATCTTCCGGCCAGACCTCTTCCGTTTTGAAACGACGAGCGAACTGCACCAGCTGCCACAGGTCTGATTTCGCTTCACCCGGCGCTTTAATTTGTTGACGCCAGAACTGGGTACGACGCTCAGCGTTACCGTAGGCCCCTTCTTTCTCCACCCACATCGCCGTTGGCAGAATCAGGTCAGCGGCCAGCGCGCTGACGGTCGGGTACGGATCGGAGACGATGACGAAGTTACGCGGATCGCGCCAGCCCGGCATACGCTCTTCGTTGATGTTCGGCCCGGCCTGCATGTTGTTGTTGCACATCACCCAGTAGACGTTCAGCTTGCCGTCTTTCAGCGCACGATCCTGCGCTACGGCGTGCAGACCGATTTTCGCCGGGATGGTGCCCGTTGGGATCTGCCAGTGTTTTTCGCAGATATCACGGTGTTTTTCATTAGTGACCACCATGTCCGCAGGCAGGCGGTGGGAGAATGTCCCAACTTCACGCGCCGTACCACAGGCGGAAGGCTGACCGGTCAGGGAGAACGGACCACAGCCTGGCTGGGAGATCTTGCCGGTCAACAGGTGCAGGTTATACACCAGGTTGTTGGCCCATACGCCACGCGTATGCTGGTTAAAGCCCATCGTCCAGTAGGAGATCACTTTTTTCTTCGGATCGGCATACAGCTGCGCCAGCTGCTCCAGCTGATCTTTCGGCACGCCGGTCATTTCTGCGGTTTTCTCCAGCGTGTACTCCGCGACAAACGCTTTGTACTCGTCGAAGCTCATCGGCTCAGAGGCGTCGGAGCCCGGATTCTTCGCCGCTTTTTCCAGCGGGTGCGTTGGACGCAGGCCATAACCGATGTCGGTCGTCCCTTTACGCAGGTTGACGTATTTGCTGAAGAAATCCTGATTTATCGCATTGTTTTGAATGATGTAATTGGCGATATAGTTGAGGATCACCAGATCGCTTTGCGGCGTAAAGACGATGCCGTTATCCGCCAGCTCAAAGCTACGATGCTGGAAGGTTGAGAGAACCGCGACATTAACGTTCGGATCGGACAGACGGCGGTTGGTGATGCGCGACCACAGGATCGGGTGCATCTCCGCCATGTTAGAGCCCCATAGCACAAAGGCGTCGGCTTGTTCGATATCGTCGTAGCACCCCATCGGCTCATCCATACCAAAAGTACGCATGAAGCCCACCACCGCCGACGCCATGCAGTGGCGCGCGTTCGGGTCGATATTGTTGGAACGGAAACCGGCTTTGAACAGCTTCGCGGCGGCATAACCTTCCCAGACCGTCCACTGCCCGGAACCAAACATACCAATCGCTTCCGGCCCTTTTTCTTTCAGGGAGGCCTTAAATTTCTCTTCCATCACATCGAAGGCCTGATCCCAACTGATTGGGGTAAATTCGCCTTCTTTGTTGTACTGGCCGTCTTTCATGCGCAGCATCGGCTGCGTTAAACGATCTTTGCCATACATGATCTTGGGCAGGAAGTAGCCCTTAATGCAGTTAAGGCCACGGTTGACCGGCGCATCAGGATCGCCCTGACAGGCCACAATACGGCCCTGCTGAGTACCGACCAGCACGCCGCAACCCGTTCCGCAAAAACGGCACGGGGCTTTGTCCCATTTGATGGCTTCCTGCTGACCAACCACTGCGCGGGCGACGCCCGGCACGCTTAGCCCGGCAGCCGCCGCAGCGGCCGCAACGGCGTTAGCTTTCATAAAGCTACGACGACTGAGTTTCATGGTGTTTCCTCACCTTGCTCATCCTGCTGGTGATAAACCAGCGACACCGCCAGCACGCCCGCAACGTTGCGTACCGACTCAATTGTTTGCATCAGCGTTCCGCTGTGTTCTGCTTCCACCACCACGATCAACTGACCGCTGTCGACATCGCTCAGCGCGACTTCACAGCCCGGAAACTGGTGCAATTGTGTGCTAATGTCGGTGATGTGCTGACTTTTGGCCTGGACGACCAGGCTACAGACCTGCCAGTTACTGTGCTGCATGGTTGTACTCCGCATTGATCGCTGATGTCGGGCAAATAGCGACACACGCCCCGCATCCGCTGCATGCCTGATTGTCGAGTTGCGGCTGATAAATGCCTGACAGCGTGGGGCGAAACGTTATCGCCAGTGGTTCGCAGCTATCCTGGCAGCGATGACACTCAACGGACTGATACGCCAGACAATTCTGCCCAATCGTAAAGTTCAGATCCCAGGCCCTGGTGTGGCGCGGAAGGAAGAGTGATTCAGGACAGGCTTGCGCGCAGGCATAACAAAAGCTGCATTCACCCTGCTTAAAATTAACGCCCGGATAGCCGCCTTGCCCCCGCTGTAAAATGTCGGTTTCACATGCCTGAATGCAGGCGTCACAACGGATGCAGTGCGTCAGGAAGTGTGATTCGTCCCCAGACCAGGGCGGACGGAGCCCGCTGTTGGCTTTGCGCCAACTGCCTGTCAGTATTCCTCGACGGGATAGATCAACCATGACATCGCCCTTCCATCACGACGCTCACACCGGAAGGTGAACGACTAAATAAACCGCACTACCACTAAGTCATTATTATGATCGGTAAGATATTTCAGGATGTGTTAGAGGTGCATACCCCGATTGGGGTAAATGCTGTCGCCGGATCAAAAGAGTGTGGGGTTAGCGTATCTGAATGTGCTTTTGTTCACATTTCAAAGGGTTATATCAATAAGTATATAACGAAAGGCTTAAATGGAGAATAATCCTATTTAACATGTATAAAATGGAATATATCGCTATCAAACAAGTAAACATTCAATTAACCATCTTAAAATATAAGTAAATTTAGATTAATAGCCAATATGAATGTGTTAACCTGCCGGGAATCGTTCAGAAGACAGAAGAAAGGAAACGCTGTGAACTCGAAAATGAAGACAATTGTACCTGCCGTACTGTTAGCGGCTTTCGCCAGTACCTCCGCATGGGCGGCGACCAGCGATGCCAGTACGCAACCTCTGGAAAAAATCGCGCCGTATCCGAAAGCGGAAAAAGGGATGAAGCGCCAGGTTATCCAGCTTACTCCCCAGGAAGATGAGTCTACCCTGAAAGTGGAACTGCTGATCGGCCAGACGCTGGAAGTGGATTGCAACCATCACCGTCTTGGCGGCGAACTGGCGAGCAAAACGCTGGAAGGCTGGGGTTACGACTACTACGTCTTTGATAAAGTAACCTCCCCGGTTTCTACCATGATGGCCTGCCCGGATGGCAAGAAAGAGCAGAAGTTTGTGACGGCCTATCTGGGCGATGCCGGAATGGTGCGTTATAACAGCAAGCTGCCGATCGTGGTGTACACCCCGGCTAACGTGGAGGTGAAATACCGTATCTGGAAAGCGGAAGATAAAGTACAGGACGCAGTGACGCGTTAAGGAACGTTTTGCCGGATGGCGGCGTACCGCCTATCTGGCCTACATAATGCTCGTTGTAGGCCGGATAAGTGCAGCGCCATCCGGCATGCCGCAATACGTTTTTACAGCGCGATATCCGCGACAGCTTTATGCGCCGGCTGCGGTTGAGCCTGCGGCTTAAGCTGCGGTTTTGGCGCTTCGTCCACCACCTGCGGCTTGTCATATTTCAGCCCCAGAACGTCGCTGGTGTATTGCAGCTCTTGTTCCGTGGCCTCAATATTGCCGTTCAGCTTAGTCCCGTAAGACGGAACAATCGTTTTCAGCTTCGCCTGCCATTCCGGGCTGGCCACTTTCTCTTTAAACACTTTTTCCATCAGATGCAGCATGATCGGCGCAGCAGTGGATGCCCCCGGAGACGCGCCCAGCAGCGCGGCAATCGTACCGTCTTTGTCGCTGACCACTTCAGTGCCCAGACGCAGTACGCCGCCCTTGTCTTCATCACGCTTGATGATCTGCACGCGCTGGCCCGCCTGCCACAAACGCCAGTCTTCTTTCTTCGCCTGCGGATAGTACTCTTTCAGCGCTTCAAAGCGTTCATCATCGCTCAGCATCACCTGGCTAATCAGGTATTTCACCAGATCGAAGTTATCCATCCCTACGTTAACCATCGGCATAAAGTTAGAGGTCGTGGTCGAACTCAGCAGATCCCACAGCGAACCGTTTTTCAGGAACTTCGTGGAGAACGTCGCGAACGGCCCAAACAGCACGACGCGTTTGCCATCCAGGATACGGGTATCGATGTGCGGTACGGACATCGGCGGTGCGCCGACCGACGCCTGGCCGTATACCTTCGCCAGGTGGTTGTTAACCACATCCGGGTTCTCTGAAACCAGGAACTGGCCGCCAACCGGGAATCCCGCGTAATCTTTCGCTTCAGGAATGCCCGTCTCCTGCAACAGCTTCAGCGCCGCGCCACCCGCGCCGATAAAGACAAATTTCGCCTTAATCGCATGTTCCGCTTCACCGTTTTTCAGATCGGCGACGGTCACGGTCCAGGAATTATCCGCGTTACGTTTAAATCCACGGACTTCGGTATTCAGTTGCAGCGCAAAGTTCGGTTTTTTCTGCAACGATGCCACCAGCTGACGCGTGATTTCCCCGTAGTTCACGTCAGTACCGATTTCAGTGCGGGTCGCGGCAACCTTCTGTTTCGGGTCGCGACCTTCCATGACCAGCGGCGCCCACTCTTTAATTTGCGCATGATCTTCGGAGTAACGCATACCGCGGAACAGCGTGCTCTGCTGCAACGCGGTATAGCGGGCGCGCAGGAAATTGACGTTATCATCGCCCCAGACAAAGCTCATGTGCGGAACGGTATTGATAAACGAGTGTGGTTCGTGCAGAACGCCGCTCTGTACCTGATGCGCCCAGAACTGGCGGGAAACCTGGAAGGCTTCGTTAATGTCGACTGCCTTTTCGATGCTGACGGAACCATCGGCTTTTTTCGGCGTGTAGTTCAGTTCCATCAGCGCGGAGTGGCCTGTTCCGGCGTTGTTCCAGCCGTTGGAACTCTCCTGTGCAACCCCATCCAGTCGCTCAACCATGGTCATTGACCACTCCGGTTCCAGCTCCTGCAAATAGGTTCCCAACGTGGCGCTCATGATGCCGCCGCCAATCAACAGTACATCCGTTTCCTGCTCTTCAGTCGCTTTCGCTTTTGCCGCCATCGAGACAGCATTCAGCCCCACAGCCATGGTGAAGAGCATGGCAGTCACTTTTTTCATAATGTTAATGCCTTACTTTTAGTATCGTTTTTTTTGCTTTTTGCAGGTGAAAATCGAGCGGCATCAACGTTAACACTTCAGGTAAAAGATTTAAATATTGTTTATAAATTATATTAAGATTTTAAAAACGTTAGTAATACGTTGAATATTTATAAGGTTATTGACAATTAACGGGGCAACAGCATTCCCGCATCGCTAATCGCCATGCTTTCGCTGCTACGGATGATCAGGCGTAATCAGGCGGTTAAAGCAGAAATACCGTCGCCAGCCCCAGAAAAATAAAGAAACCGCCGGTATCGGTAATGGCGGTAATCATCACGCTTGAGCCGACCGCCGGGTCACGCCCGAGCTTTACCATCGTCATCGGGATGATCACGCCCATCAGCGCCGCCACCAGTAAATTCAGCACCATCGCCAGCGTCATAACGCCGCCAAGGGCGATATCGTCGTAGAGCCACCAGGTCACGCCGCCCATGATGCCGCCCCAGACAAGACCGTTGACCAGCGCCACCCCCATTTCACGCAAAATGAGAAAGGTCAGGTTGCCGGGCTGAATATTTTGCAGCGCCAGCGCGCGAACAATCATAGTAATGGTTTGATTCCCGGTATTGCCGCCAATCCCGGCGACAATCGGCATGAGAGAAGCCAGCGCCACCAGTTGCGAGATCGTGTGTTCAAAGCCGTCGATCACCCGGGAGGCGATAAACGCCGTGCACAGGTTTATCGCCAGCCATGCCCAACGGGTTTTTACCGCTTTGGCGACGGGCGCAAAGACATCTTCTTCGGCGCTCAGGCCCCCCATGCGACGCAGATCGGTGTCGGTTTCTTCGTAGACCACATCAACGATCTCATCGATGGTCAGGCGTCCCATCAGTTTGCCGGAAGGATCGATCACGGCGGCGCTGACCAGGTTGTCACGTTCAAAGGTGCGCGCCGCATTCTCAGAGATATCTTCCGGGGCAAAGGTCAGCGGATCGTCATCCATCACGTCGCTGACTTTACGCTGCGCGTCACTGAGCAGAATACGCGTCAGAGACAGCTCGCCGACCAGTATTTTATTCCGGTTCGTTACAAAGAGTTTGTCGGTGTTTTCCGGCATTTTTCCCAGACGGCGTAAATAGCGCTGCACCACCTCCAGCGTCACGTCCGGGCGCACGGTGATGACCTCGAACTCCATGATCGCCCCGACGCGATTCTTCTCGTAGTGCATAACCTGACGGACGCGGGCGCGCTCCTCCGGCGGCAGCGTCGCCAGCAGTCGCCCGGTGAGGTTACGCGGCAGGTGCTGAACGAGATAAATCTGTTCGTCAATGTCGAGGTATTGCAGCGCGTCCAACAGCGCGCGGTCGGTCATTTCATCAATCAGGTCATCCCAGACGTTTTCGGACGCTTCCAGCAGCACTTTGCCGCGTTTTTCATTCTCGACCAGCCGCCATAAGGCATGACGTTCTTCGGAAGGCAGCGCTTCAAGGGTATCCGCCAGGTCCGGCGGCGGCAGGTGAGCCACCAGCGCCCCTACCTCAGCAATATCGTCGGCCAGCGTACCGACATCATATTGCTCAGCCAGGGTGAGCTTGCCTGACAGGGCGGAAATAATCGCTTTATCGGTGGTGAGCAGCCAGATAAGACGCGCACGCTCTTCATCGCGCAGTCTGGCGCTGTTTTTGGTCATTGCGGACATTAATTATAAATCCATGAAATGAGATGCCATTAAGCATGGCGTGAGGTTATATAAATAACAATAAACGGCGCCGCGAATGGACAAAAAATCAGCATCATGCAGGGAATGGCAGGCCCGATAAGCGTCGCGCCATCGGGCAACCAGGCCGGATGCGGCTACGCCTTATCCGGCCTACAGGATCAGGCGGTACGCGCAACCGCATCGCGGGAGGCGGCGTCGCGTTCATCGCCGACCAGCTCACTCAACTGCCCGTTACGCATCTCCAGCAGGCGATCGGCGTGAATAAAGTAATGATCGTCATGACTGATCGCAAAGATGGTTTTGCCCATCTCCTGCATCAGCGGCAGCAGCACCTGATAAAATTCACGGCGGAAATGCGGGTCCTGATCGGCGGCCCATTCATCCAGCAGAATGATGTCACGCTCCTCCGCCAGCGCCAGCAGCAACGCCACGCGCTTTTTCTGCCCTTTCGACAGCTTCAGGTTCAGAATCCGGCCATCGCGCAGCTCCAGCTTGTGCGCCATTTTCAGTTGCTCAAGCCACTTTTCCACCAGTTCCGCTTTGGCCGGTTTGCCTTCCGGCCCCAGCAGTTGATCAAACAGCCAGACATCGGTAAACACAGCGGAAAAGAGTTTCCGGTAGTCCTCAGGACGCTCTGCGGAAAGCGTTTTGCCATCCAGTAAAATTTCGCCTGACTGAGGCTGGTACAGCCCCGTCAGCAGCATCGCCAGCGTCGATTTCCCGCTGCCATTGCCGCCAATCAGAAACAGCAGTTCCCCGCGCTGGATGGTCAGGTTGATCGGCCCGACTGAAAACGCATTATCCTGATAATGGAAAACGACATTGCGTAACTCCAGCGTTTTCCAGTCAGGAAAGGCGTCAGGACGAGGAAATTCCGCTTTAAACGGCGCCAGCGAAAATTTATTCAGCTTGTTGAAAGCCACCTGCGCGGTGAGCAGCGTCGGCAACGCGCCAACCGCAGAGAGCAGCGGCGTGCGCAGGAACAGCAGCGTCAGCGAATAGGTCGCCGCCACGTTGGTATCCGCCCAGCCCAGGCTGTTCGCCATCCAGAACACCAGACCAATCGCGCCCAGCATCATAATGTTTGACCAGTTAACGGCGCTCAGGTGGAACGTATCGGCGCGAATAATATGGTGGCGATACTCTTTCGCATCCGGGATATACGAATGGTTAAAGATATGTTCCGCGCGCTCACGGTTCAGGGTCAGCTCTTTGCGCCCTTCCAGCACCGTCTGAAAATCCTGATACAGCTTATCTTCCGTTTCGCGCAGCGTCGCCATGTGCTTATACACGCGCGCCACCAGCACAAACCCGCCCCAGATGGTGATTGCCATCCAGATTGCCGTCACCAGCAGCATTTTGGTGGATAACATCGCCAGATACGCGGCGGAACCCACCGTCAGGATGATCCCCTGAACCAGCTCCGGCAGGCGCACGAACGCGATCGTGATGTTGCGGATATCACTGGTTAACCCTGCCAGCAGCGAGGCGCTGCCCAGTTGTTCGATGCGCTCAACCTGCGTGTCCAGAATACGTTTGATAAATTCGCTGCGCAGGCGATAGACAAAATGGTGCCCTAACGCGGTTAAGGCCAGTTGGGAGCCCAGCGTCACCGCCATCAGTAAAAGCAGCAGCGCGAGAAATTCCGGCAGCACCATCAGCGTGGTATCCACCGTTTCGATGAGGCGCTGATTGATAAAGGCAATCAGGCCAATCCCCAGCGCAGCGCTGGCGAGGCTGAGCGCCATCACGCTGATAAATGGCCAGCGATACTGCCGCCAGACAAGAAGAAGTAGTTCCATTCATACAACCCGGGCAAGGAATAACAGCCCGCAGTTTAAACATCTCAACGCCGACAGCAATAATAATTCTTATTTTTATTCTTTTTTACCCGCCTGGCGAAACGTCAGGTTGTAACGACAGTCCGCCGTCAGCGGATGAAAGCCCGCTTTAAGCGGTTGTATGCCGTGGTAAAACAGCCGCGATTCACCGCCCCAGACCACCACATCGCCGTGCTCCAGCAAAAGGCGTTTTAACGGATCGTTACGACGCAGGCCGCCAAACTGAAAAATGGCCGGAAGGCCCAAAGAAACCGACACAATCGGCGCGCGCAGATCCGGTTCGTCTTTATCCTGATGCAACGACAACTTTGAGCCGGGCGCATAGCGATTGATAAGACAGGCATCCGGCTGAAAATCAGCATAGCCCGCCGCGATCGCCGCGCGATGACACAGGCTGGTAAAGACCTCAGGCAGCGGCGGCCAGCGCCGCCCGGTTAACGGATCGACGGGAGAATAGAGATATCCGTGTTGATCCGTCGTCCAGCCGAGCTGACCGCAATTTGTCATCGCCACCGACATGGTATAGCCGCCGGGCGTCACCATCTGGCGAAATGGCGACTGCGCGGCGACCACCGCGATGGCCTCAATCAGCGATGGCGCCTCGCGAAAGGCGAAACGGCGCAAGATAACCGCGCCGGACGCCAGCGGCTCTTGCCAGGGTTCAGCATCCGCAAATAAGTCCAGCATCATTTATCCTCATGTCGCGCCTCTCGTTGCAGAAGCTGCGCCTTGCGCGCCACGCCCCAACGATAACCCGATAGCGCGCCGTCGCCGCGCACCACCCGATGGCACGGGATCACAATCGCCAGTTTATTTGCCCCGCAGGCGCTGGCAACGGCACGAACCGCCTTCGGCTTGCCGATTGCGCTGGCTATCTGCTGATAGCTGACGGTTTCCCCACAGGGAATCGTGCGCAGCGCCTGCCAGACCTGCTGCTGGAACGCGGTGCCCTGAATATCTAACGGCAGTGACAGCGGCATATCGCGTGCATTAATACTGGCGATAACCTGGCGCACGCGCTGCTGGAAAGGGCGATCAGCGGGTTCATCCTGCGCGGCGGGAAACAGTTCATGCAGGCTGGCAATAAGCCCGGCATCATCATCGCCCAGCAAAATCGCACAGATTCCTCGCTCGCTCTCCGCAACCAGGCAGCGTCCCAGCGCACAATCCGCGAGGGCATAGCGAACGGGGAGATTATCGCCGCCCTTACGAAACTGCTTCGCCGTCATGCCGAGCGTCTCATCCGCTTTGCGATAGTAACTGCCGCTGTCGGGAAAACCGGCGTTCAGGATCGCCTGCGTTACCGTCTCTCCTTTCGCCAGCGCATCGCGCAGACGGCGGGCGCGCCAGGATTGCTGCCAGGCTTTTGGCGTCATTCCCGTCGTGGCTTTGAACAACCGGTGCAGATGAAATGGGCTCATTGCCACCTGCTGCGCCAGGGCGTCCAGCGTGATGGGGGCATCCTGTTCCAGTAAACGGCAGGCGTGCGTGATTTTATCCAGCTGATGCTGTCGGGCGTTGTCTTTGTCTGGCTGGCAGCGTTTGCAGGGGCGGAATCCTGCGGCCAGCGCCTGCTCCGCACTGGCAAAGAAACGAACGTTTTGCCGCAACGCGTGTTTTGCCCGACAGGACGGTCGGCAAAAGATGCCGGTGGTCTGTACCGCAAAAACAAACTGACCATCGGCGTCAGGATCGCGATCCAGCACCGACTGCCAGCGTGCATCGTCGTTTATGCGTGAGAGATTTTTCATCATGGACTCCTTCATTAAGCATAGTGCTTAGTCTCAGTGTGTCCGTAAGTCAGCGCACGAAAACCCGAAATCTTGCTTTTTAATTTTTATCACTCACGAGGAAGCTTTTGAACTGCGGCGACATCCAGGTTTTAAACCCCTCGCCCTCTTTCATGATCATGTACACCGCCAGCCCTTCCCGGCGCACCACCTCTTTGGCCTTTTCCGTGCCGAGCACCATCAACCCGGTATCCCAGCCGTCCGCTTCCAGCGCCGTCGGGGCGATAACCGTCACGGAGACCAGATTGTGTTCTATGGGACGCCCGGTCTGCGGATCAATGACGTGAGACAGGCGCTTCCCGTCCAGTTCGTAATAGTTACGGTAGCTGCCGGAGGTGCTGATGCCATGCCCGTTAATATCGACAATTGCCTGCACCGCGTTTTCTTGATCGGTCGGTTTTTGGATCGCCACACGCCAGGGTTGCCCCTGCGCATTCATGCCGCGACTGTTCAGGGCGCCGCCGACGGAGACCAGATAGCGGGCAATGCCTTCCTGTTCCATCAAGCGCGCCAGATGATCGGCCGCATACCCTTCCCCCACGGTTGAGAGATCGACGAACAGATCCGGCAGATCTTTTTGCAGATATTGCTGTCGCTCCTGATTGATGACCCGCAGATGTTGCAGCCCGGTCTTTGCTTTTGCGCTGTCAATCTGCGGCTGTGTGGGAACATGTAGCGGCTGTTGCTCCGGGCCGAACCCCCACAGATTCACCAGCGGCCCCACGGTAATATCCATCGCGCCATCGGTTTTCGCGCCAATGCGCAGCGCCGAGGTAATGATATCGGCCATTGCTTCGCTAACTGGCCAGGGAGAAAGACTTTGCGAATGGTTGAAGCGCATCAGCGCCGAGTCATTTTTGTACGTGGACAACAGCTGATCGTCGGCATCAAGCTGCGTCTGAATTCTGTTACGTAATTCCTCAGCACGGCTGGCGTCCACATCCACCACGCTGACCCGCCAGAAAGTGCCCATCGTTTTCCCTTCCAGTACGGTTGCAGCGGGTGACGCTGTATCAGCCGGTTTTGGGGCATCATCGCACCCCACAAAAAAGATCGTCGCGGCCAGCAGCGCTGCCCGACAAAAGGTCATTTCCATACGTGATTATCCTCATGCGAACGCGCGCAAGAGTACACCAAAAATCGCTATTTGTACGCCGTAAAAAACGCATTAAAAAAGGGCCCGCAGGCCCTTTAGTTGACATTGTCCGCAATCAGAACTGGTAAACCAGGCCCAGAGCAACGATGTCATCAGTGCTGATACCCGCGTTACGGGTAAAGGTGTTGTCATCCAGCAGGTTGATTTTGTAATCAACGTAGGTAGACATGTTTTTGTTGAAGTAGTAGGTCGCGCCAACATCAACGTATTTCAGGATATCCTGATCGCCGTAGTTGGTGGTGCCGTTGGAGATGTCCTTACCTTTAGATTGCAGGTAAGCCACGGACGGACGCAGACCGAAGTCGAACTGGTACTGTGCAACCACTTCGAAGTTTTGCGCTTTATCAGCGAAGCCATAAGAGTCGCTACGGCTGTTCTGGGAAGAACCAAAGCGGGTTGCGTTGTAAGTCTGAGAGTACTGCGCTGCCAGGTAAACGTTGTTAGCGTCGTATTTCAGACCACCGGTATAAACAGTCGCACGATCGCCGCTGCCGTATACGCCAGCCGAATTCTGGTCAGCAGTACGTTTGGAAGAGGTGATTGCACCACCAACGCTGAAGCCTTCGCCGATATCATAGGTCAGAGATCCGCCGAAGCCGTCGCCGTTCTGTTTCAGCAGGCTACGACCATCCGCAACGTCGTTTTCACCGCTGGCGCTGCCGTTTTTACCCTGATACTGCAACGCAAAATTCAGACCTTCAACCAGACCGAAGAAGTCAGTATTACGGTAGGTTGCCAGGCCGTTAGCACGCTGCTGCATGAAGTTATCCGCGCCGTAGGTGTCGCCGCCGAATTCCGGCAGAACGTCGGTCCAGGCCGTTACATCGTAGATTACGCCGTAGTTACGACCGTAGTCGAAGGAACCTGCATCGCCAAATTTCACACCAGCAAACGCCACACGGGTCCAGGAGTTGTTAGTGGTTTCAGCGTCGTTACCCTGAATCTGATATTCCCACTGACCGTAGCCGGTGATCTGATCGTTAACCTGGGTTTCGCCTTTGAAGCCGAGACGCATATAGGTCTGATCGCCGTCGTTGCCATCGTCATCAGAGAAATAGTGCAGACCGTCGACTTTACCGAACAGGTCCAATTTGTTGCCGTCTTTGTTATAAACTTCAGCCGCATTTGCTGCGCCTGCTACCAGCAGAGCCGGTACCAGGAGGGACAGTACTTTAACTTTCATGTTATTAACCCTCTGTTATATGCCTTTATTTGCTTTTTTATTGCCACTGCATACTGATTAACCCTCTTAACCAGTCGGCAATTTCATTCTCCGCAAAAATGCAGAATAATCCAACACGGATATGATACTAAAATCTTTAAAATGTTTCATTTATCGCCATAGGTGTTTCAAATTATTAATGGCATGGAACTTTTTTAAAAGCAAAAAATGGGACAAATAAGCACGAATCATCAAAACATATTTATTTTTCATTATAATTCAATGCATTATATTCATGAAAATCATAGCACTGAATGATAAAACAAAATCTTCACTCGCAACTAAAATAGTCAGCGCTATCATCATTAACTTTATTTATTACCGTCATTCATTTCTGAATGTCTGTTTACCCCTATTTCAACCGGATGCCTCGCATTCGGTTTTTTTTTACCCTTCTTTACACAAATTTTATCTTCTTGTGCTACCGGATTTAAATAATCACAACGGTTTACTACCCCCCTCGTGATAATCACCAGTCATGCCAACAAATAATTTCTTGTTATTTAGTGCTAAATTTTATTTCATTGTGTTTATATTTATACATCTGCGCCAACGCTGTACACGTTTTGCTTAGGGAAACGCCTTCACGGCTCGGGCGGAAAAATGCAGTGTGTCTGATGAGCGAGAGTATGGAAATTCACACAGTACCCTTTATACTGCCCTTTCCTCTTTAGCGTTGTTTTAACAGGTCATAAACACGAATGAGTCAGTCTGATACAACGGTTTCTACCCGATTCTCCCTTCTGCCGGGAAGCATTACCCGTTTCTTCTTATTACTGATCATTGTGTTACTTGTAACGATGGGCGTGATGGTGCAAAGCGCGGTCAACGCCTGGCTGAAAGACAAGAGCTATCAGATTGTCGATATCACCCATGCTATTCATAAGCGCGTAGACACCTGGCGCTACGTGACCTGGCAAATCTATGACAACATTGCCGCAACGGCTAGCCCATCCACGAGCGAGGGCTTGCAGGAAACGCGTCTGAAACAAGACGTCTACTACCTTGAAAAACCGCGCCGTAAGACCGAAGCGCTTATTTTTGGCTCGCATGACAGCTCAACGCTGGAAATGACCCAGCGGATTTCCACCTATCTTGATACGCTGTGGGGCGCGGAGAACGTGCCCTGGTCGATGTATTATCTGAACGGGCAGGACAACAGCCTGATTCTCATCTCCACCCTGCCGCTCAAGGATCTCTCCTCCGGCTTTAAAGAGTCTGCGATTGGCAATATTGTCGATTCCCGTCGGGCGGAGATGCTGCAACAGGCGAATGCGCTGGATGAACGCGAAAGCTTCTCTTCGTTACGTCGTCTGGCGTGGCAAAACGGCCATTACTTTACGCTGCGCACCACTTTTAATCAGCCGGGGCATCTGGCAACGGTTGTGGCGTTCGATTTGCCGATCAACGACCTGATCCCGCCGGGAATGCCGCTGGACAGCTTCCGCCTGGAACCCGACTCCTCAACCACGACGGTACGTAATACGGAGAAAGAGTCTCCAGACAGCGTCAGCATCAGCTTCAACAGCGCCAAAATTGAGATTTCTTCCGCGCTGAACTCAACCGATATGCGGCTGGTCTGGCAGGTTCCTTTCGGCACGCTATTGCTTGATACGCTGCAAAATATCCTGCTGCCGTTACTGTTGAATATCGGCCTGCTTGCGCTGGCGCTGTTTGGCTACACCACCTTCCGCCACCAGCCTGGCCGTTCAACGGAAGTGGCGACAAGCAATACCGCAAATAATGAACTGCGTATTCTGCGCGCGATTAATGAAGAGATCGTTTCCCTGCTGCCGCTGGGGCTGCTGGTGCATGACCAGGAGGCCAATCGCACCGTCATCAGCAATAAAATCGCCGACCATTTGCTGCCGCATTTAAATCTGCAAAACATCACCAGCATGGCAGAGCAGCATCAGGGCATCATTCAGGCGACGATCAATAACGAGCTGTATGAAATTCGCCTGTTCCGCAGCCAGGTCGCCCCTCGCACGCAGATCTTTATTATTCGCGATCAGGACCGGGAAGTGCTGGTGAACAAAAAGCTCAGGCAGGCGCAGCGTCTGTATGAGAAAAACCAGCAGGGCCGCGCCGCGTTTATGCAAAATATTGGCAATGCCCTGAAAGAACCCGTGCGGATACTGGCGATCAACGCCGCTGCCGCAGACACGCCGGAAAGCCAGAAGCTGGCGAACCAGGCGGATGTTCTGGTGCGTATGATAGATGAAATTCAGTTGGCGAATATTCTGGAGAATGATACCTGGAAAAGCGAGCCGACGCTGTTCTCCATTCAGGATCTGATTGACGAAGTGGTGCCGGACGTTCTGCCTGCGATTAAGCGCAAGGGTCTGCAACTGCTGATCAAAAACCACCTTAGCGCCAACGATGAACGCCGTGGCGACCGTGACGCCCTACGCCGCATTCTGCTGTTGCTGATCCAGTACGCGGTCACAACCACGCAGATTGGGAAAATCACGCTGGAAGTCGATCAGGATGAGTCGGCTGAAGAACGCCTGACCTTCCGCATTCTGGATACCGGCGAAGGCGTGACGCTCAATGAGATCGACAATCTCCATTTCCCGTATATCAATGAAACGCAAAGCGACCGCTACGGGAAAGCGAATCCGTTAACCTTCTGGTTGTGCGATCAGCTGGCGCGTAAGCTCGGCGGGCATCTGAATATTAAAGCACGCGATGCGCTGGGGACGCGCTATACCGTACATGTTAAAATGACCCCGCATGACCAACATGTAAATGATGAAGAGCGCTTGCTGGATGACGTTTGCGTAATGGTTGACGTCACCTCTAATGACGTGCGCAATATTGTGTTGCGTCAACTGGAAAACTGGGGAGCCACCTGCATCACGCCGGATGATCGGCAAATAAGTCAAGAATATGATCTCTTTTTAACTGATAATCCGTCTAATCTTACTGCCTCCGGCTTGCTTTTAAGCGATGATGAGTCAGGCGTGCGGAAAATGGGTCCTGGCCAACTGCGCGTCAACTTTAATATGAGCAACGCTATGCAGGAAGCTGTACTACAACTGATAGAAGAGCAACTGGCGCAGGAAGAGATTCCAGAGTCGCCCCTCGGCGGAGATGAAAACGCCGAACTTCATGCCAGCGGTTATTACGCACTCTTTGTAGACACAGTACCGGATGATGTTAAGAGGTTGTATACTGAGGCAGCGACCAGTGATTTCACTGCGCTGGCGCAGACAGCCCACCGCCTGAAAGGCGTGTTTGCTATGCTTAATCTGGTACCCGGCAAGCAGTTATGTGAAACGCTGGAACATCTTATTCGTGAGAAAGATGCTCCAGGTATAGAAAAATACATCAGCGACATTGACAGCTACGTCAAGAGCTTGCTGTAGCAAGGTAGCCCAATACATGAACAATATGAACGTAATTATTGCCGATGACCATCCGATTGTACTGTTCGGTATTCGCAAATCACTTGAACAAATCGAGTGGGTGAATGTTGTCGGCGAGTTTGAAGATTCCACAGCACTGATCAACAACCTGCCTAAATTAGATGCGCATGTGTTGATTACCGACCTCTCCATGCCGGGAGATAAATACGGTGACGGGATTACCCTCATCAAATACATTAAACGTCATTTCCCGAGCCTGTCGATCATCGTTCTGACGATGAACAACAACCCGGCAATTCTGAGCGCGGTGCTGGATCTCGACATTGAGGGGATTGTGCTGAAACAAGGCGCGCCGACTGACTTGCCTAAAGCGCTGGCCGCGCTGCAAAAGGGCAAGAAGTTTACCCCGGAAAGCGTCTCCCGCCTGCTGGAGAAAATCAGCGCGGGCGGTTATGGCGACAAACGTCTGTCCCCGAAAGAGAGTGAAGTCCTGCGTCTGTTCGCAGAAGGTTTCCTGGTGACGGAAATCGCCAAGAAACTGAACCGCAGCATTAAGACCATCAGTAGCCAGAAAAAATCGGCGATGATGAAGCTGGGCGTCGAAAACGATATCGCGCTGCTGAATTACCTCTCTTCCGTCACGCTGAGCCCGGCGGACAAAGACTGATCAAACGTCAGGTGCCTGATGGCGTTGCGCTTATCAGGCCGACGTTGATGCCCGCAGTAGGCCGGAGAAGGCGAAATCGCCATCCGGCCTTTTTTATGCCCGCGTCTTTCTCACTCGCTCCGCATACACCGCCAGCGTCTGCTTAAGCACATCTAACGTCACCGGCTTGGACAGGCAGCTATCCATACCGGACTCCAGACAACGCTGTTTCTCTTCCGCCAGCGCGTTAGCCGTGACGCCGACCACCGGCAACGTCAACCCCAGCTGGCGAATACGCTGCGTCAGGCGGTAGCCGTCCATATTCGGCATGTTGACGTCGCTCAGCACGATATCAATATGGTTTTTACTCAGCACGTTCAACGCATCGACACCATCATTCGCGGTCTTGCATTGATACCCCAGCGATCCCAACTGATCGGCCAGCAAACGACGGTTGATCGGATGATCGTCCACCACGAGAATCATCATGTCGTCATTCGTCGCGTCGGTTTTATCCGGCGCAGGCAGCGCCGTTGCAAGCGCGTCGTTATCAAGCTCAATACTGTAAATCCGCGCCAGCAGCGCAGGCAATTCATGCGGCGACGCCACGCTGTGTACCCACTCGCCCGGCGCTCTTTCCTGCGGAATACCAATATGGCGGCGGCTGAAAACAACCGCCGCACGCCCCTGCCATGCCAGCTCCAGCACATCGTCCGTAATCAGAATATCCTCTGGCGCCGGTTTTTGCCCTTCGTAACGAAGCACATCGACACCGCTTCGCGCCAGGCTGGACTCAATAAAATGACACAGCGACGCGTTGCGTACCGCCAGCCAGCAACGCGTTTGAGCCAGCCCTTCGACGCCTTTTTTCTGCGGGTACTGCGCGCCATAAAGTGGAATGCGTAACGTAAACTGGCTGCCCATCCCGGGCTCTGAATCGACGGAGATATCCCCATCCATCATGCTGATCAGTTTTTCACAAATCGCCAGCCCCAGGCCGGTTCCCTGGAAATTACGCTGCACGCCGGTTCCCACCTGGAAGAAAGGATCGAACAAACGCACAACCTCTTTCGCCGGAATCCCCACGCCGGTATCGCGTACCTGAATACTGAGATAATCGCCATCACACTGCACATGCAGCACAATACAACCGGTATCGGTAAATTTGATGGCGTTACTCAGCAGGTTAGAAATCACCTGTTGCAGACGCATCGGGTCGCCGTTCAGCGCAACCGGTACATCCGGTTCAATAAAGCAGTACAGGCCAAGCTGTTTTCTCACCACCAGCGGTAAATAGTTGGCCGTAATATGGTTCATCACCTCACGCGGCGAGAACTCACGTGGTTCAATCTTCAACTGCTCGGATTCGATTTTTGAGAAGTCGAGAATATCGCTGATGATTTTCAGCAGCAGGCTGGAGGAGTTGTTCATCGCCGTAACCAGCCTGTCGACCCCCTTCGGCAGCGCTTTGGTTTGCAGCAGATCGAGGTTACCGATAATCCCGTACAGCGGCGTGCGCAGTTCGTGGCTCACGGTCGCAAGGAACATTGATTTGGACTGGCTCGCCTGCTCCGCCGCCTGCGCCATCTCCTGCAACGACTCTTCCATTTTGACGCGCGCGCTCACATCCACCAGCACGCAAATCGCCACGTTTTCATTACGATAGCGCGAATGGACAAAGCTGATTTGCAGATTGGTATTGTTGCTGGTCAACACATCGACGAAGTTAACCTGCTGACCACAGATAATTTGCGTCAGCCTTTGCCGGTCCTCATGGGTGAGCATATTGAGGTAGGTATGCGCCAGTTCATTACTGAGAATATTAACCCCGTCAATGGTACGCAGGATGCAGATCCCCACCGGCGCGGAAGCGACGATTTTCCGGTTAAACTGCTCATGCTCTTCCAGCCGCTGAGCATCGCTTTCCGCCGGAATAAAGATACGCCGTTCATACATGCGCGCTAGCGTGAACAAGGCGGCGCCCACCAGCACATTCAGCAGAATAGCATTCAGAATCAGCATTCGAATATGCTCCAGCACCAGATCGACCGGTACGGAGTAGACAATGCTGAGCGACGATGGCGGCAGGCTTTTCTTCAGAACCAGATCACGGAACCCTGGCGTGTAGCCAAACCAGGAGCGCTCCTGCATCCAGCGGGGTTCCGGCCTGATGTTGCTTTCCGGCCCGGTCAGCGAAATCAGCGGATGACCATTTTCATCGAGGATCGTCACCCCCATAGGCAAACTTCCCGGCGTGAAAAAGTTCTCCATCCGAATGGACTGCTCGACGCCCAGCAGCGCCTGCAAGCGGTTGGCCAGATAAACCGGCGTCAGGGCATAAAAATAGCCGATGCCGGGGCGCGGCCCCTGGCTAATCCAGAAAAGGTTATTCCCGCTCTCTTCCTGCGGGGCATTGCGGTACTTAACAATGCGCTCATGCAGCGTTTTCAGCGCATTATCACGTTCGACCGGCATATCGCGCAGGCCGAAATTCGCCATACAGAGATTGTCGCTGCCAATCAGGAAAACACGATTCAGATCGTAGGCCGCAGAAAAATTGTCGCGCCAGTAGCGCATAAACCAGGCCAGCGACTCCAGCGACCCGCGCCAGGCATTCCCCATCGCCGCACAGTCGGAGTCGGCAAACAGCGGCTCAAAATTGGGCACCACGGTTTTATCGTCGCGCGCCCGGCTGGACATCACGCCGTTTTCCGCCGTTAAGCGATTCTCGGCAATGTATTTGAGTTCTTTCATTACGTCAGACGTGCGCTGAATATAGCGCTGCGCCTGGTCGGAACTGAGATTGAATTCCTGACGGATTTCAGACTCTCTCTGATGCAACGCATTGACGATGTAAAACACCGAAGCAAAAGCGATCAGCAGCCAGATCAGTAACGCCAACGCTCTGAACAGGTAGCGCGAAACTTTCAGGGTTGTACGAAAGGAAGCAAGGTATTTCAAAGGGGCGAAGCTCCGCCTCAGGCGATAAATAGAGTGTGGTTAAGGTAGCGGTAAATGCCCGGCGTCGCAATGCCCTCTCTTTGCGGGAATATGATATACCGCTGAGAAACCTGCGCCTCAACCCCCGATAATTGGCGTTTGCCTGATAAAGACCACACGGATGTCAGCATGCGCTACCTGAGACGGCTTTACCCGCGACGCTTACGCAATCAAATGATACTGATGGCTATCCTGATGGTCATCGTGCCGACGCTCTCTATTGGTTATATCGTAGAAACCGAAGGTCGATCAGCGGTCTTATCTGAAAAAGAGAAAAAATTATCGGCTGTCGTGCATCTGCTTGATGAAGCGCTGGGCGACAGCTTCACCCAGCAGGAAAATCTGCCGCGCGATGAGCGTATCCGCGCGCTGAATGCGCAGTTATCACCGGTCACTGAACGTATCACTCGCGCGTTTCCGGGAATTGGCGCGGGCTATTACAATAAGGCGCTGGACGCCATTATCACCTACGCCCCTTCGGCACTGTATCAAAACAACGTCGGGGTCACTATCGCTCCCGACCATCCTGGCCGGGAGGTCATGAGTACCAACGCCCCGGTGGTATTTTCAGGCCGGCAGGTGCGCGGCGATATCCTCAACTCAATGATTCCGATAGCGCGGCATGGCGAGGTCATTGGTTATATCTGGGCGAATGAGTTGACCGAAGATATTCGCCGACAGGCCTGGAAAATGGATGTTCGTATTATTGCCGTTCTGGCGGCGGGGCTTATCAGCAGCCTGTTACTGATCATTCTCTTCTCACGCCGCCTGAGCGCCAATATCGATATCATTACTGAAGGCTTGCCTACTCTTGCGCAGAAAACGCCGGCCCAGTTACCCGATCTCCCCGGTGAACTGGGGCAAATCAGCCGCAGCGTCAACGCTCTGGCGCAGACACTGCGGGAAACCAAGACGCTGAACGATCTGATTATTGAGAACGCCGCCGATGGGGTTATCGCGATCGACAGACAAGGTAATGTCACCACGATGAATCCTGCCGCAGAGACCATCACGGGTTATACGCTGCATGAACTGGCCGGGCGCCCCTACTCAACGCTGTTCGCCGATCCTCATTTTTCCAGCCCTGTGCTTGACACTCTGGAGAACGGCACCGAACATCTGGCTCAGGAAGTCAGCTTCCCCGCGCGTGACCGGACAATTGAACTCAGCGTCACCACCAGTCGCATTCATAACGCTGACGGTGAGTTGATTGGCGCGCTGGTGATGTTTTCCGATTTAACCGCCCGTAAAGATGCGCAGCGCCGTCTGGCGCAAACGGAGAGACTCGCCACGCTGGGTGAACTGATGGCAGGCGTGGCGCATGAAGTGCGCAACCCGCTCACCGCCATCCGGGGTTATGTGCAGATTATTCGCCAGCAAATCAATCTGCCTGTACATCAGGAATATCTGTCCGTTGTACTGAAAGAAATTGATTCTATTAATAAAGTCATCCAGCAACTGCTGGACTTCTCCCGACCGCGACAAAGTCAGTGGCAGCAGGTATCCATTAATACGCTGATCGAGGAGGCGTTGATCCTGGTGCAGACTTCCGGGGTGCAGGCGCGAATTAACTTCAATACGGAATTCAACGCCGCATTGCCCACGATCGTCGCCGATCGCGAACTGCTCAAACAGGTGCTCCTGAACATGCTTATCAACGCGGTGCAGGCGATAGGCGCGCGCGGCGAAATTCGTATCCGAACCTGGCGCTACACGACCACGCATCTGGCGATCGCCATTGAAGATAATGGCTGCGGTATTGACGTCGCTTTGCAGAAAAAAATCTTTGATCCGTTCTTCACCACCAAAGCGTCAGGAACCGGCCTCGGGCTGGCGTTAAGTCAGCGCATCATCAATGCGCATCAGGGCGACATATACGTTACCAGTATGCCCGGATGCGGCGCGACCTTTACCCTTATTTTACCGATTAACCCGCAGGAAACCTCGTCAGAATGAAAACTCGCTACCGTATTCTCATCGTTGATGACGAAGATAATGTTCGCCGTATGCTCGCCACCGCGTTTTCGCTGCAAGGCCATGAAACCCAGTGCGCCAGTAACGGTCAGACAGCGCTGCAACATTTTGCCGACGCGCCGCCCGACGTGGTGCTGATGGACATCCGCATGCCGGAGATGAACGGCATTGAAGCGCTGAAAGTGATGCGCGCACAGCATCCACGGGTTCCCATTATTCTGATGACAGCCTACGCTGAAGTGGAAACCGCCGTAGAAGCACTGCGCAGCGGCGCATTTGATTATGTGATTAAACCGTTCGACCTCGATGAACTGAACTTATTGATTCAGCGGGCCTTGCAGCTCCAGGCCATGAAGCAGGAGATCCGCAGCCTGCATCAGGCGCTGAGTACCAGCTGGCAATGGGGACATATTCTGACCAACAGTCCGGGGATGATGGATATCTGCAAAGATACCGCAAAAATCGCGCTTTCCCAGGCCAACGTGCTCATTAGCGGCGAAAGCGGCACTGGAAAAGAGTTGATCGCCCGCGCCATTCACTATAACTCACGCCGGGCAAACGGCCCCTTCATCAAGATTAACTGTGCGGCGCTGCCGGAATCACTGCTGGAAAGCGAACTGTTCGGCCACGAAAAAGGGGCGTTTACCGGCGCACAAACGCGACGTCAGGGGCTGTTTGAGCGCGCTCATCAGGGAACGCTGCTGCTGGACGAAATAGGCGAAATGCCGCTGGTGTTACAGGCTAAGCTGCTGCGAATCCTCCAGGAGAGGGAGTTTGAACGCATTGGCGGGCATCAAACCATTCAGGTTGATATCCGCATTGTCGCCGCCACCAACCGGAATTTGCAGGAAATGGTGAAAGAAGGCACCTTCCGTGAAGATCTGTTTTATCGGCTAAATGTGATTCATCTGACGCTTCCTCCTTTGCGTGAGCGGCGGGAAGATATCCCCCTGTTGGCCAACCACTTTTTGCAGAAATTCAGCTCAGAAAACCAGCGGGATATTATTGAAATCGACCCTTCCGCTATGTCACTTCTCACCGCCTGGCCGTGGCCCGGTAATATCCGCGAATTATCCAATGTGATTGAGCGCGCGGTGGTAATGAACACCGGGGCGGTGATTTTTGCCGAAGACCTCCCTACCCAGTTCCGCCAGTCGGTGAGTCACGCCAGCGGAATAAAACCAGCCCAACCCGGTGAACGGAACCTGAAAGAAGAGATTAAACGCGAAGAACGCCGAATCATTATGGAAGTTCTGGAGCAGCAGGAGGGAAACCGCACGCGCACCGCGTTAATGCTGGGCATCAGCCGACGCGCGTTGATGTACAAATTACAGGAGTACGGCATCGATCCGGCAGGCCTCTGATACCAGAAGTTGCTATGCAGAATTTTGCGCACTGTGCAAAATTCTGCATAGCGCCTCACGCCCTCTCATCCCCCTTCCGTGAAAATTAATTTTTATATTCATCAGGTTAAGCCTTCTCTTTTCGGTTTATCAATCCTGGCATCCCGCTTGCTATTCCCTTTGCGTACCCAAAATGGAGTATGCAAAAGGGAAACATAATGAAAACAAAACTGATTACCTTACAGAACGCCTCAGGCTTCTTTCGTGACGGCATGACCATCATGGTCGGCGGTTTTATGGGGGTAGGCACCCCGCCCCGCCTTGTTGAAGCCTTACTTGAATCCGGTGTCAGGGACCTGACGTTGATCGCCAACGATACCGCATTTGTCGATACCGGCATCGGCCCGCTTATTGTAAATGGCCGGGTGCGCAAGGTCATCGCCTCCCATATCGGCACCAACCCGGAAACGGGTCGGCGAATGATTGCCAAAGAGATGGAGGTTCAACTGGTTCCGCAAGGCACCCTGATTGAACAAATCCGCTGCGGCGGCGCCGGGCTGGGCGGTTTTCTGACCCCGACTGGCGTCGGCACCGTGGTTGAAGAGGGAAAGCAAACGCTTCAGCTCGATGGCAGAACCTGGCTGCTGGAGCGTCCACTGCGTGCAGATCTGGCGCTTATTCGAGCCCACTGCGCCGACCCGCTTGGCAACCTGACCTACCAGCTCAGTGCCCGTAATTTTAACCCCCTCATTGCTCTCGCCGCAGACATCACCCTGGTTGAGCCTGACGAAATGGTTGAAACAGGCGATCTACTGCCTGACCAGATTGTCACCCCCGGCGCCGTTATCGACCACATCGTTATTCCACAGGAGAGCAAATAATGGATGCTAAACAACGTATTGCGCGCCGCGTGGCGCAAGAGCTGCATGATGGCGACGTGGTTAACCTGGGAATTGGTTTGCCGACGATGGTCGCAAACTACCTGCCGGATGACATTCACATCACCCTGCAATCTGAGAACGGCTTTCTGGGACTGGGGCCGGTCACGACGGCCCACCCGGATCTGGTGAACGCTGGCGGTCAACCCTGTGGCATTTTGCCCGGCGCGGCAATGTTCGACAGCGCCATGTCGTTCGCATTGATTCGCGGGGGCCATGTTGACGCCTGCGTACTCGGCGGGCTACAGGTGGATGAGCAGGCAAACCTCGCCAACTGGGTGGTTCCCGGCAAAATGGTTCCCGGCATGGGGGGCGCAATGGATCTGGTCACCGGCGCGCGCAAAGTGATCATTGCAATGGAACATTGCGCGAAAGACGGCTCGGCGAAAATTCTGCGCCAGTGCACCATGCCGCTCACCGCCCAGCACGCGGTGCATATGCTGGTTACCGAACTGGCTGTATTTCGCTTTATCGACGGCAAGATGTGGCTGACAGAAATCGCCGAAGGGTGTGATTTGGAAACCCTGCGGGCAAAAACTGAAGCGCACTTTGAGGTTGCGGCCGATCTGGTCATTCAGAGAGGTGACGCATGATTGGGCGTATTTCACGCTTTATGACGCGGGTCGTCAGCCGCTGGCTTCCTGATCCGCTGATCTTCGCAATGCTGTTAACCCTGCTGACGTTCGGGATCGCTCTCTGGCTGACGCCGCAAACGCCGGTCAGTATGGTGAGGTTCTGGGGCGACGGCTTCTGGAACCTGCTGGCTTTCGGTATGCAAATGGCGCTGATTATCGTGACGGGCCACGCCCTGGCCAGTTCCGGCCCGGTTAAAAGCCTGTTGCGTACCGCCGCTTCAGCCGCTAAGACGCCCGCCCAGGGCGTCATGCTGGTGACCTTCTTTGGCTCGGTCGCCTGCGTGATCAACTGGGGCTTTGGTCTGGTGGTCGGCGCAATGTTTGCCCGTGAAGTGGCCCGTCGCGTGCCGGGTTCCGATTATCCGCTGCTTATCGCCTGCGCCTATATCGGTTTTCTCACCTGGGGCGGCGGCTTCTCTGGCTCTATGCCCCTGCTGGCCGCAACGCCAGGCAACCCGGTAGAACACGTCGCGGGGTTGATTCCGGTTAGCGATACTCTGTTCACCGGGTTCAATATTTTCATCACGCTCGGCCTCATCGTGGTAATGCCGTTTATTACCCGGATGATGACGCCAAAACCCTCCGACGTGGTCAGCATCGATCCGAAGTTGCTGCTGGAAGAGGCTGATTTTCAGAAGAAACTGCCGGCTGACGCGCCACCGTCGGAAAAACTGGAAGAGAGCCGCATTCTCGCGCTGATCATTGGCGCATTAGGGATTGCCTATCTGGGGCTCTACTTCGCCGAGAAGGGATTCAACATCACCATCAATACCGTCAATCTGATGTTTATGATCGCCGGTCTGCTGCTGCACAAAACGCCAATGGCCTACATGCGCGCCATCAGCGCCGCAGCGCGCAGTACCGCCGGTATTCTGGTGCAGTTCCCCTTCTACGCCGGGATCCAACTGATGATGGAACACTCCGGCCTCGGTGGCCTTATCACTGAATTCTTCATCAACGTCGCCAACAAAGACACCTTCCCGGTGATGACCTTTTTCAGCTCTGCGCTGATTAACTTTGCCGTGCCATCAGGCGGCGGCCACTGGGTTATCCAGGGGCCATTCGTCATGCCTGCGGCTCAGGCGCTGGGGGCGGATCTCGGCAAGTCAGTCATGGCAATCGCCTACGGTGAGCAGTGGATGAATATGGCGCAGCCATTCTGGGCGCTGCCCGCCCTGGCAATCGCCGGACTCGGGGTACGCGACATTATGGGCTACTGCATCACCGCCCTGCTCTTCTCCGGGATCATTTTTGTCATCGGTTTGACCTTTTTCTGACGGCAACCACGCACTTTTAAGGAACAGAAGATGAAAAACTGTGTCATCGTCAGCGCGGCGCGTACCGCAATCGGCAGTTTTAACGGCGCACTGGCAACCACCAGCGCCATCGACCTTGGCGCCACCGTAATTAAGGCGGCGCTTGAACGCGCGCAGCTCGACCCACAACGGGTGGATGAAGTGATTATGGGCAATGTGCTACAGGCTGGTCTTGGGCAAAACCCGGCGCGTCAGGCACTGCTCAAAAGCGGCCTCGCAGAGACGGTCTGCGGCTTTACAGTTAACAAAGTATGCGGCTCCGGCCTCAAAAGCGTGGCGCTTGCCGCGCAGGCGATTCAGGCCGGACAGGCACAGGCGATTGTCGCAGGCGGTATGGAAAATATGAGCCAGGCGCCGTATCTGCTGGATGCCAAAGCCCGCTGGGGCTATCGTCTTGGCGACGGACAGCTCTCCGATGTGATCCTGCGCGACGGTCTGATCTGCGCCACTCACGGCTACCATATGGGGATCACGGCAGAAAACGTCGCCCGGGAATACGGCATCAGCCGGGAGATGCAGGATGAGCTGGCGCTGCTCTCACAGCGTAAAGCCGTTGCCGCTATTGATTCCGGCGCATTCCAGGCCGAAATTGTGCCGGTTAGCGTCACATCCCGTAAGAAAACCGTGGTGTTTGAGCGCGACGAGTTTCCGAAAGCCGATTCAACGGCGGAAGGTCTTGCTGCATTACGCCCGGCCTTCGACAAGGCGGGTACGGTAACGGCAGGAAACGCCTCTGGGATCAATGACGGCGCGGCAGCGCTGGTAGTGATGGAAGAATCCGCAGCGCTGGCGGCGGGCCTGACCCCACTGGCTCGTATCAAAGCCTATGCCAGCGGCGGCGTCGCCCCGGCGTTAATGGGGATGGGGCCGGTTCCCGCCACGCAGAAGGCGCTGCAACTGAGCGGTTTAACGCTTTCGGATATCGATCTGATCGAAGCCAACGAGGCGTTTGCCGCACAGTTCCTTGCCGTAGGTAAGACGCTCGGTTTTGATCCGCAGAAGGTGAACGTCAACGGTGGGGCTATCGCCCTGGGACACCCCATCGGCGCCAGCGGCGCGCGTATTCTGGTGACGCTGCTGCACGCCCTCTCTGCACACGATAAAACGCTCGGGCTGGCCACGCTCTGCATCGGCGGCGGTCAGGGTATTGCGATGATAGTGGAAAGGATGAATTAAGGATTTGCGCCTTTGCCGGGTGGCGGCCTGATAAGGCGTTTACGCCGCCATCCGGCAAAAAAAAGGAGGCGCAATGGCCTCCTTTCACACACGATTTACAACGCCGAATTACTCGTCAGCGTCATCCGCTGCGTCGTCATCGGTTTCCGCTTCCGGGGCGATATCCTCGTCCCCTTCCGCTACGCTGCCGTCGATGGAGTCGAGTTCCTCATCATCCACCGGCTCAGCAACACGTTGCAGACCCACCACGTTTTCATCTTCCGCCGTGCGGATGAGGATTACGCCCTGGGTGTTACGGCCAACGACGCTGATTTCCGATACGCGGGTACGAACCAGCGTACCGGCATCGGTGATCATCATGATCTGGTCGGCATCATCCACCTGTACCGCGCCAACAACGGAACCGTTGCGCTCGGTGACTTTAATGGAGATAACGCCCTGCGTGCCACGAGACTTGGTTGGGTATTCGCCTTCCGCCGTACGTTTACCGTAACCATTCTGCGTCACGGTCAGGATAGCGCCTTCACCACGCGGAATAATCAGGGAAACGACGCTGTCTTCGCCCGCCAGTTTGATGCCACGTACGCCGGTCGCGGTACGACCCATCGCACGAACGGCATCTTCTTTGAAGCGCACCACTTTACCGGCAGCGGAGAACAGCATGACTTCGTCGGAACCGGAGGTCAGATCCACGCCGATCAGCTCGTCGCCTTCGTTCAGGTTCACCGCGATGATACCGGCGGAACGCGGACGGCTGAACTCGGTCAGCGCCGTTTTCTTCACCGTACCGCTGGCGGTCGCCATAAAGACGTTAACGCCCTCTTCGTACTCGCGTACCGGCAGAATGGCGGTGATACGTTCGTCGGCTTCCAGCGGCAGCAGGTTGACGATCGGACGGCCACGCGCGCCACGGCTCGCTTCCGGCAGCTGATAGACCTTCATCCAGTACAGACGGCCACGGCTGGAGAAGCAGAGGATCGTGTCGTGGGTGTTAGCCACCAGCAGACGGTCGATAAAGTCTTCTTCTTTTATACGCGCGGCAGATTTACCTTTCCCGCCACGACGTTGCGCTTCGTAATCGGTCAGCGGCTGATATTTGACGTAACCCTGGTGAGACAGCGTTACAACCACATCTTCCTGGCTGATCAGATCTTCGATATTAATATCGGCGCTGTTAGCGGTGATTTCAGTGCGACGCTCATCGCCAAACTGATCGCGGATCAGTTCCATCTCTTCGCGGATCACTTCCATCAGACGATCGGCGCTGCCCAGAATGTGCAGCAGTTCTGCGATCTGTTCCAGCAGCTCTTTGTACTCGTCGAGCAGTTTTTCATGCTCCAGGCCGGTCAGTTTCTGCAAGCGCAGATCCAGAATCGCCTGTGCCTGTTGTTCAGTCAGGTAATACTGACCATCACGCACGCCAAACTCCGGCTCCAGCCACTCAGGACGGGCAGCATCATCACCGGCGCGTTCCAGCATAGACGCCACGTTGCCCAGATCCCATGAACGGGAGATTAACGCCGCTTTTGCCTCTGCCGGCGTTGGCGCACGGCGGATCATCTCGATGATCGGATCGATGTTCGCCAGCGCAATCGCCAGCGCTTCAAGGATATGCGCGCGATCGCGGGCTTTACGCAGTTCGAAAATAGTACGACGCGTCACCACTTCGCGACGGTGACGCACGAACGCGGAAATGATCTCTTTCAGGTTCATGATCTTCGGCTGGCCGTGGTGCAGCGCAACCATGTTGATACCGAAAGAAACCTGCAACTGGGTCTGGGAATAAAGGTTGTTAAGCACCACTTCCCCGACGGCATCGCGTTTCACTTCAATCACGATGCGCATCCCGTCTTTATCAGACTCGTCGCGCAGCGCGCTGATGCCTTCAACGCGTTTGTCTTTCACCAGTTCAGCGATTTTCTCGATCAGGCGCGCTTTGTTCACCTGGTACGGAATTTCATGAACGATGATGGTTTCGCGGCCGGTTTTCGCGTCGGCTTCCACTTCCGCGCGAGCGCGAATGTACACTTTCCCGCGACCGGTACGATAGGCTTCTTCAATACCGCGACGACCGTTGATGATCGCGGCGGTCGGGAAGTCCGGGCCAGGAATGTGTTCCATCAGCCCTTCAATGCTGATGTCTTCATCATCGATATACGCCAGGCAACCGTTGATCACTTCCTTCAGGTTGTGCGGCGGGATGTTGGTGGCCATACCTACCGCGATACCGGACGAGCCGTTTACCAGCAGGTTAGGAATTTTGGTCGGCATGACGTCAGGAATTTTTTCCGTGCCGTCATAGTTGTCAACGAAATCCACCGTCTCTTTTTCGAGATCGGCCATCAGTTCATGGGCAATCTTCGCCAGACGGATTTCCGTATAACGCATTGCCGCGGCAGAGTCGCCGTCGATAGAACCAAAGTTGCCCTGACCATCCACCAGCATGTAACGCAGCGAGAAAGGCTGCGCCATACGGACGATAGTGTCGTACACCGCGGAATCACCATGAGGATGGTATTTACCGATTACGTCACCAACAACACGGGCAGATTTTTTATAGGCTTTATTCCAGTCATTGCCCAATACGTTCATGGCGTATAGTACGCGACGGTGTACCGGCTTCAGGCCATCTCGGACATCCGGCAGCGCACGGCCAACAATGACCGACATCGCATAATCCAGATAAGAGCTCTTCAGCTCTTCCTCAATGTTGACCGGTGTAATTTCTCTCGCAAGGTCGCTCATCTAACCGCTATCCCTCTACTGTATCCCGGATTCAAAGGTCGCAAATTATAACACAATCGCAATGAGACAGGTAAATGGAATGGTCTTCTACGGAGGCTTTATTCATCCCGTCGTGCTGATATACTCAGGCGACTTGCCAAATAAGGAGTAAAAGCGCCAATGAATGCCGAAAAACCCCCGGTGACGCATAACGTTGATCACGAAGAAATCGCCAAATTTGAAGCTGTCGCGTCACGCTGGTGGGATCTTGAGGGTGAATTTAAGCCTCTGCACCGCATTAACCCGCTGCGCCTGGGCTACATTGCCGAGCGTTCCGGCGGCCTGTTCGGCAAAAAGGTGCTCGACGTTGGCTGCGGCGGCGGCATTCTGGCTGAGAGCATGGCGCGTGAAGGTGCGACGGTAACGGGCCTGGATATGGGCTTTGAGCCTTTGCAGGTCGCGAAACTGCACGCGCTGGAAAGCGGTATTCAGGTTGATTACGTGCAGGAGACGGTTGAAGAGCATGCGGCGAAACATGCGCACCAGTACGACGTCGTGACCTGTATGGAGATGCTGGAGCACGTACCGAACCCGCAATCGGTCGTCAGGGCCTGTGCGCAATTAGTTAAACCGGGCGGTGAAGTCTTTTTCTCGACCCTTAATCGCAACGGCAAGTCGTGGCTGATGGCCGTGGTGGGGGCGGAGTATATTTTACGCATGGTGCCGAAAGGCACGCACGATGTGAAAAAATTTATTAAGCCTGCGGAGTTGCTGAACTGGGTCGATCAGACCGTGTTGAAAGAGCGTCACATGACCGGGCTGCACTACAACCCGATTACCAACACCTTCAAGCTCGGGCCGGGCGTTGATGTTAACTATATGGTTCACACTACCGCACAAGTTGACTAACTGCGTCTGTAGGCCGGATAAGGCGTTTATGCCGCTATCCGGCAATTTGCCCGGGGCGCTGCGCTTGCCGGGCCTACAAACCATCACAGGCCGGGTAAGGCGTTTACGCCGCCATCCGGCAATTTGCCCGGGGCGCTGCGCTTGCCGGGCCTACAAACCATCGTAGGCCGGATAAGGCGTTTACGCCGCCATCCGGCAATTTGCCCGGGGTGCTGCGCTTGCCGGGCCTACGCATCGCCTACCAATCCTGAGTAGGATCGTCAGGGCAATTTTTGCGCCAGATCATAGGAACTTTTCCTGCCTTAGATGAAGAAATCAGCACTCGATCAAATTTTCATTTTTTTTTATGAATTATTGACATGCCCTCCAGGCCTTATAAGACGCGCACTTAGCGATTATCACCCTTTTGCAACCTCAATTTAACCTCAAAATCAACTCTTGTACTGAAAAGAATCCCTACTAGAATACTCACCATATAGCGTTTCATTTATCAGTTACCCCCTATATATAGTATTTATCCACAGACTTAGTCACAACGTGGCATTGTGGATAAACGGGGGATATTTTTTCTTTCACGGACAGGTAAAACCCACATGAATCAGAGTCTGCTGGTGACAAAGCGTGATGGTCGTACTGAACGCATCAATCTCGACAAAATCCATCGAGTTCTGGATTGGGCGGCAGAAGGACTGAATAACGTATCCATCTCCCAGGTTGAACTGCGTTCTCATATCCAGTTCTACGACGGTATCAAGACGTCCGATATCCATGAGACCATCATTAAGGCCGCTGCCGACCTGATCTCCCGCGATGCGCCGGATTATCAGTACCTGGCCGCGCGCCTGGCGATTTTCCACCTGCGTAAAAAGGCTTACGGCGAGTTCGAACCGCCAGCGCTTTACGATCATGTGGTGAAAATGGTTGAGCTGGGTAAATACGACAATCATCTGCTGGAAGACTACACGGAAGAAGAGTTCAAGCAGATGGATTCGTTCATCGTACACGACCGTGATATGACCTTCTCCTACGCTGCCGTTAAGCAGCTGGAAGGTAAATACCTGGTACAGAACCGTGTAACCGGCGAGATTTATGAAAGCGCGCAGTTCCTTTATATTCTGGTTGCCGCTTGCCTGTTCTCTAACTATCCGCGTGAAACCCGTCTCGACTACGTGAAACGTTTCTACGATGCGGTTTCTACATTCAAAATTTCTCTGCCGACGCCAATCATGTCCGGCGTGCGCACCCCAACTCGTCAGTTCAGCTCCTGCGTGCTGATCGAGTGCGGCGACAGCCTGGACTCCATTAACGCCACCTCCAGCGCGATCGTGAAATATGTTTCTCAGCGTGCCGGTATCGGCATCAACGCCGGTCGTATTCGCGCGCTGGGCAGCCCGATTCGCGGCGGCGAAGCATTCCACACCGGCTGTATTCCGTTCTACAAACACTTCCAGACGGCGGTGAAATCCTGCTCTCAGGGCGGCGTGCGCGGCGGTGCGGCGACGCTGTTCTACCCGATGTGGCATCTGGAAGTGGAAAGCCTGCTGGTACTGAAGAACAACCGCGGCGTGGAAGGCAACCGCGTGCGTCACATGGACTACGGCGTACAGATCAACAAGCTGATGTACACCCGCCTGCTGAAAGGTGAAGACATCACCCTGTTCAGCCCGTCCGACGTTCCGGGTCTGTACGACGCTTTCTTCGCCGATCAGGACGAGTTTGAGCGTCTGTACACCAAATACGAAAAAGACGACAGCATTCGTAAGCAGCGCGTGAAAGCCGTGGATCTGTTCTCGCTGATGATGCAGGAACGCGCATCAACTGGCCGTATCTACATTCAGAACGTGGATCACTGCAACACCCACAGCCCGTTTGATGCGCAGGTTGCGCCGGTACGCCAGTCCAACCTGTGCCTGGAAATCGCCCTGCCGACCAAGCCGCTGATGGACGTTAACGACGAAAACGGTGAAATCGCGCTGTGTACGCTTTCCGCCTTCAACCTGGGCGCAATTAACAGCCTGGATGAGCTGGAAGAGCTGGCGGTGCTGGCGGTACGCGCGCTGGATGCGCTGCTGGATTACCAGGATTACCCTATTCCGGCGGCTAAACGCGGCGCAATGGGTCGCCGTACGCTGGGTATCGGCGTAATTAACTACGCTTACTATCTGGCGAAACACGGCGTGCGTTACTCTGACGGCAGCGCGAACAACCTGACGCACAAAACGTTTGAAGCCATTCAGTACTATCTGCTGAAGGCCTCTAACGAGCTGGCGAAAGAGCAAGGCGCATGCCCGTGGTTTAATGAAACCACTTACGCTCAGGGCATTCTGCCGATCGACACCTACAAAAAAGATCTGGATGCGATCGCCAACGAAGCGCTGCACTACAACTGGGAAGCGCTTCGTGAGTCCATCAAAACGCACGGTCTGCGTAACTCCACGCTTTCCGCCCTGATGCCGTCTGAGACCTCTTCGCAGATCTCCAACGCCACTAACGGTATTGAACCGCCGCGTGGCCATGTCAGCATCAAAGCGTCGAAAGATGGCGTACTGCGCCAGGTGGTGCCGGATTACGAAGGGCTGAAAGACCGCTATGAGCTGCTGTGGGAAATGCCGAGCAACGACGGCTACCTGCAACTGGTCGGTATCATGCAGAAATTCATCGATCAGGCGATTTCCGCTAACACCAACTACGATCCGACGCGCTTCCCGTCTGGTAAAGTACCGATGCAGCAATTGCTGAAAGATCTGCTCACCGCCTATAAATTTGGCGTGAAAACCCTGTACTATCACAACACCCGTGACGGTGCGGAAGATGCGCAGGACGATCTGGTGCCGTCTATTCAGGACGATGGCTGCGAAAGCGGCGCATGTAAGATCTAAGTTATTTTTGCCGGGTAGCGCTACGCTTACCCGGCCTACGGTTTTGTAGGCCCGGCAAACGAAGTACCGCCGGGCGATACAATCTCAACAGGACTCACTTCAATGGCATACACCACTTTTTCACAGACGAAAAACGACCAACTCAAAGAGCCGATGTTCTTTGGCCAGCCGGTCAACGTGGCACGCTACGACCAGCAAAAATATGACATCTTCGAAAAACTGATCGAAAAACAACTCTCCTTCTTCTGGCGCCCGGAAGAAGTTGACGTTTCACGCGATCGTATCGATTTCCAGTCATTGCCGGAACACGAAAAACATATTTTCATCAGCAACCTGAAGTACCAGACGCTGCTGGACTCCATTCAGGGACGTAGCCCGAACGTGGCATTACTGCCGCTGATCTCCATCCCGGAGCTGGAAACCTGGGTAGAAACCTGGGCGTTTTCTGAGACGATCCACTCGCGCTCGTATACCCATATCATCCGCAACATCGTTAACGATCCGGCGGTGGTATTTGACGACATCGTCACCAACGAACAAATTCAGAAGCGCGCGGAAGGCATTTCTCACTACTACGATGAGCTGATTGAAATGACCAGCTACTGGCATCTGCTGGGGGAAGGTACGCACAACGTGAACGGCAAAACCGTCACCGTAAACCTGCGTGCGCTGAAAAAACAGCTCTACCTGTGCCTGATGAGCGTTAACGCGCTGGAAGCGATTCGTTTCTACGTCAGCTTCGCCTGCTCCTTCGCTTTCGCGGAACGTAAGCTGATGGAAGGTAACGCCAAAATCATCCGTCTGATTGCCCGCGACGAAGCGCTGCACCTGACCGGCACGCAGCATATGCTGAACCTGCTGCGTAGCGGCATAGACGATCCAGAAATGGCGGAAATCGCCGAAGAGAGCAAGCAGGCGTGCTATGACCTGTTTGTACAGGCCGCGCAGCAAGAAAAAGAGTGGGCGGATTACCTGTTCCGCGACGGTTCCATGATCGGCCTGAACAAAGATATTCTGTGCCAGTACGTCGAGTACATCACCAATATCCGTATGCAGGCGGTCGGCCTGGAGCTGCCGTTCCAGACGCGCTCCAACCCGATCCCGTGGATCAACACCTGGCTGGTTTCCGATAACGTCCAGGTGGCGCCGCAGGAAGTGGAAGTCAGTTCTTACCTGGTCGGCCAGATTGACTCGGAAGTTGATACCGACGATCTGAGTAATTTCCAGCTCTGATGGGACGCGTGACGCTACGTCTTTCCGGCACCGAAGTGCTGTGTCGGGAAGAACACCCTTCTCTGCTGGTGGCGCTTGAGGCGCATCAGGTTGAAGTGGAGTACCAGTGTCGTGCGGGCTATTGCGGCTCCTGCCGCTGCCGTCTGGTCGCAGGCCAGGTTGACTGGCTGACCGAACCGCTGGCTTTTATCAGCGAAGGGGAAATTTTGCCCTGCTGTTGCAGGGCAAAAGGCGATATTGAGATCGAGATGTAACCTTGTCGGGTGGCGCTTACGCTTACCCGACCTACAAAACCGCAGTTCACAGGCCGGGTAAGGCGAAGCCGCCACCCGGCTTTTTAGTGCTTATCCTTCAAAAACACCACCGCTTTATCCGGGAAATCGGTGAACAATCCATCCACACCCGCCTTGTTATACAGGATGTCATAAAGCTGATTAACATCCGTGGCGTAGTCAGGAAGCTGATCGGCGCGTACGGTGTAAGGGTGTACCACCATCTTGTTCTGCTGCGCCTCTTTCACCATGCCGGTCAGCGTGATATGCCCGACCTTAGATTTTTCATCAATCAGCATATGGTAGTCCGGGCCGATCCCGTCAGCATAGCTGGCGATTTCTTTCATCGCGCCAGGCTTGAACATCCAGTCGTAGTTATAGTTAACCCAACTGCCGTCCGGCTGTTTTTGCTGAGTTTCATTCCAGTCGGTGTACGCAATCAACTGCACCAGATTGAGATCCATCCCCCTCTTCGGTTCCAGCTCATTCTTAATGCGCTTCAGCTCCGCGGCATCGAAACACTGCAAATAAACGTTATCTTTTTTACCGGTATAACCATACTTTTTCAGCACATCCAGCGTCTTAGCCGCAATATCCTTCCCTTCCTGATGATGGAACCACGGCGCTTTGATTTCTGGATAAATACCGATATTTTTTCCGGTCGAATGATTCAGCCCCTGAACAAACTCAATCTCTTCCTCAAAGGTATGCACGCGGAAATCTGATTTTCCCATCGGGAAACGGCCAGGGTAAGTCTGTACTTTCTTGCCGTTCTCAATATCAAAACCTTCGGTGAACTTCAGGGATTTAATTTCATCCAGTGTGAAATCAATGGCGTAGTAACGCCCGTCCTTGCGGGCGCGATTCGGAAAACGTTCGGCAACGTCGGTAACCCGGTCAAGGTAGTGGTCATGCAGGACGACCAGATGGTCGTCCTTCGTCATCACCAAATCCTGCTCCAGATAATCGGCGCCCTGCGCATACGCCATCGCTTTCGCTGGCAGTGTGTGCTCCGGCAGATAGCCGCTGGCGCCACGGTGCGCAATCACGATTTTATTCGCAGCGACTGCCGCGCTGCTCACGACCATACCCGCCAGCATTAATGCCACGCTGAGATTTTTCAGTGTCGTCTTCATTCACTTAAGCTCCGTTGCGTTTCAACATCAGCTCTTCATGGTGGCGTTTTTCGCCAATCATCACGATAATCAGCAGGATAACCGCCAGAACGCTGCCGCCGATCATCACCATGAAGCCGCCGTCCCAGCCGAAGAAGTCAACGGTATAGCCGACAATAGCGCTCGCCGCGACGGAACCGCCGAGATAACCAAACAGGCCGGTGAAGCCCGCCGCCGTACCTGCCGCTTTTTTCGGCGCCAGTTCCAGCGCGTGCAGACCAATCAGCATGACCGGGCCATAAATCAGGAAGCCGATAACGATCATACAAGCCATATCCACGGTCGGATTTCCCGGAGGGTTCAGCCAGTAAACAACTGTGGCAATGGTCACCAGCGTCATAAAGAACACGCCCGTTGCGCCACGGTTGCCACGGAACACTTTATCCGACATCCAGCCGCACAGCAGCGTACCCGGGATACCGGCATATTCGTACAAGAAATACGCCCAGGACGATTTATCCAGCGCAAAGTGTTTCACTTCTCTCAGGTAGGTCGGCGACCAGTCGAGGATGCCGTAACGCAGCAGGTAAACGAACACGTTAGCAATCGCGATGTACCACAACAGTTTGTTCGGCAGCACGTACTGCATAAAGATCTGTTTTGCAGTCAGCTCTTCTTCCGCTTTTTCGTTGTAATCATCCGGGTAGTCGTTTTTGTACTCTTCAATCGGCGGCAGACCGCAGGACTGCGGCGTATCGCGCATCAGCGCGAAAGCGAAAATCGCCACCAGGATCGCACCAAACGCCGGCATGTAGAGCGCGGCTTTCCAGTCATTAAACCAGGCCATCCCCAGCAGGAACAGCAGCGGAGGAATACCGCCGCCAACGTTATGCGCGCAGTTCCAGACGGAGACGATACCGCCACGTTCTTTCTGTGACCACCAGTGCACCATTGTACGACCGCACGGCGGCCACCCCATTCCCTGGAACCAGCCGCAGAGGAACAGCAGCACGAACATCACGGCAATGCTGGACGTGGCCCACGGCACAAAGCCCATAAACAACATCACGGCCGCCGCCAGAATCAACCCTGCGGGCAGGAAAACGCGCGGATTCGAGCGGTCAGAGACCGACCCCATGATAAATTTCGAAAAACCATAGGCGATGGAGATCCCGGACAGCGCAAAACCCAGATCGCCACGCGAGAATCCCTGCTCTACCAGGTAAGGCATCGCCAGCGCAAAGTTCTTACGCACCAGATAGTAAGCGGCATAACCAAAGAAAATCCCCAGGAAAATCTGCCAGCGCAGCCGACGATATGTCGGATCAATCTCCGCTGCTGGCAAGCGCGTTTTATGTTGCGCAGGTTTAAAAATACTTAACATATGTAGCCTCCGTGGCCGTGTCTTATTAGAGGTAAACACCGCAGTTCGTTTAACTAACCAACCTCGCTGCTCCCAGTGTGGGCGCGATGTTAAGTAAAGATACCTGTCGTTAATGTGAATTACAGCACAGATTGTTACACATTTATGACAAATGTTCAGAAAAGCGCACGAAATCACGTTTCATTTTCGAATCATGAGCGATTATGCGCGAAATCAAACAAACCATGCTTTTTATGTGGCTAAATGATAAAAAACGAACTGTGAGGGATAACCATGAAAACTCGCGACTCGCAAACAAGTGACGTGATTATCATTGGTGGGGGAGCCACAGGCGCAGGGATCGCCCGAGACTGTGCGCTACGCGGATTGCGCGTTATCTTAGTTGAGCGCCACGATATCGCGACCGGCGCAACCGGCCGTAACCACGGCCTGCTGCATAGCGGCGCCCGCTATGCCGTTACCGACGCAGAGTCTGCCCGCGAATGCATCAGCGAAAACCAGATTCTGAAACGGATCGCCCGCCACTGCGTTGAGCCAACGGACGGTCTGTTCATTACCTTGCCGGAAGACGAATTATCCTTCCAGGCCACCTTTATTCGCGCCTGCGAAGAGGCGGGCATTCGCGCCGAAGCAATTGATCCGCAACAGGCGCGGCTGATCGAACCAGCCGTCAATCCGCAGCTGATTGGCGCGGTGAAAGTGCCTGACGGCACTGTCGATCCCTTCCGGCTGACCGCCGCGAATATGCTGGATGCCAGAGAACATGGCGCAATCATTTTAACGGCGCATGAAGTCACCGGACTTATTCGCGAAGGCGCGACCATTTGCGGTGTGAACGTGCATAACCATCTCACAGGGGAAAGCCAATCGCTGCATGCGCCGGTCGTGGTGAATGCCGCAGGCATCTGGGGTCAGCGCATTGCGGAATACGCCGATCTGAGCATCCGCATGTTCCCGGCGAAAGGGTCGCTGCTGATTATGGATCATCGCATTAACCAGCATGTGATTAACCGCTGCCGCAAGCCATCCGACGCCGATATTCTGGTGCCCGGCGATACCATCTCGCTCATCGGCACCACATCGACCCACATTGACTACAACGAGATCGACAGCAACCACGTCACTGCGGAAGAGGTTGATATTCTGCTGCGTGAAGGGGAAAAACTGGCGCCGGTGATGGCGAAAACGCGCATTTTGCGCGCCTACTCGGGCGTGCGTCCGCTGGTCGCCAGCGATGACGATCCGAGCGGTCGTAATGTCAGCCGCGGCATTGTGCTGTTTGACCATGCTGCACGCGACGGGCTGGACGGGTTTATCACCATTACGGGCGGTAAGCTGATGACCTACCGCCTGATGGCGGAATGGGCAACCGACGCGGTATGCCGAAAACTGGGCAACACTCGCCCCTGCGTCACCGCGCAAACCGCCCTTCCCGGCTCGCAGGAACCCACGGAAAACACGCTTAAACGCGTGATCTCGCTGCCCGCCCCGCTACGCGGTTCCGCCGTCTATCGTCACGGCGATCGTACTCCGGCCTGGCTCAGCGAAGGTCGCCAGCACCGCAGCCTGGTCTGTGAATGCGAAGCGGTCACCGCAGGCGAAGTGCAGTACGCCGTCGAAAATTTAACCGTCAACAGCCTGCTGGATCTGCGCCGCCGTACCCGCGTAGGCATGGGCACATGTCAGGGAGAACTGTGCGCCTGCCGCGCCGCCGGGCTGCTGCAACGTTTTAATGTCACTACCGCCGCTCAGTCCATCACTCAGCTTTCTGCGTTCCTCAATGAACGCTGGAAAGGCGTACAGCCTGTCGCCTGGGGAGACGCGCTGCGCGAAAGCGAGTTCACGCGCTGGGTTTATCAGGGATTGTGCGGTCTGGAGAAGGAGCACCAGGATGAAATTTGATACGGTCATTATGGGTGGCGGTCTCGCCGGATTACTGTGTGGCCTGGAACTGCAAAAACACGGTTTGCGCTGTGCGATCGTCACTCGCGGCCAAAGCGCGCTGCACTTCTCCTCCGGCTCGCTGGATCTACTCAGCACCCTGCCGGACGGTCAGCCCGTCACAAATATCACTGAAGGTCTGAATGCGTTACGCGAACAAGCGCCGACGCACCCTTACACCACAATTGGCGCGTCAACCGTTCTGGAACTGGCGCAGCAGGCGCAAGCGTTGCTGGAAGCGTCTGGCGCGCATTTACAAGGCGATGTACAACAGTCGCATCTGCGCGTCACGCCGTTGGGAACATTGCGCGCCACCTGGCTAAGCTCGCCAGAAGTGCCCGTCTGGCCGCTGGCCGCGCAACGCATTTGCGTCGTCGGCATCAGCGGTTTACTGGACTTTCAGGCGCACCTCGCAGCGGCGTCGCTGCGTCAGCACCATCTCACGGTAGAGACGGCAGAGATCGACCTGCCTGAACTGGACGTATTACGCGATAACCCGACGGAGTTTCGTGCGGTGAATATTGCGCGTTTGCTCGATAACGAAGAAAAATGGCCGTTGCTCCACGACGCGCTCTTACCGATAGCAAAAACCTGCGACATGATCATCATGCCCGCCTGTTTCGGCCTGGCGGATGACAGCCTCTGGCGCTGGCTCAATGAACGTCTGCCCTGCTCGCTGAATTTGCTGCCGACGCTGCCGCCTTCCGTGCCGGGCATTCGCCTGCACAATCGCTTGCAGCGCCAGTTTGTTCGTCAGGGCGGGATCTGGATGCCGGGCGACGAGGTGAAAAAAGTGACCTGCCGTAACGGCGTCGTGAGCGAAGTCTGGACCCGCAACCATGCCGACATTCCTCTGCGCCCGCGCTTTGCGGTACTCGCCAGCGGCAGCTTCTTCAGCAGCGGCCTGGTCGCCGAACGCGACGGCATTCGCGAACCCATTATGGGACTGGACGTTCAGCAAACGGCCACCCGCGCCGAATGGTATCAGCGTGATTTCTTTGATGCGCAACCCTGGCAGCAGTTTGGCGTCACGACCGATGATGCGCTGCGCCCCTCACTGGCGGGGCAGACCGTAGAAAATCTGTTTGCCATCGGCTCGGTGCTCGGCGGATTCGATCCGATAGCCCAGGGATGCGGAGGCGGCGTATGCGCAGTCAGCGCCTTACACGCCGCACGTCACATTGCAGAACGTGCAGGAGGTCAGCAATGAGCGATACGAGTTTCGAGAGTTGTATCAAATGCACGGTGTGCACCACCGCCTGCCCGGTCAGCCGGGTGAATCCTGGCTACCCAGGCCCCAAACAGGCAGGGCCGGACGGCGAGCGCCTGCGCCTGAAAGACGGCGCGCTGTACGACGATGCGCTGAAATACTGCATTAACTGCAAACGCTGCGAAGTGGCCTGCCCGTCAGACGTTAAAATTGGCGATATCATCCAGCGCGCGCGCGCCAGGTATGACACTTCGCGCCCGTCGCTGCGCAACTTTATCTTAAGCCACACCGATTTAATGGGCAGCGTCTCTACGCCGTTCGCCCCGGTCGTCAATACCGCGACGTCGCTGAAACCGGTTCGTCAGTTGCTCGATTATGCGTTGAAGATCGACCATCGCCGTACGCTGCCGAAATACTCCTTCGGCACCTTCCGCCGCTGGTATCGCAGCGTTGCGGCACAGCAGGCGCAGTACAAAGATCAGGTCGCCTTCTTCCACGGCTGCTTCGTCAATTACAACCATCCGCAGCTTGGTAAGGATTTAATTAACGTCCTGAACGCAATGGGCACCGGCGTGCAGTTGTTAAGTAAAGAGAAGTGTTGTGGCGTGCCGCTGATCGCCAACGGTTTTACCGATAAAGCGCGCAAGCAGGCGGTGAGCAATGTGGCGTCGCTCAGAGAAGCGATTGGCGTAAAAGGCATTCCGGTTATCGCAACCTCATCAACCTGCACCTTTGCCCTGCGTGATGAATACCCGGAAGTGCTGGACGTGGATAACAGCGGGCTGCGTGAGCATATCGAACTCGCGACCCGCTGGCTGTGGCGTAAGATCGATGCAGGCCAGACGCTGCCGCTGAAAAAATTACCGCTGAAGGTGGTTTACCATACGCCGTGTCATATGGAGAAGATGGGCTGGACGCTCTATACGCTGGAGTTGCTGCGCCAGATCCCAGGTCTGGAACTGACCGTGCTGGACTCCCAGTGCTGTGGGATTGCCGGAACCTACGGTTTTAAAAAGGAAAACTACCCCACCTCGCAATCCATCGGCGCCCCGCTGTTCCGCCAGATTGAAGAGAGCGGCGCGGATATTGTGGTGACCGACTGTGAAACCTGTAAGTGGCAAATTGAGATGTCGACAAGCAAACGCTGCGAACATCCGATTACCCTGCTTGCCCAGGCATTAGGTTAAGCGCGTTAACGTCTTATCGGGCCTGCAAACCACGGCAGGCCCGATAAGCGCAGCGCCATCAGGCTACAGGGTTAACGACTCCACCACCTCAATCCAGCCATGTTCACTGGCAATATCCTGACCGTTTAACCACCGACGCACCATATTCAGCGCCATCATGGCGCAAACTTCCTGCCGAACCGCCAGACTGTAGCGGCTGGCGCTGAAATGCACGCGCAGGGCAAATGTCCCATCCGGCGTCGCCAGCGCGAAATTAAGGTGGTCGTTTTCCAGCCCGGATACCGCCAGCGCCAGTCCGGCGTAGTGGTTGCTCCGTCGCTCTGTCGTCCAGTGCGCGGTCTGAGCCAGCGTCTCTTCCTGGGAAGGCACCACTTCGCTGGCAAGAATCGGCGCATTCGCACGGGAAAGCTGCAAAGCCAGCAGCCCGCTGGTGAACTGTTCGCTGAGCGTCAGGCTGAGCTGGCGCGTCTGCAAACAACGGGCGATTTGCGCAGGCAGTCCTTCCGTCCCTTCAAAAATCAGGTTCTGCCCTGCCACCCGCTTCACCTCCGGCCATAGCGCCAGCATCGCGTCCCGCTGCGCATCCGGGCCGGTGAGTTTCAGTTCAATAATCGGCATTGAAGAGCGATATCCCATCGTCACGCCCGCCGGTAGCGGCAGCGAATCGAGGCTCTGCGCCAGATCGCTTTCCGAACGTCCAAACGTGGTGAGTCGCAGACAAACCGGCGGTTCAGGAAGCGCAAAACGCGCACGCAGACGCGGCATAATTTCATGCTCGACCATCACCTTAAATTCAGACGGAACGCCCGGGGTAAAGAACATCAGGCAGCGATTTAGCTTCACCGCAAACCCACAGGCGGTGCCAACCGGGTTATTAATAAACTCGGCGCTGGCGGGCAGTTCTGCCTGCTTGCGGTTACTCGGCGCCATAACCCGCCCGCGCTCATGGAAAAAACGCTCCATCTCAGCCAGCCACGCGTCATGAAGCACCAGACCTTCACCTTTCGCCGTGGCGGCGGCCAGCGCGCTTAAATCATCGCTGGTCGGCCCCAGGCCGCCATTCACAATCAGCACGTCAGCATGTTCGCTACGTTCGCGTAAAATGGCGACCAGCGCATCCAGATTATCTCCCACCGTATTTCGGCGTGATAACGGCAACCCCTGATTAAAGAAAAAATCGGCCAGCCAGGCGGCATTCGTGTCGACGATTTGCCCGTGCAACACTTCATCCCCGGTGGATAACATCTCCACGTTTAACATCGTGTTCTCCTGCTTCTATGATGAAAACACTATAACGCAAAGCCCGCTGGGGCGGAGTAAGAAACTCAGAGGAAACAAACCGGGAAAGAAGGCTATAGCATACAGGAAACGGCGCGACGGATGCCGCGCCCGAAAATCAGAAGCTGGCGTTAACGCCGACGTACGGGCCATCGGCAATCGCGTTGTCACGGTTGCCGTCTTTACCCGCCAGGTTCAGATAGCGATAGCCCGCTTCAATGCTCAGCGGGCGCATAATGGTAAGGCGCGCTCCGGCATTGGCTTCTTCATAGCTATCAATGCCGCTGGACAGTGAATCTGGAGAGTAATAATACTCGCCAAACAGACGGAAGCTGTCGCCGATTTTCCACTGTAACCCGCCGCCTACCGCCGCCGCATAGCCTTCATCGCCGTCGTTCGGATTGGTATAAACGCCTTTCCCACCGACCGTTGCCAGCAGCGGCCCAAGCGGAATATTCAGGCCTAGCCCCACGCCGGCAGCGTCGCCGTCGTCGTCGTTATGCATCCAGTTGCCGCTCAACGCCAGCCCGGTGGATTCAGTACCGAAACCTACGCCAACGTTGGTGTAATCTTTACCCGCCTGGCCGCTAATGCTCATCGCATTCGCCGATGCAGAAGCGAACAACAGTCCGGCAACGCCTAATAAAATGCTTTTTTTCATTTTTACCCTTTCCAGCAAAGAAATAAACAAAAGACCCCAAAACCGCAGGATTGTACTGCCAGGCGCAACAGAATCAATGAGCTAAAAAAGCGATCTAATAACATATTGTAACTAAACACTACCTTTCAGGTTTATTAAACGTTACAAGAAGAGGCGTTTAGCGCAGCAGTCATTGCCCGAGATCAATATTTCATTCACAAATATTTTCTACATTAGTTTCCGAAATTAAACGGAAATTAAACATTTTTTCTAACGATCGTCGGGAGATAAAGATGAGCAAAAAAGGACTCACCACCGCAGCAGGCGTGCCTGTCGCCCATAATAACAACGTTGCAACCGCAGGCCCACGCGGCCCCATGCTGCTACAGGACATCTGGTTCCTGGAAAAACTGGCCCACTTCGATCGTGAAGTGATCCCTGAGCGCCGTATGCATGCCAAAGGCTCAGGCGCGTACGGCACCTTCACCGTCACGCACGATATTTCACGTTACACTCGCGCAAAAATCTTTTCGGAGCCCGGTAAAAAAACGGACCTGTTCCTGCGTTTTTCCACCGTGGCGGGAGAGCGCGGCGCGGCGGATGCCGAGCGCGATATTCGCGGGTTTGCGATCAAGTTTTACACTGAAGAGGGCAACTGGGATCTGGTGGGTAACAACACGCCCGTTTTCTATCTGCGCGATCCGCTGAAATTCCCGGATCTGAACCATGTCGTGAAGCGCGACCCACGCACCAACTTGCGCAATCCGACCTACAAATGGGACTTTTTCTCCCATCTGCCGGAATCGCTGCACCAGTTGACTATCGACTTTAGCGACCGGGGTTTGCCTTTCTCTTACCGTACGATGCACGGTTTCGGTAGCCACACATTCAGCTTTATCAACAGCGACAACGAACGTTTCTGGGTGAAATTCCACCTGAAATCGCAGCAGGGCATCGCCAACCTGATGGATGACGAAGCGAAACGCCTGGTGGCGGACGATCGCGAAAGTTCTCAGCGCGACCTGTACAACGCCATTGAACAGGGCAACTTCCCCCGCTGGAAATTCTACGTGCAGATCATGCCGGAAGCCGAAGCCTCACAGGTGCCGTACAACCCGTTTGATCTGACCAAAGTATGGCCGCACGGCGATTACCCGCTGATTGAAGTCGGCGTGCTGGAACTGAACCGCAACCCGGAAAACTATTTCTCCGAAGTGGAACAGGTGGCGATGAATCCGGCGAACGTCGTGCCGGGGATTAGCTTCTCCCCTGACCGTATGTTGCAGGGGCGTCTCTTCTCCTATGGCGATGCGCACCGCTATCGTCTGGGCGTTAACCATCAGCAGATCCCGGTCAACGCCCCGCGCTGCCCGTTCCATAACTACCATCGTGACGGCGCGATGCGGGTGGACGGCAACAGCGGCAACGGCCCAACCTATGAGCCAAACAGCTTTGGCGTCTTCCAGGAACAGCCTGATTTCAGCGAACCGCCGCTCTCTGTCGAAGGCGCTGCCGCGCACTGGGATCATCGGGAAGATACGGACTACTTCAGCCAGCCGCGTAAGCTGTATGAGTTGCTGAGTGATGAAGAACATCAGCGTATGTTCGCGCGCATCGCCGACGACATGAAAGATGTGCCGGAATTTATTCAGCAGCGTCAGATTGGCTTGTTTAGCGAAGTTCATCCTGACTATGGCGCGGGCGTCGCCGCTGCCCTGCGGGCGTTAAAAGAAGCGAAATAACCGTTTCCACGGGAGCTGCGGCTCCCGTGTTGCTTACATTACGGACGGTTAGCGCGCACCCACTCCTGCAATGCCCGGCGCGAAACTTTGATCCCGCCGTTTTTCAGCGCTGATGGCAACGTCAACCAGCGTACCGGCTGCTGAAAACGCGCCAGCTTGTCTTTCACCCATTCCGCGAGATCGACGTTCCCGGCCTGCGCATCATATTCCACCACCGCCACCGGACGATGGCCGAACTCCCTGTCCTCTACCGGCACCACGAACGCCTGTAGAACATGTGGATGCGCCGAGATAACGCGTTCCACCTCTTCCGGCTGAATGCCTTCTCCGCCACTGAAGAACAGATTATCCAGCCGACCGGCAATCGTCAGCTTACCGTCGTTCAGTTCGCCGCGATCGCGGGTGGCGAACCAGCCTTCGCCGTTCACCAGCGGGATCAGCTTACCGTCGCGCCAGTAGCCTTCCGCCATGCTGGCGGCGCGCAGCCAGACTTCGTCATTCACGATTCGGACTTCCCGCCCCGGTAACGCCGCGCCGACATCGCCCAGGCCGTCGGCCTCTTTCGCGCACACCGTCGAGGCAAATTCCGTCAGGCCATAACCGCACCAGCAGCGAATACCCTGCGCGCGAGCCTGCTCCGTCAGTTCAACCGGGATAGCCGCGCCGCCCAGCAGTACCACTTTCAACGTTACCGATGCCGGATTCTCCAGCAGCCGCCACAGCTGAGTGGGAACCAGAGACGCATGCGTACACCCTTGCAGCATTGCTTCCAGCGGCTGCTTCTCACGCACGGTCATTCGGGCGCCCGCAAACAACCAGCGCCACATAATGCCCTGGCCGGAAACATGAAACAGCGGCAGCGATAACAGCCAGTCATCCCCATCGGCAAACGGCATCAGGGACAGCACCCCTTCCGCGCTGGCCAGATGCGCCTGGCAGGTATGCACTGCGGCTTTGGGTAATCCGGTTGAGCCAGAGGTCAGCGTCATTGAACTCAGCCGCGTCGGCTGCCAGCCTGCGGCATGTTCGCCTGACTCTTGCTGCATTTGCAGCGGTTGCAACGCCGGGAAGGTATTCTCCCCCTCCAGCAGCAAAGCAAACCGGAGCGTTAAGTCCGGCAGCAGCGCGTCGAGCAGCGGTTGCGGAAGCTGCGGGTTAATCGGCAGGACTCTTGCCCCGCATTGCAGTAAAGCCAGCCAGGCCAGCAGCGTTTGCGGATGATTCCAGGCGCGCAGCATCACGCCGCAGCCTTCAGAGACGCCCTGAGCGGCAAAACCGCTCGCCAGCGCGTCAATACGGGTACAGAGTGTGCGCCAGCTTAGCACTTCATCATTAAGGCGTAAGGCAGGCGCATCTCCCCGTACCTGCCGCCAGTGACGCCACGGCCAGTCATTAAAAGATGACGGCTGGAGGCCCGATACGCTTGCGCTATCGGGCATTTCCCGGAGGCTCATAGCAGCCGTTCCAGCGCATCGTCGCTAACACACGGCAAAGCGCTGCCCGGCCAGCGGCGCACCTGCTGGGTTTGCATCAGGCTTAGCGTATCCAGACCCGGAATGGTCTGCGGCGTCAGCCACGCGGCAATACGCGCCAGCTGCGTTAAGCCGAGGCTCGACTCGATGGAAGAGCTGATCACCGCCGTCAGTCCCAGCGTATGCGCGGCCTGTACCTGCTCGCGAACCTTTTCCAGGCTTCCGGTGAGCGTCGGTTTGATGACCACCGCGCTGACGCCCGCTTCCGCCGCAAAGACAAAATCGTCTTCACGCAGACTTTCATCCCAGGCAATCGCAATCCCGGTTTCACGCGCAAAAGCGCGGGAGTCGTCGCGGGTTTTACACGGTTCTTCGAGGAAGGCGATGCGGGCACGGTAGTCCGGGTTGACGTATTTCGCGAACTGCTGCGCTTTCAGCGGCGTCCAGGCGCGATTGGCATCCAGACGCAGATGCAGATCGGGAACCGCCTCCAGCAGCAGGTTGACCACCATTCCATCGCGTACTGCTTCGTACAGACCGACTTTGATCTTGGCGACTTTCTCGCCAGGCATATCAGCCAGTTGCAGCACCAGATCGTCTGGATCGCCCGTACACAGCGGCGCAGCGCGGTAATCCGCCGCCTCTGGCAACGTCCCCGCCGCCTCCGCCAGCGCGCAGCTAACGCCAAACGCCACGGAGGGCACTTCAGGCAACGTTGACTGGCCTTGCAGCCAGCCGTTAACCCAGTCCAGCAGCGCGGCCTGCGCCTCCTCCAGGGTTTCCTGGCTGAAACCCGGAAGCGGGGAGATCTCCCCCCACCCTTCGCGCTCGCCGTCGCACAGACGGACATACAGCCCGTCGCGAGTTTTTAACCGCCTGTCGCGCAGAACCACCCCCGCGTCCATGGGGATCTGCCAGCGGTACACCTGCGCGCTACGCATTACGGATTCCGTTTGAATTTGCTGAAATCAGGCTGACGTTTCTGGTTGAAAGCGTTGCGGCCCTCCTGACCTTCTTCCGTCATGTAGAACAGCATCGTGGCGTTGCCCGCCAGCTCCTGTAGACCCGCCTGACCGTCGCAGTCGGCGTTCAGCGCCGCTTTCAGGCAGCGCAGCGCCATCGGGCTGTTCTGCAACATTTCGCGGCACCAGCGCACGGTCTCTTTTTCAAGGGAGTCCAGCGGTACGACGGTGTTGACCAGCCCCATATCCAGCGCCTGTTTAGCGTCGTACTGACGGCACAGGAACCAGATTTCACGCGCTTTTTTCTGCCCGACGATACGCGCCATATAGGAAGCGCCCCAGCCGCCGTCGAAGGAGCCGACTTTCGGGCCCGTCTGGCCGAAGATGGCGTTTTCCGCCGCGATGGTCAGGTCACACATCATGTGCAGTACGTGACCGCCGCCGATAGAGTACCCTGCAACCATCGCCACGACCGGTTTCGGGCAGGTACGGATCTGGCGCTGGAAATCCAGTACGTTCAGGTGATGCACGCCGGAATCATCCTGGTATCCGCCGTAGTCGCCGCGTACCTTCTGGTCGCCGCCCGCACAGAAAGCTTTCTCGCCTTCGCCGGTCAGAATAATGACGCCCACGTTGTCGTCATACCGGGCATCCGCCAGCGCCTGGATCATCTCTTTGACGGTCAAAGGACGGAATGCGTTGCGCACCTGTGGACGGTTAATGGTGATTTTTGCAATACCATCGGTGGATTTTTCATAACGAATGTCCGTGTAACCTTCGGAGCAGTCGTGCCATTCAACCGGTGCGTAAAGCATTGTTTCATCAGGATAGATCATAGTGTGTCCTTTAGTCAGAGACGCAGAATCTGAGCCAGACTGTCCACCACGCCTGCGGGGTTTTCCCGATGCGCGTTGTGTCCGGCGTTACGAATCATATGGCAAGGTACAGACAACTCCGCCGCCAGCGCGCGGAATTTGCTGTCGCGTTCACCACATAAATAATAAAACGGAAATGTGCGCGCATTTAGCCGCGCGCGTAAATCAGGCTGTACGGCAAGCGAGGTTGCCTCCAGCATCGCCGCCAGCGTTTCGCCATTGTTCTGGCTGCGCAGCGTGACTAATGCCTCTCTTTGCGAAGCATCCAGCGAAGCGAAAACCGGCTGCTGATACCAGTCAGTAAACACGTCGCGCAGCGGTTCACGGCGAAAGCGCGCCGCCCAACGACCGTCAGACAGTCGGCGCGCGTCACGCTCGGCCTCGCGTTGCAGTCCCGGGTGGCCGCCTTCAACCACCAGCCCGCAAAGACCCGGCAGAGTCTGGCACGCCGCCATCATCGCCACTCTGCCGCCGAGCGAGTAGCCGACCAGCCAGTATTTAAGTATGTTGTAACTAAATAATGTGTTACGCAATAAGTCGCACACATCAGCAAAGCCGCTGACACGAATATCGGCAGAATCGCCGTGACCAGGCAAGTCGATATACAGGCGCGAAAAGTCGGGAAACTGCTCACCGATCTGCTGCCATTCCCGGCAATCACCGGAAAATCCATGCAGAAAAACCAGCCAGGGAGACCCCGGCTGACCACCGTTCGCCTGCGCGCGCAGGATCATAGATGGCTCACCTGCGCCAGCAGCTGTTGCAGGGTTTGCGCCCCGTCGGTATCGTTCACGACCAGCTCAATCACCGTGGTTGTCGGCGTTCGCCAGGCGCCAGCCAGCGCCGCATCCAGCTCATCCCAGCTTTGCGGGCGGTGATATTTGAGGTTAAACATGGCCGCCGCGTGTTCAAAGTGGACGTTTTGCGGCATCAGGTAAAACCGCTCGCGCTCGCTCTGCGGCGTCGGCAGCAGAGAGAAAATTTGCCCGCCGTTGTTATTCACCACAATCAGCACAAACGGCGCGGACACCTGGCGCAATAGCGCCAGTGCGTTGAGATCGTAGAGCGCAGACAGATCGCCGACGATAGCCAGCGTCGATTTCGCGCTGGCGCGCTGAACGCCCGCCGCCGTCGAGAGCAAACCATCAATACCGCTGGCTCCCCGGTTGCTGTACACAGGGTAGCCCGCCGGTAGCTGCGACAGCGCGTCAATCAGGCGCACCACCAGGCTGTTGCCGACAAACAGTTGCCCTTGTTCCGGCAGATAGTCGCGAATGCGGTGCGCCAGTTGCGCTTCGCCGAACATATCGCGACGCGCGACAACCGCCTGCCACGCCTGCTCTGCCAGGCGCGGGATATCGACGCACCAGGGATGGCGTTTCTCCGCCGGATGCAGCTCCAGCCAGTCGGCGATTTTCGCCACCAGCCTGCGTCCGCGATGATGCGCCGGGTCCAGGCGACCTTCGATATTATCAATAATCCAGTACTCTTCCGGCTCGCAGGCGGCCTGCCATTGCAGCAGGCGCTTTCCGGTCAGGCTGCTGCCGAGTTGTACCACAATTTGCGCCTGCTGAAGCTCAGTGACGGCCTTCGCATTGCCCAGCCAGAGATCGGCGCACGGCAGCGGCTGCCCGGTTTGCGACAGCACGTCGCCAATCAGCGGCCAGCCCAGCGTCTGCGCCCAAAGCGCGACTTTCTTGCCCTCTTCCGCGCTCATGCGCCCGGCCACCACTACGCCGCGTTTTTGCCGCCAGAAGAACCAGTCGCGCTGTTTGTCACTTTCCAGCCGACGCGCTTCGCGCAGCCAGGGTTTGTCATCCTGCCACCAGTCGCCAAGGCTCTGCTGCCAGGCAAGCCCCGTGTCGTCCATATCGCCATACAGCGGTTCCGCAAACGGGCAGTTGATGTGTACCGCGCCGGCATGCAGCGTCGCCAGGACGTTATCAAGGGTGGAGACCAGCCAGCGCGCGGAAATATCCTGCGTCGGGCGCGGCAAAGAGAGCGTTTGAGAAGGATGAGAAGCGAACATCCCGGCCTGACGAATCGCCTGATTCGCGCCGCAGTCAATCAGTTCCGGCGGACGGTCCGCAGTCAATAAAATCAGTTTTTCACCGGTAAGCCCCGCTTCAATCAGCGCCGGATAGAGATTTGCCACCGCCGTACCGGAAGTAACAATAACGGCAACGGGCTGCTTACTGACTTTCGCCAGCCCTAATGCCAGATGACCAAGACCACGCTCATCAAAGTGCGTGTGATGAATAAAGGCTGAATTTTCCGCTGCCGCCAGGGTTAAAGGCGTAGAGCGGGAGCCAGGGGCAATGCAAACATGCCTGACGCCGTGGCGAGTGAGTGCTTCCAGAATGACCGCCGCCCAGCGTCGGTTAAATGCGCTTACTGACATGAGATTGTCCGGTATCAATATTGCGACTCAGTATAAGGATCAGAAAAAATGGATTATTGATATGAGTCGGGAATATACACAAAATCATTCAGCAGACCGCCTGAAGGATGAGGTGTATGTGCGACTCATTAGCTTTCCATCTGTAATAACGTGCGTAGCCCGGCTGCTTTGTTGTCGATCTCTTGCCATTCCTGTTCCGGGTCAGACCCGCGCACAATGCCTGCCCCGGCATACAGACGAACAACGTTCGCCGCGACTTTCGCCGAGCGCAGCGTCACGCAGAATTCGCTTTGCTGTAAAGACAGATAACCCGCCGACCCGGCATACCACTCACGTTCAAACGGTTCATGTTGCTGAATAAACGCGCGCGCCCGTTCACGCGGAATCCCCGCGACGGCTGCCGTGGGCTGTAGCTGTAGCAAACAGAGCGTGTCGTCAGCCTGATTGAGCGCCGTCCAGATACAGCGGCGCAGATGCTGTACTTTGCGTAATCTGAGCACCTGCGGCGGCAAAACATCGAGCGAGTGGGTGCAGCTTTGCAGGCGCTGACAAATATCTTCCACCACCAGCATGTTTTCACGCTGGTTTTTATCATCCTTCATCAACCATTCGCCCAGTTGCCAGGCCTGATGGTCGTCGGGATGATTCGCCACCGTGCCGGCCAGCGCCTCGGTGCGCAATGCCGTTTCACGTCGCCGCCAAAGGCGTTCCGGCGACGAGCCAAGAAAGGCGCTTCCGGCGGAGAACGCCATAAAAAAATGGTAGCAGTTAAGGTTTAAACGGCGACTGGATGCCATCACGGCGGCGGCATTCACCGAATGGGAAAACTGCAAATCCGTCGCCCGCGCCAGCACCACTTTGTCGAGATCGTCTTCAGCGATAGTCTGCGTGGCAAGCTGAATCAGGCTGGTCCAGCCCGCTTTATCCGGCCAGTGCTGCTCGCCCGTCAGGTGCAGGCGCAGCGCCGGAATCGGCTTCACGCCCCTTAATGAAGAGAGAAACGCGATCGCCCGCCCGGCGTCTTCACGCAGTGAAACCGGGCTGTAGAGATACAGCCGCAGCGTTGCCACTGCGCCAGCGCGTCGCCATTCAAGACGCGGCAGCAGCAAATGCCCCTGCTGCGGTTCAAACGCATTCAGTCCCCAGATACGCAAATCGGATTGTGATTCATGCTGGCGGAGAAAGTGTTGCGCCTGTTCGAGAGAGGGGAACGTTTCAACGGCGCCAAGCACCGCGGCTTCTTCATCGCCGTTACGCTGTTGCCAGTAAAATTGCGGCCAGATGGCCTGACTGGCCAGCCAGCTTAATGCGTCAAACGCATCATTCAGAGGGAAAGGCACATCAACAATACGCATTCCTGGCGCCGCCGGTATCTCCTGCGATAACTGGCGCCGCAGATTTTCCAGCGCAGTAGTGATTGAATGCACGCGGACCTCTCCCTGTTAAAAACCTCACATTATACGGGGTACAGCGGAGAAAAAGCAGTACCCCCGTTTAGGGAGGAAATGCGATCCCGGTTACATTACCGCCGCGCCAGCAGTAATCCCAGCACCAGGCCGACCGCCGCGCCTGCGCCAATCCCTTGCCAGGGTTTTTCATGCACGTAATCATCCGCTTTATAAACCGCCTGTTTTGCGCGGTAATAGTAGCTGTCAGACGCATGGCTGACGCGATTTTTTACCTCTTCAAGCGCCCGTTCTGCGCGTGCTTTTAACTCAACATATTTTTGATCGGCAGGATCGCCGGAGGAACGCAGCACCTCTTCCAGCGTTTCGCTCAGAAGTTCCAGGTCGTCATCAATACGTGAACCATAAGAATGAAAAGACATTATATTCTCCCTTTCGATTAACGTTCCCACTAACTATAGACAAAACCGGAACATCACACCTGGCTAACCTCGCGCGCCATACCCATGTGCGGGATACCGTCTTCGTCATAAACGTCCGTCACCGGAACAAAGCCGAATCGCGCATAGAAGGATTGCAGATGCGCCTGCGCGCCGAGGTAAAGCGCCTTCTCCGGCCAGTGTTGCTCACAGGATGCCAGAGTCTGCGCCATAAGCTGTTGCCCCAGTTTTTCGCCGCGCAGCGCTTCGCTGACGATCACGCGCCCAATCACCACCGGCTCCAGTTCGTCGTCGCTTTTCAGAATCCTCGCATACGCTACCAGCTCATCGTTATGCCAGCCCAGGATATGACGGTTCTCCCCCACCAGGTCATCGCCGTCCACATCCAGATACGGACACCGTTGTTCAACCACAAATACCGCGCAGCGCAATTTCAGTAACGCATAGAGTTGCGGGACGGATAATTCAGAATGATGCAGGTCTTGCCAGTGAATCATGGTGCGCTCCTTTTACGTATTCGCTTTATACTAGCCAGAATATTTTTTAAACGTGTAATGAAATAATGGAATTAATTTTTTTAGGTACTTCTGCCGGCGTTCCTACCCGCACGCGTAATGTCACGGCCATATTACTGAATTTACAGCACCCGACGCAGGCGGGGCTATGGTTATTCGACTGCGGTGAAGGCACCCAGCACCAGATGCTCAACACCGCGTTTAACCCAGGTAAGCTCGATCGCATTTTCATCAGCCATCTGCATGGCGATCACCTTTTCGGTTTGCCCGGTCTGCTGTGCAGCCGTTCGATGGCGGGAAACGCACAGCCGCTGACGATTTACGGCCCCAAAGGCATTCGCGAGTTCACCGAAACCGCATTGCGCCTTAGCGGCTCCTGGACTGATTATCCGCTAGAGATCGTTGAAATTACCGCCGGCGAAATTCTGGACGACGGCCTGCGCAAAGTAACCGCCTTTGCGCTTGAGCATCCACTCGAATGCTATGGCTATCGGATTGAAGAGCATGACAAGCCCGGCGCGCTGGATGCCAGTGCGCTAAAAGCGGCAGGCGTGAAGCCCGGCCCGCTGTTTCAGGATCTGAAAGCGGGTAAAACCGTCACCCTGAACGATGGTCGCGTTATTAACGGCGCCGATTTTCTCGCACCAGCCACGCCCGGGAAATCGGTGGCGATATTTGGCGACACCGCGCCATGCGCGTCGGCCATCACACTGGCAAAAGGCGTGGACGTAATGGTACACGAAGCAACGCTGGATACCTCAATGGAAGAAAAAGCCAACAGCCGTGGGCACAGCTCCACCAGGCAGGCCGCGCAGCTGGCGCACAATGCCGAGGTAGGCCAGCTCATCATTACTCACGTCAGCTCGCGTTACGACGACAGAGGCAGTCAACGCCTGCTGGCAGAATGTCAGGCGATCTTCCCCGCAACTGCGCTGGCTCACGATTTCGCCGTTTTCACGGTTTAACGCTCCATTTTTCTTCCTCAGTGCCGATAACAGAGAAAAGGCTGGCTTTCATATTGAGGATGCGATGGATAATTTCCAGAAAGATATTGATGACAGGGCTAACTTAACCCTGTCTAACCGCTTTGAACTGCTGTTATTCCGTCTCGGCACATCGCTGCATGAGCAGAAATCGGAGCTATTTGGCATCAACGTATTCAAACTGCGCGAAATTGTGCCAATGCCCACATTTACGCGCCCTGCCGGAATGAAAGCCCCGCTTTTAGGTATGGTCAACATCCGCGATCAGGTGATCCCGGTCATCGACCTGCCCGCCGTGGCCGGGTGTAAACCGGAGAATGGGCTTAACATCCTGCTGATCACCGAATATGCGCGCAGCGTACAGGCATTTGCGGTGGAGTCCGTCGAGAATATTATGCGTCTGGACTGGCAGCAGGTGCATACCGCCGAGAAAGCGGTTAACGGCCGCTATATCACCAGCATTGCCTGTCTGGATGAAGACAAAGAGACCAACAACCTGGCGCTGGTACTCGACGTAGAGCAAATTCTCTATGATATCGTGCCGTCAAATCACGACTTGCGCGCCACCAATTTGAAAACCAGCAAGTTCAACATCACGCCGGGGGCGGTGGCGATTGTGGCAGAAGATTCTAAAGTTGCCCGCGCCATGCTGGAGAAAGGGCTGAATGCGATGGAGATCCCGCATCAGATGCACGTCACCGGTCAGGATGCCTGGGAGAAAATCCAGCAACTGGCGAAAGAAGCGGAGGCGGAAGGCAAACCGATTAGCGAGAAAATCGCTCTGGTGCTAACCGACCTCGAAATGCCGGAGATGGACGGTTTCACCCTGACGCGTAAGATCAAAACCGACGAGCGCCTGAAGAAGATTCCGGTGGTGATCCACTCTTCCCTTTCCGGCAGCGCCAACGAAGATCATGTGCGTAAAGTTAAAGCGGATGGTTATGTCGCGAAGTTTGAAGTCAACGAACTGTCGTCGGTGATTCAGGAAGTAATGGAACGCGCCGCGCAAAACGTCAGCGGGCCGCTGGTCAGCCGTCAGTTGCTGAGTTAACGTCCTGACGTTCAGGGCATAAAAAAACCCGCCGCAGCGGGTTTTTTCGTTTCTGCTTTCGCTTACATCAGCGGCGTAGCTAACTGCACGATGCTAATCAGCGGTTGCGGGTAGATACCCAGCACCAGAACCAGCAGCGCGGAGATCAGAACCACAATACCGCCCGCGCTGTACTGCCAGTTAGACGGCGCATCGCGGTTAAGCTGCTGCGGCGCGCTCAGATAGAGGCTTACCGCAACACGCAGGTAGTAGTAGAGACCAATCGCGGAACCGACCACCACCGCGGCAACCAGCCACCACAGGCTGGCCTGTACACCGACCGCCAGGACGTAGAATTTGCCGATAAAGCCCAGCGTCATCGGGATACCCGCCAGAGAGAGCATCATCACGGTCATCACCGCCGCGAGGATCGGACGATGCCAGAACAGACCACGGTAGGAGAACAGCGAATCGGCATCCGGGCCACGGAACGGGCTGGACATCAGGCTGACCACGCCGAACGCGCCGAGGCTGCTGAACAGATAACCGGCCAGATAAACGCCAACGGCTTCCATCGACATCTCGCCGCTTTGCAGGGCGATCAACGCCACCAGCAGATAGCCGAGGTGAGAAATAGAGGAGTAACCGAGCAGACGCTTAATGTTGGTCTGGCTCAGCGCCATCAGGTTACCGAAGATGATGGAGGCAAAGGCAATCACGCCCAGCACGATACGTACCGCTTCGCTGTCACCTACCGGCGCGTACAGGAACAGACGCATCACCACGCCGAAGATAGCGATTTTGCTCGCCGTCGCCAGGAAGGTGGAAACCGGCGCAGGCGCGCCCTGGTATACGTCTGGCGTCCACAGGTGGAACGGCACCAGCGAGAGTTTAAAGCCGAGACCAACAATCATCAGACCGAAGCCCGCCAGCAGCAGCGGTTCGTGCAGCATGCCGTCGCCGAGGCTCTTACCGAGCGCGACAAACGACAGGTTGCCAGACTGCGCGTACACCAGCGCCATACCGAACAGCAGGAAGGAAGACGCTGCGGCAGACAGAATGGTGTATTTGATACTGGCTTCCAGCGAGCGTTTCTGACGGAAGGCGTAACCAATCAGGCCAAACAGCGGCAGAGAGATCAGCTCAATACCGAGGAACAGCGCCGCCAGGTGGTTGGCGTTCGCCAGCAGAATACCGCCCAATGCGGCAATCAGCACCAGCAGGTAGAACTCTTCCTGGTTATCGTTATAGCCTTCAAGCCACGGATAGGCAAAGGTACAGGTGGCAAGACTCGCCAGCAGAACCAGCCCGGTGTAAAGCATGGCGAAACCGTCAACGCGCATCAGCGGGGTGACGTCCATCGCGCCCGCCTGGCCAACAAACCAGAGCGAAACCAGCGCGGCGTTAAGCCCAATGACCGACAGCGTGGCATTGAGGAAGTGATTGCGTCGCCACGCAATGGAGAGCATCACAACCACCACCGTCAAGCCGACGATCAGCAGCGGTAGCAGCGCAATCAGGTGTTGTGGAGTTATTGTCATGGCGATTTACGGCCTTGTAGTAGTAACGGAATTAACAAACCACTGCTGGATGTTGCTCATCGCAGAATGCGAGGTATCCAGAATCGGCTGCGGATAGAAGCCAAGCAGTACCAGAAGCACGACCAGCAACAGGATGATAAACAGCTCTCGCAGCGACATCCCTGGCATGTCCTGGCTGGCAATCTGGCTCTTCGCTTTACCGAAGTAAGCGCGATGCAGCATCGCCAGCGAGTAAACGGAAGCAAACACCAGACCAAAGGTTGAGATCACGGTAATGACCGGAACCACCTGGTAGCTACCGAACAGAATCATAAATTCGCCAACGAAGTTACCGGTGCCCGGCATACCGAGCGTCGCCACCGCGAAGAACATCGACAGCGCAGGCAACCATTTAATTTTGCTCCACAGACCGCCCATCATACGCATATCACGCGTATGCAGACGTTCGTACAGCTGACCACACAGGATGAACAGACCCGCTGCCGACAGACCGTGCGCAATCATCTGGATTACAGCGCCCTGGTACGCCAGCTGGCTGCCGGTGTAGATAGCAATCAGTACGAAGCCCATGTGCGAAACGGAAGTGTACGCAATCAGACGTTTAATGTCGTACTGGGTGAAGGCCATCCACGCGCCGTAGAAGATGCCAATCACACCCAGCCACATCGCAATCGGCGCAAACTCGGCGGAGGCGTTCGGGAACAGCGGCAGCGAGAAGCGCAGCAGACCGTAAGCCGCCGTTTTCAGCAAAATACCGGCGAGGTCAACGGAACCTGCGGTCGGCGCCTGGGAGTGCGCGTCTGGCAGCCAGCCGTGTAGCGGAACCACCGGCATTTTCACCGCAAACGCGATGAAAAAGCCCAGCATCAGCAGGTATTCCACCCCGTGCGACATCGGCGTTTTCAGCAGGTCTTCGTAGTTGAAGGTCCAGACGCCGGTCGCATTGTGGTGTACAAACACCAGCGCCAGGATGGCAATCAACATCACCAGACCGCTCGCCTGGGTATAGATGAAGAACTTGGTAGCCGCCGTGATACGCGTTTTACCGTCAGAGGCTTTGTGCCCCCACAGCGCGATCAGGAAGTACATCGGCACCAGCATCATTTCCCAGAAGAAGAAGAACAGGAACATGTCGATGGCAAGGAACACGCCGATAACGCCGCCCAGAATCCACATCAGGTTCAGGTGGAAGAAGCCCTGATATTTTTCGATTTCATTCCAGGAGCAGAGTACCGCCAGAACTCCCAGCAGACCGGTCAGCACCACCATCAGCAGCGACAAACCGTCGATAGCCAGATGGATAGAGATGCCGAAGCGCGGGATCCACGGCAGAATGAACTCAGACTGCCACTGCGGAATGCCAGCGGCTTGCGTCAGTGAATAGCCGCCCTGCAACCACAGTTGCAGGCCAAGCGCCAGCGTCAGTCCCATGGTGATCAGCGCAATCCAGCGCGGCACCTTCACGCCGAAGCGTTCGGTCTGCCAGCACAGAAAGCCACCGATAAAGGGAATTAATATTAGCCAGGGTAGTAACATGGCGATCTTTATTCCTTGTTAAAGTCCCATCAGGACCTGATTTTCAACGAATTCTCACAACAGAAAATTCACTTCGGATTGCGGCCTTTTTTGCCCGGTGGCGCTAACGCTTACCGGGCCTACAGATTCCCGTAGGTCGGATAAGCGCCAGCGCCATCCGACATCAACCCCACAATCCTCAAACTCAACGCAGTACCATCAACAGCGCCAGCACAACGACCGCACCGATGCTCATGGATGCCACATACCAGCGCAGATATCCGTTCTCGCTGAGCAGCAGGCCTTTACCTGCAAAGCGGGAAAGGATAGCCGGAACGTTCATCAACGCATTGAGCGGGTCGCGTTTCAGCAGCCAGGCGACGCCGAGGAACGGCTTCACGAACACTTTGTCGTACAGCCAGTCGAAGCCCCAGGCGTTATACCACCAGGTGCCCAGCAGACGGCCCGGCGCACTGTTGGCGACAGAAGTCACCAGAGTACGTTTACCCAGCCACAGCCATGCGGCAATCAGGATGCCGACAATCGCAACCACGCCGGAGGCAATTTCCAGGGTCATCACGCGGCTATGCTCAAGCTCGGTCGTCTGCGGCAGCACACCCTGCAACGGCGGCACAATCAGCGCGCCAACAAAGGTGGACAGTACCATCAGCACAATCAGCGGCAGGTGATGCGTAATCCCCTTCCCTGCATGAGCGTGAATTTGTTCTTTACCGTGGAACACGATGAAAATCATACGGAAGGTGTACAAGGAGGTCATGAACGCACCGACCAGACCTGCAACCATCAGATTGATATGACCATTCGCCATCGCGCCAGCCAGAATCTCATCCTTACTGAAGAAGCCGGCGGTAATCAGCGGCAGAGCCGACAGCGCCGCGCCACCCACCAGGAAGCAGAGATACACCAGCGGAATGGATTTACGCAGACCGCCCATCTTGAAGATGTTCTGTTCGTGGTGGCAGGCCAGAATCACCGAGCCGGACGCCAGGAACAGCAGCGCTTTAAAGAAGGCGTGCGTCATCAGGTGGAAAATCGCCGCATCCCACGCCTGGACGCCCAGCGCCAGGAACATGTAGCCAATCTGGCTCATGGTGGAGTAAGCGAGAACACGTTTGATGTCGGTCTGCACCAACGCGGCGAAACCGGCCAGCACCAGCGTAATCGCCCCAACGATCCCCACCAGATGCAGCACTTCCGGCGTCATCAGGAACAGGCCGTGGGTACGGGCAATCAGGTAAACACCGGCGGTAACCATCGTCGCGGCGTGGATCAGCGCGGAGACAGGCGTCGGGCCCGCCATCGCGTCTGCAAGCCAGGTCTGCAACGGCAGCTGCGCAGATTTACCTACCGCACCGCCCAGCAGCATCAGCGTCGCCCACATCAGCATGTTGTTGCCGTCGGCGAAGTGCGCTGGCGCCAGTTCCACCATTTCGCGGAAGTTCAGGGTGCCCAGTTCGTTGTACAGAATGAACAGCGCAAACGCGAGGAACACGTCGCCCACACGGGTCACAACAAACGCTTTCATTGCCGCTGCGCCATTCTTCGGATCGGTGTAGTAGAAACCGATCAGCAGATAGGAGCACAGACCCACGCCTTCCCAGCCGAGGTACATCAACAGCAGGTTATCGGACAGCACCAGAATAACCATGCTGGCGATAAACAGGTTGGTGTAGGCGAAGAAGCGGGAGTATCCCTCTTCACCGCGCATATACCAGGAGGCGAACATGTGGATCAGGAAACCCACGCCGGTCACTACCGAGAGCATGGTCAGCGACAGGCCGTCCAGCACCAGGTTGAAACCGATGTTGAAATCACCCACCGACATCCACGTCCACAGCGGCTGGCTGAACGCCTGCTTGCCGTTAGCGAAGAAGTCAACGCCGACAAACGCCGTCACCAGCGCCGCCAGGCCAATGGAGCCGACGCCCACAGTCGCGGAGAGGTTTTCCGACCAGCGACCGCGAGAGAACGCCAGTAATACAAAGCCAATCAATGGCAGAATAATGGTTAAGGCAAGCATGTTCATCCACGCATCTCACTTACTGAATCGATGTTCAGGTTCTGGCGACGGCGATGAAGTTGCAGTAACAGCGCCAGGCCAATACTCGCCTCCGCAGCCGCAAGGCTGATGGCGAGAATGTACATCACCTGACCATCCGTCTGGCCCCAGTAGCTCCCGGCGACCACGAAGGCCAGCGCGGAGGCGTTAATCATGATTTCCAGCCCAATCAGCATAAACAGCAGATTGCGGCGGATAACCAGACCGGTTAAGCCCAGCACGAATAAAATCGCCGCGAGGATCAGTCCATGTTGTAAGGGGATCATGCGTGCTCCTCCGTTTTTCTTTTCGCGCTGTCACCAGGACGGTTGCTCAGCACTTCGCCCACACGCTCTTCGCGACCGACGTGGAAGGCGACAACCAGACCGGCCAGCAGCAGCATAGAGGCCAGTTCGACCGCCAGAACGTAAGGCCCAAACAGCGAGATACCGACCGCTTTGGCGCTAATTGGCGTACCGTCGATACCCTGGTCGTTGACGCCCAGAATGGCGTACACGATCACCACCAGCATGATGGCCGACAAAATCGCCGGGCCAATCCACACCTGCGGTTTCAGCCACTGGCGTTCCTGTTCGATTTCCGAACCGCCGAGGTTGAGCATCATGACCACGAACACGAACAGCACCATGATGGCGCCCGCATAAACGATAATTTCCAGCGCACCGGCAAAGTAAGCACCCAGCGAGAAAAACACCCCGGAAATCGCCAACAGCGAAATAATCAGATACAGCAGCGCGTGTACCGGATTGGTATGGGTGATGACTCGCAAGGTTGCGAGAATGGCGATCAGGCCACAGATATAAAAAGCGAACTCCATTGCCCCTCTCCTTACGGTAACAGGCTCTTGACGTCGATAGGCTTGGCTTCGTTCTCTGCTTCGCCCTTATCTTTGCCGTCGATTGCCATACCTGCCATCCGGTAGAAGTTATATTCCGGGTATTTGCCCGGACCGGAGATCAGCAGATCCTCTTTCTCATAAACCAGGTCCTGGCGCTTGTACTCACCCATTTCAAAATCGGGGGTGAGCTGAATGGCCGTCGTCGGACAGGCTTCTTCGCACAGGCCGCAGAAAATGCAGCGTGAGAAGTTGATACGGAAAAACTCAGGATACCAGCGACCATCTTTCATCTCTGCTTTTTGCAGCGAGATACAGCCTACCGGGCAGGCTACCGCACACAGGTTACAGGCAACGCAACGCTCCTCGCCGTCCGGGTCGCGCGTCAGCACGATACGGCCACGGTAACGAGGCGGTAGATAGACCGGCTCTTCCGGGTACATCTGCGTTTCGCGTTTCGCGAACGCATGCAGGCCGATCATCCAGATACTGCGTACCTGGGTGCCGAAGCCTACTAACAATTCTTTTAAGGTCATGGTCTTTGTGCCCCTTATTGCGCCTGCCAGAGAATGACAGCCGCCGTTACCAGCAAGTTGATGAGCGTCAACGGCAGGCAGACTTTCCAGCCGAAGGACATTACCTGGTCATAACGAGGACGCGGTAACGACGCACGAATCAAAATGAACATCATCATAAAGAACGCGGTTTTCAGCGCGAACCAGATGAATGGCGGTAAGAACGGGCCATGCCAGCCACCGAAGAACAGCGTCACCATCAGCGCGGAGATAGTAACGATACCGATGTATTCCCCCACGAAGAACAGACCGAATTTCATACCGGAATATTCAATGTGGTAACCATCGGCCAGTTCCTGTTCGGCTTCCGGCTGGTCAAACGGATGACGGTGACACACCGCCACGCCCGCGATGGCAAAGGTGACAAAACCAAAGAACTGCGGAATAACGTTCCAGATATCAGCCTGGTTGTTGACGATGTCGGTCATATTAAATGAACCGGCCTGCGCCACCACGCCCATCAGGGAAAGCCCGAGGAACACTTCGTAGCTGAGCGTCTGTGCTGATGCACGCATCGCCCCCAGCAGCGAGTATTTGTTGTTGCTCGACCAACCGGCGAACAGCACCGCATACACCGCCAGACCCGCCATCATCAGGAAGAACAGAATCCCGATGTTCAGGTCAGCGACAACCCAGGTCGGGCTAACCGGAACGATAGCGAACGCCAGCAGCAGCGAGGTAAAAGCGATCATCGGCGCCAGGGTAAAGATGACGCGATCCGAGAATTTCGGGATCCAGTCCTCTTTAAAGAACATTTTGATCATGTCCGCGACCAGCTGGAGCGAACCGCCCCAGCCAACGCGGTTTGGCCCATAACGGTTCTGGAACAGACCCAGCAGACGACGTTCGCCAAAGCTCATGAATGCCCCGCAGGTGACCACCACCAGCAGGATCACCACCGCTTTGAGAATGCTCAGCAGGATCTCGATCAGATCCGGTGTAATCCAACTCATTGTTGCGCCTCCTGCAGATTCTCAAGACGACTGCCCGCCAGAACCGGCGCGATGCCAGGCATACCCATCGGCAATCCGACCTGCCCTGCCGTTAAGCCTTCAGCGATTTCAACCGGCAGCGTTACCGTATTGCCGTCGTAGCTGAAGGAAACGCGCGTTCCCGCATTCACGCCCAACTTCGCGGCATCAGCCGGGTTGAGTTTGATGTACGGTTGCGGCATACGGCTCTGGAAGACCGGAGAGCGCTGCGACATTTCGTCACTGCCAAACAGGTGATAGTACGGCGCGATACGCCACTGACCATCCTGTGCCTGGAAGCTGGCCGGAACGGTAGTGAAGTAATCAAGACCGTTTTCAGATGCTTCAATCAAACGCACGCCCGGATCGCCATGACGCAGTTTGCCGCCCACTTCATCCTGGAACTTGTTCCACGCCTGTGGGGAGTTCCAGCCTGGCGCCCAGGCAAACGGAATCTGCGAACGCGGCGCGCCCGGCTGGTTGTTCCCTTCCATTGAGAAGGCGAACATGGTGTCTTTATCCTGCGGCTGACGCGGCTCGTGAACGCTGATGTTAGCGCGCATCGCGGTACGACCGCTGTAACGGTGCGGCTCACGCGCCAGTTTCTGCCCGCGAATGCGGAAGGTCGCGTCCGGCGCGGCATCTTTAATGCCCGCCAGTTGCGGCATTGCGGCGATCGCGGCGTCAATAACGTGGTCCAGTTGCGTCCAGTCCACCTCGCGGTTCTGCACGGTGCTGTGCAGCGAGTGCAGCCAGCGCCAGCTTTCCAGCATCACGGTGTTGCTGTCGTAATAGGCCGGGTCATAAACCTGGAAGAAACGCTGCGCGCGGCCTTCGTTGTTGATGACCGTACCGTCGCTTTCCGCAAAACTTGCGGCGGAGAGCACCAGATGCGCATTCTCCATAATTGCCGTGCGCTGATGGTCAACCACCATCACCAGCGGCGCTTTTGCCAGCGCGGCATTTACGCGAACGGCGCTTGCATGACGGTGCAGATCGTTTTCCAGCACCACGACAGCGTCGGCACGACCGGTTTCCAGTTCGGTCAACGCGTCATCCAGCGAACCGCCGCCCATCATGCCCAGCCCCATGCTGTTGACCGAGCGGGCAATCATGGTGATGCCGACATCCGAACCACGGCCTTTCAGCGCTTTCGCCACGTTGGCGGCCGCCTGAATCACTTCCGCGCTACCGGCGTTGGTGCCGGAGATAATCAGTGGTTTCTTCGCACCTGCCAGCGCCTGAACGATGACGTCGATTTTGTTCTGCAAATCGCTGCTGATGCCGTCGACCACCGGTGCGCTGTCGTCCAGCGCATGAGCGATGGCAAAGCCTAAACGCGCCTGATCTTCCACCGGCGCACGGTAAGTCCATGCCGCGATGTCGTCCAGACGGGTGTTGTCAACGTTGGTCACAAACAGCGGATGCTTAGCGCGCTGGCCGATATTGAGGATGGCCGCAATCTGCCAGTCGGCCACTTTCTGGGCCGCCGCCATTTCACGTGCTTTGCCTTTCACCGCCTGGCGAACCGCCAGCGCAACGCGCGCGCCGGTCTGGGTAATATCTTCGCCCAGCACCAGTACCGCATCGTAAGATTCGATGTCACGCAGCGCCGGAGTATGAATGCCGCCTTCGCGCAGCACTTTCAGCGCCAGTTGCAGACGTTCCTGCTCGCCCTGAGCGATACCGGTATAGAAGTTATCCGCGCCCACCAGTTCACGCAGCGCGAAGTTGCTCTCAACGCTGGCGCGCGGAGAACCGATGCCGATCACTTTCTTCGACTGACGCAGAATATCCGCCGCGCCCTGCATCGCCTGTTCGGCGTTGAGGGTGATCAGGTCATCGCCACGACGCTGAATCGGCTGACGAGGCCTGTCTTTCAGGTTCACATAACCATAACCGAAACGACCACGGTCGCAGAGGAAGTAGTGGTTAACGGTCCCGTTGTAACGGTTCTCGATACGACGCAGTTCGCCGTAGCGCTCGCCCGGGCTGGTGTTACAACCGATGGAGCACTGCTGGCAGATGCTTGGCGCAAACTGCATGTCCCACTTACGGTTATAACGCTCGGAGTGCGTTTTGTCGGTGAATACGCCGGTCGGGCAGATTTCTACCAGGTTGCCGGAGAATTCGCTTTCAAGCGTACCGTCTTCAGGACGACCGAAGTAGACGTTGTCATGCGCGCCATATACGCCCAGATCCGCGCCGTCTGCGTAGTCTTTGTAGTAACGCACGCAGCGGTAGCAGGCGATGCAGCGGTTCATTTCGTGAGAGATGAACGGCCCCAAATCCTGGTTGCGGTGAGTACGCTTAGTGAAACGGTAACGACGGAAGTTGTGGCCCGTCATCACGGTCATATCCTGAAGGTGGCAGTTACCGCCCTCTTCACAGACCGGACAATCGTGTGGGTGGTTGGTCATTAACCATTCCACCACGCTTTCGCGGAACTGTTTCGCTTCTTCGTCATCAATAGAAATAAAGGTGCCGTCGGTGGCAGGCGTCATACAAGACATCACCAGGCGACCACGCGTATCTTCCGCGTTTTGATATTGCTTCACCGCACACTGGCGGCAAGCACCGACGCTACCCAGCGCCGGGTGCCAGCAAAAGTACGGAATATCAAGGCCGAGGGACAGACATGCCTGTAGCAGGTTGTCTGCGCCGTTGACCTCATATTCTTTGCCGTCTACATGAATCGTAGCCATAGTCAGCATGCTTCCAGTTGGCTTAGTCAGGGACTAAGCGTTAATCGAATGACTTATCGCGATGCAGGGGTAAGCCCGCAATTACCAGCGCTCTTTCAGCAGGTTCGGCTGTATACCACCAATCACATGGGTATTGCTGAACGGCTGCTTGATGCCAGCTTCGAATTCTTCGCGGAAATATTTAATGGCGCTCTGCAACGGTTCGACCGCGCCTGGCGCATGCGCACAGAAGGTTTTACCCGGCCCGAGGAAACGACACAGTTGCTCAAGTGTCTCGATATCCCCAGGCTGGCCTTCGCCGCGTTCCAGCGCACGCAGAATTTTTACACTCCACGGCAGACCGTCGCGGCACGGCGTACACCAGCCGCACGATTCACGCGCAAAAAACTCTTCCAGGTTACGCACCAGCGACACCATGCCAATTTCGTGGTCAACGGCCATCGCCAGCGCCGTACCCAGACGGCTGCCCGCTTTACCGATGCTTTCAAATTCCATCGGCAGGTCGAGGTGCGCTTCGGTCAGGAAGTCAGTTCCCGCGCCGCCTGGCTGCCAGGCTTTGAATTTCAGGCCATCGCGCATGCCACCGGCGTAATCTTCGAGGATCTCACGCGCGGTAGTGCCGAACGGCAGTTCCCACAGTCCCGGATTTTTCACGCGACCGGAGAAGCCCATCAGCTTGGTGCCCGCATCTTTGCTCTTCGAAATGTTCTGATACCACTCCACGCCGTTCGCGAGGATCGCCGGGACGTTACACAGCGTTTCCACGTTGTTGACGCAGGTCGGCTTGCCCCATACGCCGGAGCTTGCCGGGAACGGCGGCTTAGAGCGCGGGTTGGCGCGACGACCTTCGAGGGAGTTAATCAGCGCGGTTTCTTCACCGCAGATGTAACGCCCTGCCCCGGTGTGGACAAACAGTTCGAAGTCGAAACCGGTGCCCATGATGTTTTTGCCGAGCAGACCGGCTTCGGTCGCTTCCGCGATTGCGCGGCGCAGATGCACAGCCGCTTCGATGTATTCGCCACGCAGGAAGATGTAGCCACGGTACGCTTTCAGGGCAAAGGCGGAGATCAACATACCTTCCACCAGCAGGTGCGGCAGTTGCTCCATCAGCAGACGGTCTTTATAGGTGCCCGGCTCCATTTCATCGGCGTTACACAGCAGGTAACGGATGTTCATGGATTCATCTTTCGGCATCAGGCTCCACTTCAGACCGGTGGAGAAGCCCGCGCCGCCGCGCCCTTTCAGGCCAGCGTCTTTCACCTGATTGACGATCTCGTCAGGAGACAGCCCGGTCAGCGCTTTACGCGCGCCTTCGTAGCCGTTTTTACTACGGTATTCGTCCAGCCATACCGGCTGCTTGTCATCGCGCAGACGCCAGGTCAGCGGATGCGTTTCGGGAGTACGGATAACGTTTTTCATTTATACCGCTCCAGTAGTTCGGGAATGGCTTCCGGGGTCAGATGGCTGTGAGTATCCTCATCAATCATCATGTTCGGCCCTTTGTCGCAGTTCCCCAGGCAACAGGTCGGCAGCAGCGTAAAGCGACCGTCAAAGGTCGTCTGCCCCGGCTTGATATTGAGTTTTTTCTCCAGCGCGGCCTGGATCCCCTGATAACCGGTGATATGGCACACCACGCTGTCACAGTAGCGGATCACATGGCGACCGACCGGCTGGCGGAAGATCTGGCTGTAGAATGTAGCGACGCCTTCGACATCGCTCGCCGGAATACCCAGCACGTCGGCGATCGCGTAGATCGCGCCATCCGGCACCCAGCCACGCTGCTTCTGTACGATTTTCAGCGCTTCAATGGACGCCGCACGCGGGTCTTCGTAGTGGTGCTTCTCGTGCTCAATGGCTTCACGCTCTGCCGCACTCAGCTCAAAAGCCTCGGTTTGTGGTTGTTGATTCTCGTGCATAATTAGCGGTCCACATCTGACATAACAAAATCGATACTACCTAAATGAACGATCAGGTCAGACACCAGGCTGCCGCGCACCGCCACCGGAATCTGCTGCAAATGCGCATAGCTCGGGGTACGGATACGAGTACGGTAACTCATGGTGCTGCCATCGCTGGTCAGGTAGTAACTGTTAATACCCTTGGTCGCCTCTACCATCTGGAAGGATTCATTCGCAGGCATGACCGGGCCCCACGACACTTGCAGGAAGTGGGTGATCAGGGTTTCGATATGTTGCAGCGTGCGCTCTTTCGGCGGCGGCGTCGTCAGCGGGTGATCCGCTTTGAACGGGCCTTCCGGCATGTTATTGAGGCACTGCTCAAGGATGCGCAGACTCTGACGCAGCTCTTCGACTTTCAGCATCACGCGGGTATAGCAGTCGGACACGCCGCCGCCAACCGGGATTTCAAAGTCAAAGTTCTCGTAGCCAGAGTACGGACGTGATTTACGCACGTCGAAATCAATACCGGTCGCACGCAGCGCGGCGCCTGTACAGCCCCAGTCCAGCGCTTCTTTCTTGCCGTAAGCGGCAACGCCCTGAGAACGCCCTTTCAGGATGGTGTTGCGCAGCGCCGCTTTCTCGTAGGAGTCCAGACGCTTCGGCATCCAGTCCAGGAAATCACGCAGCAGGCGATCCCAGCCGCGCGGCAGGTCGTGCGCGACGCCGCCGATACGGAACCAGGCCGGGTGCATACGGAAACCGGTGATCGCTTCCACCACATCGTAAATTTTCTGACGGTCGGTAAAGGCGAAGAAGACCGGGGTCATCGCGCCGACGTCCTGAATAAACGTCGAGATGTACAGCAGGTGGCTGTTAATGCGGAACAGTTCGGAGAGCATAACGCGAATCACGTTTACGCGATCCGGTACGGTGATACCCGCCAGTTTCTCTACCGCCAGTACGTACGGCATTTCGTTGACGCAGCCGCCGAGGTATTCGATACGGTCGGTATACGGAATGTAGCTGTGCCAGGACTGGCGTTCGCCCATTTTCTCAGCGCCACGGTGGTGGTAGCCGATGTCAGGCACGCAGTCGACAATTTCTTCGCCGTCAAGCTGAAGTACGATACGGAATGCGCCGTGTGAGGACGGGTGGTTCGGACCGAGGTTGAGGAACATAAAGTCCTCGTTTTCGGTGCCGCGTTGCATCCCCCAGTCTTCCGGTTTGAAGGTCAGCGCTTCCATCTCCAGATCCTGCTTGGCTTTGGTCAGCTCAAACGGATCGAATTCGGTGGCGCGCGCCGGGTAGTCTTTACGCAGCGGATGCCCTTCCCAGGTCGGCGGCATCAGCAGACGCGTCAGGTGCGGGTGGCCGTCAAACGTGATGCCAAACATCTCCCAGGTTTCACGCTCGTACCAGTTGGCGTTCGGGAAGAGTTTGGTAAACGTCGGCACATGCAGGTCGTTTTCAGACAATGCCACCTTGAGCATGATGTCGCGATTGCGGTCTATTGAGATCAGGTGGTAGAAAACGGAAAAATCCGCAGCGGGTAATCCGTCGCGGTGCGTGCGCAGACGCTCGTCCATGCCGTGTAAGTCAAACAGCATGACGTAAGGTTTCGGCAGTTTCTTTAAGAAATCGCCAACTTCCAGTAATTGTTCACGCTTGACCCAAACAACGGGTACCCCGGTGCGGGTCGCCTGAACGGTAAAGGCATCCGGCCCAAAACGGTTGCGCAGTTCGCCAATGACCGGGTCATCCAGATGATCCCGGGTTTGCCATACAGCGTCTTGCGCGGTTAAGTCGGTCATATTGTTCACCATTGCAAATGGTCCGTGGTAGTCGGCAGTGCTTCGCGTTATTTATGTAGTGATAAGCGAAGTGAAGTCTGCTGCCGACAGGCGCAAATTAAATCTCGTCTGGTGTACGTAGATTCGTTACTGCAATGCGTTCGCCGCGTTTACGTTCGCGCTCTGACTGCATATTGGCGCGATAAACGCCCTGATCGCCAACCACCCAGGAGAGCGGACGACGTTCTTTGCCAATAGATTCCTGCAACAACATCAGCGCCTGCATGTACGCTTCAGGGCGCGGCGGGCAGCCCGGGATATACACATCTACCGGGATAAATTTATCAACGCCCTGCACAACCGAATAAATATCGTACATACCGCCAGAGTTAGCGCATGCCCCCATGGAAATCACCCACTTCGGCTCCAGCATCTGGTCATACAAACGCTGAATGACAGGCGCCATCTTGGTAAAGCATGTTCCCGCTACCACCATCAGGTCGGCCTGACGCGGCGAAGCACGCAGTACTTCCGCGCCGAAGCGCGCCACGTCATGCACGGCGGTAAAAGAGGTCACCATCTCGACATAGCAGCAGGAAAGGCCGAAGTTATACGGCCAAATTGAATTCTTACGACCCCAGTTAACCATGTCATGCAGCGCATGTTCGAGCTTGCCCATGTACACGCTTTTGTTGATTTCTTGCTCCAGGGGGTCGGTTACGATCTCCTGTTTTTGCAGGGGGTAACGGTCATTCTCACCGTTGGGATCTATGCGGGTGAGCGTATAATCCATCTTAATGCCTCGCGGTTAGCGTTGACGATTAGCGATACTGTTCGTTTCCGGGTTCATACGCTCGCGGCGTGAACGCGCGGGCGTCCAGTCCAGCGCGCCAATACGCACCAGATAAACCAGACCAGCCAGTAACACAAAAATAAAAATTGCAGCTTCCACAAAGCCTACCCAACCGCTTTCACGGATAGAGGTCGACCATGCGAACAGATACAGCGCTTCAACGTCGAAGATAACGAAGAACATGGCTACCAGGTAAAACTTGGCAGACAGGCGTAAGCGGGCGGAGCCGACCGAGTCGATACCTGATTCAAACGGGGTGTTTTTCGACCTCGCGCGTGCGCGACCGCCTAAAAACCAACCGCCGACGAGCATCAGGCAGCACAGGCCAATGGCAATAATAAGAAAGATAGCGAATGCCCAGTGATGAGCGATGATTTCAGTGGATGTTGACATACTCATTGCTTACTCATCAAAAGTAGCGCCAAATTCTCTGCTCTTTTCGGCAGATGAACGCCACATCGATTCATGGGGAGGAATAAAAAAAACCTTACAATCACTGTAGAAAATGATTAAACAGCTAATTGATGTGGTTTTTTACTCCTTTCTATAACCTTTTGTCAACTTTAACAAAAGTTTCCTCACATTAATTTACATCGACCCAACACCATTAACATTTAATGCCATTTTGACTGATTTCGATCGCATCACCAGCCCGAATTTAATGTTGTTGAATCGTGTCCGTTGTGAAGTAAATGAGATAATACACTCCTATTTTGACAGGATTTTACGCAGATGCCTCCCCCTAAATGGGAGTATTTTCTTGATCTGTGACACGCTTTTGTTAATCCGCCATAAAAAACAGCAACAATTTCTCTAGTTTTTTAACATGGAAACAAAACCAGACCGTCAGTGCCTATTTTTCATCCAAATTAACAGGTTAATGACTACTTACTGATTTTTTAGGCTTTTTCCCGCATTTACGTCCGAAACGCCGGTAAATTGTATAAAAAAAGAACCGCTGGATGTTTTTTCAGCATCAGCGGCCCTTTTTTACACTTACATTTTATAACGTTTTTTTTGTGACTGGCTACTCAAAGTCACCTTCAACCATCAGCGAATCGTCTCCTCCTTCGGGAGTAAACTGACTGTATTGCCAGGGGTTTTGGTAACTGTCCATCGCCTGATAGATAACCTGCGCCAGTTCGTTCTGGCCTGATGGATCGCGACACAGTAAGTATTCCGTGTCTGGCAACGGCGGTAATCCATCCGCAGCGCCGAGCACGCGTAAATCCGGGCTCATCATCTCAACCGGTCGCGCGGTGATTCCCAGTCCGGCTTTTACGGCCGCGCGTACCGCCGCTAACGTTGAGGCCACATAGGCAAGGCGCCAGGGAATATTCGCCGCATTCAACGTCGCTAATACGATATCGCGGAACGGGCTGGGATCGTCTAACAACACCAGCGGGATCGGTTCCCCCTTCTGTAACACATATTCCGCCGCGCAATACCAGTGTGTCGGCGATGTGCGCAGGTTCAGGAACTCGAAAGATCCCGGACGGTGCGTAGTGACAATCAAATCCACTTCCTGCGATTTCAGCATATCCACCATAAAGGCGTTACGTTTCACCCTCACATCCAGAGCAAGCTTCGGGTAAACCGAACTGATCCGATTGAGCAAGAAAGGCAATATCGTATCGGCGGATTCATCAGAAGCGCCAATTGTTAATACGCCCTGAAGATTGCTAAACATCAATGATGAGCACGCCTCATCATTAAAGCGCAGGATTTTTCTGGCGTAACCCAGAAGCTGAATACCGTGTTCAGTCAACAGCTTGTTACGACCATGACGGGCGAACAACTCCTTACCCACAAGCTGCTCAAGACGCTGCATTTGCTGGCTCACCGCAGACTGAGTACGACATACCGCCGCCGCCGCAGCGGCGAACGTGTTCAGATCGGCAACAGCAACAAACGTTCTCAGCAGATCGAGGTCGAGGTTAATTATCGGACGATTTGCATTTATCATAATTTTTCACTTACTGGCGGGTCATACCATGCTGACCTGGTTAATGCTGTGTGTTCATAAACAAACAATTCCATTTGTAATGTGCTTCCCTCGCCGTTTCACTTGCGTAACCAAGTGAAAGTAAAAATGTATTTGGTGCTGCTAACAACCTCTTCTCCTTTCTTTTCGAATAATCCCAGAGGTCATTACCAGGGATATATCGAGGAGAAGACGCATACCTTTTTAGGTAACAACGGAATTCTGCTAAGGATAAACGTGTAATTTTGTAAATGTAAAAGAAGTTAACGGACATTTACCGACACAAAAAAAGCCTACTGAGCAACAAGTTAGTTATAGATGCTCGTCATAAAAATTAGCAGACAACGCAGACTGCGCACCATTTCCTGGGGCTTATCTTAACCCAAAACCACTATATTTATAAGCCTTAATACGAATAATCTGAAGCGTGATTATGTTATCTTAACTAAGAAAATTATGTATTATTAATCTCACCAGCAAGTGCTTTTTAAATATTAAATAATAATTAATTAAGATCGCCACTACTCATTAATTCTACTTAACAATAGATTTACACCCTAACGTTTACAGATCATGGCGATAACAGTAGTTTCGTAAAAGCATTCAGTATTTTCCTGATAATTGAGTTATGCTGACGCCGCTAACACTTTCCTCCCTGAGTTTAGACTATTTTTTAACAAAACATACAACCACACAAAAGCCTGATACCAAAAACAAAAAACCAATAAAATAAATAAAAGCAGTAATAAAAACTGCAAGAATGGCATTAAAGCAGGACTTAACAGCACAATCCCACACTAAGCCTGAGCAAAATCTTCTACTGCTGACCCTTCAAAACTCACCGCTGTGGGAGTACATTGTTCCGTGCTGACTTCCACGGCAGGGAGTGGCGATAACAGCTAAAAAGGTCAAGATTCATGTCCCCCATTGAAAAATCCAGCAAACTAGAAAATGTCTGTTATGACATCCGCGGCCCTGTTCTGAAAGAAGCGAAACGCCTGGAAGAAGAAGGCAATAAAGTTCTGAAACTGAACATCGGCAACCCCGCCCCTTTTGGTTTTGAAGCGCCTGATGAGATCCTGGTCGATGTCATCCGCAATTTGCCAACGGCGCAGGGGTATTGCGATTCAAAGGGTCTGTATTCCGCACGCAAAGCGATCATGCAGCATTACCAGGCGCGCGGCATGCGCGACGTCACCGTAGAAGATATCTATATTGGTAACGGCGTATCCGAATTGATCGTGCAGGCAATGCAGGCGTTGCTGAACAGCGGGGACGAAATGCTGGTTCCCGCGCCGGATTACCCGCTGTGGACAGCGGCAGTCTCGCTCTCCAGCGGCAAAGCGGTACACTATCTTTGCGATGAATCTTCTGACTGGTTCCCGGATCTCGACGACATCCGCGCCAAAATCACGCCGCGTACCCGTGGCATTGTGATAATCAACCCGAATAACCCAACCGGCGCGGTTTACTCCAAAGAGTTGCTGATGGAGATCGTTGAGATTGCCCGTCAACATAATCTGATCATTTTCGCCGATGAGATTTACGACAAGATCCTCTACGACGACGCTGAGCATCATTCTATCGCCGCGCTGGCGCCGGATCTGCTGACCATTACGTTCAACGGGCTGTCCAAAACCTATCGCGTCGCCGGATTCCGCCAGGGCTGGATGGTGCTGAATGGGCCGAAAAAACACGCCAAAGGCTACATTGAAGGGCTGGAGATGCTGGCGTCAATGCGTCTGTGCGCCAACGTTCCGGCGCAGCACGCGATCCAGACGGCGCTGGGCGGCTACCAGAGTATTAGCGAATTCATCATGCCGGGCGGGCGTTTGTATGAACAACGTAACCGTGCGTGGGAGCTGATTAACGATATTCCGGGCGTTTCCTGCGTGAAACCGCGCGGCGCACTGTATATGTTCCCGAAAATAGATGCGAAACGCTTTAACATCCACGATGACCAGAAGATGGTGCTCGACTTCCTGTTGCAGGAAAAAGTGCTGCTGGTGCAGGGAACCGCGTTCAACTGGCCCTGGCCGGATCACTTCCGCATTGTAACGCTGCCTCGTATTGACGACATTGAAATGTCGCTGAGTAAATTCGGGCGCTTCCTGTCAGGGTATCATCAGCTGTAACCGTAAACTGGCCGTCGGATGCAACGTGAGAAAGACGAGTATTTGCATCCGATGGCCTTCTCTGCGCACAATGCCCCTCAGGTTGTCATCATGAAAAGGTCACTATGAAGCAGAGCCATTTTTTTGCCCACCTCTCCCGCCTGAAACTGATTAACCGCTGGCCATTGATGCGCAACGTGCGCACCGAAAACGTCTCCGAACACAGTTTGCAGGTGGCGATGGTCGCCCACGCGCTTGCCGCTATCAAAAATCGCAAATTCGGCGGCCAGGTCAACGCCGAGCGTATTGCGCTACTGGCGATGTACCACGATGCCTCTGAAGTGTTGACCGGCGATCTCCCGACTCCGGTGAAATACTTCAATTCGCAAATCGCGCAGGAATACAAAGCGATTGAGAAAATTGCCCAACAAAAACTGGTGGATATGGTTCCTGACGAACTGCGCGATATTTTTGCACCGCTGATCGACGAGCATGCTTACAGCGAAGAAGAGAAATCGGTTGTGAAGCAAGCCGACGCGCTTTGCGCCTATCTGAAGTGTCTGGAAGAGTTATCGGCGGGCAATAATGAATTCCTGCTGGCAAAAACGCGACTGGAAAAAACCCTGGCGTCGCGCCGCAGCGAAGAGATGGACTATTTTATGGCGGTGTTTGTGCCCAGTTTTCACCTCTCGCTGGATGAAATCAGCCAGGATTCGCCGCTATAAATCGTTTTGCCGGATGGCGACGTAAACGTCTTATCCGGCCTACTGCTACATTTGTAGGCCGGATAAGCGAATAGCGCCATCCGGCAAAAAATCAAAACGGAAACAGCACCGGGATCATCACCACGCATACCGCCATAACGATTATCGTAAACGGCACCCCAATCTTAACAAAGTCGCTAAAACTGTAGTTCCCCGGCCCCAAAACCAGCGTGTTTACCGGCGAGGAGACCGGCGTCATGAACGCCGCCGACGCCGCCATTGCCACCACCATCGCGAAAGGATACGGTGACACCCCCATCGACTTCGCTGCCGCAAGGGCTATCGGCGCCATCAGCACGGCGGTCGCGGTATTGGAAATAAACAGCCCGATGGTGGCGCACAGCACAAACAGACATGCCAGCATCATATAAGGGCCATAGCCGCCGCCGACATCCATCAATCCTTTAACGACCAGATCAACGCCGCCGGTCTTTTGCAACGCCAGCGCAAAAGGCATCATCCCGACAATCAGGATAATGCTCGGCCAGTGAATCGCTTTGTAGGAGCTTTCTGCATCAATACAGCGGAATTTCCCCATCAGCAGGCAAGCAATGATTGCCGCGATCGGGTTAGGGATCTCATCGGTCAGCATCAGCGCAACCATCAGCACCAGACAGAAGATCGCATGCGGCGCCTGGCTGTGCGCCGGGGAGGCGTCACTCACTTCCACAGGCATATTCAGCACCACGAAGTCACGGCCCTGCTTCGCCAGTTGACCAATCAGCTTCCAGTTTCCCACCACCAGAATAATGTCGCCCATTAACAGCGCTTCATCCGCAAGCGACCCTTCGATTGCCACGCCGTCACGCTTCAGACCGACGACATTCAGGCCATAGCGCGTACGAAAACCGATCTCGCGCACCGATTTGCCAATCAGTTCCGATTCGGGAATCAGGGAGATTTCCGCCATCCCCACGTCCAGCGCCTGATCGGAAAAATACTCGCCGCGTAAAACCATCGGCTCCAGCAGTTGCTCGCTGCAAAATTCCCGGAGATCCACCTCTGCGGCAGACATATCGATCAGTAACACATCGCGGGCGCGAAATTCCGACACCCCATTGACGTTAACAATAACACGCCGAAAGCGCCGCCAGCGTTCAACGCCGATCACGTTCGCGCCATAGCGCTCACGCAGCTTAAGGTCATCCAGACGCTGGCCGACCATCGGCGAACCCGGGCGAATGGCAAGCCGACGAGCGCGACCGGTCAGACGGTACTCTTTGATTAAATCGCGAAAGGCGCGACGCTTCCAGCCATCACGCTGCTGTGACGCATCATCCCCTTTCAACATAAAGCGCATCACCAGCATGTAGATAATGCCGAGGAACAGCACCACCAGCCCAATCGGCGTGACGCTAAAGAAGCTAAAACCGTGCAGCCCTTCGCGCAGCAGTTCACTGTTCACCACCAGGTTGGGCGGCGTCGCCACCAGCGTCATCATGCCGCTGATAAGACCGGCAAAACTGAGCGGCATCATCAGGCGTGAAGGCGAGGTCTGCATACGCATAGAAACGCTTAACACCACCGGGATGAAAATCGCGACCACGCCGGTTGAACTCATAAACGCGCCAAGCCCGGCAACGGTGATCATCAGCAGCACCAGCATTTTGACTTCGCTGCTACCGGCCATTTTCACCAGCCAGGCGCCCATGACCGTCGCGACGCCGGTACGCACCAGCCCGTCGCCGATAATGAACAAGGCGGCAATCAGAACAACGTTAGGATCGCTGAAGCCGGAAAAGGCCTCTGAGATGCTCAATGTTCCACTCAGAACAAAGGCGACAATGACCAGCAAAGCAATCGCGTCCATGCGCACTTTGCCCGTCGCAAACAAGATAACGGCAATCGCCAGTAAGGAGAGAACCCATATCAATTCACCGTTCACAACATATCCTTGTTAAATGAGAGGGATGGACTGATTCTGCCATAAAAAAGCCCCAACAATGCGGGGCTAAATCATGTTCAGGTATTTCTAAGAACGACCACGTTTCCGTTGGGCTGTTTGGTCACGGAAATGTGCTCAAGGCTGCTCAGGGCAAAATCGACGTCCGCAATGCGGGGCGTGTCCTCAGGCGCATTGACCGCAATGACATGACACCCGGCGGCCAGCCCGGAGAGAATCCCGGCAGGCGCGTCTTCCACCACCGCGCATTCCTGCGGCGAGAGGCCGAGCAGTTGGGCGCCCAGCAGATAGGCATCCGGTTCCGGTTTGCCGCGTTTCACGCGTTCAGCGGTAACAAACACCTCTGGCGCAGGAAGGCCGGCCGCCTGATGGCGCGCCCGCGCAACCGGCATCGAGCCTGAGGTAACGATAGCCCAGGGGATACCGGCTTTATTGAGATGGTTCAGCAATTCGACCGCGCCCGGCAACGCCACAATCCCTGCCGTATCCGTCGCTTCTATCTGTTCCAGACGGGTAAACTCTGCGGCGATCTCCTCTTCCGGCTTTCCCGCCATGAAGTGTCGCAGAGAAGTGATAGCCTGCTTGCCATGAATAAAGCTCAGCACTTCATCATGCGTGAGGCCAAAACGATCGGCCCAGTTGCACCATGTCCGCTCTACAACGGGTAAGGAGTCAACCAACGTTCCATCCAGATCAAACAGAAAGCCTTTGCACTGCACGCTCACCCCCTCAGGCATTGATAATCTGATTAATTTCGTTCGAGCTCAGGTGATACTGGCGCGGGCAGGAGTGCCAGACATTCAGCATACGCTGGTATTTTTCCCACATCGGCGTCTGGGCATTAAAGCCATGCGTACCGGCATCAAAGTGGGTATAGCGCCCTTCCACGTTCACCATAAAGCGAACGTAGCCCAGATAACGCGCTTCGGTTGCGGCATCAAACCCGAGGAACGTCACACGACGCTCGTCAATGGTCTGCGCGTCTTTCAGGTTAGTCCAGGACACATGTAAGGCGTGATACATCTCCATGATATCGATAATCGTGCGGCAGGTTTCTTCCTTCAGTTCGCCAAACTCACGATCCAGCTCACGCATCTGCAAGCCGTAGCCGCGTTCAATGATCGTTTGCAGACGGCGATAACGCTCGGCGTTGGTCGGGTCGAGCATGGTCATCATTTTGTACTGGTTAGACAAAATCAGACGTTGAGCGTTGGTCATTTCCATTTTGGGACTCCTGTATCACTCTACTGCGGTCAAAAAAAGAAGGCATTGGTATGCCTTCTTTTATATGCGTAATCAGGGGTCAATTACAAATCATCAAGGAAAGTTTTATCCAGTTGTTTGAAGGCGCGCTTAAGCGTGTCAGCTAATGCCTGGTAATCCGGCTTGCCTTCTACTGGCGACAACGCCTGCCCGGCTTCCTGCAATTTTCCCCGAACCTCATAGAACCAGTTCAGGATGGAAGGCGGGAGTGGCGTAACGGAGCGTTTTCCCAGCCACCACATGCCTTGCATCGGTAAACTGAGCGCAAACAGAGCTGTGGCAACCGCCGGGCCTAACTGACCGCCCAGCGCGATTTGCCAGCACAGCGTAAACACCGCGATCGGCGGCATAAAGCGAATGGCGTAACGCGTCATACGAATCACGCGGTTCTCAACAAAGACCGGCGCAAGGCGCTTTTCCATCGGCCACGTCTTTGCGTAGTGCTGCCCCCGGCGAAACAAACTAAAAAAATTCACGGAGCGATTATCCGGTGTCGACATGGCTTTACCTCAACTTCACATATAAAAATTCAAAAATTTGTGCAAAACAACAACTGCAAGGGACATCGTTCAAAACATTTTGTCATTGATACCCACTATCAGGTATCCTGTGTCGGCCTCTAAGGCCAGTAGTCCAAAATCATTGAGTCGTCAAATTTACATATAGTATGCCATTGGCTGAAAAATACGCAAAATGGCATAGACTCAAAGGTATTTCTTCCATCATGCCGAAAAAGATTATTGCGCATGATGTTAATCATAAACGTCAGCGTCATCATGCGTTACGCTCTATGGCTCACTGACGTTTTTTTAGCCACGTATCATAAATAGGTACTTCCATGTCGAGTAAGTTAGTACTGGTTCTGAACTGCGGTAGCTCCTCACTGAAATTTGCAATCATCGATGCAGCGAACGGTGAAGAATACCTTTCTGGTTTAGCCGAATGTTTCCATCTTCCTGAAGCACGTATCAAATGGAAAATGGACGGCAATAAACAAGAAGCGGCTTTAGGTGCAGGCGCCGCTCACAGTGAAGCGCTGAACTTTATTGTTAATACTATTCTGGCACAAAAACCAGAACTGTCTGCGCAGTTGACCGCAATTGGTCACCGTATCGTACACGGCGGCGAGAAGTATACCAGCTCCGTGGTCATTGATGACTCCGTTATCCAGGGCATCAAAGACGCTGCGCCGTTCGCTCCGCTGCACAACCCGGCTCACCTGATCGGGATTACTGAAGCGCTGAAATCCTTCCCGGAACTGAAAGAAAAGAACGTTGCAGTGTTCGACACCGCGTTCCATCAAACCATGCCGGAAGAGTCTTACCTGTATGCCCTGCCGTACAGCCTGTACAAAGAACACGGCGTACGTCGTTACGGTTTCCACGGCACCAGCCACTACTATGTGACTCAGGAAGCCGCAAAAATGCTGAACAAGCCGGTTGAAGAACTGAACATCATCACCTGCCATCTGGGCAACGGTGGTTCCGTTTCTGCAATCCGCAACGGCCAGTGCGTTGACACCTCTATGGGTCTGACCCCGCTGGAAGGTCTGGTGATGGGCACCCGTACCGGTGACATCGACCCGGCAATCATCTTCTTCCTGCATGACAACCTGGGCATGAACATCGATCAGATCAACAAAATGCTGACCAAAGAATCAGGTCTGTTGGGTCTGACCGAAGTCACCAGCGACTGCCGTTATGTTGAAGACAACTACACCGCTAAAGAAGATGCGAAACGTGCGATGGACGTATACTGCCACCGTCTGGCGAAATACATCGGCTCTTACACCGCGCTGATGGAAGGTCGTCTGGACGCAGTGGTCTTCACTGGCGGTATCGGTGAAAACGCGGCGATGGTGCGTGAGCTGTCTCTGGGTAAACTGGGCGTGCTGGGCTTTGAAGTCGATCACGAACGTAACCTGGCTGCCCGTTTCGGCAAATCTGGTTTCATCAACAAAGAAGGTACCCGTCCTGCGGTGGTTATCCCAACCAACGAAGAACTGGTTATCGCGCAAGACGCGAGCCGTCTGACTGCCTGATTTTACACCGCCAGCCTAGCTGGCGGTGCTGTTTTGTAACCCGCCTGAAACCGGCGGTAACGAAAGAGGATAAACCGTGTCCCGTATTATTATGCTGATCCCTACCGGAACCAGCGTCGGCCTGACCAGCGTCAGCCTTGGCGTCATCCGTGCTATGGAACGCAAAGGCGTTCGTCTGAGCGTCTTTAAGCCAATCGCCCAACCGCGCGCGGGTGGCAATGCGCCAGACCAGACTACCGCTATCGTTCGTGCAAACTCGTCTGTCCCGGCGGCTGAACCGCTGAAGATGAGCCACGTTGAATCTCTGCTGTCCAGCAATCAGAAAGATGTGCTGATGGAAGAGATCATCGCGAACTATCACGCGAACACCAAAGATGCGGAAGTGGTGCTGGTTGAAGGCCTGGTTCCGACGCGTAAACACCAGTTCGCTCAGTCTCTGAACTACGAAATCGCGAAAACGCTGAATGCGGAAATCGTCTTCGTGATGTCTCAGGGCACCGACACCCCGGAACAGCTGAATGAGCGTATCGAACTGACTCGCAGCAGCTTCGGCGGCGCGAAAAACACCAACATCACCGGCGTTATTGTTAACAAACTGAACGCACCGGTTGATGAGCAGGGCCGTACCCGCCCGGATCTGTCTGAGATTTTCGACGACTCTTCCAAAGCGAAAGTGGTGAAAGTCGATCCGGCTAAACTCCAGGAATCCAGCCCGCTGCCGGTTCTGGGCGCGGTGCCGTGGAGCTTCGATCTGATTGCAACCCGTGCAATCGACATGGCGCGTCACCTGAACGCTACCGTTGTGAACGAAGGCGATATCAACACCCGTCGCGTGAAGTCTGTCACGTTCTGCGCACGCAGCATTCCGCACATGCTGGAGCACTTCCGTGCAGGTTCTCTGCTGGTGACTTCTGCTGACCGTCCTGACGTACTGGTTGCGGCTTGCCTGGCGGCAATGAACGGCGTAGAAATCGGCGCTCTGCTGCTGACCGGCGGCTACGAAATGGACGCGCGCATCTCTAAACTGTGCGAACGTGCTTTCGCAACCGGCCTGCCGGTATTCATGGTGAATACCAACACCTGGCAGACCTCTCTGAGTCTACAGAGCTTCAACCTGGAAGTTCCGGTTGATGACCATGAGCGTATCGAAAAAGTTCAGGAATACGTTGCTAACTACATCAACGCTGACTGGATTGAATCCCTGACCGCGACCTCTGAGCGCAGCCGTCGTCTGTCTCCGCCTGCATTCCGCTACCAGCTGACCGAGCTGGCGCGTAAAGCCGGTAAACGCGTCGTTCTGCCGGAAGGCGACGAACCGCGTACCGTTAAAGCGGCAGCCATCTGTGCTGAACGTGGCATCGCGACTTGCGTCCTGCTGGGTAACCCGGAAGAGATCAACCGCGTTGCCGCCTCTCAGGGCGTAGAACTGGGCGCTGGCATTGAAATCGTCGACCCGGAAGTGGTTCGCGAAAGCTATGTCGCTCGTCTGGTTGAGCTGCGTAAGAGCAAAGGCATGACCGAGACCGTCGCCCGCGAACAGCTGGAAGACAACGTGGTTCTCGGTACGCTGATGCTGGAACAGGATGAAGTTGACGGTCTGGTTTCCGGTGCGGTTCACACCACGGCAAACACCATTCGTCCGCCGCTACAGCTGATCAAAACAGCGCCAGGCAGCTCTCTGGTCTCTTCCGTATTCTTCATGCTGCTGCCGGAACAGGTTTATGTTTACGGCGACTGCGCGATCAACCCGGACCCGACGGCAGAACAGCTGGCTGAAATCGCCATCCAGTCTGCGGAATCCGCAATTGCCTTCGGTATCGAACCGCGCGTTGCGATGCTCTCCTACTCCACCGGCACCTCTGGCGCAGGCAGCGACGTAGAGAAAGTGCGTGAAGCGACCCGTCTGGCGCAGGAAAAACGCCCTGACCTGATGATCGACGGCCCGCTGCAATACGACGCCGCAGTCATGGCTGATGTTGCGAAATCCAAAGCGCCGAACTCTCCGGTTGCAGGTCGCGCGACCGTGTTCATCTTCCCGGATCTGAACACCGGTAACACCACCTACAAAGCGGTACAGCGTTCTGCCGACCTGATCTCCATCGGGCCGATGCTACAGGGTATGCGCAAGCCGGTGAACGACCTGTCCCGTGGCGCGCTGGTAGATGATATCGTCTACACCATCGCCCTGACCGCGATTCAGTCTTCACAGCAACAGCAGTAATCTGCTTTGTGTGCCGGATAGCGACGCTAAGGCGTCCTTATCCGGCCAGCACTTCATACCTAAGGTCTGGAAATAGCGATTATTTCCAGATTTTTTATGCCCGCCGAACCGGCATGAACGAAATCCTATTTTCCTGCTTAGCTGCGCTGTATCAATGAATAACTATTCCTCTGTTCGCATAATTATCTCTTTGCCTTGCAACAGGGATAGTGTGTTATGTCCGCAGTAACAGAATCGCAATCGCGGCCTGCCAAAAAATGGGCGATGCCCGATACGCTGGTGATTATTTTTTTCGTCGCCATTCTGACCAGTCTTGCCACCTGGGTTGTTCCCGTCGGAATGTTCGACAGCCAGGAGGTGCAGTATCAGGTTGACGGGCAGACGAAAACCCGCAAAGTGGTCGATCCCCACTCTTTTCGTATTCTCACCAACGAAGCCGGTGAAGCGCAGTATCACCACGTCCAACTCTTTACAACCGGCGATGAAAGACCCGGCTTAATGAATTTCCCGTTCGAAGGATTAACCTCCGGTTCTAAATTCGGCACGGCCGTCGGCATCATCATGTTTATGCTGGTGATCGGCGGCGCGTTCGGCATCGTCATGCGTACAGGCACCATTGATAACGGTATTCTGGCGCTGATACGCCATACGCGCGGCAATGAGGTGTTGTTTATCCCGGTGCTGTTCATCCTCTTCTCACTGGGCGGCGCGGTTTTTGGCATGGGGGAAGAGGCCGTCGCCTTTGCGATTATTATCGCGCCGCTGATGGTGCGCCTGGGCTATGACAGCATTACCACCGTACTGGTCACCTATATCGCCACCCAGATTGGTTTTGCCAGTTCATGGATGAACCCGTTTTGCGTCGTGGTCGCGCAGGGGATTGCGGGCGTACCGGTCCTTTCCGGCTCAGGCTTGCGCATTGTTGTGTGGTTCGTTTCCACGCTGATTGGTCTTCTTTTTACCCTGACCTATGCCGCGCGGGTGAAAAAGAATCCCCATCTGTCGCGCGTCCATGAATCCGATCGCTATTTTCGTGAGAAGCAGGACGAAATCGCCCAACGTCCTTTCACCGCTGGCGACTGGCTGGTGCTGATTGTGCTGACCGGAGTGATGATTTGGGTTATCTGGGGAGTGATTGTTCACGCGTGGTTTATTCCTGAGATTGCCAGCCAGTTCTTCACGATGGGCGTGGTCATCGGCATCATTGGGGTTATTTTCCGCCTCAACGGTATGACGGTGAACATCATGGCCTCCTCGTTCACCGAAGGCGCCAGAATGATGATTGCCCCGGCTCTGTTGGTCGGCTTCGCCAAAGGTATTTTATTGCTCGTGGGCAACGGCGAGGCGGGCGACGCCAGCGTGTTAAATACCCTGTTGAACAGTATTGCTCACGGTATTAGCGGTCTGAACAACGCTGTCGCCGCATGGTTTATGCTGCTGTTTCAGGCCGTATTCAATTTCTTTGTTACCTCCGGTTCCGGTCAGGCAGCGTTAACGATGCCGCTTCTGGCTCCGTTAGGCGATCTGGTAGGCGTAAACCGTCAGGTTACGGTACTGGCCTTCCAGTTTGGCGATGGCTTCAGTCACATCATCTATCCAACGTCCGCATCGTTAATGGCGACATTAGGCGTGTGCCGGGTCGATTTTCGCAACTGGCTGAAGGTTGGCGCGACGCTGCTGGGGTTGCTGTTTATCATGTCCAGCGTGGTGGTTATCGGCGCGCAGTTGATGGGATACCATTGATCAAAAATGCCGGATGGCGACGCTGGCGCGTCTTATCCGGCCTACGAGTCAGGTTATTGTAGGCCGGATAAGCGGTAGCGCCATCCGGCAACAACACATCATTATTACAGCAGCGTTTTCGCCGCTTCCACAATGGCTTCTGCGGTCAAACCATACTCCTTCTGCAAGAAATCCTGCGTCCCGACCTGACCATAACGTTAACTAGTGCGTCTTATCCGGCCTACGAGTCAGGTTATTGTAGGCCGGATAAGCAGTAGCGCCATCCGGCAACAATACATCGTTATTACAGCAGCGTTTTCGCCGCTTCCACAATGGCCTCTGCGGTCAAACCATACTCCTTCTGCAAGAAATCCTGCGTCCCGACCTGACCATAACGCTCTTTAACGCCGACGCGGAGCATGGGCACCGGGCACGTTTCAACCAGCACTTCAGCCACGGCCGACCCAAGTCCATTATGAATGCTGTGGTTTTCACAGGTGACGATTCGCCCGGTTTTCTCCGCGTAATTTTTCACCAGCATGCGGTCGATAGGCTTGAGGGTAAACATATCGATAACCGCCGCGTTCACGCCATCCTGCTCCAGCTGGCGCGCCGCCTCCAGCGCCTCGGCAACCATAATGCCGTTGGCAATCAGCGTGATATCACTGCCTTCACGCAGAACATTCCCTTTACCGATGGTGAACGTCGATCCCGGCGCATAAATGCTCGGGGCCTGTTTGCGGATAGTTCGAACCCAGTAAAAACCCTCAAGATCGATAAGCTGGCGCAAAATATCCTTAAACATGACGGCATCGGTCACTTCCAGCACAACCGAATGCGCCAGCCCGCGCACAATGCCCATATCTTCAAAAGACATATGGGTACCGCCGTTATGGCAGGCAGTCACGCCGGCATCCGACGCGATCACCTTGACGTTGTTGCGCTGGTAATCGAGCGACATAAACAGCTGATCAAAACAGCGACGGCTGGCAAAGGCGGTGAAGGTATGGACAAACGGTTTGCGTCCGGTGAGCGATAGCCCTGCCGCAGTGCCGATCACATTGGCTTCCATGATGCCGCAGTTGATCACATGCTGAGGATAATCCCTCGCAACACCATCCATCGCCATAGAACTCATGAGATCCGCTTCAAGTGCGATAATCTGGCTTCCGGCCTCTATCTGCTCCGCCACAAATCCGGCGTACACTTTACGCATTTCCATGCTCTCTTTTTGTCCCGCGGGTGCAACCTTAATCATGCGCGGCCTCCAGTTGGCGAATCGTCTCGTTAAGCGCCTTTTTCATCTCATCGGTCAGACGCAGGTGGTGGGAGTTGCTTAATTGCTCCAGGTAGGGCACGCCCTGTCCTTTAATACTGTCGAGGATCACCACGCGCGGACGGGCATCCGCCGCCGGAACCGGCTGAACGACCTCCAGCAGCCGGGCAATGTCATCGCCTTTCACGGTGACAACATCAAAACCGAAAGCGCGGAATTTCCCTTCCAGATCGAACGGGCAAATAATCTCATCCAGTTCGCCGTCCAGCTGCTGCTTGTTCCAGTCGATAAACACCGTCAGGTTGTTCAGGCGATGATGGGCGATAAACTGAAACGCTTCCCAGCACTGCCCTTCGTTCAGCTCGCCGTCGCCGACGATACAAAATACCCGATTCGGGCGCCCGGCAAGTTTGTGCGACAGCGCCATCCCCCCGGCAATCGAGATCCCCTGCCCCAGTGAACCGGTCGTCGCATCCACGCCGCGCGTTTTTAACCTGTCTGGATGGCTCGGCAAACGGGTGCCGTTCTGGTTAAGCGTGTTCAGTTCTTCTGTCGGAAAGTAACCTTTAATCGCCAGCGTGCTGTAGAGCGCCGGGCCAGCATGACCTTTAGACAGCACAAAGTAATCGCGCTCCGGCCAGTCGGGGTCGGCCGGGTCAATCTTCATCACCGCGCCGTACAGCACCGCCAGCGTCTCCACTACCGACATGCTGCCACCGTAGTGGCCAAAGCCAAGCTGCGTCAATGACTTAAGAGTGGCAACGCGAATATCGCGCGCCAGTTGAGTAACTTCATTCACATTCATAATTTGGCTCCGGTATTCTCCTGCGTGTTACCCCCCGCAGATTTGTTTTTCGCAAACACGTTGTACGCCACCAGCAGCACGAACAACGCTACAACAAGCCCTGTGATGGCAAGCGGCGACAGGTAGCGCGCCAGATTGCCCAGCACAATCCCCACAGCGCCGAAATCAGCGTCTGAGAAAGTCGTATTCGCAAAGCCGATCGCCCCCAGCACGGGCAGCAGCAGAACGGGCAGGAAAGTAATCAACAGACCGTTGGCAAATGCGCCGATCATCGCGCCGCGACGCCCGCCGGTGGCATTACCAAATACGCCAGCCGTCGCACCGGTAAAGAAGTGCGGCACCACGCCCGGCAGGATCAGCACCAGCTTCATCTGTCCGAGCAGGAACAGACCGACCAGGCCGCCGAGGAAGCTAAACAGGAAGCCAATCAGCACCGCGTTAGGCGCATACGGATAGACGACCGGGCAGTCCAGCGCCGGGCGGGCGTTCGGCACCAGTTTTTCTGAGAATCCGGTAAAGGCCGGTACGATTTCCGCCAGAATCAGACGTACGCCCTGTAGGATGATGAACACACCCGCCGCAAAGGTGATCGCCATAATGATGGCGTAGACCAGGTAGTTCTGACCGCCGCTGAAGGTGCTCTCGACATATTCACGCCCTGCGCTCACCGCCATGATCAGATAGATAATCATCATGGTCAGAGAGATAGAGATCGAACTGTCGCGCAGGAAGCTTAAGTTTTTAGGCAGGTTCATCTCTTCGGTAGAGCGGGAACCTTTACCACAAAGGCTGCCGATCCAGCCGGACAGCACATAACCCAGCGTGCCGAAGTGACCAAACGCGATATCATCAGTGCCGGTGATACGCTTAATATAGCGCTGCGCCAGCGCCGGGAAAAAGGCCATCACCAGCCCCAGAATCAGCGATCCGGTAAAGACGAGACCAACGCCGTCAAAACCGGCAACCGTCAGGATTACACCGATCATACAGGCCATATAAAACGTATGGTGTCCTGTCAGAAAGATGTATTTCAGACGGGTAAAACGGGCGACCACAATATTTGCCACCATGCCAAAGGCCATGATCAGCGCCGTAGACGCCCCGTATTTTTCCAGAGCGATGGAAACAATCGCTTCGTTATTTGGAATAATCCCCTGGATATTAAACGCATGTTCAAACATTCCGCCGAGTGGATTTAAAGACCCGACCAGTACCGTTGCGCCGCCGCCCAGTACAATAAAACCTAAAATAGTTTTAATCGTGCCTTTCACCACATCGGAAAACGCTTTTTTCTGCGCGACAAGGCCAATTAAGGCAATTAACCCCACCAGCACCGAGGGCACTTTTAAGATATCAACAACAAAATTCAGCGTTTCAAGGATAAACATATCCGCCTCGCTTGCAATAAGGTTATTGTTTGGCGAACCAGGCGCGCAGCTGCGCTTCAAGTTCATTAATATCGATAATGTTATTAATCACCACCAGCTGACTTTCCGGCACGCTGGCGCTGGCGGCAATATCTTTCGCCATGACAAACAGATCCGCAGCGCCAGGCGTCGCCGAGGAGAGGTCGGAATGCTCAACATCGGCATCAATTTCAAGCTTCCTGAGCACTTTTTTAATATTCATTTCGACCATAAAACTACTGCCCAGGCCAGAACCGCAAATAGCCATAATTTTCATTATCATCACCTTCTTTTAAGTAGAGTACGCCCGCATCACGCAGGCGCGTAATGTGTCAGGTAATTCGGAATGCGTAATTAAATTAGAAACGTGCGATTATTGTTTTTATTTCCTCCAGCGACTTCGCCTGATGTAATTTATCCATATCGTCATCGCTGGAAAATAACTCTGCCAGCGCCGAAATCATTTCAATATGGCTGTGTTTGTCGGGTGCCGCGAGCATCACGATGATATCCACCGGATCGAACTCGCCCGCCCCAAATGAGACACCCTGCTCCAGCTTTAACAACGACAAGCCTAATCCCTTTGCTCCCTCTTCCGGTCGCGCATGCGGCATCGCCAGACCCGGCGCCAGAACGTAATACGCGCCCAGCTTATGATGCTGCTCAACAATCGCCGTCACATATTCAGGTGTGATAACGCCAGCATCCAGCAACGGTCTGGCGCATATTTCCAGCGCCTGCGGCCAGTTTTCCACTCTCGCCTGCCGCATGATGGTTGCATCAGTTAGCCAGTGATTGAGCACATATCCTCCTCGCGTGATTGCCAGATATGAGCAAACTTTATTCAAGCGCTGAAACCTTATCTGTGATCATATTCACAAAGATAGCGCTATCAAAAGTTATCAGTCAGATATGTGATAGCGCTATCAAAATACAATCAACGCGTGAAATCACAGCCTTAAACCGGATTTAAGGCGTATACTGCTATTCCCGTGAAGCGATGAATGACAATAAAAAAACATCTCAATACGTTGTAATTGCGCAGGAATCTGTATGTCTATAACTCGAAAACGGCGTAGTACTGGTAAGGTGACCATCGCCGATGTTGCTCAGCTTGCCGGTGTCGGCACCATGACCGTGTCCCGTGCGTTACGCACGCCTGAGCAAGTTTCCGATAAACTCCGGGAAAAAATCGAAGCCGCAGTGAATGAACTCGGTTACATGCCCAATCTTGCCGCAAGCGCGCTGGCTTCCGCCTCGTCACGGACCATCGCGATGGTCGTCCCGAACCTCACGGAAGCCGGTTGTTCAGAAATGTTTGCCGGACTTCAGCAAGTTTTACAGCCTGCGGGATACCAGATTATGCTGGCGGAGTCCCTTCACCATCTCGAACAGGAAGAGAAACTGCTGGAGACGCTGCTGGCCTCCAACATCGCCGCCGCCATCTTACTCAGCGTCGAGCACAGCGACACGGTGCGTCACTGGTTAAAAAACGCGTCGATTCCGGTGATGGAAATTGGCGCCATTCGTACCGATCCGATCGATATGAATATCGGTATCGATAACGTCGCGGCAATGTACGAACTGACCGAAATGCTCATCCAGCGCGGTTATCAGAATATTGGCCTGCTTTGCGCCAATCAGGAGCAGTGGATCTTTCAACAGCATTTGCAGGGCTGGTACAAGGCGATGTTGCGCCACCATATGTCGCCCAATCGAGTGATTAACGCCGCCCTGCCGCCAAACTTTTCCACCGGCGCTTCGCAGCTTCCCGAATTTATTCTGGCGTGGCCCGAGCTGGACGCGCTGGTGTGCGTATCCGATGAGCTGGCTTGCGGTGCATTATATGAGTGTCAGCGCAGACGGATCAAAGTCCCTGACGATCTGGCGGTGGTAGGATTCGGCGACAGCGATGTGAGCCGGGTTTGTCAGCCGCCGTTAACGACAATGGCCGTACCGCATCGTAAGATAGGCCTTGAAGCCGGACGCGCGCTGCTGGAACGTCTGAAGGATGGCAACTGGAGCGATCGGAAACAGATCGCCTCCAGTTTATGCCTGCGGGATAGCTGTTAGAGACCTTATTCCGTCTCTTCTTGCTTCTCTTGCTTTGCCGATTCATTGTTGGCATTGCGGGTCATCCACAACGCCAGCGCTTTCAATGAGTCCGGGGTGAACTCATCGCAACGCGCCGTAATTTCTTCCGGCGTCAGCCAGCAGACTTCGCTGACCTCTTCTTCCTGAAGCGCGAATGGCCCATGAGAAACGCAGCTAAATAACCCGCCCCAGACACGGCAATTATCATCTTCAAAATAGAACTGACCGTGCTCAGCAAACGGCACGCCTGCGATACCCAGTTCTTCTTCCGCTTCACGTCGTGCAGACTCCAGCAGTTGCTCATCGGCCTGCACCACTCCACCTGCGGTGGCATCTAACATGCCGGGCAAAAAGTCTTTTGTCTCAGTACGGCGTTGAACCAGAATTTTGCCCATACCATCATGCACGACGATATACGTTGCACGATGACGTAAGCGCTGCGCTCGCATTTGCTCCCGGCTGGATTGCGCAATGACTTCGTTCTCTTCATTCACAATATCCACCCATTCAGTACTTGCCAAACGACGCTGTTCCACCATCAGGAAACCTTCTTTTTCTGGCGCTCTTACGGCGCATTTACAATTGTGGGGTAAATTACGGATTAATCGCGACCTGCGCAATGATACTTTGATCATTGAGTGCGATTACGCTCAAAACATTATCATCCAGAATGCCGTAGCTTGCTGCAAACCCACCTTTCGGGATGCTGACTGAGCCTGGATTAAAGTGATACAGCTCGCCGCGTTTTTCAGCGACCGGCAGATGAGTATGCCCATAAGCAAGAACGTCGCCCGCATTTAACGCGGGTACATTATCCGCCCCGAACAGGTGTCCGTGGGTCAGGAAGATGCGCCGGTTTTCCAGCAGCACTTGCTGCCACGGCGCGGTTATCGGGAAGTGGAGCAGCATCTGATCCACTTCGCTGTCACAGTTTCCCCGTACCGCAATAATACGCGCCGCCTGCTCGTTCAGGCGTTCTGCCACCTGCGCCGGTGCGTAGCCTTCCGGCAGCGCGTTACGCGGCCCGTGATAAAGCACATCACCCAGTATCACCAGCCATTGCGCGCCACTTTGCGCAAACCGTTCAAGTACGCGCTCTGTCGCAGGTAACGAACCATGAATGTCCGATGCAAACATCAGTTTCATCACTCACTCCTCGTCATAAAAAACCGTTCTATGATACTGGATTATACGCGGATTATCAGCCGTAACGCTTTGCGGAAAGCGCAATAAAACGTTGAACGGAGGCGCGCTGCCACTGGAATGCTGCATATTCCGCCAGTGCCTCAGGAATCTCGTCGCCGTTCAGTACGAGGCGGTTAAGCATGAGCGCCAAATCGGTATCCGCAATACACCATTCGCCAAATAAATTCGGCTTACCGTGAGCGAGCAAACCACTGGCCGTCGTCACCAGTTTTGCCGCGCTCTCTTTCCCCGCTTCGCTTAACGGGCCTTTCCTGGCCGCCGCAAAGACCACATCCGTCGAACGTTCCTCGCGAATGGGCATTAAATCACTGCGTAACCACGCCTGAATCTGGCGCGCGCGGGCGCGTTTTTGCAGATCGTGCGGGTAGATGCGCTCCCACTGCGGCGGCGCAAAGCGATCTTCCAGATACTCGGTAATCGCCGACGACTCGCTAAGCTCGAAGCCATCGATTTCCAGCACCGGGACGCGGCGCGTTAACGCGTAGCCCTGCCATGAGGGCTGCAAATGCTCGCCGCTGCTCAGGTCAACGGTTTTGAGGGTAAAAGGCAGTCCTTTCTCCTGCAAGGCAACATAAACGGATAAGACGTAAGGAGAGAAAAAGTTAGCGTCTGACCAAAGCGTAATCTCGGGTTTGCTCATAATGTCCTCTTCGTTCTTTGGGCTTTCTCTCAAAATATAGAGTCTTTCGCATACTGTCACCTGATGAAAACTCATACTGAGCCCGGCAACAGAACGCGCAAGACTGCGGCCTTAGCAGAAGCCTGAGAGTCAGAGCGAATAACGCGGCCGGGTTCTCGTGTATCATGCAAAGGTTCAACCATGGAGGACGCCTGCAATGTCACAACCTGACGCTATTATTCGTATAAAAAACCTTCGTCTGCGCACGTTTATCGGTATCAAAGAGGAAGAGATCCTCAACCGCCAGGATATCGTTATTAACGTTGCCATTCACTATCCGGCGGAAAAAGCCCGCGTAAGCGAGGACATCAACGACGCGCTGAATTACCGCACCATCACAAAAAACATTATTCAGCATGTGGAGAGCAACCGATTCTCGCTGTTAGAAAAATTAACTCAGGATGTGCTCGACATCGCACGCGAACATCACTGGGTCACTTATGCTGAAGTAGAGATCGACAAACTTCATGCGCTGCGTTATGCCGATTCCGTCTCCATGACGCTCAGCTGGCGACGTTAAGCGCTATCCGGGAGGAAACATGCAGATTCTGATTACCGGCGGTACTGGCCTGATAGGACGCCACCTGATTCCCCGTCTGCTGGAGCTGGGGCATCAGGTGACGGTCGTCACACGGAGTCCCGATAAGGCGCGTCAGCTTCTCGACTCCCGAGTTGCGCTGTGGAAAGGGCTGGAGGACAGGCAAAACCTCAACGACATAGACGCCGTGGTCAACCTTGCTGGCGAGCCTATCGCCGACAAACGCTGGACCGCGCAGCAAAAAGAGCGTTTGTGTCAAAGCCGCTGGTCCATCACGCAAAAGCTGGCAGATTTGATCAACGCCAGCGAGACGCCCCCGGCCGCGTTAATTTCCGGGTCTGCCGCAGGCTATTACGGCGATCTGGGCGAAGTTGTCGTAACGGAAGAAGAGCCGCCGCATAACGAATTTACCCATAAGTTATGCGCGCGTTGGGAGCAGATTGCCTGTAGCGCGCAAAGTGATAAATCGCGCGTTTGTCTGCTACGCACCGGCGTCGTCCTGGCGCCGGAAGGCGGCATTCTGGCCAAAATGATCCCGCCGTTTCGCCTGGGGCTGGGAGGGCCAATTGGCAATGGGCGTCAGTATCTGGCCTGGATCCATATCGATGATATGGTAAACGGTATTCTCTGGCTGCTGGATAACGACCTGCGCGGCCCGTTCAATATGGTTTCGCCTTATCCGGTTCGTAATGAACAGTTCGCCCATGCGCTGGGTCATGCGCTGAACCGCCCCGCAATCCTGCGCGTTCCCGCGACCGTCATCCGCCTGTTAATGGGGGAATCATCGGTACTGGTGCTGGGCGGACAGCGCGCATTGCCAAAAAGACTGGAGGCGGCGGGGTTTTCATTTCGCTGGTACGATTTAGAAGAAGCGCTGGCCGATGTGATCCGTTAAACCATTCACCTGGTCACTGTAGCCATTCCAGTGGTAAGGTAGTATGCCTGACTTCTGGAATGGCGATTTTATGGCGATAATAACCACCTCCCGATTGACCCTCTCCCTTTTTCAACCTACTGACTGGTCCTTTTTTCTCGCACTGCGTGAAAACCCTGAAATCATGCGTTATATGGCTGATATCACGCCGGAAAAAGACACTCGCCTGCTGTTCGCCCGTCGCCTCGTCTCAAAGCATACCTTCGTCATCCGCCTGCATAACAGCGATAAGCCTTTGGGCGACATTGGCTTACAAATTAGCCACCATTATCCGCAGGAAGCCGATATCGGCTATACGGTGCTCCCGGAAGCGCAAGGGAGAGGGATCGCCACAGAAGCCTTATATGCCGTCTGCGATTACGCCTTTACGCATACCAGCGTGAAAGCGATAAATGCCTATGTGCTGGCAGAGAATCACGCGTCTGTGCGCGTGCTGGAAAAGCGTGGTTTTACGCGGACTCAGGTGCTGGAAAACGCCTATGAGGTGAACGGCATCCGGTATGACGAATGGGTATACCGTCTGGAAAGCGAAATGGGGCGATAATCGCCGGATGGCGGCGATGCCTTATCCGGCCTACGTGTCGGCCCGGTAAGCACAGCGCCACCGGGCAAAATTGTTTCTCTGAGCGACGGATAAACCGCTACTTCAGCGAGCCTTTCAGGAACTGTTGCAAACGCGGGCTTTGCGGGTTGCCGAATACCTGCTCTGGATCGCCTTCTTCTTCGATTTTCCCCTGATGCAGGAAAATCACATGGGTGGAAACATGGCGGGCAAACCCCATTTCATGCGTCACCACCACCATCGTTTTCCCCTCTTCCGCTAACTGCTGCATGATACGCAAGACTTCGCCTACCAGTTCGGGGTCAAGCGCCGATGTCGGCTCATCAAACAGCAGTACCTCAGGTTCCATCGCCAACGCGCGGGCAATTGAGACGCGCTGCTGCTGACCACCTGAGAGGTGTACCGGGTATTTTCCCTGCGCACGTTCATCAATACCAACTTTCGCCAGGTATTTCACCGCACGCTCGCGCGCTTCATGTTTGCTTAATCCCAGCACCTGAATCGGCGCTTCCATAACGTTCTCCAGCACCGTCATGTGGCTCCAGAGATTGAAGTGCTGAAATACCATCGTCAGGCGCGTACGCAGCAGCCGCAGTTGGTTTTTATCGGCGACCTTGAGCTGGCCGTCTTTATCACGCACCAGGGAAATATTCTGGCCGCTCACCACAATCGACCCTTCGCTCGGTTTTTCGAGGAAGTTAATACAGCGCAGAAAGGTACTCTTACCGGAGCCAGACGATCCGATAATACTGATCACATCTCCGGCGTTAGCCTGTAGCGATACCCCTTTCAGCACCTCATGTTCGCCGTAGCGCTTGTGCAAATCGATAACGTTTAATTTATTCTCAGACATCGTATTCTCAGTGCGTTGAAGAAGGTTTCACATGCTGGAGCCAGCGCTTTTCCGCTTTACGGAACAGGCTAATCAGGACATACGAAATAATCAAATACAGCACAGCGGCAATGCCGAATGCGGTAAACGGTTGATAGGTTGCCGAGTTAATATCACGGGCGATTTTCAGCAAATCCGGCACCGTCGCGGTAAACGCCAGCGCGGTTGAGTGCAGCATCAGGATCACTTCGTTACTGTATGCTGGCAGCGCGATACGCAGCGCGGAAGGTAAAATAATACAGCGATACATTTTGAACGATGAGAAGCCATACGCCCGCGCCGCTTCAATTTCCCCGTGCGGTACTGAACGGATGGCGCCAGCGAAAATCTCCGTGGTATAGGCGCAGGTATTCAGCGTCAACGCCAGAACGGTACAGTTAAGACCGCTACGGAAAAACGCGTTGAGGAGATCGGTTCCTTTTACGATCTCCAGCGTGTACATCCCGGAATAGAACACCAGCAGTTGCACATACAGCGGCGTACCACGAAAAACATAGGTAAACAACCAGATGGGGAACTGGATAAATTTGTTGCTGGAAACGCGGCCAATCGCCAAAAACAGCGCCAGAATGCCGCCCATCACCACCGAGGAGATCAGCAACCACAGCGTAATGGCCACGCCGGTAAAGCGATAGCCATCGCTCCAGAGCAGGGATTTCCAGTACTCCTGAATAATCTCGATCACAGGTCAGCCCTCTTCACACCCACGGAGTAGCGGCGCTCGAGGAACAGCAGCACACCATTGGAAACCGTTGTAAATACCAGATAAATCAGCCCGCACACTACGGCGAAATAGAATGGCTCCCAGGTGCTCTTGCCGGCCAGCTGCGTGGCTTTGACCACATCTTCCAGCCCGAGCAGCGAAACCAGCGCCGTCGCTTTGAGGATAACCTGCCAGTTATTACCAATCCCCGGTAAGGCGTAGCGCATCATCGCCGGGAACATAATCCGCCGGAATATTTGCGAACCGGTGAAACCGAATGCCGTCGCCGCTTCAATATGCCCTTTTGGCACCGCCATAAACGCGCCACGGAAGGTTTCCGTAAAGTACGCGCCATAGATAAAACCCAGGGTGATAATACCGGCGACCATCGGATCAATATCAATCTGCCCTATTCCCATCGCGTCGGTCACCGCATTGAGCGCGATTTGCAACCCGTAGAAAATCAGCAGCATTAAAACCAGATCCGGCACCCCGCGAATCAGGGTGGTATAGCCTTCGAAAATAAGTCCCGTCACCCGGTTTTGCGAAAGTTTCGCGCCCGCGCCGACAAGACCGATCAGCACGGCCAGCACAACTGAGCTGAGGGCCAGCTCAAGCGTGACAAGCGCGCCCTGAAAAATAACACCTGAAAACCCGTACAACATGCTGCCTGTCCTGTCGTGTGTGGTGAGTAAGACGCCTCTTTTGATCTCAGTCGAGCCGTTAAATGCCGGATGGCGGCTTTGCCTTATCCGACCTACAAAATCTCTGTAGGCCTGATAAGCGCAGCGCCATCAGGCATAAAATCAGCGCGTCAAAAATCTGCGGGCGTTATCTGCACCAGCGGCGATTAACCGCCGTAAACATCAAAATCAAAGTACTTTTTCGCCAGCTTCTCGTAAGTACCGTCAGCACGCATTTCCGCAAATGCTTTGTTCAGGGCTTCGCGCAGTTCGTTATCCTCTTTGCGCAGCCCCATACCCGTACCCACACCGAACAGTTTCTCGTCTTTCACCGACGGGCCGCCGAATTTGTAATCTTTGCCTACAGGCTGCTTCAGGAAGCCTTCGCTGGCTGCGACTTCATCCTGGAAAGCGGCATCGATACGCCCTGCCGTCAGGTCGGAATAGATATTGTCCTGACCCTGGTAAGAGACGATTTCAATGCCTTTCGGCGCCCAGTGCTCATTACCAAACGTTTCCTGCGTGGTGCCCTGCAATACGCCAACACGCTTGCCTTTCAGGGACTCAACGGTCGGCTGAATATCAGAATCTTTGGCGACGACCAGGCGAGAGTCTGCTGCATAGAACTTGTCGGTAAACGCGATTTCCTGCTGACGCTTTTCGGTGATGGAAAGCGAGGACATGATGGCATCGATTTTCTTCGCTTTTAACGACGGGATCAGCGCATCCAGCGGGTTTTCCACGAAGGTACATTGTGTATTAATGCGTTTGCACAGCTCTTTGGCCAGATCGATATCAAAACCGACCAATTCACCCTGTGCATTTTTCGATTCAAAAGGGGCATAAGTCGGATCGGTACCGATACGAACTTTTTGCGGAATGGCTGCAAATGCTGCGGTAGCACTGGAGAAAGCCAGGACCAGAGAAAGAGACAACACCAGTTTTTTCATAACTATCCTCAACAGACTGTCTTTTATAGGGGATCTTTACAGGACCAGGTGTAGTTATCGTGCCATTAATCGGGCCGACAAGGCAAAGCATTCTACCCTGTCAGCCGGTTTATTTTGCATGAAAAGCGCTTAAGTATGCATTCATGCTCATTTTGACAGCGACAAACGCACCATGATGGTGCAAATCTCTCATCACGCACCGTGATGGTTAACCAAAACGGTGCGCAACACTCCCCCGCAGCGACCGGTCAGTCGCCGTAGACGTTAAAGTCAAAGTACTTTTTCGCCATCTTGTCGTAGGTGCCGTCAGCACGCAGATCGCTCAGCGCTTTATCAAACGCCGCTTTCAGCTCGGTATCGTCTTTACGCAAGCCAACCCCGGTGCCGTCGCCAAAGTACTTTTTATCTTTCACGGAAGGACCGGCAAACGCATAGTCCTTGCCCGCAGGCTGTTTGAGGAACCCTTCGCTGGCCGCAACTTCATCCTGCAATGCAGCATCAAGACGGCCCGCCGTCAGGTCGGAATAGATGAGATCCTGGTTCGCGTAGGCCACAACATCCACACCTTTGCTACGCCAGTTATCATTCGCATAGGCTTCCTGAGTGGAGCCTTGCAGTACGCCAACGTGCTTGCCCTTCAGCGAGTCAATCGTCGGCTGGACAGATGAGCCTTTCGCGGCAATCAGGCGCGAGTCGGCGGCATACAGTTTGTCGGAGAAGGCAATCTCCTGCTGGCGTTTCTCGGTAATGGAGAGCGATGAAATGATGGCATCGATTTTCTTCGCTTTCAGGGAAGGAATCAGCGCGTCAAAATCGCTGCCGACCCAGGTGCATTTGATCTGCATACGCTTGCACATCTCATTGCCCAGATCGATATCAAAACCGACAAAATCCCCTTTGGCATCTTTCGATGAGAAAGGCGCATATGTCGCGTCTGTACCAATACGAACCGTCTGCGGTAGCGCTGCGTAGCTGGCCGCCGTTGCGGAAAGTCCTACCAGCAAAGACAAAGCGAGAACTGTCTTCTTCATACATAACCCTCAAGTGGCGTAATTTTATTATGTTTTGCATTGTGTTGTGTGTTTGCAGACTTTTTCATGCAGGTCTTATGCCATTTTCACGTCGGCGTCCCTATTTGACGTTAAATATGTTAATAAAACGTTGCAATATTGTCCTGATGTTGAAGATAGCAGGTATGACGGTTGAACCGCAGCGTTTCGGTCGCTTTTAGCGAATTAAATGTTGAGGATATGATCGCGGTTACAAAATTGCCCTGAAACAGGGCAATTTGTGCAAAAACGCACTGTGAACGGGCAGCGTTATGCGCCCTGCCAACGGGTGAAAAGATCGTGCGGCAACGTGATATCAAACTGATCCAGAACTCGATTAACCGTCTGATTAATCACATCATCCAGCGTTTGCGGGCAATGATAAAACGCGGGAACCGGTGGCATAATAACGGCGCCAATTTCAGCCGCCTGAGTCATGAGGCGCAGGTGTCCTAAATGCAGCGGCGTTTCCCGCACGCACAACACCAGCGGGCGGCGCTCTTTCAGGACAACATCCGCCGCACGGGTGAGAAGTCCGTCAGTATAGCTGTGTACAATACCGGAGAGCGTTTTGATCGAGCACGGTAAAATCACCATCCCCGCCGTCTTAAAGGAGCCAGAAGAGATACTGGCGGCAATATCGCGCGCATCATGGGTGACATCGGCCAGAGCCTGCACCTCCCGCAAGGAAAATTCGGTTTCCAGCGCAAGCGTCTGACGCGCAGCCGGACTCATCACCAGGTGGGTCTCCACATCCGCCACGTCACGCAGAACCTGCAACAAGCGCACGCCATAAATCGCGCCGCTGGCGCCGCTAATCCCTACAATGAGTCGTTTCATGATTTTTGCCCTTTCTTGCGTCTGGGCTGACTTTGCAGGATTTTACGGGGCGTTGCAAGCAAGGGCGCGGATTGCGCGCCCTTGCCGGGAGGAGAGATTAACCTTCGTTATGCATTTCCAGGTTTTCCACTTCGTTCTGACGCTGCATCGCTTTGACATCGTCGTTACGCAGGGAATCCAGATAATCGAGATACTGCTGGTCAACGTCTTTCGTGACATACACGCCGTTAAAGACCGAACATTCAAACTGCTGAATATCCGGGTTCTCAGCGCGAACAGCTTCAATCAGATCGTCCAGATCCTGGAAGATAAGCCCATCAGCGCCGATGATCTGGCGAATTTCATCCACTTCACGACCGTGAGCAATCAGCTCATTTGCCGTTGGCATATCAATACCGTAAACGTTCGGGAAGCGAATTTCCGGCGCAGCAGAAGCCAGATAGACCTTCTTCGCGCCTGCTTCACGGGCCATCTCAATAATCTGTTCAGAGGTGGTGCCGCGCACGATGGAGTCATCCACCAGCAGGACGTTCTTATCGCGGAATTCAGCGCGGTTGGCGTTCAGCTTGCGACGCACGGACTTACGGCGCAACTGCTGGCCCGGCATGATAAACGTCCGGCCAACGTAGCGGTTTTTCACAAAGCCCTGGCGGTACGGTTTACCCAGAATGCGGGCGATTTCCAGCGCGATATCGCAGGAAGTTTCTGGAATCGGGATCACCACGTCGATATCCAGATCTTCCCATTCACGGGCAATTTTTTCGCCCAGCTTCGTCCCCATATTCACGCGGGCGCTGTAGACGGAAATTTTGTCGATGAACGAGTCCGGGCGCGCAAAGTAGACGTATTCGAACAGGCACGGATTGCTGACCGGGTTATCCGCGCACTGGCGGGTAAACAACTGGCCTTTTTCGGTGATATACACCGCTTCGCCCGGCGCCACATCGCGCAGGAATTCGAAGCCCAGCGTATCAAGCGCCACGCTTTCGGACGCAACCATATATTCAGTGCGACCATCGCCAATGTCGCGCTTGCCCAGCACCAGCGGGCGGATGCCGTTCGGATCGCGGAAAGCCACCATACCGTGCCCGATAATCATCGCCACGCAAGCATACGCGCCGCGAATCTGGCGGTTGGTCGCGGCAATGGCGGCAAAGATGTTATCGGCTTCCAGCGGGTAATGACGGAAGTTATCCAGCTCGCTGGCAAAAATATTGAGCAGGATTTCAGAATCTGACGTGGTGTTGATGTGACGACGTTTTTCTTCAAACAGCTTTTTACGCAGCTCATGCGCGTTGGTCAGGTTGCCGTTATGAGCAAGCGTGATGCCATACGGCGAGTTGACGTAAAAAGGTTGAGCTTCGGAGGCGCTGGAGCTGCCAGCCGTTGGGTAACGCACATGCCCGATGCCCATATTGCCCTGCATACGCTGCATATGGCGAGCTTCAAAAACATCGCTCACCAGTCCGTTTGCCTTACGCAAGCGGAAGCAGTTGTTGGCATCAATGGTGATGATGCCAGCGGCATCCTGACCACGATGCTGGAGCACCGTTAACGCGTCATAAATCGACTGGTTTACCGGCATAACACCGGCGATACCGACAATACCGCACATACGTCTTTTCCTCGTTAAGCCACATCTCAGAACCGTTACGTTCTGGGCAAGAAACTTGACGAGCTTTGCAGATAGTCAAAGAACCATCTGATGATGAAACTGAACTGCGGGATAAGCTGCGACTTGCTCCAGTCTTCGCTTTTCGACAGGCCGGTAAACGTATCGAGAAAGAACAGAATGGCGGCGACGATTAACGCTCCTCGCAGCGCGCCAAAACAGATCCCCAACACCCTGTCAGTACCCGACAGGCCGGTTTTCTCCACCAGCTGACCTATCACAAAGTTCACGATAGCGCCGACGATAAGCGTCGCGATAAACAGTATCGCGATAGCAATCCCATTTCGAACCAGTTCGTCTTCAAAGCCCGTAAACCAGACAGACAGGTAAGTGTAGTAATGGCTGGCGACAAAGAAAGCACAACCCCATGTCACCAACGATAACGCTTCACGAACAAAGCCACGGATCAGGCTAACCAGACAGGAAAAACCAATCACCGCGATAATGGCGTAATCAATCCAGACCATATGTGTCCCACGATTTTACGCCCTGTCGTCCTGTTCGGGGCGCATTCTAACAGAAAAAGAAAACGTTTGCGTAGGGATTTCCTTCCCGTGCGTAAATAAAAATGGCGCTGAAAAAATATTCAACGCCATCAAACTTTTTGCCTCTTCGGGCATTGCCGGATGGCGGTGCAAGCACCTTATCCGGCCTACAAAACAGTACACCGTAGGCCTGGCTGAACTCCGCGCGGATGGCGGGCAAGCACCTTATCCGGCCTGGAAAACAGTACATCGTAGGCCTGATAAGACGCGCAGCGTCGCCATCAGGCAGCGGTGGCTTAGTTCGGGCTGTAACCCATCACCACGCCACTCAAACCGGAGATCTGCTGTAACTCGCCAAGAGAATTTTTCAGCTTGTCTCTTGAGGCGTCAGGCCCGACGAGGATACGGGTTATTTTACCCTGTACCGGCGTTGACGGAGAAGTATATACCCGGAAGCCCGCGCCACGAAGTTTACCCACTATCTCATTGACCTTATCGGCATTTTTCAATGCCCCCAACTGCACAACGTACGCTTTACCCGTTGGCGCGGGTTTTTCTTCAGCAGCAGGTTTCGGCTCAGGCGCCGGTGTCGGCGTTGCCGCTACCGGTTGCTGCGGCTTCGGCTGTGGCTTCGGTTTTTCAACCGGTTTCGGCTTCGGTGGCTCAACAGGTGCGGGGACAGGATCGAAACTGGCGTTGTTTTCCGCAGCAAAACGGGAAGGGTCCAGAGACGGCGCTGCCGCATCTCCGGCACGCACCTCCTCAGCAGCGCCTTCAGGCGGCTGGGTCGGTAACGCCTGTGTTGCGGCTGGCATCATATCAGGCTCATCGCGATCGCCAGGCTTTGGCACCAGCGGGATCGCCGCAAACTCATCCTGATAGTGTTTTTTCTGCCCGTCGAGCAACCCGGGAAGCACAATCACCCCGAGAGCGACCAGCACGATTGTGCCAACTAAACGATTCTGAAACTTACTCGCCACCGCTTCTCCCCGCGTCCATCACTTCCATGACATGTGCAACCGTGTGAAATGATCCACACACCAGCACGGTATCTTCTGGTTTCGCCTCTGCCAGCGCTGCATGCCACGCCAGCGCGACACTGTCATAGACAGTGCCTTTGCCCAGATGTTCCAGCAATTGCTCCGCCGTCGCGCCGCGCGGCCCTTCCAGCGGCGCGCAATACCAGCCGTCGACCACGCTTTTCAGCCAGGCTAACGTCCCTGCGATATCTTTATCATGTAGCATACCGATAACGGCAAGTATACGCCCGTTTTTCGGCAACATTTTCAGGCGCTCTGTCAGATATTCCGCAGCATGGGGATTATGTGCGACATCCAGAATCACCCGTGGCGATTCGCTCACTATCTGGAAACGACCGGGCAAAATCGCCCGGGCAATACCGTCACGAATCGCCTGCTCGCTGATGTTCAGCCCGCTGGCGCGCAGTGCCGCCAGCGCGGTGGCGGCGTTAGGCTGAGGCACCTGCGGCAGCGGAAGATTCGCCAGCGTACCTTCGCCGTCCGTAAACGACCAGCCGTCGCCCGTCACATCATAATGCCAGTCCACGCCGCGACGCTGTAACTGCGCCCCGGTTTCCTGCGCCACATCGGCGATGGTATACGGCATTTCCGGTTCGCCGACGATAGCCGGTTTTTCCGCCCGGAAGATCCCCGCCTTCTCACGCCCGATACTTTCGCGGTCCGGCCCCAGCCAGTCGGTATGATCCAGCGCAATGCTGGTCACTACCGCAACATCCGCATCAACAATATTGGTCGCGTCCAGACGTCCGCCCAGCCCGACTTCCAGAATCACCACGTCAAGCTGAGCCTGCTTAAACAGCCACAGCGCCGACAGCGTGCCGTATTCAAAGTAGGTCAGAGAAATGTCTTCGCGCGCGGCCTCAATCTCGGCGAACGAGGCGGTATGAGCAGACTCCGGCAACTCGTTCCCCTGTACGCGAACGCGCTCGGTATAGCGCACCAGATGCGGAGAACTGTAGACGCCCACTTTATAGCCCGCCGCCGTCAGCACAGACTCCAGCGTGCGGCAGGTTGTTCCTTTACCGTTAGTACCCGCCACCGTAAAGACAAACGGCGCGGGTTTCAGCACGCCCAGACGCGCCGCAACCCGGCTTACGCGTTCCAGACCCAAATCGATAGTTTTACTGTGCAGGTTTTCCAGATAAGAAAGCCACGCTGCCAGGGGCGACGCGGCTTGGGGAATGCGTTTATTGTCCATGATGCCTGTAAATTCGTTACGTTGAGAAAAGCAAAAGGCAGCGCCAGCTGGCCCTGCCCTTTTGTACTCGTCGTCTTTCAAGCTGCAGGTGTGTTGGCTGCTCTCGCTCACCCGAATCACTTGCCTGTGCAAGCTCATCGGGATTCGCTCTCTTGCCGCCTTCCTGCAACTCGAAATCCATAGAGTAAATTATCAGGCCTCGGGTTCCTGATCGGGTACCGGCGGCACCACCTCGCCTTCGCGCGGCGCATCCGGGTTCGGCGCCGGAAGATTCATCAGCTTCGCCAGAACGCTTGCCAGTTTCAGGCGCATTTCCGGGCGGCGGACGATCATATCGATAGCGCCTTTTTCAATCAGAAACTCACTGCGCTGGAATCCCGGCGGCAGTTTCTCACGTACGGTTTGTTCAATAACACGCGGGCCCGCAAAACCGATTAACGCTTTCGGTTCTGCAATGTTGAGATCGCCGAGCATCGCAAAACTTGCGGAAACGCCGCCCATTGTCGGATCGGTCAACACGGAGATATACGGCAGACCACGCTCCTGCATTTTCGCCAGTGCAGCGGAGGTTTTCGCCATCTGCATCAGCGACATCAGCGCTTCCTGCATACGCGCGCCGCCGGAAGCGGAGAAGCAGATCAGCGGGCAGTTATCTTCCAGCGCCTGCTCAACGGCACGGACAAAACGCGCGCCGACCACAGACCCCATAGAACCGCCCATAAAGGAGAACTCAAACGCCGCCGCGACAATCGGCATATCGTGGAGCGTACCTTTCATCACCACCAGCGCGTCTTTCTCGCCGGTTTCCTTCTGCGCGGAAGCCAGACGATCTTTATACTTCTTGGAGTCGCGGAACTTCAGTACATCTTTCGGCTCAAGTTCGCTGCCCAGTTCCACAAGGCTTCCTTCATCTAACAGGCTATGCAGGCGATTGCGCGCCGACATGCGCATATGATGGTCACACTTCGGACAGACCTCAAGATTACGTTCCAGCTCAGCACGGTATAAAACCTGACCGCAGCTATCACACTTGGTCCACACCCCTTCAGGAATGCTTGCCTTGCGGGTGGGAGTAATGTTGCTTTTAATTCGTTCAATCCAGCTCATTAGTGACCTTTCTGCCTGAACCTTAGTCGTCAGCTTTGTTATCAGGAGCGCATAATGCCATTTTTGCCCCCAACAGACTATGAATGTTGCACATTAAAACATAACAGCCCGAAACTTTGGATAAAAAAGTGGTCGAACCGCTGAGTTACTTTCTATTTTGCGGCACGCGACGCAGCGCGCTTATGACGAATGATTTCAACCACGCCTGGCAATATCGACACCACAATAATCCCTACAATCAGTAACTTAAGGTTATCCTGAATCATAGGGATCGTACCGAAGAAATACCCCGCATATGTGAAGAGCAGCACCCATAAAAGCGCGCCAATGACGTTATACGCGGCAAAATGGCGATAAGACATATGTCCCATACCCGCAACAAACGGCGCAAAGGTTCTGACAATCGGGACAAAACGGGCCAGAATAATGGTTTTCCCGCCATGCTTCTCATAAAACTGGTGCGTCTTATCAAGGTAACTGCGACGGAAAATTTTTGAATTCGGGTTACTGAATAACCGTTCGCCAAACAATCTGCCGATCGTGTAGTTCACCGCGTCGCCGACAATCGCGGCGATCAGCATTAACATCACCATAATATGTACGTTGAGATCGTTGGTTTCCAGCGACGCCAACGCGCCCGCCACAAACAGCAACGAATCCCCCGGCAGAAACGGCGTCACCACCAGTCCGGTTTCACAAAACAGGATCAGGAACAGAATGGCATATACCCAGACGCCGTATTCCGCGACCAGCTCCGCCAGGTGCATGTCAATGTGCAGGATAAAATCAATCAGAAAATAAATCAGGTCCATATTGATGCCTTATACGACTCAAATTAGTCCGCCAGAAACAGCGGGCCCAGTGGCGTTTTGGGAAGGTCAAACCGTTCCGGGTAATCAACCGCAACCAGATACAACCCTTCCGCTTTCGCCGTTGCTGCTGAAAGCCGCCTGTCCTTAGCCGCCAGCAACTCTGCTATCCAGCTCTCCGGCTGGTTGTGGGCGCCTACTTCCATCAGGCTACCGACAATATTCCTGACCATATGATGTACAAAGGCATTGGCTTTGATATCGACCACCACATACGCACCGTGACGCGTCACGTTAATGTGCATCACGTTTCGCCACGGCGTACGTGACTGGCACTGTACCGCGCGAAACGAGGTAAAATCATTTTCACCAATCAGACACTGCGCCGCCCGGTGCATACGTTCTGCGTCCAGCGGCTCATAAAAGTGCGTAACCCCATGACCTAAAATCGCCGGGCGCAACCGATGATTGTAGATGATGTAGCGATAACGGCGAGCCGTTGCGCTAAACCGGGCGTGAAAATCCTCAGGTACAGCTTTAACCCAACGAACCGCGATGTCACCAGGTAAATTCGCATTTACACCCAGCGTCCACGCCGCGTCTTTACGCAACGCGGTGGTTTCAAAATGCACCACCTGCCCCGTTCCGTGTACGCCAGCGTCTGTCCGCCCGGCGCAAAACACGTTAACAGGTTCGTTGGCAACCTGAGAAAGCGCTTTTTCCAGCTTTTCCTGAACGCTACGCACTTCGTTCTGGCGTTGCCAGCCATAATATTTGCTGCCGTCGTACTCAATGCCCAGCGCAATTTTATAAACTGGCGGTTGTTCCACTGCTGACATCAGTACAGGTACTCCTGCACCAGTTTTTCCGCGGTTTTAACCGCCATCAACGCGCCGCCAAAGCGAACGTTATCGGCCACCGACCAGAACTGAACCTGCTCCGGCATGCCATAGTCGTTACGCACACAGCCGACAGAAAGCTGCGGATTGCCTGACGCATCGCCCACCTGAGTCGGGAAGTCAGTCTCTTCAGACAGCACAATATCTTCGCCGCGAGAAAAGGCATCGCGCGCCTCTTCCGCCGCCAGCGGGCGCAGCGCTTCAAAACTGACCATTTGCGCATGGCCATAAAATACCGGCGACTGAATGCAACTGGCGGAAATCATCAGCCCGTCGTCCTGCAAAATTTTACGCACTTCGTCAACGATACGGCGCTCTTCGCGCACGCTGCCTTCACTGTCCGGCAGGAGCGGCAGCATGTTAAACGCCAGTTGACGACCAAAGAAATCATCTTCGTCGATAGGGATACCGTTGAGCAGTTTCGCGCTCTGACCGGCCAGCGCATCCACCGCTTTTTTCCCGTGTGCCGAAGCGGAAAGCAGGCTGGTGACGCTAATGCGCGACAGACCGCCTTCATCAATCAGCGGCTTCAGCGAGGCCAGCAACTGGCTGGTCAGGCTGTTGGCTACGGCGATCACATTGCGGTTGCGGTAATCGGCCAGCACAGACGGGTTCACTTCCGGCACCACTAATGGCACATCCGGTTCCAGGGCAAACAGGCCGCTGCTGTCGATCACCAGACAGCCCGCATTGGTGGCTTCCTCAACCCATGCGGCAGAGGCTTCAGCGCCAGCGACAAAAAACGCCAGCTGCGCCTGCGTCCAGTCAAAATCAGCGACATCCTGCACAATGACCGACTTGCCGCTATAGCGCAGATGTTCGCCCGCACTTTCATTACGCGCCAGCGCATAAATCTCACCGACCGGGAACTGACGTTCAGCCAGCGTTTCGAGCAGGGCTTCGCCTACGGCGCCTGTTGCGCCCAGGATGGCAATGTTCCAGCCTTCAGACATGGTGGTTTACTCCAGAAATAGCAAAGCTCCCCGCGCTATGCAGGGAGCGACAAAAAGAATGTTAATGGGCCGGATGATGAACGGCGTTGAAACCGAGCTTATGCAGCAGCGTGGCGGCACTGGCATCGTCGCACATCACGTACAAGGAAGACCATTCACGGCGCTCAAGGTAATTCTTACGCAGCTTATCAAACTCGCCCGGAATTCCGGCGACTTTACGCAGTGGCGCATCATCGCGGCGCACATCATACACCAAATGCGCCAGCCTTTTCAGCGTCGGCTGATCCAGCGGGCCATGCAGCGTAATACGCCCAAACTCCGGCGCGGGTAGCAGCGTATCCAGCGCCACTTTTTGCGCCCGTCCGATAAACGTACTATAGGCTTCAAAGACCTGCGTGGTGCCGCGCGCCTTCCCTTCCAGGGTATAACCGGCAATGTGCGATGTGCCGATATCAATTTTTTCCAGCAGCGCCACGTTAAGATCGGGCTCCCCTTCCCAGACATCAAGCACCACGCTCAGCGACTGCCCGGCATTCAGGCGCACCAGCAGCGCGGTATTATCCACCACCGGGCCGCGACAGGCGTTAATCAGAATCGTCCCCGGTTTCAGCCGCCCGATCAGCGCCTCATCCGCCAGGTGCAGCGTCTTGTAAGGCCCCTCTTTATACAACGGCGTGTGGAACGTCAGAATATCCGCTTCCTGGACCAGTTCATCCAGCGAGCGGAAATCACCTTCATCGCCCCGGTCCGCACGCGGCGGATCGCACAGCAAAGTACGAATGCCCAACGCTTCCAGCCTCGCCTGCAAGCGAGCGCCAACATTACCTACGCCGACAATCCCCACGGTGCGGTCGCTTAAAGCAAAACCGTCACGCTCCGCCAGCATCAGTAAAACGGAAAAGACATATTCAACAACAGCGATAGCATTGCAGCCAGGCGCCGCTGAAAACCCCACGCCAGCCTGCTTAAGCCACGCCTCATCCACATGATCGGTACCGGCGGTTGCGGTGCCGACAAATTTGATGGATTTCCCCCCAAGCAGCGCTTCATTCACTTTGGTGACTGAACGCACCATTAACGCATCCGCATCATCAAGTTCTGCAACGGGAATGGGGCGACCGGGAACCGCTTTGACCTCGCCCAGACGGCTAAATAATTCGCGGGCATAAGGCATATTTTCATCAACGAGGATTTTCACGTCTGCGTACCTGTTTGAGAACGAGAGTTAACCGGGCAAGTGTGCCATAATCTGGCCGCCAGGCATACTTTGCTAAGATTTATGGTTTAAGGATAAGTGATGATGCAACCCATTTCCGGTACTCCCGCACGCCCTCCCGGTGAAGGTCAGACTGCGCCTTCCGTTGCCGGAGAACAGCCGCTATCCACCCAGCAGCGCACGGTGCTGGAACGCCTGATTACGCGTCTGATTTCACTGACGCAACAGCAAAGCGCGGAAGTCTGGGCCGGAATGAAACACGATCTGGGCGTAAAAAGCGACACGCCGTTGCTGTCGCGTCACTTCCCCGCCGCAGAACAAAATCTCACGCAACGCCTGAGCGTCGCTCAGCAGAACCACGCGAATCGTCAGGTACTCTCGCAGTTGACGGAATTATTGAGCCAGGGGAACAATCGCCAGGCCGTCAGTGATTTTATTCGCCAACAGTACGGTCAGACGGCGCTCAGCCAGTTAACGCCCGAGCAGTTAAAGAATGTGCTGACGCTACTGCAACAGGGGCAACTTTCCATTCCTCAGCCTCAACAACGTCCGCCAACCGACAGACCGTTATTGCCTGCCGAGCATAATACGCTCAACCAACTGGTGACGAAGCTGGCCGCCGCGACGGGCGAATCGGGCAAACTTATCTGGCAGTCCATGCTGGAACTTTCCGGTGTGAAAAGCGGCGAGCTGATCCCTGCAAAACAGTTCACGCACCTGGTCACCTGGCTGCAAGCGCGCCAGACCCTCAGCAACCAGAGCGCGCCCACCCTACAGACGCTACAGGCGGCGCTAAAACTGCCGCTGGAGCCGAATGAATTCACGGCGTTAAGAGATTACGCCCAGCAGACATATCAGGCGTTGCCGCATACAATTCTGACAACCGCTCAGGTTCAGGATCTGCTGAACCTGGTCTTCCTGCGCCGCGTTGCGCGCGAAAGAGAGTTAACCGAGCCGCATCACATTCAGCCGATATACAGCCCGTTCGCCCCGATGATTGAAACCATCAAATCCGTAACGGCGCGACCGGGGCTGATCTTTATCGCACTGGCGGTTGCCTTCATTCTGTTCTGGCTGGTGTCTTAACCCCGGCGAAACGACAGCAGCGTTACCACAATCCCCACGACGGCAGAAATCGCCCCGGCGAGAAACACGGAAGAGTAGCCGCACGAGGTGGCTAACAGCCCGGCCAGAGGGCCGGTAATGCCGTAGGAGATGTCCTGAAACGCGGCATAGCCGCCAAGTGCCGTACCGCGTACCTGAGAAGGTACGCGCTTCACCACTTCAACGCCCAGCGCCGGGAAGATGAGCGAGCACCCTGCCCCGGTTAACGCCGCGCCCAATAGCGCAATCCAGGCCACAGGCGCCAGCCAAAGCAGCACCAGCCCTGCCGTTTCGACCAACAGGGACGCAACCGCCACCTTCACACCGCCAAAGCGATCCGGCATCCAGCCAAACAACACGCGCATCAGCACGAAAGCGCCGCCAAACGCGGTCAACGTAAAACCGGCCATCGCCCAGCCTTTACTGGCGAAATAGAGTGAAATGAAGGTGCCGATAACGGCGAAGCCAACCCCCTGTAGCGCCAGCCCCAGGCCCGGCTTCCAGATGAGGCCGACGACGCTCCACAGCGACGGACGTTCGCCCGCGTGCGCAGGTACTTTACGCACGGTGCCATTAAATGCCCAGGCCAGCAACGGCAGCGCCATTGTTGTTCCTGCCAGCGCCGCAAAACCGTAATGGCTGTGAATCAGTAAACCAAGCGGCGCACCGGCAGCCAGCGCGCCGTAAATCGCCATGCCATTCCACGACATCACTTTACCGGAGCACGAAGGCCCAACCAGCCCCATCCCCCAGGTCAGGGTTCCGGTCAGTAGCTGGCTTTCGCCAAAACCCAGGATCAGTCGCCCGACGATCAGCAACGCGAATTTTACAGGTACAGAAACAGGTAACAACGCCGCCAACAGCCACGCGCCCCCCGCCAGCGCGCAGGCCAACATCCCCTGTAGCGCGGAACGTTTGGCGCCATATTGATCGGCCAGTCGCCCGGCGTAACCACGGGTCAATACCGTTGCAAGGAATTGAATGCCCACCGCGATGCCGACCATCGTGTTGCCATAGCCCAGCTCATGGTGAACAAAAAGAGGGATTACAGGTAACGGTAAACCGACCGTCATATAGGTCAGAAAAACCGCAAAAGCGATACGAAAAAGCGAAAAATTCGCAGAAGGTGTTTTTTCTTTTTGGGATACAGCTGTCATGCGTTACTCCAGAATGCAGAGTAAGGCGAGGAAATGCCACGCCCCCTCCACCTGACCATCAGGATTAAGGTGCGTTGGATAACGTTAAACGCTTACGCATTATCATGGGGATAATGTTGAGCGTGAAGTCTGCCTGTGAGTCGCTAAACTTGTCAACCTTGAAGTCTCAGGAAGTTGTATCAAAACGAAGACTTGTCATCGAACAGAAAGGGAAAGACGGCATCGATTCCCTTTGTCCTGAACAGCCCAGTCACCTGTATACGTTGCCCCGGCGTCAGTAGCCTGAATATCATATCCCAGATCTCTTTGGGTTCCACTTCCTGGTCGAAGGCATTCTCCAGCGTTAGCACTGCCTCATTTTCGTTCAAATAAGGACGGAGGTAGAGAGGAAAAACAGAAATATGGTACTCCTCAGCTTTCGATTTAGCACGCTTACGTTTGACACTCTCTTTCCCCTCACTGTACTTATTCAAACGTTCACGAACCGCAGGCACACTTCCAGGAAACCCCGGTAATGCAAGACACTCCTTAACCGTGAACCACTCTTTTGCCATCAGTTTCTTTCCTTTTCCCTGATGAAATAAAAATATTTTTTCTTTTTCGCGAAATTTCAGGTTTATTCTGGCAATATTCTTATAATGAAAAAGAAAGTAACGTTCTTTTTGTCGCGCTAATTTATAACCTGAAAAATATCGGCGCCGATAACACATCTTCTTAGGATTACAGAATGGAACACAAAAGCCAAGACTGGCATCGTGCAGATATTAAAAGTGCACTGGAAAAAAGAGGAATTACGCTCAGAGATCTTTCACGAGCAGCTGGATTATATCCCGACTCGTTACGCAATGTATTTACCCGCCATTGGCCCAGAGCAGAGTTGATCATTGCGGTGGCGCTGGAGACCACACCAGATGTGATTTGGCCTTCGCGCTACATTTCTGGTCATGAGGAACCACATCAGCGTTCAGAAGAATAAAACACTATAAATCCAGAAGTATTTTTCAGGTCAATATTATTTGGCATATTAAATACAATCACATTATTTATAATACTTTTTTATAGCACATATTACCTATATAGCCCATTATTACAGTGATAATTAATTAACGGCTCACGTAATAACACCCAAAGGATATAATATGGTCTGGGATATAAGAACAGCAACAAACTATGCAAAGCATCACGCTCATACACACTCAATCAAAAAATGTGCTGAATATACACGAAAGGCAATCCGTGCCGGAGGCATAGATATAGGGAACACTGGGCACGCCAAAGATTATGGTTCTCTTTTAATGCACGCGGGTTTCAGACCCGTCTCTCCTTATGAGTCCCCGCGAGCAGGTGATGTTGTCATTTTGCAACCGTATGAGGGAGGAAACCCAAGCGGTCATATGGCTATATTTGATGGACAAGACTGGTATTCCGATTTCAAACAACGTGATATGTGGGCAGGTCCTGGTTACAGAGCAGCAAAACCACAATATACGATATACAGGAGGAACTAATGCGATTTATTCTCCCATTAATCCTTTTACTGTTATCCGCATGTAATGTTCACAATGATACAAGTAGTCGTAACATGGTGAGTCAATTCTACCCCCAGTACATGGCAATATACGCCAGCGATAACGATAAGAGCCTTATCAATTACACCAATCCTATTTATGAAAAATATGTTTCAACTGAAATTATTCGCAGATTAAAGAAAATTGACGATTATTATGAGCAGGAAATCGTGGCGTCAGACTACTTTATGTACGTGCAGGACTACGCGCCGGAATGGATCGCTAAATTCCACGCAGGAACAGCCAGTGCTTTTTTGGGAGGTGAAAAAGTGGATGTATGGCTTGGCGATTCCGATACCCGCCTTATCCATTTAATGGTGTATACTCGCCGGGAAAATGGCCAATGGAAAATTTATCGGGTACGCGATCTTACCCACCAGTTTGAACACCCGATCTACGATGCAGGCGCTATTGCCCGCGCCAGGGCGTGGTCGGCAAAAGTCGCGCAGGAATACGAAAACAAGCAATAAAAAAAGGAGCCATTATCGGCTCCCCTGTAGGCCTGATAAGCGAAGCGCCATCAGGCAAACGTTGATGTCGGATAGCGGCGTAAACGCCTTATCCACCCAACGTCTTCAGATTTACGCTTTCAGCTTACGCATAACCAGCGTCGCGTTGGTGCCGCCAAAGCCGAAGCTGTTGGACATGACGGTCGTCAGTTCGCGATCGGTGGCTTCGGTTACGATGTTCAGACCTGCCGCTTGCTCGTCCATCTCTTCAATGTTGATGCTCGGCGCGATAAAGCCGTGTTCCAGCATCAGCAGCGAATAGATAGCTTCCTGCACGCCAGCCGCACCCAGAGAGTGACCGGTCATCGCTTTGGTCGCGGAGATAGCCGGGCTCTTATCGCCAAAGACTTCACGAATTGCGCCCAGCTCTTTCACGTCGCCTACCGGCGTAGAAGTACCGTGGGAGTTCAGGTAGTCAATCGGAGTGTCAACGCCGTGCATCGCCATCTGCATGCAGCGCACTGCGCCTTCGCCTGACGGTGCAACCATGTCAGCGCCATCGGACGTTGCGCCATAACCGACGATTTCCGCATAGATGTGCGCGCCGCGCGCCAGAGCATGTTCCAGTTCTTCAACCACAACCATACCGCCGCCGCCCGCGATAACGAAACCATCACGGTTCGCATCATAGGTACGGGAAGCTTTAGACGGATCGTCGTTGTATTTGGTGGACAGTGCGCCCATCGCGTCGAATTCACACGCCATTTCCCAGCACAGCTCTTCGCCGCCGCCGGCAAAGACGATGTCCTGTTTGCCCAGTTGAATCTGTTCAACCGCGTTGCCGATGCAGTGTGCAGAGGTCGCGCAAGCAGAGCTGATGGAGTAGTTCACGCCGTGGATTTTAAACGGCGTAGCGAGGCAGGCAGAAACGCCGGAGGCCATCGCTTTGGTCACTACATACGGGCCAACGGCTTTCAGACCACGCGGGCTACGCATGGCATCTGCGCCAAAGACCTGGAATTTCGGGGAGCCGCCGCCGGAACCTGCAATCAGGCCAACGCGCGGGTTATTCTGGTAAGTTTCTACAGAGAGACCAGCATCAGCAATCGCCTGCTCCATAGAAAGGTAAGCATAGATGGATGCGTCGCTCATAAAGCGCACTACTTTGCGGTCAATGAGGCCAGTGGTATCCAGTTTGACGTTACCCCAAACATGGCTACGCATGCCGGAGTCCTTCAGCTCCTGAGAGAAAGTGATCCCTGAACGTCCTTCACGCAGAGATGCCAGGACTTCCTGCTGGTTATTACCGATGCTGGAAACGATGCCCAGGCCAGTAATCACTGCACGTTTCATTCAATACCTCTGTAAGTCGCACTATTTTAAGATTCGACTCGCACAATAGCGTACACTTGTACGCCGAACAAGTCCGATCAGCCAATTAATATGGAAATTTGCGCCTCCAGGCGCACATCGCTAAGATCGTGACACTGCCTGTCAGACGAGTAACTTACGTGAAACAATACGCTATACAACCTGCCAACCTTGAATTCAACGCTGAGGGTACACCTGTTTCCCGAGATTTCGATGACGTCTACTTTTCCAATGATAATGGGCTGGAAGAGACGCGTTATGTTTTTCTCGGCGGCAATCAGCTTGAGGAGCGTTTTCCGCTGCACCCTCGCCCATTATTCGTGGTGGCGGAGAGCGGTTTCGGCACTGGCCTTAACTTCCTGACGCTCTGGCAGGCATTCTCGCAGTTTCGCGACGCTCACCCTGAGGCTACGCTACAAAGATTACATTTTATCAGTTTTGAAAAATTTCCCCTGACGCAGGCCGACCTCGCTTTAGCCCATCAACACTGGCCAGAGCTTGCCCCCTGGGCACAGCAGCTACACGCGCAGTGGCCGCTGCCGCTGGCCGGGTGCCATCGTCTGATTCTTGATGACGGTCGCGTGACGCTGGATCTCTGGTTCGGCGATATTAATGAGCTGACGGGGAAACTGGATGAATCCCTGAACCAGAAAGTGGACGCCTGGTTTCTGGATGGTTTTGCCCCCGCGAAAAACCCTGACATGTGGACGCAGAATCTGTTTTCCACCATGGCGCGACTGGCTCGCCCCGGCGGAACGCTGGCGACGTTTACCTCTGCGGGATTCGTGCGCCGGGGGTTGCAGGAGGCAGGGTTCACGATGCAAAAACGCAAAGGTTTTGGCCGCAAGCGTGAAATGCTTTGCGGCGTCATGGCGCACGCGCTGACGTTCCCCTCTCCGACGCCGTGGTTCACCCGCAGCGGCAGCGCCAAACGAGATGTCGCAATCATCGGCGGCGGCATCGCCAGCGCGCTGCTGTCGCTGGCGCTTCTGCGCCGCGGCTGGCAGGTAACGCTCTATTGCTCAGATGAGCAGCCCGCGCAAGGCGCATCCGGCAATCGCCAGGGGGCGCTTTATCCCCTGCTCAGCAAACACGATGCGGCGATTAACCTCTTTTTCCCGAGCGCGTTTACGTTCGCGCGGCGTCTGTATGACGCGTTGCCGGTGACTTTCGACCATGACTGGTGCGGCGTCACGCAACTGGGCTGGGACGAAAAGAGCCAGCACAAAATCGATCAGATGCTGTCGCTGGCGTTGCCCGATGCGCTCGCAGTGGCTGTAGATCCAGACCAGGCGCAGCAGGAAACAGGCGTGGCGACACACTGTCGCGGAATAACGTATCCGGCTGGCGGCTGGCTGTGCCCCGCACAATTAACCGCTGCGGTGCTGGCGCTGGCGGCCACACAAGGGCTGCGGAGGCATTATACACACACGCTCACCGCCCTTTCGCGCCAGGCCACAGGCTGGCAGTTGCAGTTTGCAGAGGGTAAGGCAGTTGAACATGAGGTGGTCGTGCTGGCAAACGGGCATCAGATTAACCACGTTGACCAGACGCTTCCGTTACCGGTCTATTCGGTGGCTGGTCAGGTGAGCCATATCCCGACGACGCCTGCGCTTTCCGCATTACGCCAGGTGCTGTGCTACGACGGATACCTAACGCCGCAAAACCCTGCCACTCATCAGCACTGCATTGGCGCCAGTTACCATCGCGGCAGTGAGGAAACTGCCTATCGTGAAGACGATCAGCAGCAGAATCGCCAGCGCTTGATCGACTGCTTCCCGGATGCCGCATGGGCAAAAGAGGTTGATGTCAGCGAAAAAGCGGCGCGCTGTGGCGTACGCTGCGCCACGCGCGATCATCTGCCGATGGTCGGAAATGTGCCGGACTATGATGCAACGCTCGCACAATACGCCGCTCTTGCCAGACAGAAAGACGCCGCCGAACGCGCGCCGGTTTATCCTGATTTGTTTATGCTGGGAGCGCTCGGATCGCGCGGGTTGTGTTCAGCCCCGCTCTGTGCGGAAATTCTCGCGGCGCAAATGAGTGAAGAGCCCATTCCGATGGATGCTGACACGCTGGCGGCGTTAAACCCGAATCGTCTGTGGGTACGGAAGTTATTGAAGGGAAAAGCGGTGAAATAAGTCCATCCGTTGGATGAACGTTAACGCCACCCGGCAAGGTGAAAATGCCGGATGGCGACGCATCCGGCCTACGCGTTAATGGCCTTCTGGAACAGGTTATCCCACATCTCTTTTACTAACGCCTGGTCACGCGGCGACAACTCGCCTGCGCCAATCGCTTTTTCCAGGCTGCTGGTGACGTTGGCATACACCGCTTCTGCGGAATGGTCATCACCGCCTTCCAGTTCTGCAACTGCTAACGTCAGGTGGCCACGCAGATATCCGCTGGCAAACAGCTCGTCATCGCTTGCGTGCTCTACCATATCGTCGATTAATGCCAGAATGCGTGATTCAAACTCCGCGATCATCTTCTTTCCTCATTGTAAACGTGGCGTCGGCCTCAGTTGAGCGCTTCCGGCCACGGGAACTGTTCCGCCGTAATGTCAGGCGTGTGATAATAATTCTGTAACGCTTTAATAAACCGGGCCGGGCGTTCAGGAATGCCTTTTTCCAGGTACTCCATCACCTGGGCATGAACCCGGCGCTGAAATACCACGCGATCCGGTTCGAAGTCCCCTTCCAGGTTGTCGCAACTGACGTTAAACGGATAACCCGCCGCCACGCAAAACAACCAGTCAAAGGCCTGCGGTTTCACTTCCACGTCTTCAAACTGGCTTTGGGTTTGCGCATCACGCCCATCCGGGCAATACCAGTAACCAAAATCCACCAGCTCGCGACGCGCCTTTCCGGCAATACACCAGTGCGAAATCTCATGCAGCGCGCTGGCGTAAAAGCCGTGCGCAAAAACAATCCGGTGGTACGGCACGTCCACATCAGCAGGAAGATAGACTGGTTCGTCATCGCCTTTAATCAGACGGGTATTAAAATCGTCGGCAAAGCAGCCGTTAAAAATATCAATTAGCTGTTGGTAATGATGCGTACTGTTCATTAGTTCATCCCCAGCAAGTGGAGAATCTCCTGTCCGTGGTTATCATAAAGTAGTTTGGCGCTCATCACCGCAGAGACGATGACAATCATCGGGCGAATGAGCTTCTGTCCTTTGCTTAACACCAGTCGCGAGCCCATACGAGCGCCCAGAAACTGGCCAATCAGCATCACGAAACCTGTCGCCCAAATGACTTTACCGCCAATGGCAAACAGCAACAGGCCGCCAATATTCGAGGTGGCATTCAACACTTTGGCATGGGCGGTGGATTTCGCCAGGTTGTACCCGCACAGCGTCACAAACGCCAGCGCGTAAAACGATCCGGCAGCCGGGCCGAAGAAGCCATCGTAGAATCCGACGCAGCCCCCGGCGACCAGCGCGAAAGGCAGGCCATAAAGTCGACGCTGACGATCCTCTTCGCCGAGTTTCGGCATCAACAGGAAGTAAAGGCCAATACAAATAACCAGCACCGGTAAAATCTGCCGCAAAATGCTCGCCTGGACATATTGCACCAGTAACGCGCCGCTCATTGAGCCAATGAACGTCATCAGAATATTGAGTTTCTGATCGGCAAGATTAACCACTTTGCGACGAATGAAATAGATTGACGCGGAGAGGGAGCCGCCGCAGGCCTGCAATTTATTGGTCGCCAGCGCCTGTGCTGGCGACATGCCTACCGCCATTAATGCAGGGATCGTTAATAAGCCGCCTCCCCCCGCCAGCGAATCAATAAATCCAGCCAGCATTGCCACGAAAAAAAGAACAATCAATAACAGCGGGGACACCATAAACAGATTTAAAAAATTGTCCATTAGAGTACATGCTCATCCAGTAGCGCCTGGCAGGAAGGCGGCAACGGTGGCGGTGTCTTCTTCTCAGGCTTTGTTGTTCCAGGTTCAGGAGGTTCAAACCAACTTTGTAGTTCTGCGCCGCATCCATCGCCAGGCGGAGGCAAAGGCTGATCTTCGCACTCCAGGCTGTCGGCAGGGCAACGTAATCGTACATGCATATGCGCACGATGCTGGAACCAGGGTCGCACTTTACGCAACCAGTCACGATCGGTTCCGGCATCCAGGCATAACTGCTGTTTAATGGCAGGATTAACAAAAATACGCGTGACGTCGTTATCTTCCGCCGCCAGTTTGATCAGGCTGGAAATTTCCGGCTTCCACAGCGAAGGCACCACATGTTTGCCGTCGCGGGAGACCAGGTCAATTGCCTGAGGTCGCAGTAGCTGCGCCTGCGTCCAGCGTGTTTTCGGCAGTTGCAGAAAAATATCGACATCGAGCCCGGTCTGGTGGCTGGCATGTCCGCCGTTGAACCGCCCGCCCGCAGGCATCCCCATATCGCCGATCAACACCGTTCCAAACCCAAGGTTGCTGACCTGAGTGCTCAGTCGTTGAATAAACATCACGAGATCGGGATGACCAAAATAGCGGCGCTGATCGGTACGCATCACCTGATAGTGTTCGGACTGCACGGGAAGCGTGTCTGCCCCAACAATGCAGCCATTCGAAAAGCCGCCGATGGATTGCGCACTTCCGGGAACAGGATGCGTAATTTTCTGCCAGGGCGTCGCCGCCAGGCTGGCGCTGCTGACCAGAAGAGCCAGCAACGCGAGTGCCGTTTTTTTCATTGATTACCAGCGTGGAATATCAGTCTTTACATCCGCATTTTGCGCGCGCTGACGCAGAAGGTGATCCATCAGCACGATCGCCAGCATGGCCTCAGCGATCGGCACGGCGCGGATCCCAACGCACGGATCGTGACGCCCTTTGGTGATCATCTCGACTTCTTCACCAAAGCGGTTAATCGTACGTCCCGGCACCGTAATACTGGAAGTGGGTTTCAGCGCCATATGTGCAACAATTTGTTGCCCGCTGCTGATACCGCCGAGAATACCGCCCGCATGGTTGCTCAGGAAGCCCTCTTTGGTAATTTCATCGCGATTCTGGCTGCCTCGCAACGCGACCACATCAAACCCATCGCCAATCTCCACGCCTTTTACCGCGTTGATGCTCATCAGCGCATGAGCGATGTCCGCATCCAGACGGTCAAAGACCGGTTCGCCAAGCCCTGCCGGAACGCCGTTTGCCACGACGGTCACTTTTGCCCCAATCGAATCGCCCTCTTTCTTCAGGGCGCGCATCAGTTCATCCAGCGCGTCGATTTTATCTGGATCAGGACAGAAAAACGGGTTTTGTTCAACCTGCTGCCAATCTTTGATTTCAAGCGGAATATCGCCCATCTGGGTCAGACACCCCTGAATGACGATGCCGTGTTTCTCCGCCAGATATTTTTTAGCAATCGCGCCAGCCGCGACGCGCATCGCCGTTTCACGGGCGGAAGAACGACCACCGCCACGGTAATCGCGCAGACCGTATTTCTGCTCGTAGGTATAGTCGGCATGGCCCGGGCGGAAAACGTCCTTAATGGCGCTGTAATCCTGTGAACGCTGATCGGTATTTTCAATCAACAGGCCAATGCTGGTGCCCGTCGTCACGCCTTCAAAGACGCCGGAGAGAATTTTCACCTGGTCCGGTTCACGACGCTGGGTCGTGTAACGCGAGGTTCCCGGACGGCGTCTGTCGAGATCGTGTTGCAGGTCGGCTTCCGTTAGCGGAATGCCCGGCGGAACGCCATCAACGATACAACCGAGCGCCAGCCCGTGTGATTCACCAAAAGTCGTTACGCGAAAGAGTTGTCCAAGTGTATTTCCTGCCATCACGGCTCCGTTATCGTTGTTGTGTTGTTGACCGTTGATTAATCTTTATAGATGCTGAAATGCTCGCGAGCCGCAATGAGCTGCGCTTTCGTCAGCATAAAGACGCCGTCGCCGCCGTTATCGAACTCCAGCCAGGTAAACGGTACATCGGGATATTGTTCTATCAGATGTACCATGCTGTTTCCGACTTCACAAATCAGAATACCGTCATCGGACAAGTAGTCCGGCGCGTTGCCCAGAATACGGCGGGTCAGTTTTAAACCGTCAGTGCCGGACGCCAGGCCCAGTTCGGGTTCATGACGATATTCATTCGGCAGATCGGACATATCTTCCGCATCAACGTACGGCGGGTTCGTCACAATCAGGTCATACTGCACTTTCGGCAGATCGCGGAACAGATCGGAGCGAATCGGCGTGACATGGTTGAGCAGACCGTGCTCTTCAATGTTGTGTTCGGTTACGGCTAACGCGTCGCTGGAGATATCAACGGCATCCACTTCCGCCTCCGGGAAAGCATAAGCACAGGCGATAGCGATACATCCGCTGCCAGTACACATATCCAGAATGTGGTGCGGCTGCTCGCTGATAAGCCCCGCGAAGCGGTTATTGATCAGCTCGCCAATCGGCGAACGCGGCACTAATACGCGTTCATCAACATAGAATTCATGGCCGCAGAACCAGGCTTTATTGGTCAGGTAGGCCACCGGAATACGCTCGTTGACACGGCGAATGACCCGTTCAACAATGCGGTGACGTTCGCTGGACGTCAGGCGCGCGGTACGCATGTCTTCTGGAATATCCAGCGGCAAATAAAGTGACGGCAGCACCAGCTGTACGGCCTCATCCCACGGGTTGTCCGTGCCGTGACCATACCAGATATTCGCCGCGCTAAACCGGCTTACCGCCCAGCGCAACATGTCCTGAATGGTATGCAGCTCACTCACTGCTTCATCAACGAAAATTTTATCCACGTATTCCTCCAGGGCATGCTCGCATTAAATTCGGCGGCTAGTTTGCCACGAAGACGGCGATAAATCAGCACTCACGCGGCGCCAGAGCGTGAAAATTGCGTTTTGGCTGAACGAATGTCCCCTGAGTCGGGTAAACTAACGCAAAATAAAAGATGAGACGTTCGAATGAAAAAGAAAACATCGCTCAGCGAGGAGGACCAGGCGTTGTTCCGGCAGTTAATGACCGGCACCCGCCAGATTAAGCAGGACACCATTGTCCACCGGCCGCAACGTAAAAAAATCACAGAAGTCCCGGTCAAACGTCTGATACAGGAGCAGGCTGATGCCAGCCACTATTTCTCCGATGAATTTCAACCGTTATTGAATACCGACGGCCCGGTGAAATATGTACGTGCCGACGTCAGCCATTTCGAGCTGAAGAAAATGCGTCGGGGCGACTATTCGCCGGAGTTGTTCCTGGATTTGCACGGTCTGACGCAACAACAGGCCAAACAAGAGCTGGGGGCGCTGATTGCCGCCTGTCGCCGCGAGCATGTCTTTTGCGCCTGTGTGATGCACGGCCACGGAAAGCATATTCTTAAGCAACAAACGCCGTTATGGCTGGCGCAACATCCGCACGTTATGGCCTTCCATCAGGCGCCAAAAGAGTACGGCGGGGACGCTGCGCTGTTGGTATTGATTGAAGTAGAAGAGTGGTTGCCGCCGGAGCTTCCCTGACAATGCCGATTGCCGGATGGCGGCGCAAGCGCCTTATCCGGCCTACGGGGTCAGTGCAGGATGTAGGCCTGATAAGCGAAGCGCCATCAGGCACGGTATCCAACCGACGATAATAACGTTAAATCGCTTTTGCCATTTTCAGATTACACGGGCTCATCTGCCAGTTGAAAATCCCTTTGCCGCTTTCATCAAGCGTTACGCTGGCAATCGCAGATGTGGTGAACATTGGCGGCGTCTCGCCAGGACAGAGTTCAGACACCAGATATCCCACCAAAGGCAGGTGAGAGATCACTAACACCGATGCGACGCCTTCATTCGCCAGCGTCTGTAACCAGGCGCTGACCATACCGACATCGCCGCAAGGAGTAAGCTCCGGCAAAACGTCCACATTGCCAGGCAGGTTCATACACTCCCCTACCACATCCAACGTTTGTTCGGCTCGTAGAAACGGGCTCACCAGAACACGTTCGATATCCACTTTTTGACCTTTCAGCCAGTTCGCCATAAGGCGGGATTCGTCACAACCACACGAGGTTAAGGGACGAACCGAATCACTGGCGGCATCGAGGGCCGCGTCGCCGTGACGCATGATAAAAACTTGCATATTGCACCGCTTTTGTTAACCAGAATCACCCACATTCTTAGCAAAAACCCTGACGGGTATGATAAAAATGCGGTGGCCGGCATTGTGCCTTATCCATTCACCGAATGAAACGCTGTTTTTTACCTCAATGGCGTAAGTATAGTCAATCTTTGTTTACAAATTGACCACCACACAGTCATTCGGTGCGGTCTCGTCCTGATATGACCTTATTCCTTCAGGTCTGTTTCCCCACTGTTCCAGAAACGTTCACCGCGTTCAGCCATCCGCAATAAGCGCTCGCACGGGGTAAACCGGTCGCCATACTGCGTAGCCAGTCGTTGCAGAACCGCAACCACTTCACCCGCGCCGAGAGTGTCCATATAACGGAACGGGCCGCCAAGAAACGGCGGAAAACCAATACCAAATACCGCGCCGATGTCGCCATCACGCGCGCTGCGGATCACCTTCTCATCAAAGCAGCGCGCCGCTTCATTGAGCATTAACATCACGCACCGCTCAGCCATTTGCTGCGCAGAAAGTCGGCTCTGCCCTTGCGTACCAATAAGCCTATAAATTGCAGGGTCGACCTGTTTTTTGCTTTTACGCCCTTTCACGCCATAAAGATAGAAACCGCGACCATTTTTTCTGCCTTTGCGATCGTCATTCAAAATTGAGGCAACAACGTTTGCAGGCGCGCTAAAACGTTCGCCGTAAGCGGCCTCCAGTACAGGTATAATTTTAGTGCCTGTATCGATGCCAACCTCATCCAAAAGTTGGATTGGCCCGACCGGAAAACCAAACTTGACCAGCGCGGCATCGATCGCTTCGACGCGTTCGCCTTCGGTCAGCAGCCGTATTGCTTCGTTGATATACGGGGCAAGAATACGATTAACGTAGAACCCGGCTTTATCGCTGACCACAATCGGCGTTTTGCCCTGTTTTTTCGCCAGCTTAACGGTCGTGGCGATCGACTGCGCGGAGGTTGTCGCATGAGGAATGACCTCCACCAACGGCATTTTTTCTACCGGGCTAAAGAAGTGCAAACCAATCACCTGCTCAGGCCTGGCCGCGTTAGCCGCGATGTCGCCGATGGGTAAAGATGAGGTGTTGGAGGCAAAAATGGTGTGAGGAGCGCAGTTTTGCTCGACTTCCGCCACCATCTGCTGTTTTAACGCCAGATCTTCAAACACCGCTTCAATAACCAGATCCCGATGCGAGAAGCCGCGGTAATCCGTTGAGCCGGAGATTAGCGCCAGCTGTTTGTCGCGTTCGCCCGCTTTGATATGGCGGCGGCGAACTTTGGTTTCAAGCTGATCCCAGCTGTACTTCAGCGCGTGGTTGATGCCTTTAGCATTAATATCTTTGATGCGAACCGGCAAGCCGCCTTTACAGGCCGTCACGTAAGCAATACCGCCGCCCATCAGACCTCCGCCCAGCACGCCTACGCTGGCTAACGGGCCAGGCTGCGCGTCGCTCCCCGGATCTTTTTTCACTTCGGTGCTGGCAAAAAAGATATTCCGCAACGCCTGCGACTGCGGCGTCATCGCCAGTTCGCCAAACGCCCGCGCTTCCGCGTCGTATCCGCTGCTGCTTCCCTGCGCCAGCCCGGTTTCAATCACCTCAAGGATTCGCTCTGTCGCCGGGTAATTACCCTGCGTTTTCTGCCCGGTTTTTTTACTGACCATGCGAAACAGCAGCGTGCGCCCAAGCGGCCCCGCCAGAATACGTTCACGCACCGGTAAATTCCGCTGAGCGGAACGCCCTTTAATCGCCAGTTCCACAGCGGCCTCAAGCAAGATGGCATGCGGCACGACTTCGTCCACCAGGCCAACCCTGAGCGCTTGTTTTGGCCGTAACTGCTTACCGGTGAGGATCATGTCCAGCGCTGTACTCACCCCAACCAGGCGCGGTAATCGCTGCGTACCGCCAGACCCTGGCAGCAGCCCCAGTTGCACTTCCGGCAGGCCCAGCGCGGTTTTCGCATCATCAGTACAAATGCGCCGATGGCAAGCCAGCGCCATCTCTAACCCACCGCCGAGACACGCGCCGTGAATGGCGGCGACAACCGGAACAGACAGCGCCTGAATTTCAGCCATTATCTGCTGGCCCTGACGCGCCAGCGTTTCAGCTTCCTGCGCGCTTTTGCAGTTGCCGATCATGTTGATATCCGCCCCCGCGATAAAGTTATCCGGCTTCGCAGAAATAAAAACCACACCGCGCAGCGCCTTGTTTTCCCGAATCTGTTTCAGGATGGCGCGAACCTGCGTCGCGAACTCCGCCTTCAGGGTATTCATTTTCTCACCGGGGACATCAATAGAGACGACCGCGACGTTATCCAGACGCACGTTAAGCGTGAAAGCCGATGTCATGTCCATTATTCCGCCTCCAGAACCATTGCCGCCCCTAAACCCCCCGCAGCACACGCGGTCACCAGGCCAAAACCGCCTCCCCGACGGCGTAGCTCATGCAGGGTTTGCGTGATCATCCGCGCCCCCGTTGCGGCAAACGGATGTCCATAGGCAATCGACCCGCCGAGGACGTTAAACTTACTGTCATCCACTTCTCCGGTCGCATGCGCCCTGCCCAGCACGTCGCGGGCAAAACGCTCACTGCCAAGCAGTTGAATGTTAGCCAGCGTCTGAGCGGCAAAGGCTTCATGCATATCAATTAACGAGAGATCGGCCAGCGTTAATCCGGCCCGCTCCAGCGCCAGCGGCGTCGACCAGGCCGGGCCCAGCAGCATGTCCTGCCAGACGTCAATTGCGGTAAACGCATAGCTACGCAGATAGCCCAACGGCGCCAGGCCAAGTTCTTTAGCGCGAGACTCCGTCATCAGGATGACGGCTGCCGCGCCATCCGTCAGCGGCGTACTGTTCGCCGCCGTGACCGTCCCATGTTGTCGATCAAACGCGGGGCGCAGCTTCGCATAATCTGCCAGAGTAGAGTTGCCACGAATATTATTATCTTCAGAAAAAGGCTCTTTATACGGCGGCGCATATGTCGTCATTACCTCATCCGCCAGTTTACCTTCAGCCCAGGCCTGTGCGGCACGTTGATGGGAACGATGCGCCAGCGCATCCTGCTGCTCACGCGTAATGCCATAGGTTTTCGCCATTTGCTCGGCCGTATCGCCCATCCGCAGCCCGGTGGAATATTCAGCGACCGCGGGCGGAACAGGCATCAGGTCTCGCAGACGCAGGCGGGAAAAGAGTTTGAGTTTTTGCCCGGTCGTGCGGGCTTTATTGACGTCCACCAGTATACGCGCCAACTTTTTGCTGACGCCAATGGGTAACACGGAAGAGGAGTCCGCGCCGCCAGCAATCCCCGCGCGAATCGTCCCCGCCATCAGGCTTTCCGCAACATTCGCTACCGCCTGAAAACTGGTCGCGCACGCCCGGCTTACGCTGTAGGCATCGGTGTGAACATTCATCCCCGTACCCAGCACAATTTCCCGGGCGATGTTGGGAGCTTCAGGCATTTGCACCACCTGGCCAAAAACCAGTTGCTCAATAACCTCGGCAGGTATTTCACTGCGCGCCAGCAATTCCCCAACAACCATTTTTCCCAACTCAACAGCAGGAATGCCATGAAAAGCGGTGGCCTGACGAGCAAACGGCGTACGTAATCCGCTTACAATGGCGATACGATCGCCCTGGCGGGTAACCAGTGGTAAAGCCTGACTCATAACATTCCCCTGTAAAAAATAAAATAAGTGGTCTGACCTGATCACAGTCTTAACCAATTTTTTACATTTCGCCAAGCGGAGACGCCAGAAAGTGAGAGCTAAGACACAGAGGATAGTAACAGAGGGTTACGAAAATGCCCCTGCCAGAATTTGACAGGGGCATTCAAAGAAGGGGATTAACGCAGACCCAGCTGGAAGATCAGCGTTTCAGCTTCGCAGGCGAAGACAAAGTCGATGTCCAGACGCACGCCTTCAGCTTCTTCGGTAAAGGTGGATGTAATCTGGCAAGGTTCAGACTCCACGCCACGCGCTTTTTCTGTCAGAGCCGCCAGCGTCTCTTCGGCCTGCGCGCGGTTTTCAAACACACGGCTGTAAGACGCGGTGCAATCGGAGTTGTCCATAATGGTGCCAACATCCATACAGCAGCAAACCGGGGTTTCATCAGCACTGCATTTACTCATTGTAGATTTCCTCTGTATTTGCACTCAAAGTGCCAGATAAATATTGAGGATATTTTACGCTCGTGGAAAAAGGCTCTCCAGTCGTTAATGACGCAAAATGGGATAAGTGACCGAAATCACACTTAAAAATGATCTAAAACAAAAATCGCCCAATCGAGTGAGTGCGCCAGGCCTCAAATTTGCCAGCTGGATCGCGTTTCTACGATCACAATTGAAAAATATTATAAACATACTTGCAACATTCCAGCTGGTCAGACCTATACTCACGCCACTGGTCTGATTTCTCTGTCGTACCTCAGACCCTACACTTCGCGCTCCTGTTACGGCATGTAACATAGTTTGTATAAAAATAAATCGATGAGGTTATGGTCATGAGCCAGAAAACCCTGTTTACAAAGTCTGCTCTCGCAGTCGCAGTGGCAATCGTCTCCACACAGGCCTGGTCTGCAGGCTTTCAGTTAAACGAATTTTCTTCCTCTGGCCTTGGCCGGGCTTATTCGGGTGAAGGCGCTATCGCAGATGATGCCGGTAACGTTAGCCGCAACCCGGCGTTAATTATGATGTTCGATCGCCCCACCTTCTCTGCGGGTGCGGTGTATATCGATCCAGATGTCAATGTGACCGGCCGCTCTAACTTAACCGGGCAAAATGCCAACGCGAATAATATTGCGCCAACAGCGTGGGTTCCTAACCTGCACTTCGTTGCGCCGATCAACGATCAGTTCGGTTGGGGGGCATCCATTACCTCCAACTATGGCCTCGCCACCGAATTCAATAAAGATTATTCAGCCGGTATCTATGGCGGTAAAACAGACCTGCAAACGGTGAACCTGAACCTCAGCGGCGCCTATCGCCTGAATAATAGCTGGAGCTTCGGGGTCGGTTTTGATGCGGTTTACGCGAAGGCTAAAATTGAGCGCTACGCGGGTTCCCTCGGTCCGGTGCTTTCACAACAGCTGGTTGGACAAGGCGTACCCTCTCAGTGGACGGATGGCATTAACTCCCCTGACTCCCAGATCGCCCACCTGAAGGGTGATGAGTGGGGATTCGGCTGGAATGCAGGCATCCTGTATGAACTCGACAAGGATAACCGTTGGGGCCTGACCTACCGCTCTGAAGTGAAAATCGACTTCGAAGGCGATTACAAAAGCTCCATTAACCCAAATCTGAACAATATTTTCGCCAGTATGGGGCTTTCAAGCCTGCCATACGGCACTGGCGGCGCAACACAGAATGGTTCCTTAACCCTGAACCTGCCTGAAATGTGGGAAATCTCCGGTTATAACCGCGTCGCGCCGCAATGGGCTATCCACTATAGCCTGACTTATACCAGCTGGAGCCAGTTCCAGGAGTTAAAAGCCAAAGGCGACGACGGCCAGACGCTCTTCTATAAAGATGAAAGCTTTAAGGATGCGTACCGTATCGCGTTGGGTACGACCTACTACTACGATAAGAACTGGACTTTCCGTACCGGTATCGCGTATGACGATAGCCCGGTTCCGGCAAACAAACGTTCCATTTCTATTCCCGATCAGGACCGTCTGTGGCTGAGCGCGGGTGCAACTTACGCCTTCAATGAAGATGCTTCTATTGACGTTGGCGCATCCTATATGCACGGTCAGAACGTGAAATTCACCGAAGGGGAAGGCCCGGCAGCTTACTCCTTCAAGTCTGACGGTAAAGCCTGGCTGTTCGGTACGAACTTTAACTACGCGTTCTGATTTTCATCAGACGTAAAAAAAGGTGAGTCTTTTGACTCACCTTTTTTATTAGCCTCGTGTGGTTATTCAGAATCAATCTCTTTGAGATCGTCCTGAATCGCCTGGGCATTCGGGTTTTCCTGCGGTTTAAGCTTCCCGCCGTTAGCGATGAAGTCATGACGCTGGAAGTATGCTTCACGCACCAGAATATACGGGTCGGAAGACTGACGCAGCAGACCATCGGAATCCAGCAGTTGCGCGCGGGTTTCAATTCCTTCAATGGTCCATTTACCAATAGACATCGGCCAGGTGAGCCAGGAGAGTACCGGATAAAGGGTATCGGCCATATCACCGCCATCTTCACGCAGCGTGAAGCTGCCATAGAACGGAAGTTGCACGTAGGGGCCATACCCCACACCGTAATGGCCTAACGTACTGCCGAAACGGTGCGGTTCAACACGCTGTAGTTTTGGATTCGCCATCCCCGCAACATCAATAAAGCCCCCCATTCCCAAAATACTATTCAGGAAGAAGCGGGTGAAGTGCACCATGCCCTGATAGGGATCGCCCTGCAGGAAATAGTTCACCATAATCGCAGGCTCTTCGAGGTTGCTGGTAAAATTACTCAAACCATTTCTGGCAGGCTGCGGAACATAATCACGCCAGGCGACAGCGACCGGTCGAACGACATACGGGTCCAACACGTTAAAGTTGAAGTTGTACATGGTGCGGTTAAATCCTTCGAGCGGATCTGAACGCCCCTGCTGTTCTGTACCGGAGCTTGCACATCCCACCAGCAGTGTGCTCCCCAGCGCAAGCGCCGACAGGCGAAGCTTCATAAATGTCTCCCTGTTGATTATGGCTATCGCTGATTGCCATCCATGACGGAACGAGACCGTATCCGCCTGTTTAGGTGTGAGCGATTGTAACAGCACGTCAAATGATGTCTATATACTGATTCTTGTTGATTTGATCATAGCCTGTAACTCTGGCTCATGGCGGGTTTCATTCTAACCGGGCGGGTAAAAACGCGCGTCGCCTTTTTTGCGATTTCAGAGTTTGCCCTGCCTTCAGTCGGATAAAAGCCACTACGCTTTAGACAAATGTGTTCATCACGAGGTCTCACAATGGATAAATTCAGCGAAGAGAAAATTGATCAACACAGTGACGAACTCGAAGTCGAAAGCGAAGAAAAACAACGCGGGAAAAAGATAGAGGTCGACGAGGATCGCCTCCCCTCACGCGCGATGGCGATTCACGAACATATCCGCCAGGACGGCGAAAAAGAGCTGGAGCGTGACGCTATGGCGCTGCTGTGGTCAGCCATTGCCGCAGGGCTCTCAATGGGCGCCTCGCTACTGGCGAAAGGTATTTTTCACGTACAGCTGGACGGCGTCCCCGGCAGTTTTTTACTTGAGAATCTGGGTTATACCTTTGGTTTTATCATCGTCATCATGGCGCGCCAGCAGTTGTTTACTGAAAATACCGTCACCGCCGTTCTGCCGGTGATGCAAAACCCGACGATGGGCAACGCGGGTCTGCTGATGCGGCTCTGGAGCGTGGTGTTACTGGGCAACGTAGTCGGTACTGGCATCGCCGCATGGGCTTTTGAATATATGCCTATATTTGACGAAGAAACGCGTGATGCGTTTGTCAAAATCGGCATGGATGTGATGAAAAACAGCCCTGGCGAGATGTTTGCCAATGCCATTATCTCCGGCTGGATCATTGCCACAATGGTATGGATGTTTCCCGCTGCCGGCGCCGCAAAAATCGTGGTGATCATTCTGATGACCTGGCTTATCGCCCTCGCTGACACGACCCATATCGTCGTGGGTTCGGTTGAAATCCTCTATCTGGTGTTTAACGGCACGCTGCACTGGAGCGACTTTTTCTGGCCCTTTGCTTTGCCCACGCTGGCGGGGAATATCTGCGGCGGTACATTCATCTTCGCGCTTATGAGCCATGCGCAGATCCGTAATGATATGAGCGCCAGACGCAAAGAAGAGGCCAGGCTGCGTGCCGGAAAGAAGGCGGAAAAGCAGAAAAAACAGTCCTGAATGGCGACTGTTTGAGCAGTCAGGCGGCGATATACTTACTGTGCAGGGTAAAAAACGCTATACTCGTGCCGCCTCGTCTCCTTAGTTAAATGGATATAACGAGCCCCTCCTAAGGGCTAGTTGCAGGTTCGATTCCTGCAGGGGACACCATACATACCTCTCCTGACGTCTGCCGGGTTCAGTAAAACCGCCACAATCAGCCATCGTCTTGTGATTTTGCATTTCTACATTGCCACGAGGCAGACAGGATGATGCGTGATTCAGTCCTGCCGCCCCACAACGTTCTATTATTCACCAGACGGTATAAGCTGAACGCTTATTCTTATTCCTCTTGTATGACAAAGGATTCCGCTACACTCGCAGAAAAATAGTGTGTTGCTTTTTTATTCAGAATGACGTCATCCAGTTGCTGCTGTATTTGTCTGTCATCGACAGTCGCTCTGTCGTGCTGACGCAGATGTTCAGCCAATGACGACACCATGAATGTTTCAATAAATTCATTGGATTTCTCAGGAACTACAAACAGTCCCCAGGCGTAACCGCCATCCCTTAACCGGATATTTTTTAACTTTTTCATCAAACTGATAAATTGGCCATTCTTTTCAGCATCGACATGATAATAAACAGACACCAGCATCGGGCCGGTATGGCCGGTAATATCATTAAGACCGTCCTCAGCAAGGCTAAAGTGATCTGAATGCTGCAAGTTAATATTGTCATGGTCAATTTTTACCTTTAATACGCATAACCAGACAACGACAATACCGATTGCGGCAGAAAGTAATGCTGTGGTTACTGACGTATGCGAGGCAATTTGTCCCCAGACCAGAGAACCGAATGCCATTGACCCGGAAAATACGGTCAGGTACAAGGCCAGCCCTCTTGCGCGAACCCAGTCCGGGAGCGCTGTCTGGGCTGATATCATGAGCGTTGACAAGGTAATAATCCAGCTGAAACCAGCCACAATACTGGCGAAAATGGCGGCATATTGAGATGCTGCTCCGGCGAATATCAGTAATACGGCAGCAGTACCGAATGTTCCTGAGGTAATAAGAGCGCCGGCACTGAGTCGCTTACGCAGCGCGGGCAAACTGAATGCGCCACAGACAGCGCCGATCCCGATACTGGTTGTTAACACGCCATATAATGTTGCATCTCCCTGAAGTGAGAGTCTCACCACCAGCGGGAGCATTGCCCAATACGCGCTGGCAAAAACAAAGAAGCTGGCAGCCTTTATTATTGTTCTCATTAATTCAGGGCTGTAACGGGCATAACGCAAACCTGAAACCATTGCGGCAACAACAGATTCAGCCGGAAGACTCCCGTTCGTTTTTTCTTCTCCTTTCCACCACCATACCGCAGCAATAATCGCAATAAAACTCAACGCATTCAGAAGAAAAGGAAGATAAAGACCGACCTGTGAAATCAAAATACCGGCCAGCGCGGGCCCGATCGCCCGGCTGATGTTAATACCCATACTGTTTAACGCAATCCCGGATTTTAATTCATGAGGTTCAACAATAGCAGGTACAATGGCCTGCCATGCCGGGCCTAAAAACGCGGCGCCGGACCCGAGAATAAACGTGATGAATAATAACCATCCGATACTGACAACATTAAAATAGACGATAATTGCGAGCAGAGACGCGGCACACAGCATCATAATATTAACAAGAATAAGTAATTTTCTCTTGTCGAAAATATCCGCAATAGCCCCCGCAGGTAACGCCAGCAAGAATACGGGCAGCGTGGTCATTGCCTGAATAGCGGCAATCATGACAGGGTCCGGGCTTAAATTGGTCATCAACCAACCGGCGCCAACATCATTCATCCAGGTCCCGATATTGGAAAAGAGTGTGGCTATCCATAACATGAAGAAAACACGGTTACGTAAAGGTGACCATGCTGATGAATGTTGTTCTGCCATATAAATATGCCCTCCAGCTTAAGATGACCGGTAATCATTTACTTGTCACAGATATCAACGATATCGTAATCAAAATACAAAACAGGAAAAGAAGATTTATGGGGAATATTTAGATACAGTCCCTTATCTCATGACATTACCTTTTATAAAAATAAATAACAAGAATTAAAATCCGCGTTCAGACAATACCATCTCCGGTAGAAATGTGCCTGATAATCCTTAAATAAAGTGTTATCACTGAAAAATAGAGATTATTCATGGACATCACTCTCATTATAGAACACAACTACATAATCCAGTGGGTGAAAATCAACATTAACAACACATGTCGGACAGTGAATTTCAAAAAATGAGACAATAAATTCATATCGCGATATTGTGAGAAGCCAACAAATGAACCTCTAACAACTGCCAGAGAAAACATTCAGTACAAACAACACGTTAAACAACCCCCAATGCCGACACACCCAAATCGACTTATTCCACCTTATCGCAACAGATTCATTTTTAATAAATTATCGGCTTCTGGCGCAACTTGACAAATTACCTCTCAAGGACAATAGTTGTTACATCTTTGAAAATTTCGACATCCGTCGAAACTATTTATCATATACAGGAACGCAATGATGAATAATAAAATAAAGCGCATCAGTCAGGCTGTTACGTTAGCCCTTGCCATATCTGGCGTTAGTTATGCCGCAACCTCATCACAGGCCGCAAATTCAAAACAAACCGAGATACAAGCCTCAGAACCTTTTTCCGCGCATGTCCTCATTAGCGGGCTTGATGCCCCGTGGGATATGGTGTGGGGGCCGGATGATTATTTATGGGTAACCGAACGTAAAGCCGCTTCTATCGATCGTATCAACCCGAAAACCGGTGAGAAAAAAGTCGCCATTACGCTGAGCAGGGTTCATACCGGGCCGCAGCATGAAGGCGTTCTGGGCCTGGCGTTGTCACCGAACTTCATGAAACCGGGTGGCGATAATTATGTTTATACGGCCTATACCTATATGAACGGCGACAAGGAACACGCCAAAATCGTTCGCCTGGAATATGACGAAAAAACCCAGAAGCTAGGTAATGAAAAAGAGATCCTGGCTGGATTCCCGGCGGGCAATGACCACAACGGTGGACGCCTGCGCTTTGGCCCGGACGGGAAGTTGTATTATACCATCGGTGAACAAGGGCATAACCAGGGCGCGAATTTCTGTAAACCTATCGAAGCTCAGCGTATTCCCACTGAGAATGAACTGAAGAATAAAGACTATGCCGCCTATGCCGGTAAAGTGCTGCGTCTGAATACCGATGGTTCTATTCCAGATGATAACCCCGTTATTAAAGGCATCAAAAGCCACCTGTTTACTTACGGACACCGTAACCCTCAGGGACTGGTATTTATTGGCGATACCCTTTACGCATCCGAACAAGGGCCATCCTCCGATGACGAGCTGAATATCCTCGAACCCGGCGGCAACTATGGCTGGCCACACGTTGCCGGTTTCCAGGACGATCAGGCTTATGTTTATGCCAACTACTCTGAAGCGGCGAATTGCCCGTCTCTGACCTGGGACCCTAACCATATTCCGGCAGGCGTTCCGGTCCAGAAAGAAACAGAGTGGAAAGCCGCAGACTTTAAAGCGCCGATTAAAACGTTCTTTACGGTCAAAGAAGGCTTTACCTATAACGACGCCAGCTGCGGCCCGGATTCTTCATATATCTGCTGGCCGACAATTGCACCATCCAGCGTGGCATACTACCCGGAAAACGGCGTAATTAAAGGCTGGCGAAACTCGGTGATTATCAGCTCCATGAAAAATGGCGCGCTGTACCGTGTTCTGCTGAATGCCGATAAGAAAGATGTTCAGGGTGACGTCGCGAAATATTTCCACACGGCAAACCGTTACCGCATGGTGCTGGTCAGCCCGGACACCCGTAAAATCTACGTGGCGACGGATAACTTTGGTAATGTGATGGATGAATCCAACCATCCAACGCATAATCTGAGTAACCCGGGTTCTATTATCGTCTTTGAATACACGGGCAAATAATTCAATAACAGGCGAATACGAATAAGGTATTCGCCTGCTTTTTTATCCTGCGACCACCTGGTTTCTGCCCGCCTGTTTCGCCTGGTACATCAATTCATCAGCCCGTTTCAGCGACTGAGAGACAGAGTCAACGCCCGACGGCCACACCGTCACGCCAAGAGAAATGGTGATATGCCCTACCGTCTCTATCTTTGCGGCGGCGACCTCTTTTCTCAGCCGCTCCGCAATATCCGCCGCAGCCTCTACCGACGTCTCCGGGAAAAACATCATAAACTCCTCTCCTCCCATACGGCAGGCGGTATCATTTTTACGACAGCTTCGCTTCAGCAGCTGCGCCAGCGCTTTTAACGTAACATCGCCAATGTCATGACCAAACGTGTCGTTGACGGCTTTGAAGCGATCGATATCCAGAGAAATCACCGCAAACTGTCGCTGCTGATGTTCGTATTCAGCCAGCAGTTTCTCTGCCGCCCGTCGGTTGACCAGCCCGGTAAGCGGGTCAGTGCTGGCCTGATCGTTCAGCCATTTCATTTTCTCCCGGATTAATTCCATTCCCTGAAGCAACGCGCGCCTGAGTCGGGAGGCTTCGATATACCATGATCGAACGTTTCGTACTTTTTCTGCGGACTCATCGCTGTCCATCGAAATGGCGTGATCCGCCAGTTGACGCAATGGTCTGACGATTTCATTCCCCAGCCACCAGAGAATAAACAACCCCACAATACCCAGCGGTACAACGCCGCGTATCATTTGCCACATGAGCCCATCAAGCGCAGTAAGGGTTTTATCTTTTGGTTTTTGCGCCACAACGCCCCAGCCCGAGGTGTTTATACTGGCATACCCCGCCAGCATTTCCACGCCACGGGAGTTTGTCACCTCCATCGCGCCGCTCAGCCCTTGCTCCACGGCTTTCACTGCGGCATTGCCTTCCTCTTTTTCCCCTCTGCGGGCCGGATCGGGGTGATATAAGAGCTGGTCATTTTTATCAACGACATAAATATAGCTGTCATCATTGCGGAAATGATTAGAAATGAGCGCAGAAAGAACGTTGCTTCTTTGCAGATAAATCGCGCCGCCAATAAAACCGAGGTATTTCCCCTGCGCATTCCTGACGGGATGTGAAATATACACCACCAGATTACCGGACAGAGAATTGTAGGCGCTGCTGACCGTCGGCTGCATTTCTTTGAGAGCCTCGACGCCGCCTGGCGTGGTCAGCATTTTCCCCTTCAGGTTCAGGGATTCAGGCAGCACGCCAATAATTTTGCCTTTTTCATCCACCAGCGTAACGGAATCAAAACCAAAATCTCGCCGCTGCATCCTCATCATTTCACCAGAGATAATGCTCTCATCATCGAAATGCTGACCGATGACGCTCGCACTGTATTCCAGACGCTCCATGAAAACCGCCAGATACAAATCAATAGTGGAAGCAATCCTCTCCGCATATGCCTGGTTTTCACTGAGTTCATTCTCAATAAGTACCTGCTTCTGGACACGCCAGGCTGAATAGAAACTATTGAAAAGAGTAAGGAGGGTCATCAGAAACGCAAAAGCAATAATAAGCAGACGCAAATTCAGCATCTGTAACAGTTTTTTCTTCATGATTGTGCATCCTGCAAGGGTGAACGGTAAGCCTCTAGCCATACCGGTAACGTATTCGCCGACAATGGTCGGGAAAAAAGAAATCCCTGAAGTACGGAACAGCCCATTTTTCTCAGTTGCTGATGCTGATGGGTATTTTCCACACCTTCCGCCACAACCGTCAGGTCGAGGTTATGCCCAATACTGACAACCGCTTCGACCAGCGCATTGACGCGACGATCGCGGGCGAACCGGTCAATGAAGCTTTTATCAATTTTGACCTCCGTCACCGGCAGATACGCCAGGCTGGCCAGACTGGAAAAGCCGGTGCCGAAATCATCCATTGAGACCCCCGCGCCCATCGCACGAATCTCCCTGACCCGCGCAAGCATCTCGTCCGTCAGTTCCATCATGGCGCTTTCCGTAATTTCAATGGTCAGGATATTGCCGGGCAGCTGATATTCATTCAGCAGGTCGGCGATATAACGGGGTAAATCAGGCTTACGGAAGTTATGGGCAGACAGGTTTACAGATACTGCCGACACATTCGTGCCCTTTTCCCGCCATTCAAAAAGCTGTCGGCAGACTTCACGCAGCGCCCAGAGGCCGATATGCTCTATCTCTCCCGTCTCTTCAGCCAGAGGAATAAACGTCCCTGGAGAGATGTCGCCAGCGTGCGGATCGTGCCATCGGGTCAGCGCTTCAAAACCGTATACCTGCCCGTCCGCAGCCCTGATCTGAGGCTGATATTCCAGCCGCAAATGCCCCTCCGTAATCGCATTTCGCAGCGCCATGCCCAGTTTCAGACGTTGCATGACGGCCTGATTCAGTTCCGGGTTAAAAAACTGATAGCTTCCACCGCTTTCACGTACCCGCTCCATCGCGCTCTCGGCGTGGGCCAGCAGCGTTTCCCTGTCGCCGCCAATGGAATGGCTGATCCCAATACAGGCTTTAAGCTCGAAGGTCTGCCCGGCGGCGCTCATTTCAGCGCCAACGATATGCTGCATAAGCTCAGCCAGGTGTGAGGCCTCATCAACACGACAGGCGCTCGCCACCACAACAAACTGCGCGCCACCCACCCGGCTGATAAAGTGATGCGGCCCGAACCTCTCCTGCAAGCGGTTAGCCAGCGTGATAATCACCTGGTCGCCAGCGGAATACCCCAGTGACTCATTCACCTTACGAAAACGGTTAATATCGAGGAAAAACACGGCGAGTTCCGGTTCGTTACCCGACAGCAGTTTATCCAGATGGTGATAGAGATACTGACGATTGGGCAGCCCCGTAAGGGCATCGAACCGAACCAGCCGGTCGATTTGCTGGCGACCTTCCTCCCGCTCAATCGCCAGAGCGCAAAGATGAACGCTGGCATCGGCAATGCGAACCAGAAATGTATCCGGCTCATTCTGTGTCCTGAAATAAAAAGCAAACGTCCCTGCCACGGAACCATCTCGACGTTTTACAGGGTATGTCCAGCATGCCCGAAAACCATGAGGCAACATCTGATGTTTATAGGGAGCCCATAGAGGATCGGTGCTGATATCCTGGACCATGACGGGCTCGCCACGCACAGCACAAGTACCGCAGCTTGCCACGCCTTCACCGACGGCCACGCCATCCCAGTATTCACCATATTCTTTTGGAAAACCGGGAGCTGCCCACGGGCGCATCCGGTTATCGACGATCCGGCATACCGAGACCAGTACGCCTGGCGCAATATTTCCAATTCGCTGGCAGATGTAATCACCCGTTTCCTGGAAAGTCATCCGGCTGGTCAGCGCGGCCAGTACATCCCGTTCCAGATTACGAATATTACGTTCTTCCGTAATATCAACGAAGGTTACGACAAGGTTACGGGTCTGGCGGTGGTCACGCTCATTGAGGACAGGGTTTACCGAAACCCGGCTCCAGACTTCCCTGCCGTTTCTGGTCGCGGTGAGGAGTTCTTCCTGAAACCAGCGACTTCCCCGCAGATGTTCTTCCACACGCTTTAGCGCGTCATCGCTGTTTCCTGAAGACAGCAGGAAATCAGGGAATACCTGGTTCATGGCTTCATCTGCGCCATATCCAAACATGCTGGTGAACGCACGGTTGGTCTGGACAATACGACGTTGTTCATCCAGAACAACCACGGCTCTGTCCGTATTATTGACGGCAAGCAACAACAGACGGTTTTGCTCGCGCCTGGCCACCTCTTTGCTGACGTCCCGGGCGGCGGCCATGTAGTGGATGCGGCCATCCACGTCTATTTTGGAGAGCGAAAAGCTGGTCCAGACCTGCGTGCCGTCTTTTCGTTCCAGTTGAAGTTCACGATTCATCCCGACAACCCGGGAATTTCCCCCGTCGCGGTGATGGTGGACATAATCCCCATGAACATGCTTCAGAGGCCCGGGAATTAATATATTCATATCCCGGCCAAGCACTTCATCCCTGGAATAGCCCCACAATTTCTCTGCGGCTTCGTTAAAGAACAGAACCCGGTTACGCTCGTCGACGAGGACAACCGCCATGAACGTCTGCTCAAGAGCAGGAAACAGAATATTGTCAGCCGCAGCTTTCATTTTCAGATAACTCCTCAACAGATAATGCCTGACTGACGGAAAGTCGCATTATCCTGAACAATTGTCCCTGCAAACCACAGCCTCAGGCAGGCCGATACATGGTGATGACGTCACCTGCCGCGTTTCGCTATTCAAACCCTGTAGGAAAAGTCTACTGAAGCAAACGGATTACTTCCACTCAGCGGTATAAAATATGTCACGCTTATCATGCCTGCTATTCCTTTTCTGCCCGGTTCCTTTTCTTACGCAGTACGAAGCCATGTTTGCCGTTTTCATTACCTGAACGACAGCGCACATCAACAATAAAAATCTGACATAACCTAAATTTATATCACCATTTAAAAACCCCCGCATTTTTGTGCAGGGGTTTCTTTTCAACAAAAATCAGAGGGAAATATACTTCTTCAATACTCTGACCAACTGGGTCACAAACCCGTATTCATTATCATACCAGGCGACCGTTTTGACCAGTTGCACGCCATCAAATTCGGTCACTTCCGTTTGGGTCGCATCAAAAACGGAACCAAAATGGATGCCAATAATATCAGACGATACAATTGGCTCATCCGTATAGCCAAATGACTCATTATCAACTGTTGCATTTCTCAGCGCGTTATTGACCTCTTCAACGGTGACGGTCTTATTCAGGACGGTCACTAACTCCGTCACTGAACCCGTTTTTACCGGAATACGCTGGGCATGACCTTTCAGTTTCCCGTTAAGTTCAGGAATAACAAGACCAATCGCTTTGGCCGCCCCTGTCGTATGCGGGATAATATTTTCCGCCGCAGCACGAGAAGCCCTGAAGTCTTTACCTCGGGGACCATCCACTAGAGCTTGGGTGCCGGTATAAGCATGTACCGTCGTCATCGTGCCGACGTTAATACCAAAGGCGTCATTCAGGGCTTTTGCCACCGGCGCCAGACAGTTTGTCGTACAGGACGCAACGGAAATAATGTTATCAGCAGAAGTGAGCGTTTCATCATTCACATGATAAACGATGGTCTTCATATCGCCAGCAGGCGCGGAGATAAGCACTTTTTTCGCTCCGGCTTCAATATGGGCATTCGCTTTTTCTGCTGAGGTATAAAAACCGGTACATTCCACAACAACATCAATACCCAGGCTACCCCAGGGGATATCACCCGCATTTTTCTCAGCAAATACTTTGATGACTTTACCATTGACGATAATTGAACCGTCAGCATGGGAAACCGTGCCGTTAAAGGGACCATAGTTTGAATCATATTTCAGCAAATAAGCCAAAACATCCGGCGAGGTAAGATCGTTTATAGCGACAATTTCCACATTCAGTTCGGTTTCCAGAATCCGGCGTAATACCAGTCTGCCAATACGACCGAAACCATTGATGCCAATTCTTTTCATATTCAATCCTCAAAATAAAAGCGCTCATAAGACACTACCAACATACACAACAAGATTACCGATGCTGCATAATTTTATTGCTGGTTATCATCAAAAAAACTGCACAATAAAGTTCGATATAAGCATTATGATTATGATACGTTGATACATAATCAATAACCGAAAATGGCAGATGTATTATCATGTACAAAAGTGTGCTCGACGTTCTACTTGAATGGCTCCACAACAATACAGACAAACCATTACGAATTACTGACATAGCCGCGAGATCTGGATATTCTCCCTGGCACCTCCAGAGAATATTCAAGTCGCATACCGGCGTAACCCTTGGTCAGTATGTGACAGAGTTAAAATTAAATAAGGCCTTTGAACTTTTATCGACAACCAGAACACCGATAATGGATGTGTCCTTTATCGTAGGTTTTTCCAGTCAGCAAGCCTTTTCAAGACGATTCCATCAATACTTTGGGAAAACGCCAGGACAAGTCAGACGCGATATGACAGAAAAAAGAGAACGCGTTTAATTTCAACCGAACATCAGGCAAGCATAATTTTAAAGAGCAACGAACATCTTATCCCTTCTGGAATACCAGGGATTACATCGCTTTGATGATCATATGATAGTTATCAGCGTCGGCTTGACACGGCCATTTTATGTCACTGCCTGAGCCCATCAATACTCAAATAACATATTCACTATCCTGATTTAGTTGACAACATCGGCCCCTACATCACTCATATTTTTTTAATCGGGTCGACGATGCCGGCAATTCTTTCGGCCAGAAATGGCAATAAGATCCGGGTCACTGCGCTGCGCTGGCGATGTTTTGGATACAGCGCGCTGATCGTCAGCGGAGGCGGCGAGTAATCAGACAATATCTGCACTAAAGCACCTTGTTGCAGCGAGTCTTCAACGATAAAAAGCGGCAAAAGCGCAATACCGGCCCCCGCTTCTGCGGCCTCGCGGATCACGTCCCCGTTATTACTGCTCAGATTGCCTCTGACGGCATACGTATTCGGTGAATTTTCCTCCGTCAATTTCCAGCCGAATTGCCCCTCCCGACCATACAAAAGGCAGCTATGCTGCGCCAGTTCAGAAGGCGCCAGAGGCGTACCGTGCAAACGGAGATAATCCGGGCTGGCGCAAATCACCATCGGTAATTTACCCAGACAGCGAGCAATTAAGGTAGAGTCCATCAGGTTCCCGATGCGCAAAACCATATCGTAGCCTTCGCCCACCACATCAACATATCTGTCATTCATATCAATATGAACGGTAAGTTCTGGATGCGCCGCCTGAAATTCAACAATCAGGGGGGCAAGTCGCCTGATGCCGTATGTCATCGGCAGGCTAATCCTGAATGACCCGGCCAGTTTTTGCTGCCGGGCGGAGATAACCTGCTCGGCTTCATGAACCTCTTCCAGAATGCGCCGGGCATGATGAAAAAAAGCCTGGCCGGTATCCGTAACGGACAACTTTCGGGTATTTCGCACCAGTAATCGGGCTGAAACTTTTTTCTCCAGCGCGGCCATTCTTCTGCTGACAAATTGTTTGGATAGACTCAGGTGTTCGGCTGCTGCTGTAAAACTTCCCATATTTACGATGGTTACAAAAATTCGAATATCTTCTAAATGCATTACTGTCACCAGATACGGGACGTATGATTGTCCTGTTATGAATACAGTCCCTATAATAGTTTACCGATGGTGAAATCGTAAACCCCATGAGTCATGACAAGGAACAATATTTAATAAATAATAAGTTTCCAAAAGTTTTCTTAAACATGTTGTATAAAATTCTTAAACAAGACATGAGAAAAATATGATTGTCACATTTTAAAAGACAGTGAGTAATGTTTTTGAACATTGATGTTAGCCATAAAACTTCTAAACTGAGTCTGTCGTCACATTCTGACCGACAGATCAAAATGATGGTAAAGATATTCCCCTGTCATTAATCAGATGACGGATGGATAACAAATAAAAAGGAAGAGTACGCGGATAAGGAACGAACATTGCTGACAGCACGTATACCGTAACATGAAATAAATGCGACGGGAAAATGTTGAACGTCAGGAAGGAATAACACGGCATTATTCTCTTCGGGAATGCGCATTTCTAATCATGTTGTGCTTACACTATATTAGTTCAGGAGAAAGTGATATGTCTCATTACCTTGATGTCCTCACCCCGCAGAACAGTCAACTGATTTTTATCGACCAGCAACCCCAGATGGCCTTCGGGGTACAATCTATTGACCGTCAGGTACTGAAAAACAACGTTGTTGGCCTGGCCAAAGCGGCAAAACTGTTTAATATCCCCACCACCATCACGACCGTAGAAACCGAAAGTTTTTCCGGTAACACCTATCCCGAACTCCTGGCCGTTTTCCCGGAAAACAACATCCTGGAACGTACTTCAATGAACTCATGGGACGATCAGAACGTTCGTGATGCACTGGCGGCGAATGGTCGTAAGAAAGTGATTGTTTCCGGTCTGTGGACGGAAGTCTGTAACACCACGTTTGCCCTGTGTGCAGTCAAAGACGCGGATTATCAAATCTATATGGTGGTTGATGCTTCCGGCGGCACCTCCGTTGATGCGCACAAATACGCTATCGATCGTATGGTTCAGGCAGGCATCGTACCGGTAACCTGGCAGCAGGTCATTCTTGAGTGGCAGCGCGACTGGGCCCGTAAAGAGACCTACAACGGCATTATGGATATCGTGCGTGAACACTCCGGCGCCTACGGCATGGGCGTCGATTATGCCTATACTATGGTTCATAAAGCGCCTGAGCGCGTACAACACGGCGAACGTATCGGCCCAAACCCGGCTAAATAACACCTCCAACTGATTTACGGCAGGCGTAATGCACCACGCATTGCGCCTGTCCTGATGAGGTCCGCATGAAAATGTATATCCTTTCTCTGGGTGCCGGACTTCTTGTCGGCATTATTTACAGTTTGCTGAATGTCCGCTCCCCCGCCCCACCGCTGATAGCCCTCCTTGGCTTGCTGGGAATGCTGGTCGGCGAACAAGTTATTCCGGTAGGCAAACAACTTCTGTCCGGCACAGCCTTTTCTTCGGCCTGTACCAAAACACATGCCATCAGCCATATCTTCGGGCAGCTCCCCGGCCGCCAGGCAGCTGAAGACAGTCATTCCTCAGAGGAGAAACGCTCATGACACAACATGTTGTCGCAGACGTTATTCTGCATCATGGTCTGTTTACCACTCTCGATAAAAGCAACCCAACCGCCAGCGCCGTCGCAGTCAAAGACGGGAAGTTTCTCGCGGTTGGCGGCGACGCTGAAATTATGGCCTTCGCAGGTCCGGCAACCAAAGTCGTCGACCTGAAAGGCAAACGGGTATTACCCGGGCTGATTGATAACCACACGCACGTAGTACGCGGCGGGCTTAATTACAATATGGAGCTTCGCTGGGATGGCGTACGTTCGCTGGCTGACGCGATGGATATGTTGCGTCGGCAGGTGGCCATCACCCCGGCACCGCAGTGGGTTCGCGTGGTTGGCGGTTTTACTGAACATCAGTTTGTGGAAAAGCGTCTGCCAACCATCGAAGAGATCAACGCCATTGCGCCGGACACCCCGGTGTTTCTGCTGCATCTCTATGACCGCGCGCTCCTGAACGCCGCGGCTTTGCGTGCCGTCGGGTATACAAAAGAGACGCCGGAACCACCCGGAGGCGAGATAACCCGCGATGCGAAAGGCAATCCTACCGGATTATTACTGGCACGCCCCAACGCAGGCATCCTTTATGCCACGCTGGCCAAAGGCCCCAAACTGCCGTTTGACTACCAGGTTAACTCCACCCGCCATTTCATGCGTGAGCTGAATCGTCTGGGCGTAACCGGTGTCATCGACGCCGGTGGCGGATTCCAGAATTACCCCGATGACTACGCCGTTATTCAGAAACTTGCAGATGAAAATCTGATGACCGTGCGCCTGGCCTATAACCTCTTCACGCAGAAACCCCAGGAAGAGAAAGAGGATTTTCTCAACTGGACCCGCTCCGTCACCTACAAACAGGGTAACGACTACTTCCGCCATAACGGCGCCGGTGAAATGCTGGTATTTTCAGCGGCGGATTTCGAAGACTTCCGCCAGCCGCGACCGGATATGCCGCCGGAAATGGAAGGCGAGCTGGAAGAAGTTGTTCGCATTCTGGCGGAAAACCGCTGGCCCTGGCGTCTGCATGCCACCTATGACGAGACCATTTCTCGCGCCCTCGATGTTTTTGAGAAGGTCAATCAGGATATCCCGCTTGAAGGGATTAACTGGTTCTTCGACCACGCCGAAACAATTTCTGAGCGTTCAATCGATCGTATCGCGGCGTTAGGCGGCGGTATTGCGGTTCAGCACCGTATGGCATATCAGGGTGAATATTTCGTTGAGCGTTACGGTGCCGGCGCTGCGGAAGCCACGCCACCTATTGCCCGTATGCTGGAAAAAGGGGTGAAAGTGTCCGCCGGTACGGATGCCACCCGCGTAGCATCCTATAACCCGTGGGTTTCTCTCGCCTGGATGATCACCGGGAAAACCGTGGGAGGCATGCAGCTTTATCCGCGTCGTAACTGTCTGGATCGGGAAACAGCGCTCCGAATGTGGACGGAGAACGTCACCTGGTTCTCCAATGAAGAAGGTAAAAAAGGTCGTATTCAGGCCGGTCAGTTCGCTGATCTCATTGTGCCGGACAAAGACTTTTTTGCCTGCGCCGAGGATGAGATCTCCTTCCTGTCTTCAGAGTTAACGATGGTGGGCGGAAAAATCGTCTGGGGGGCGGGTCCTTTCGAATCCCTGGATGACAATCCTGTCCCACCCGCGATGCCAGACTGGTCGCCGACGCGCACCTTCAAAGGCTACGCCGCATGGGGAGAGCCAGAAGGCGCGGGGAAAAACTCGCTTGCCGTACGACAAATGGCGATGGCCTCCTGCGGTTGCTCTCACGGCTGCGGCCTGCACGGGCACGATCATGCTGGCGCATGGACATCCAGCCTGCCGGTATCGGATCTGAAAGGGTTCTTTGGCGCGCTTGGCTGCTCCTGCTGGGCTGTCTGACCGTGGAACCTGACATGACATTTTCACAACGTCTGACGCATGCCGTTCGCCCCCTTATCGGGGCGGCGGTATGCCGTTGGCTGGCTGGACGTGCAGAAAAAGACGGCTGACGAGTAAAAAAACATTCAACAATGGCGGTAATCCGTGGTGGATCATTCGTGACAGTCGTGAACTGTACCCGCCACTTACTCCGGGTAATATGCGCATGATATATCGATAACTTTCGAATTATTATCAGAAATTAACACAGTAATACTTTGTCGCTCTGAATAATATACTGCATTAAATGAAAACTGGACAATGGCATTGACCAGTAATTCCCCTGTTGTAAAACAACACCGCGCAGTGATAAATAGTGGTACTGCTGATCATTTTCAATACCATCCGCGATAATCGTATAGTTTTTATTTACTGCCGAACGAATAATATCATCAACACTCGCGACAGGTTCTTTGGAGTCCGAAATTAATCTGGTAACTGACTTTTCAATTCTGACAGCATCAACCGGAAGGTATAAATTACGGTCAGCATTTAAACGTTCTAAAAATAAGGAGCTCATTTTAATTTTAATGCCTTCGACACGTAACCTCCTGAGAACTGAATCAAACTCAAGCGTTGTATCACGATAAACAACCTCAGGAAATTCCAGCGTCAGTTTTACATCGCTGGGCAAGCGTTTTTGAAACTCAACAAACGAATCAATAAGTTCTGGCATAGCGATCATCGATTCACTAAGTCGGAAATTAATGTAGAATGTTCTCGGCAGTCTGAGGCGTAAAGAGAGTATATCTTTTTCCACCTGTCGTAAAATGAAGTTAACTAATGGAGATATCATCCCGGTTTTATTTGCCAGAGAGATAATCTCTTCATTAATAACGGATGTATCGTTCCCCTTCTTCCATCGCATGACCACTTCTGCGCCATATAACGCCCCGGAAGCACAATTCATGACGGGTTCGTAATAAGGAACGAACTGCTGTTTGCGCAGCCCCCGGCGAAGTTGTATATACCGGGACATCGCGATTCGTTGTAGCGTATAGTTAAACAGAAAAGCGGCAGGGACGGCAATCGCTGCGGATAAAAAGAGAATAAAAATAAAGTTAAGAACAGAAGCAATGCCCGTATGTTCCGGGTATTCCATTACCTGATAATCAAACATATTAGATTGTTGCCAGGCGGAGTTTTGAAAATCAATACTGTTTGTACTGATTAACTTATCATCGGAGAGAATATTTCCATTCACGTTAACAAGTAAACGACTGTCTGCAAGCAGCGACTTAAACCAGTAGGTACTGATCGTCACCACTATTGCGTTATTTCCTCTCACAGTAACGTAGGCTAATACAGGCTCCCCGCGAAATGCCGGCGTTTCATCAACTAAAAATAGCCGATTACCGTTCTCCCCTGCGGTTAAATTGCTGAGTTCAGGTTTTGCCATCCCGGATGAGCAATATACCTGCGAATCCTGCAACAGGAAAATGCCCCCAATATGCGGATAACGGTGTATCTGTTTCGTCAGCATACGCACCGTTTCATCTGAGCAGCGTTCTGTTAAATGCGCGGTCAACGAATCTGATATCTGTTTCGCTTCAAACAGCAGCGAATCTACGCGCTGGATTAATGCTCTTTTGTCATTATCTACCCGGCTGGACGCACCCAGCCAAAAAGTCACCATGCCGGTTATAGTGATGGTTAAGAATACGATCACAAAAACTAGCTTGTTTCCCACCAATCCCCCAGCATGTTGTTTCATTGAGTTCTGTAAAAGTCCCTTTAAATATAAGCAAGACTCATTGTCATCCTGGCTTACGTAGATTAAACCTCTATTAAAACCTCACTCCGCCTTTTTGTAAAGGTTTCAGGCGTGATGACAGAGAGTTTAACCGGTTTTCGCATTTGATTGTTTTTATACTCAACATACTCATGCCACAATCTCAGCCAGGCCAGATACTCAACGAAAAACTTTGTTGTTTTATTGATGCTCAGCTTTCGCAAGGCGTTCATTTTTTGATTACTGATCGTCTTTTCGCTGACCTTGAACTGTTCTGCAATTCGTCGTTGACTGATCCCCTGACAAACTTTTTTTATGACGCGTAACTCACTTACGGTTAATACTTCTCGATTCCGTCTGACAGCGGGATGAGATTTCGCTTTTGATAGCAGCGTTTCGATTTTGAATTTTCTGTTTTTCTCGGTGAGATAAATACGCCGACAATGTGAAAAAATCAAAATCGGTTCATGGAAAAAAGGCATCTTTGCCTCTTCAGTATCAAGCATATAGAGACAATCGCGCCCTGTATCAAACACAATCAAATTACGGGTGGTATTCAATGCCATTCTTTCTACTAATGCGCTAACCCCAAGATGGAAAAAACTATTTTCTGAGATTACAATCATTCATCCCTCACTCTATTCTTCCTGAAGAAAATTGTTTTTTAATGTTATAAAGATGAGAACTCACGACAGAAAAAGGGGGCACGACGCCCCCTTTCTGCTATTTAAAGTTATATTTAATCCCTACCATTGCTGAGGTGTCATTGTATCCTTTATCGCCCAGCTGGACGCCGACATTCCCCCAGACATTGAGTTGTTGATTAATTTGCCCCTCAACGCCCGTTTTTATTTCACCCAGATTACGCGCGCCTTCCTGCCGGATGCTGACACCATCCATTTTTGTGCCGAAATCGCGCATATTGTGGAGCCAGTTCACTTCCACGAACGGCTGGAACTCGCGCGCTTTGCCTTCATCAATCGCGCTGTGGCCTTTCAGGAAAGTACGTACGCCCAGTCGGGTCTGAACGTTGCCGTCCCCTTCACCGCTGATACGTGTGCCATTCGATTCACGATGATCGTCAGCTTCGACGCCCATCCAAATGGCCTGCGCCTGCGGCTGGATAAACCATTCATTTTTAGAACCCTTACTTCCTGCAAATTCACCCAGCTTGTGGGTGTACCCCAGCTCCAGCGACCCGGTGATCCCTTTGGATTTGTACGATTCGCTCTGAATATCCTGGCCTTTGACGCTGTTATTAAACCAGCTGTACTGTGCCCATGAATCCAGATAAGCGCCCTGATGCGTTTCATCATTGGCATACCACGTTGCATACACCCCGGCGCTGTAGCCGTTCACGGAACCGTCAGAGCGATACCCTGTCGATGAGGAGCGCGTGTTGCTGCTGTTGTGTCCATATCCGGCCATGACGCCAAGGTGCCAGCGATCCAGTCCGTCGCCGCTCCAGCGGGCAACATCACCCCCTACCTGCATCACATAGCGGTTACTCTGGGTTTTAAGCTGACCGGAGCTGTCCCGCCAGGCATTATGCCCGCCCGCCTGACGCATCCACATGCTGGTGACTTTCTTCTCGCCCGTCAGCGCGTCAATGTACTGCGTTTCGCCAAGACGATCGTGAAGCCGCGTAACAAACAGCGTATTGGCTGCCGCCAGGTTAGCTGTCCAGGAGCCCGGTTCAGGACGGATATCGGGTTCAGGTTTCGGGCCCGGCCCCGGATTTGGATCTGTCTTATGGCTGGTTAAATACCAGTTACCGTTGTTGTCGCCCTGACCACGGGCCAGTGAATAATCATACGCCCCGGCCACAATCCTGCCGTCCTGCGTAAACTCACCGTCGGACTGACCATCAACATGAATCACTTCAATGCCATTGATCGTCTGCGCGCCAGAACCGCCAGCATTCGTCACGCTGACGCCGGTTGTGCCAGAGGTGTTTCCTTTAACAATCAGTTTATCCGTGACGGAATTATCATCATTCAACGCGGTATTCAGATGAAGATGACCGCCATCTCCCTGATAGTTCCCGTTTACCACAAGCTGATTACCGGCATCTTTACCTTTGCTTCCGGTCCAGATATCGCCGCTGTTCGTCAGATTGCCGCCTACGGTAAAGCTGACAGGTGAAGAAACCGCTCTGCGAGCCGCGCTGACGTCATCGCCAATCAATAGCGTGCCCTGGTTAGCCATATTTCCGGCTACGCCGCCAAACCCGGATAAGCGCCCGTCTTTCCCGATATTGACCTGATGACTGGCCAGCGTGAACGCGTTATCCGCGCTGCCCAGAGTCAGACCACCGGCATTGATATCCGTCGCGCCGGTCCACTGGGCGCTGTCGCTAAGCGTGACGTTGCCGCTGCCATTCTTCACCACGCTCCCGCTACCTGTAACACCGTTCTCCAGCGACCAGTTTTCGTGAGTGTTCAGCACAAACTTACCGGCATTCTGAATCGCGGAGGTGCCTAACTGCTGCGCGGAAGAGGCCGTCAGCGTGGAGTCGTTGTCGATGTCGAAGGTCCCGGCAAAATGGCTATTGTTGCCAGCAAGCACCACATCACTGGCATCCAGTGCGACTTTCCCGGCATCGCTGATGCTGTTGTACAGCACGCCCGTGGCGTTGCTCAGATTAAGCAGTCCGGCGGCAACAATATCTCCGGTTCCCAGCCCCAGCGTATTATCCAGCACCGCCGTCGCGCCCTGAGCAATCGTGGTCGTCGCCTTCAGCCCCGTATTCGCCCCGGAGACATTCAGGGTTCCGCCTGCAACGGTGAGCTCCCCGTCGCCCGTCAGTACGCCAGACGCTTCACCACCGTTTGTCAACGTCAGATGACCGCCGTTCAAATCGGTCAGAGAGCCGCTTTCAGCCGTGAGCTTGCCGATGGTTTGTGAATGACCGCGCATATCAAACCCGGTATCGCCAGCCAGTTTCAGCTCGCGGGTATTTCCCAGCACGTTATCGTTCAGCATCGCCAGATTACCGCTGCGCACATCGGTGACGCCGCTGTAATCATTGTCCATATTCGACAGCGTCACCGTCTGGCCTTTCTGGCTGTCAAACGCCAGATCGCCGCTACCGGTCACTCTGGCGCTCAGGTCAGCCGCGTTGCCACTTTTCCCGTTCGCATCAAGGATAAGCGCATCGGCGTCTTTACCCAACAAATCGACCTGGGTCAGGCCATAGCTGACATAAAGTCCGTCATCACTGTCACCGCCGGTCAGACGATAGTCATACGTTCCTTTCGCCACCACCACGCCATTCTGGGCGATATCGGCAGTGATGCTATCGCTGATCACATTACCGTCTTTATCTTTCAGCACCAGGTTACCGGCGCCCCCCTGAACGGCGGTGTCAGAGGTCGCCAGTTTAATCAATGCCTGCGCGTCATCCTGTTCCAGTATTGGACGATGCGTATCAGCCTGAGGACGATCGTTACTGACCGTTCCGCTGTCAACCTGAACCGTACCGCGACCAGAGAGATCCATCGCGCCAGCGTGAATCGTTCCTAAAGCCGTTGGGTTACCCGGAGTTACGCCGTCAAACTGTACGGTCCCCCCTTTGAAATCCAGACCGCCGATATTCTGCTCGCCGCTGCCGACATGGGTAATGCTGCCATTTCCAGCTTGCAGCGTAGCGTTGCTAAGCGCCTGAGTATTCAGACCGTCAAGTTCAAAACGGCTGTTAGTAAGCGCCAGCGTACCGGCAAAACCATCTGCGGCATTATTAGCATCAAAGTTGAAGTGGTTATTCGCCGTATCAACGGCAACAACTCCCGTCCCGGCAAGATGGCTTTTAAAAGTCACATCCGCCGTATTCTTAATACTAAGCTGGCTGGAACCGTCAATGGTGTATCCGGTTCCCGCGCCATCAAGTTCGTCGTCACCCAGCCCCAGTGCAACGTTGTCGAGGGTAAAAACAGAATTATTCGCCAGCGCAATATGCTCCATGCCGTTAATGGCATCAGCACGGGTTAAAGTGTATGACGAATTCTCAAGCTGTAATGTGTCGTCGCCGCTGCCGCCATTTAATGACGTGAACAATGAGCCGCTTTCATTCTCGCTGATATTCTTCAGAATGAAGTTATCTTTGCCGCTGCCGCTGGTAATGTCAGTCGCAGTGCTTCCTGATTCAAGGATCACCGTATTGTCGCCATTAAGCAGATTCACCTGACCGACAATATTTGCCCCACTGGCATTGGTGAAGGTAATCCCGTTACCACTGTTCATTTCCAGCGCAGTGTGGCTGGCATCCAGCGCCAGGATATCGCCTTTATTGATAAAGCTCTCAAGTACGCCGTTATTCAAATCGACCACCGCCGCCTTGTCAGACACCGAGATCAGTTTGCCGGATTGCTCTACATTCTTCGTCGTCCCCTGGACAACCAGCGCTGATTTCCCGTCACTGTCCAGGACGTTAACGCTGGCACCGGTTTTCAGGTCGGTGGATGCTCGGGTAATAATCCCGTTCCCCTGAGCACCGTTCACATTGATCACCAGATCTCTGGAGTCAGACATATCCAGCGTCTGATCGGTGTCAGAGCCATCAGCCACGTTCTCAAACAGTATCCCTGTACCGCTGCCATTAATATTGATCGTGCCGGAGTTGGTTTGCGCCATCGATGCGCCGGTGTGAACACCCACGCCATTACCGACATTAATCGTGGTATTTTTCAACTGAATACCGCTAATCGCGGCTTTGTTTTCAATTGCGTTGCCGCTACCAGCGCTATCCATTGTGATAGTCGCACCATCAACCGTCAGGCCTTTCGCGCCAGTATCCAGTAAGATCCCGTGAGCGGTGCCCGCCGCCCGGGTTTCACCGTTACCATTCAGCGCCAGCGTGGCGTTGTTCCCAACCAGATAGGCAGCCTGGCCATCCGTTGCGGTCACCACGCCACTGTTGGTCACCTCTGAGTTAGCGCCCTGAATATTAACCGCCACGCCATTCACAGTGACATCAGAATGGTTTTCCAGGATCCCGCCATCCACCAGTATCCCGGTACTGTTGTCAGCCGTGAAATTAATCGAGCCTTCATGGATCAGACGGCCGCCATTTCTGGCGATGTAGCCAAATGCGCCGTCTGCCGTGTTTGCTGTCTCCAGCACCGCATAACTGGTTAATACGGAGTCACCTTTTTGCGCATCATTAACGGAGCCATCAAGGTTGTAATAGTTACCATCAACAATGCCGGCAGTGGTATCTTTCCCGGCCACCCTGACAATAACCGCATCCGAGGTAATTTCGCCCGTCGCGCCTCCTTCAATTCGGATGCCCGTCGCTCCTGTCCCCGTGACGCTAAGAGCAAGTTTACCGGAATCAAAGTGGCTACCAGCACCGGTTGTCCGAATAATCGTTGCGCCATCACCAGAAGCGTTTAGCTGCGCTGAGCTATCGGCAGAACCATAGAAGCTGGCGCCTCCGTCAACGCGGTACAGCGTGGCATTCTGGGTTGACGCGTCCTGAACGCTGGAGGCCGCGTTTTTGATAGTAGAACCCGCGCCAAAAATATAATAGCCCGTCTGATTAACGCCATCTTTGAAATTGACAGTACCATTCTCGGTAACATCAATTTCACCTTTATCACGCGCATGAACCCCAATAGCGCCATCGCCACTTAAATTTACGGTGCCAGACAATATTGCCAGCGCCTTTTCACCCTGGACGTAAATACCATAGTTGGCATAGTGGGTTACTGGGTCCAGTCCACCATTAATATTAATCGTGCCCGAACTGGTTATCTGACCATTTTCCAGCACCTGTATCCCGGTACTGTTCAGGCCGTTCAGATTAATGATGCCATCATGAACGACTTTAGCGGCCTGGGTTCCTGCGCGTGCAATAATACCAATATTCGAAGAAACGGACTCCCCGGTTACAGCACCATTGATATTAATGCTCCCTTTTTGATCGAGAGTTGCATTCCCGCCAACATCAATCGCTGTCGCATTCTGGACTTTACTGCCAATAATAATCTGTGAAGTATCGGAACCGTTATAAGTACCATTACCGTACAGATGAACCCCAATTGACTGCTGCTTGATCGCGATATCCGTGTTTGCATCATCAGGTGCACGCTGCGCCAGGCGACCAATATACAATGTGCCCCGGTTATTAAAGGTGGTGTTTTGTTGGGTAACGACGCCGATATTGGCACCATTACCTAATATACTGTTCGCCTCATTACTCGCTGCAATATTAATAGCACCATCATTATTAAGCGTGGCATTACCGCTCATCAACACGCCGGTATTACCATAATAGTTACCTCTGGCCGCAACATTTATCACGCCGCTGCTGTTGTTATTAATTACAGAGGAACCATTAGCCAGAATGGCAGTATGCGCACCTTGCGCTACGCCCGCCGCCCCACTTGAGAAAAAATCCGCCATTTCGGGGTTCGTGCCCGCATCAATAACGCCGTTGTTATCAACAAAAGACGTATTTCTCGCAGCAATGATATAAGCGCCGCGATAAGTATTACCTGCGGTACCAAGGGTGCCGTTGTTTGTCAGTCTGGCGCCATTTTCCAGGTTAACAACCGTAGCATCCGATCCCACTAACTGAATGTTGGCATCCTTATCGATAACCACATTGGTGCCGCTGCCCACGCCATGAATATAGGATACCGCATCCCTGTTAACAAAGGCTCTGATGGCATCATCAGCCGCAATACTCCCCGTATCAGCGAAGATCCCGTGCAGTGAGGTATCCCTGGCTTTATTCAGTTCATCAGCATATTGCGCCTCCGTTAGCTGAATTTGCCCATCCTGGAGCGCCTGAATCAACGCATCGTTATACGCCTTGAACTCATCAATGTTGGTAATATTCTGCTTACCAATAACGCTGTCAAACTCACCAACAAAATCAGCCGCCGTCATCCATGCCAGTGCATTGCTGGCGTCTTTTATATTGTTATCACTATTCCCCAGTTGAACGACTGTTTTAGACTGGTAGTTAAGGCTGCCGCCATTAGTGACATGATAAGCAGACGATAAGTTTTGCGTATTTACCGAACTTTTCATGATAACGTTGAACTGGTTATCCGCAGCACCGACCCAATTCCCCGTTTTCTGACCGACATCGACATCAAGAGAAGCGCCCGCCCCAACCTGATACAAATTACGATCGACATACTGACCATCTTTTCCGACGGGTTGAGAAACGACAACCCGGAAATCTTTGGCCGCTTCGGTCTGCATATCATTGTTATCATAAACTTTCATCGTTACCGTGCTACCGGTAACGGGGTCGGTGTAATTTATAGATTTGGTCTGCGAGCCCATACGGAAGATATCTTTATCCACCCATTGCCCGGAATCGCCAGTAATTAACCCATCCTCTCTGGCCTGACCAAGCGTTGTCCAGGTATATCCTGTTTCTCCTCGCTGTATTCCAGAAAAACCGCCTGTCAAATGCGTGGAACCAGAAATAATCTCTTCAAACGGATCCTGAGGAGAGAAATCATAAACCTGTAAATCGGCGGCGAATGTGCCAGTCGTTAAAATACACGAAATCGAAACAGCCAGCGCACTCATTAATGGGTATTTTAAAAGACTGCCAAAACTGGTGCTCCCGGCCGTGCTTTTACAATAACCACGCGCTAATTCAGATGCCACGACAAATATATTCAGCCTGGAGTTCCAGATGACTTTAAACACTTTATTCATAATTTTACCATTATTCAAAACGCCGCATTGATACGTGGCAAAACATTAAAAAGACACCATTCGCCCCAACGCATCGACTAGCAAATATCGATTTCTTGCCAGACAAGAAATCCAAATCGTTAAACAACCAATACTTCTCAGAACGTGGCGAGTTTATCACAAGCAACAAACATTGATCGATTACAACGATCGTATAGTTAATTTTGATAGGCGCTAACTATTAAAATTCAAATGATGATCGTTCATAGCGATCAATGCAGGAAAATAAAAATCATAGAAAAAACCGATATTTCCTTTTTAACCACATGATTTATATAGGTATAATTAATTACCTGACTTATATTTTTTATGTTTATTATTGTTTTTTTAAGGTGGAAAAGATTTATTTGATGGGGTAATCTGAACATCGATTATTTAATGTCTTAATTTGTTATCTAATTGATATAAAACATGTTTTTATTTAGTTAAGATTATTCTTAAAATCGCTGTTTTTTGATTTAAAATATCCTTTGTTAACTCATTTAATTAAATGCTTCCATCAATGAGAATATTTAAAGCAATTGTTATCACATTCAGAAGCGTCAGACTCTGACAGGCTTACCGGCCAGAAGCGGCTTTTCAGGGAAAACGAACATGTGCACACACATAAAAAACCATTTAAAAACAATAAATTAATAACAAAACCACCCCCATCAAAAAATATTTACGCATCTTAATTAATAATTTCTGGCTGATATTAATCCCCCGGTGGTACATTAGTTGTCCAAGCATTCATGCCCCTCGTGGTTTTGTCCTGACTAAGCTTTACACTCTTTACAGGAACCATTGTCGTACATGATGGCCTAACTATCGTGAGTGTACCGCTGCGGACAATGAATCTTCTGCGATACATATTGTTCGTATCAACAGAGGGTATTTATGTTCCCACAATGCAAATTTTCTCGTGCGCTACTGCACCCGCGCTACTGGCTTACCTGGTTTGGTCTTACTGTACTCTGGTTACTGGTGCTGCTTCCCTACCCCGTTTTACGCTTCCTGGGTACGCGAACCGGCAGACTTGCCCGTCCCTTTCTGAAACGTCGCGAATCCATCGCCCGTAAGAATCTTGAGCTTTGCTTCCCCAATCTGACGCCGGAAGAAAGGGAAAAGATGATAGTGGAGAACTTCCACTCCCTCGGTATGGCACTTATTGAAACGGGTATGGCGTGGTTCTGGCCTGATAAGCGGGTACGTAAATGGTTTGATGTGGACGGTCTGGATAACCTCACACAGGCGCAAGCGCAAAAACGCGGTGTGATGGTCGTAGGCGTCCACTTTATGTCGCTGGAATTAGGCGGTCGGGTCATGGGGCTGTGCCAGCCGATGATGGCGACATACCGCCCGCACAATAACTCGCTGATGGAGTGGGTTCAGACGCGGGGTCGCATGCGTTCAAATAAAGCGATGATTGGGCGCAACAATCTGCGCGGCATCGTCGGCGCGCTGAAAAAAGGTGAAGCCGTATGGTTCGCCCCGGATCAGGATTACGGCCGTAAAGGCAGTTCATTTGCTCCCTTCTTCGCGGTCAAAGACGTCGCAACGACTAACGGCACCTATGTGTTATCCCGCCTTTCCGGCGCAGCGATGCTGACCGTCACCATGATCAGAAAAGGTGATAACTCAGGTTATCGTCTGTATATCACGCCAGAAATGGAAGGCTACCCGGAAGAAGAGAACCAGGCGGCAGCCTATATGAACAAGATTATTGAGAAAGAGATTATGCGCGCACCTGAGCAATATCTCTGGATCCATCGTCGTTTCAAAACGCGCCCTTTAGGGGAAGCATCGTTGTATGTTTAAAAAAGGCCGCAAGGCCTTTTTTATTGCCCGGCGCTATCTTTTCACCTCAATATCCCTGTTAACCACCTGGTTTTTATGTGACTTTTTCTGAACAGCAATAGCGTCGCTGAATAGCAATTTATTACCGTCAGAAATTAAACTGTCGCCGAATCACGACAGTTGTAAGTTACTAAAAGTAAATAAAAAAATGCCTCTTGTCTCGCCTCATTTTTAGGCGTACATTAGCGCCGTCTGGAGCGATAACGCACAGAATTCTGAGGTGATGCCACAAGAAAGACGGAGAACATTCTCAATCTCATTCTGGCGGGCACCAGCTCTCTATACACAGGTAAATTTAAGTTCATTTAGGCGTGCTTAAAGCGACGCGGAGAGATGAAACGTGAAATATTTCTTTATGGGCATTTCATTTATGGTCATCGTTTGGGCCGGTACTTTTGCCCTGATGATCTAAATTGAAAAGATGCAGCAAAAAACAGGAGCCAGATGGCTCCTGTTTGCTTTTCTACTCGGTACCTTCTGTTACCGATTTCGCCCCCGCAGGCAGCAGGCCGTCTGCGCGGAACATGGTCTTAATACCTCTGATCGCCTGACGTATACGATCCCGGTTTTCTATCAGCGCGAAACGCACATGGGTGTCGCCGTAGTCGCCGAAACCGATCCCCGGCGACACGCACACTTTGGCGTCGTTGAGCAGCTTTTTCGCAAATTCCAGCGACCCCATTGCCGCGTACTGCTCCGGTATTTTTGCCCAGACATACATCGAGGCTTTTGGCATTTCGACCATCCATCCGGCTTCATGCAAGCCTTTCACCAGTACGTCGCGGCGACGTTTATACTGCTCAGCGATATCACGCACGCACTGTTGATCGCCTTCCAGCGCGGCAATCGCCGCCACCTGTAACGGCGTGAAGGTTCCGTAATCGTGGTAGCTCTTAATCCGCGACAGCGCACTGACTAACGTCTGGTTGCCCACCATAAAGCCAATGCGCCAGCCCGCCATGTTGTAACTTTTCGACAGGGTGAAAAACTCCACCGCCACGTCGCGCGCACCCGGCACCTGCATAATTGACGGCGCTTTCCAGCCGTCATATACGATATCGGCATAGGCCAGATCGTGGACCACCAGCACGTCGTAGCGTTTGGCCAGCGCAACCACTTTTTCGAAGAATTCTAACTCAACGCACTGTGCCGTCGGGTTGGAGGGGAAACCAAGAATCATCATCTTCGGTTTCGGGTAGCTTTCACGGATCGCACGTTCCAGCTCGTTGAAGAAATCCACGCCTTCCACCAGCGGAACCGAACGTACCTGCGCGCCAGCGATGACGGCGCCATAAATATGGATGGGATAACTGGGGTTCGGCACCAGCACGGTATCGCCATGATCAAGGGTTGCCAGCATCAGGTGCGCTAACCCTTCTTTCGAACCAATAGTGACGATCGCTTCCGTTTCTGGATCGATATCCACATCGTAACGTTCCTGATACCAGCGGGAGATCGCCCGGCGTAAACGCGGGATCCCGCGTGAGGTCGAGTAACCATGCGTATCCGGGCGTTGAGCCACCGTACAGAGTTTCTCGACGATATGAGGAGGCGTTGCCCCATCCGGGTTCCCCATGCTGAAGTCAATAATATCTTCGCCGCGCCGACGCGCAGCCATCTTCAGCTCAGCGGTAATGTTAAAAACGTAGGGAGGGAGACGATCAATACGCGTAAAGCGACGTTCAGGGCGGGTATCAGCCATAGTATCCTCAGATTCACGTTAGCGCCCGGACCGTCCGAGCGACGCTGCCACGACCGTGGCATGCTTAGAAAATAGCCTGAAAAAAATCCTCCTGTCGAGAGGCAAACGAAAATATTTTTCATCGGCTTAAAAGGGGAATACTAAAAAGAAAACGGGAATACTCAGCAAAATACCGCCCATAACAACCATCAATTAATTAACATTTTGATATCAATAAAATTACCTTAAGGCGTTCCTCATCCTGGTGAGGTCTTGTCATTTCTCTAACAAAAGATCAATCCCCTTTTAATATTATGGTTTTTCCTCATTAACAGCGCCGCATCAGCGGGCTGGTCATATGGGTGCGGGTTACCTATCATAGTGGTTTAACCCAGTCACAAGAGTCACCCGTGCACGAAATATTCAACATGCTGCTGGCGGTATTTGACCGGGCAGCGCTAATGCTGTTCTGTCTGTTTTTCCTCATCCGTATCCGCCTGTTTCGCGAACTGTTGCATAAGTCAGCGCACTCCCCGAAAGAGCTGCTCGCCGTTACCGCGATTTTCTCGATGTTCGCCCTGTTCAGCACCTGGTCCGGCGTACCGGTCGAAGGCTCGCTGGTGAATGTTCGCATCATCGCCGTGATGTCCGGGGGCATTTTGTTTGGCCCGTGGGTCGGGATCATTACGGGTGTGATCGCCGGTATTCACCGCTACCTTATCGATATTGGCGGGGTCACTGCCGTACCGTGTTTTATCACCAGTATTCTGGCGGGATGTATCGCGGGCTGGATAAACCGGAAAATCCCAAAAGCACAGCACTGGCGCGTGGGTATTTTGGGCGGGATGCTTTGTGAAACCTTGACCATGATTCTGGTCATTGTCTGGGCGCCGACCATCGCGCTGGGCGTAGATATCGTGTCCAAAATCGGTATCCCGATGATCCTCGGCAGCGTATGTATCGGTTTTATCGTGCTGCTGGTTCAAAGCGTGGAGGGCGAGAAAGAGGCCAGCGCCGCGCGGCAGGCCAAGCTGGCGCTGGATATCGCCAACAAAACGTTGCCGCTCTTTCGCCAGGTCAACAGCGAATCACTCCGCCAGGTGTGCGAAATCATCCGTCATGATATCCATGCCGACGCGGTAGCAATCACTAATACCGAACACGTTCTGGCCTATGTCGGCGTGGGGGAAACCAACTACCGCAATAACGATGATTTTGTCAGCCCGACCACGCAACAGGCCATCAATTACGGGAAAATCATCATTAAAAACAATGATGAAGCGCACCGCACGCCGGAAATACACTCAATGCTGGTCATCCCATTATGGGAAAAGGGCGTAGTGACCGGGACGCTAAAAATCTACTACTGCCACGCGCATCAGATCACCTCTTCCCTGCAAGAGATGGCGATCGGCCTGTCGCAGATTATCTCCACCCAACTGGAAGTGTCCCGCGCGGAGCAACTGCGGGAAATGGCAAATAAGGCAGAGCTGCGAGCGCTGCAAAGTAAAATTAATCCCCATTTCCTGTTTAATGCGCTGAACGCCATTTCGTCATCCATTCGGCTCAACCCGGACACCGCACGCCAGCTCATTTTTAATCTGTCACGCTATCTTCGCTATAACATTGAATTAAAAGATGATGAGCAAATTGATATCAAAAAGGAGCTGTATCAAATCAAGGACTACATCGCCATTGAGCAGGCTCGTTTTGGCGACAAGCTGACCGTCATTTATGATATTGATGAAGAGGTGAACTGCTACATTCCCAGCCTGCTTATTCAGCCGCTGGTAGAGAATGCAATCGTCCACGGCATTCAGCCCTGTAAAGGAAAAGGCGTAGTGACCATCAGCGTCGCCGAATGCGGCAATCGTGTGCGAATCACCGTCAGGGATACCGGCCACGGTATTGATCCTAAAGTAATTGAGCGGGTGGAGGCGAATGAAATGCCGGGAAATAAAATCGGCCTGCTGAATGTCCATCATCGCGTTAAGCTGTTATACGGTGAAGGGCTGCACATCCGCCGTCTGGAACCGGGCACCGAAATCGCCTTTTATGTACCCAATCAGCGCTCCCCTGCCGCCGCACCGGCAACGTTATTGCTTTAACCCGGAGATGAGTAGTGAAAGTCATCATCGTTGAAGATGAATTCCTGGCCCAGCAAGAATTAAGCTGGCTGATAAAAGAGCATAGCCAGATGGAGATTGTCGGTACGTTTGACGACGGTCTGGACGTGCTCAAATTTCTACAGCATAACCGCGTTGACGCCATTTTTCTGGACATCAATATTCCCTCGCTGGATGGCGTACTGCTGGCGCAAAACATCAGCCAGTTCGCCCATAAGCCGTTTATTGTGTTTATTACCGCATGGAAAGAGCACGCGGTAGAGGCGTTTGAACTGGAAGCATTTGACTACATACTGAAGCCGTACCAGGAATCACGCATCGTGGGGATGCTACAAAAGCTGGAGGCCGCCTGGCAACAGCAGCAGGCCGTCGCCGTTCCCGGCAGCCCTGTCGCCCGTGAAAACGACACCATTAATCTGATTAAAGATGAGCGCATTATCGTCACGCCGATCAACGATATCTATTACGCGGAAGCGCATGAAAAGATGACGTTTGTCTACACGCGACGGGAGTCGTATGTCATGCCGATGAATATCACCGAGTTTTGCAGCAAACTGCCAGCGTCGCATTTCTTTCGCTGCCACCGCTCGTTTTGTGTGAATTTAAACAAGATCCGCGAAATCGAACCCTGGTTTAACAACACGTACATCCTGCGGCTCAAAGATCTGGAATTTGAAATCCCGGTCAGTCGGAGTAAAGTGAAAGAGTTCAGGCAGTTAATGCATTTATGACGCAGGATTAAGTGATGAAAGAGCCAGGCTTGCCCGCAGACCAACAGTTTTTTGCCGATCTGTTCAGCGGCCTGGTGTTAAATCCGCAGCGGCTGGGACGCGTCTGGTTTGCCACGCAACATACCGCTCTCCCCACAGGCAGCCTGTGTATTGATTTACCGCGTCTCGACATCGTATTGCGCGGAGAATACGGTAACCTGCTCGAAAAAAAACAGCACGCCCTGACGGAGGGGGAGATGCTGTTTATCCCCGCCAGGGCGGCAAACCTGCCCGGTAGCGATAAACCGGTGATGCTGTTAAGTCTGGTGTTTGCCCCGGCCTGGTTAGGATTATCGTTTTACGATAACCGTACCGCTTCTCTGTTACGCCCGGTGCGACGCATTGAGTTAGCGCACCAGCAGCGCGGCGAAGGGGAAGCCATGCTCACGGCTCTGACCCACCTGAGCCGCTCGCCTCAGGCGCAGGATATTATTCAGCCTCTGGTTCTCAGCCTGCTGCATCTGTGCCGTAGCGTGGTCAATACTCGCCCGGACTCACGCCGCCCGCGCTCGGAATTTCTCTATCACAGTATGTGCAACTGGGTGCAGGACAACTACGCCCGGCCGCTGACGCGGGAAAGCGTGGCGCAGTTTTTCAATATCACGCCGAATCACTTATCAAAACTGTTCACCCAGCACGGCACCATGAGTTTTGTCGAGTATGTTCGCTGGGTGCGAATGGCGAAGGCGCGCATCATTTTGCAGAAGTACCATCTGTCGATTAGCGAGGTGGCGGAACGTTGCGGATATCACGACAGCGACTATTTTTGCCGCCTGTTTCGTCGGCAGTTTGGCCTGACGCCGGGAGAGTACAGCGCGCGTTTTCAGGGTTAACCGCCGGATGGCGGCGTAACGCCTTATCCGGCCTACATGTAAAACAAATAACCGGGCATAACCGCCGAATGGCGGCGTAAACGCCTTATCCGGCCTACATGTAAAACGGATAACCGGGCATAACCGCCGGATGCGGTGTACACGTAAAACGAATAATTGGCGTACACGTAGGCCCGGTAAGCGAAGCGCCACCGGGCATTCACTCAGACACTCAGATTCAAAACGTCAGTTCCGCCTCCAGCAGCGCCAGAAGACTTTCGGCATCCTGAGCGGCGAACAGCGACTGACGGAAGTTTTTATTCACCAGCTTACGCGCCAGCTGCGAAAAGACTTTCACATGGTTAATCCCTTCATCAGCGCCCAGCGTCAACATAATCACCAGCTCAACCTCGCCCATCTCCGACTGCCAGTCAACAGGGCGCGCCAGCCGCGCAATGCTGATGCTGGAATGGCGTATCCACTGTGATTTGGTATGCGGGATCGCCACGCCAAAACCGACAGCAGTCGTGACAATCTCCTCGCGTTGCCAGACATCCTCTTCCAGCTCAAACGGATGCTCAGTACGCCCGTTTACGCCGAGATTGCCGCAAAGAAACTGGATCACCTGCTCTTTGTTGCTCAATGACTCGCCCACAAAGATATTTTCCAGCGCCAGCAGCGGACGCACGTCTTTTTGCGGCGCAAACTGATTCAACAGCGTTTCAATCTCCTCTGCGCTACGACACTCACAGGCCTGCGCCGCAAGCGCCCGGCACGCCTGGCTGTCCATCTGCCGCAGCTGGCTTTTCACGCCAGGGATTCGCGGGCTGCTCATGCTTAATTCATCCAGTTCCAGCCCCAGCAGTAACGGTAAATATCGGCTTTCACCGCCCAGCTCGCCGCAAATCCCCACCCATTTTCCGTGCTGATGCGCCGTGCGGACAATCTGCTGCAACATGCGCAGAAATGACGGCGTAATCGGGTTATACAGCGGCGAGACACGCGGATTATTACGATCGACGGCATACAGATACTGGGTCATATCGTTCGAGCCGATGCTAAAGAAATCCACCTCATCGCAGAAGTGGTCGATGATGTAACAGACCGACGGAACTTCCACCATAATCCCCAGCGGGATCGTTGCAGCATGGCGCAGCCCATCTCTTTTGAGTTCCACGATCGCTTTTTGCAGCTCGCTTTTAACCCACAGGATCTGATCGAGACTGTGCACCATCGGGATCATCAGTTGCGCCTGACCAAAAGTTGCCGCACGCAAAATAGCGCGAAGCTGCGTGCGAAACAGCCCGGCAAACTCAGGATAAATACGCACGGCGCGATAGCCGAGGAAAGGGTTCTCTTCCTGCGGGATATTGAGATAGCGAATATTTTTATCGCCGCCAATGTCCATCGTGCGAAAAATAACCGGCTTCTCTCCCGCCGCAAGCAGTACCTGCTGGTAGGCCTCAAACTGTTCCTGTTCGTCAGGGGCGCTGTCGCGATCCATGAACAACATTTCGGTGCGGAACAGACCGATGCCTTCCGCGCCATTGGCAAACGCGCCCGGCGCTTCCAGCGCCGTACCAATATTGGCGGCGATATCAAGACGCTGATTATCCCGGGAAAAAGCAGGCAAAGACGCTTCTCTCGCCTGTTGCTGTTGACGCTTATCCGCCAGTTGCTGCGCAATGGCGTAATAGCCGCAGACGGCGGCGTTCGGGTTAATCGCCAGCACGCCGCACTGGGCATCCAGCACCGCAGGTTGCCCGGCGTAGCGACTGAGCGCGTCCAGGGGCAGCCCACTGAGCACCGGAATCGCGGATGCGCGCGCCAGAATCAGCGTGTGCGACGTTCTGCCGGTTTTCTCCAGAATCATGCCGGACAGGTGCTGCAAATCGAGGCTCAGGAACTGGCTTGGCGTCAGATCTTCCGCCACCAGAATGGTCGGCTGTTCAAGAATCAACGTATTACGCGGGCGTCGTTCCGGCCAGGTGATATGCAGCAACTGTTCGCTAATATCACGAATATCGCTTACCCGCTCGCGTAAGTAGTCGCTTGCGGAGGACGACAGCTTGTCGCACACCTGCTCCATATTGGCGATAATCGCCGCGCCCAGCCCCTTGTGCTGCTCGTCCATCAGGCGGCGAATGTTCCCCGCAAACTCGTCATCCTGGATCAGCGACAGATGGGCGCTAAGGATCGTTTTACTTTCACCGTCACGTTCGCGAAGCTGTTGATTAAGCTGCTCCGCCAGCGTCGCCAGGCTATGTTCAAGCCGGGTGCTGTCTTCCGCGCTGGCCGGAATTGCGCGATACGCCTCCAGATTGTCGTTTTGCCACAACGTGAGCGCGCCAGCGCCGACGCCGTTAGCCAATACCGCGCCATACAGTAAATCGGGATTCAGTCGAACCAGCGAGCGCGGCAGCGGATGCGCCGCCAGTTCCGCAGAGGTCGGCTGAACGCTGTCACTGTCGATAAACCGGTGCTGGAGATAGGTCTCCAGAGAACGCCTGGCCTGCTCTTCATCACTGCCGCTAATGTTCAGACTGCAACTGTCGTTAAACAGCGTTCCGGTGCCGATCAGCGCCAGCGAGCTTTTCGCGTCCGCGCGCGCATTCTGGCGATGGTTAATAAACGTCACCTCGCTTTGCCACTGGCTACACTGCTCTTTTAGTTCCCACGCCGGACGCGCATGCAGGCCATTTGGCAACGGGCAGAGAAATTGAATCGTTAACATAACAACTCCTGATTAACGCAAGACGCTCATCTGAAATCCGTAAGATGAACGACGGTCTCACGCGTAAGACGGGTAATAAGTGCCGATAAAAGTTGCTGCGTGTGGATAATGTCGCGGCAATCCGCAATGGACGCGGCGCAATGCCCGTGACGCGTGGCGGGCCCAATAACCACCGTCGGGGTTCCCGTCCCGGTCAAATGCACCGCTCCGCCATCCGTCCCTCCATTACTGAACATATCCAGTTGCAGCGGCAGACCGGAGTCACTGGCGACGCTTTCAACCCAGGCGGTCAGTTTGGGCGGCGCGATGAGCGACTTATCGGCAAGCACCAGCATCGGCCCTTTACCGATCTGCCGATGATTCGCCGCGCCATAATCAAAGTTTTTCGCCCAGCAGGCGGTGTCCAGCACGATAGCGATATCGGGAGCAACCGCGCGAGCGGCCGTTTGCCCGCCGCGTAACCCGACCTCTTCGCTGGAGCTGGCTACCAGCCAGACCTCGGCGGGCAGCGCTGCGTCATGCCATTCACGCAGCAGCATGATCAACAAGTAGCACCCCAGTCGGTCATCAAACGCTTTCCCCATTACCCGCTGGTGTGGCAGCACCTGAAACGCAGAGTCAAAAGTGACGCGATCGCCAGGTCGAACGCCCGCCTGGATCACCTCATCATATGAGCGTGCGCCAATATCGACCCGCAAGGCGCCAACCTCATTTCCATTACGCTCGCCATCCAGCAAACCGGGAATTTTACTGTCTTCCCGCGTGGTAATACGCACGGGCTGGAGCTGGCGGGCCGCCATACGCACGTTGCCGACCGGCAACACATCGATCGCCCCTTCCGACGAGATACTGCGCACAATAAACCCCACCTCATCCATGTGCGCGCAGATCATCACTTTCGGCCCATCGGACTCATTAAGACGGATCAGCACCGATCCCAGCCCGTCAAAGCGCACCTCTTTGTGCAGACGATCCGCTTCCTCCAGTAAGATCTGGCGCACTTCCTGCTCTGAGGAGGCAATGGCATCCGCCTCGCTCAGGGCTTTTAACAGCGATAAATCCATTATGCTTCTCCCGTGAGCAATACTGTTTTCGGCATCGTGTAGAGCACTTCCGCGCCGTCTTCCGTGACCAGTACGACATCTTCAATACGCACGCCGCCCTGCCCCGGCAGGTAAATGCCCGGCTCTACGGTCAGCAACATGCCTGCGGCAAGTCGGGTGGTATCCGTTGGTGAAAAGCGCGGCGCTTCATGCACCTCAATGCCGATAGCGTGCCCGGTGTTGTGGCCAAAATAATCGCCATAGCCCGCCGCCTCAATCACCCGACGAGCCGCAGCATCCACCGCCTGGCAGCACACGCCCGGACGAATGGCGGCAATCGCCGCCTGCTGCGCATCAAGAACCGTCTGGTAAACGGCGAACAGCGGATGAGATGCGACGGGCGCATCCTGCCCGCTCACGAGGAATGTTCGCGTCATATCCGAACAATACCCCTGATATTGCGCCCCAAAATCCAGGGTAATAAATTCACCCGCCGCGACGATTTTTTCGCTGGCTTTACCGTGGGGTAACGCCCCACGCCAGCCGCTGGCGACGATGGTGTCAAAAGAGGCTTTTTCCGCCCCCTGCTGGCGCATAAACCACTCCAGCTCCGCGGCAATTTCCCGTTCGCGAAGACCGGGGCGAATAAAACGGCGGATATGCTCCGCGCTGCAATCGGCAATCCGGCAGGCCTCGCGTATCAACGCTATTTCCTGTGCCGTTTTGATCTGTCGCAGCGCGTCCGGCGACGCGCTCACCAGCTTCGCCCGCAGCCTTTCCTGCCAGCGTTGCGCGCAATCCCAACTCACCTGCGCGCCTTCAAAACCAATGACCTGCAATTGCTCGTCGTCGATTATCTGGTTCACAATGGAAGTCAGCGTCTGCGACCCGGCCAACAGATGCAGTTGATCGCCATGCGCACGCGCTTCAACGTCAGCGTAATAACGGCCATCCACCAGCAGATGCGCGCTTTTATGCGTGATAAAAACAAATCCGGCGCTGCAGGAAATCCCCAAATGCGGTTGCTTGTTCTGCCGGGATGAAATCAATACCGCATCCAGGCGTTGTTCCACCAGCCACTGGCGAAGCGATGCACGTAACGTCATGATGTCAGTCCTTTTTTCAGAGGCTTTCAATCAGCAGTTTGCCTCTGCGATACATCATGTGACGCAGGAAAACGACCATCAGCGCCGTGATCACCGCCCCTAACACGATCCCCGCCATATAGACGCCAAGATTGCTCACCAGCGGCCATGCCCAAATCGCAGACTCAGGGAACCACTGCACGGCGCCCAGCCAGACGGCGGTTGTCGAGCCGACAATCGCGCCCACCATATACGAAGGGATTGCCGTGATCGGGCTTTCCAGCGCGAAAGGAATCGCTCCCTCGCTGATCCCCATAAACGCCAGGAACATCGCGGTTTTGCCTTGCGGATACAGTTGCGCGTTAAACAGGCGTTTACCGGTTAAACGACGATCGAGAATCGTTGCCAGCCCCAGACCAATCGGCGGGATCACAATCGCGATAGAACGCGCGGTGACGGGTAAAACGTGATCGGTAGTGAAACTAAAAGCGACAAATCCTGCGGCCTTGTTAATCGGGCCGCCGAGGTCGATCGCCGTTGCCGCCGAGATCCCCATCGCATACATCAGCGTTCCTTTTTCACCCGCCGCCGTCAGCAGCGTGCGGATACCGCCGTTGATCCATCCGCCAAACGGCGTGATCACGTAGTACATCGCCAGCATCACAAAAATGGCAGACAAAATGGGCAGCAAAAAGGTGGTTTTGAAGGCCAGTAAGAAATCAGGCAACTGGATTTTTTGATTCATCCACTTCACCAGATAGCCCGCGACAATCGAGATAATCAGCGCCCCGATGAACGTTGACGGTACGGGCGCGGTCGTTACCCATTGCAGGCTGGCCGGGTCAAAATTCAGTATCTGGGTTGGCTGGGTGGACATTAAGCCGCCGATGAATCCTGCGGGAAAGGCCAGCTTACCGCCGATAGAGTTAGCGACAAACGCCGCGAACATTGGAATCGCAAAGCCAAACAACACGCCGCCAAAGGATTGCGATAGCCAGGCGAATTTCAGTAATGAGAGGTTAAAACCGTCGAATTTTCCGCTATTCAGCGCATCCATAATGCCGGTATCTGCGGGAATTTTCAGCCAGCTATAGGCAATCAGCTGGCTGAAAGCGAGAATCACCCCACCCATGATTAACGTGGGCACCATGCGCGAAATACCCGACATGACGTGCTGCGGAAGTTCGCCCCAGAAGCTGTTACGGGAGGCCGGAGGGGTTTTTATTGCCGCTGCCGCACCGGATGCGCCATGCACAACGGTTGCACTGCGTTTTTTAATGGCCATATGTGTATCCCTGTCGAAAATTATTGTTGCTCTGCCGCAATCATCTCTTCGATTTCTTTAATGATACCGGCGGCGTTTTTTATCGCGTCCTGGAGCGTAATTTCATACACATCGCGCGACTCAAACCGTTCATTGTCTTCGGGGGTTACGGCAACGGAATGGATGATTAGCGTCGCCTCAGCGATATCCTGCGCCGTCAGGCGATTCTGGATGCCGTCCGCCCCCTGGGTTTCAATTTTCACCTCGTATCCCGCTTCAACCGCCGCCTCTTCCAGCGCCTGAGCCGCCATAAATGTGTGGGCCAGCCCCATCGGGCATGCGCAAACAGCAATAAGTTTTTTCGCCATAACAGACTCCTCCAGATAGTTAACGAGAGAAATTATGGCGGTGAGAGCCTGCGCATTGTTATCAGACAAATAATGCTTTTACTGGACAAATAATCCCGTTAAACAGAAATGTGACGGGCGTCGGAAAGGTCGGCGACGGGCACAAAAAAACCGCGTCAGTGACGCGGTTTAAGACCGGATAATGCATGTCATGCCCTGCCTGATGGCGCTAACGCGTATCAGGCCTGCCGATCTTCAATTACAGAATTTGCCCTAACGTCTGGCGCAAATGCGCGCCGGAGCCGAGCAGACCGGGATTATCATGCACAATCAGGTAAACCGGAATATCCTGAACGTAGGCTTTGAAACGGCCTTTGTCTTCAAACCCGCCACGAAAGCCGGAGGCTTTAAAGAACTCCAGGAAGCGCGGCACGATGCCGCCCGCAATGTAGACGCCGCCAAACGTGCCCAGCGTCAATGCCAGATTACCGCCAAAACGGCCCATAATGACGCAAAACAGCGACAGCGCACGACGAGAGTCAATGCAGGTATCCGCCAGCGCGCGTTCGGTAATATCTTTCGGTTGCAGATTTTCCGGCAGACGGCCATCAGATTTGACGATAGCACGATACAGATTCACCAGCCCTGGCCCCGACAACACGCGCTCGGCAGAGACGTGACCAATTTCCGCACGCAGTTCTTCGAGAATAATGCCTTCCTCTTCGCTGTTCGGCGCGAAGTCAACGTGACCACCCTCGCCCGGCAGGCTGATCCAGCGTTTATCGACATGAACCAGGTGTGCCACCCCTAATCCGGTTCCGGCGCCGTAAACGGCAATCGGTTTGCCGGCAACCGGTTCCGCGCCGCCGAACTGGATCAGATGCTCTTTGCGCAGCATCGGGATCGCCATCGACACGGCGGTAAAATCGTTGATGATTTCCAGATGGCTAAAGCCAAGATTCTTTTTCATCTCCGCAATAGAAAATGCCCAGGTGTGGTTAGTCATCGCCACCCAGTCACCGGTGATCGGGCAGGCGATAGCGATACAGCCGTCTTCCACCCTGGCGTTATGCTCGTCCAGATACACGCGCACCACGGCTTCGAGGCTCGGATAGTCCAGCCCGGAATAGGTTTTCGCCTGCGAAATCTCCCCGCTGGTCATATCGCACAGAGCAAGACGCGCGTTGGTGCCGCCTACATCACCTACTAAAGCATATTTTGTCATTCTTCTACTGCTCCGCTAAAGTCAGAATAAATCTTTGCCACACTGTAAATTCATGGGGGCATAACAACAACGGTCGAAAGGCGAGCTCCCCAAAAATATCGATCTGCATCACATAATTACTTTATCGTTTCAGCACCATTTGCAGCGATGCCGTCGGGCAGGCTGTGCAAACTAAGCATATGACTCAGTATTAAGGAATAGATCATGCTCCATCCGCGAGCCAGAACGATGCTGTTATTATCGCTTCCCGCACTCATTATTGGCATTGCCTCCAGTCTGGTATTGATCGCCGTGATGAAAGTCGCCTCCGTTTTACAGCGCCTGCTGTGGGAGCAAATCCCCGTCGGCCTAGGCATTGCTCATGATTCCCCCGTCTGGATTATCGGCATGCTCACGTTTACCGGGATCATGGTCGGGCTTGTCATCCGCTACAGCCCTGGGCATGCGGGCCCGGACCCGGCGACCGAACCGCTGATCGGCGCGCCGATGACCCCTGTCGCGCTTCCGGGCCTGCTGATCGCGCTCATTCTCGGCCTGGCAGGTGGAGTAAGCCTGGGGCCGGAGCATCCCATTATGGCGGTGAATATCGCGCTGGCCGTCGCTATCGGCGCGCGCCTTTTCCCACGCATAGGGGCGCTGGACTGGACGATCCTGGCTTCCGCAGGCACTATCGGCGCGCTGTTCGGCACCCCTGTCGCCGCCGCGCTGATTTTCTCGCAAACCCTGAACAGCTCTGACGATACGCCCTTGTGGGATCGTCTGTTCGCTCCGCTGATGGCGGCAGCCGCGGGATCGTTAACCACTAGCCTGTTCTTCCATCCGCACTTCTCCTTGCCGATTGCGCACTACACGCAAATGCGGCTGAGCGATATTTTCAGCGGCGCAGTGGTGGCGGCCATTGCGATTGCGGCGGGTATGGTGGCGGTATGGTGTTTACCACGTCTGCATTCGTTGGTGCATCGTCTGAAAAATCCGGTACTTATTCTCGGTATCGGTGGTTTTATGCTGGGGATTCTGGGCGTATTGGGCGGGCCGCTGACTCTCTTTAAAGGACTGGACGAGATGCAGCAGCTGGCGTTCAGCCAAACGCTGGGCGCCACGGACTACTTTATGCTGGCGATCGTTAAGCTGGGCGCGCTGGTTATCGCCGCCGCCTGCGGTTTCCGGGGCGGGCGTATCTTCCCGGCGGTCTTTGTGGGCGTGGCGCTGGGTCTGATGCTGCACGCGCATGTTGAAGCGGTTCCGGCGGCAATTACCGTCTCATGCGCGATTCTGGGGCTGATGCTGGTCGTAACCCGTGACGGCTGGCTGAGTCTGTTTATGGCCGCAGTCGTCGTACCGGACACCACCCTGCTTCCGCTGTTGTGCATCGTTATGCTTCCCGCCTGGCTCCTGCTGGCAGGCAAGCCGATGATGGCCGCCAACCGCCACGACAGATAACCAGCCACCGCGTTTACTCCCCGTTGCGCGATTCCAGCGCGCGGGTGACGGTACGCAGCAATTCCGGCAAATCGGCTTTCGGCAGCACGACCTCAATCAGCGAAAGCCGCTGCGGGGATTTCAGGCGCGCCAGCACTTCCTCCAGCTGGATAGCCTGCGTTACCCGCCAGCACTCCGCCTGACAGTTCGCACTGAGCGCCTGCGGAACCTGCGTCCAGTTCCATCCGGCGATATCGTTATAACGCTGGTTCGCCCCATGAATGGCGCGCTCCACGGTATAGCCATCGTTATTGAGCAGCAGAATGACCGGCGACTGTCCATCCCGCATCATCGACCCCAGTTCCTGAATCGTCAGCTGCGCCGCGCCGTCTCCGGTAATCAGAATCACTCGCCGTTCCGGGCAGGCGGTTTGCGCGCCAAAGGCGGCGGGCAAAGCATAGCCGATTGATCCCCAAAGCGGTTGCACCAGCACGTCCGCGCCAGCAGGCAGTGAAAGATCCGCCGCGCCAAACGCGGCGGTTCCCTGATCGGCAAGGATAATATCGCCCGGCAGCAGGTACGCCTGTACCGTATGCCAGAAGTTTTCTTGCGTCAGCGCCCCTTTCTCAATATGGCCGCCGGGCGCATGTGCCGGGGTCGGAGGAGGCGAAAATGAAAGTTCCAGACATAACTCACGCAACGTAGTGACCGCCTGCTCCATCGACAGACCGCTGAACCAGGTATTCCCAACGCGCGAAGCATGCGGCTGGATTTCAATCGTGCATTCCTGCGACAGTTGCTGTGTGAAACCCGCCGTCAGCGTATCAACAAACCGGGTGCCTACGCAGATAACGGTATCAGCCTCTTCAATCGCCTGACGCACCGATTCACTGCTGGCTCCGGCGCTGTATGTACCGACAAAATTCGGGTGCTGCTCATTAAACAGCCCTTTGCCCATGAGCAGCGTCGCATGCGCTATTGGCGTCTCCGCCATCCAGCGTTGTAAAACCGGCTGCAAGCCGAAACGCAGGGCGAGAAAGTCTGCCAGCAGCGCCACGCGCGGGCTGTTCATCAGCCGCTGGCGCGCGCGATAGCGAAACGCCGCCACCGTGTCATTTTCCCCTTCAGCACGGTCAGGTGTGAGAACGTTTACAGGAGGGACAGCAGGTCGTTTTGCCACATCCGCCGGTAACATCAGATAGCCGGGTCTGCGCATCGTCAGCATTTCGCGTAATACGCGGTCGATTTCATAACAGGCGTTCTGTTCATTCAACACGGCGCTGGCGGCCGTTACAGCCTGGCTTATACGGTAAAAATGCTGAAAGTCGCCATCGCCGAGAGTGTGATGCATCAGTTCGCCCCGTCGCTGTGCGCCGCTGCATGGCGCGCCGACAATATGCAGCACGGGAACGTACTCTGCGTAGCTTCCCGCCAGGCCATTAAGCGCGCTTAACTCCCCTACGCCGAAAGTGGTCAACAACGCCCCTGCCCCGGCTAACCGGGCGTAGCCATCAGCCGCATAGGCGGCATTCAGCTCATTCGCGCACCCTACCCAGCATACGTCACGATGCGCAATCACATGGTCAAGAAACTGCAAATTATAATCGCCCGGCACACCAAAAAGATGCCCGATACCGCAGCCTGCCAGTCTGTCCAGCAGGTAATCCGCAACGGAATATGGGGTTTGCATGACAGCTATCCTTCTGACGGTAACCTCATGTTGAGTATTAAAGAACTGTGATAGCTGTCCAGAAAAGCTGCTGCAAAAGGGGTGGAAAGCAGGATTTACAGTTTTTCACGGTGTAATCTCATTGAATAACAATCCGTGTAAACGTATACACTGGAAACTCACGTCATTCAGAGGGCAACAACATGGTTTATCGGGCCGATGAAAATCGCTACCAGACAATGGAGTATCGCCGCTGCGGTCAGAGCGGTTTAAAGCTCCCCGCCATTTCACTTGGGCTATGGCACAATTTCGGTGATACCACTCAGGTAGAGAACAGCCGGGCGCTACTACAGCGTGCTTTTGATCTGGGAATTACCCATTTTGATCTCGCGAATAATTACGGCCCGCCGCCAGGCTCAGCAGAGCGCCATTTTGGCCGTATCCTACAGGAAGATTTTTTACCGTGGCGCGATGAACTGATCATTTCCACTAAAGCGGGTTATACCATGTGGGATGGCCCTTACGGTGACTGGGGTTCGCGCAAGTATTTGATAGCCAGCCTCGATCAAAGCCTGAAACGTCTGGGACTGGAGTATGTCGATATCTTCTATCACCACCGCCCTGACCCGGAAACGCCGCTCAAAGAGACGATGAAAGCGCTGGATCATATTGTTCGTCAGGGAAAAGCGCTGTACGTCGGGATTTCCAACTATCCGGCGGATCTGGCCAGACAGGCCATTGAGATCCTGGACGACCTGGGCACGCCGTGCCTGATTCACCAGCCCAAATACTCGATGTTCGAGCGCTGGGTCGAAGACGGCTTGCTGGCCTTATTGCAGGAGAAAGGCGTTGGCAGTATCGCCTTTTCACCGCTGGCGGGCGGGCAATTAACCGATCGTTATCTCAACGGCATTCCGGCTGATTCCCGGGCCGCCAGCGGAAGCCGCTTCCTTAACCCGGATCAGATTACCCCGGAGAAACTGGAAAAAGTGCGCCAGTTAAATGCGCTGGCCGGACGTCGGGGGCAAAAGCTGTCCCAGATGGCGCTGGCCTGGGTGCTGCGCGACGACAAAGTGACGTCAGTGCTGATTGGCGCCAGCAAGACCGCACAAATTGAAGATGCCGTGGGGATGCTGGCGAATCGTCATTTTTCTCCCGCCGAATGCGCAGAAATCAACGCAATCCTGAACGGCAGCCAATAATCACTTTTTAGCAAAAAGTGCTCTCACTCATGATTTAAGAGTTAAGGCGATGAAACGGGGCTTTACCGCCCCGTAATATTGCGTTAACAGGCCGATTACGGCTCGATCGTGAAGGAGAAAAAGAATGTTCAGGTCACTGATTCTGGCGGCAGCCTTATTGGCTTTTACACCGCTTGCCGCGAATGCTGGCGAAATCACCCTGTTGCCATCGATAAAATTACAAATTGGCGATCGCGATAATTACGGTAACTACTGGGACGGCAGATACTGGCGCGACCGGGATTACTGGCACCACCATTATGAATGGCGTAAAAATCGCTGGTGGCGACACGATAATGGCTATCATCGCGGCTGGGATAAGCGCAAAGCCTATGAACGCGGCTACCGCGAAGGCTGGCGCGATCGCGACCACCACCCTGGCCGGGGTCACGGACACCGTCATTAAAAAAAGGAGCCTGCGGGCTCCTTTTTTTATGCTTACATCTTTATGGTCAAATCCTGCGCTTTTTATTCTCCACCATTTGCCCTTGAGCAAAAATCTTCTGACCGTATCTTATCCTCAAGAGAATTCACGTCAGGATTAACTTATGAATGCTAATTTTAAGAATGAAATTCAGACATTCGGCCGATCGTTATTATTGCCGATTGCCGTGCTGGCGCCTGTTGGGATGGTCATGGGAATTAGCTCTGCGTTAGGCCAGAGCTATATGATTGATAAACTTCCCTTTCTGGGTAATGAAATTTTTAAAGCTGTATTATCTTCTCTCGGATTAATCAGTAGCGTCGTATTTAATAATATTCCTCTGTTGTTTGCGATGGGCGTGGCTTACGGCATGTCCAAAAAAGAAAAAGGAATTGCGGTATTTGCTTCCGTCGTCGCCTATTTAACGCTGCTTATCGCTATGCATGTGCATCTACAATTAGCCGGGACGCTAGCCAAAGAAAACCTGGCGCTTGTGGGACAGGGAATGGTATTAGGCATTCAGACCCTGAAAATCGAAGCGCTTGGCGGTATTATCGCCGGGTTGTTGGCAGCTAAAACTACCGACCGGTTCTACCGGTTACAACTACCGTTAGCCTTCGCCTTTTTTAGCGGTAAAAAATCCGTCGCGATTTTAGCTATCGCATTTTCTATTCCCGTTGGGCTGATCATTCCTTTTATCTGGGATCTTTTTACCGCAGGCATGCGCGCCATCTCAACAATTATGATGGCCCCCAACATTGGCGCCGGGATTTATATGACGCTCAACCGCCTACTCATCCCATTCGGTCTGCACCATGTGCTCAGTTCCACTGTGCGATTCACCGCAGCGGGCGGCACGTACCTCATTGACGGTCAAACCTACGTCGGTATTTTACCGGCCATCAATAAAATCCTTTTTGAGCTTGGCCCGTCCCACCCAGCATGGAAAGAGTATATGCCGACTCTCACCAGCTATCTTGCCTCATCCCAAATGCTGACGACGCTGTTCCGCGTCCCGGCAATTGGCCTGGCGATGTATCACATGGCTTATTTCAAGAACAAGAAATTCGCTAAAGGGATGATTCTGACTGTCGTATTAACCGCCATGCTGGGAAATATTACCGAGCCGCTGGAGTTTTCATTCCTGTTTATCGCACCGAAGCTATTTATTATCTATGCGGTACTTTGCGGATTGCTGACTATTCCGCTGCAAATACTGGAAGTATCCATCGGCTACATTCGCGGCACAATCTTCGATTTCGGTATTTTTGGCCTGATGTATGAACATACCCACTGGGTCAATCTGATTCTTCTTGGGGCCATTAACTTTGTCGTCTTCTATTTTGTCTTCCGCTTCGCTATAGGAAAATTTGATATTAAAACGCCAGGACGCGAGAGCGAAATTGCAGACAGCACTTTATTAAACAATAAAGAGTACGACAAAGTCGCCGAACTGGTTATCCAGGGACTGGGCGGGACAGAGAATATTAAGCGCGTCGAGAACTGCGTGTCGCGTCTGCGCATCGATTTAAAAGATCAGAAAAAGGTGGATATGGCCGTACTGAAAGAATCCGGCTCGCTGGGAACGTTTATTCCCTCCAGCAATCATGTCCATGTCGTGTTTGGCCCGCATGTAGAATTTGTCCGCAACGCGGTAGACGACCGCCTTGTCGGTGCGAAATAAGATCAAGGAGACGGTAATGCGCGCACTGTATGATTCAAAAAGCAAAACGATCGACGATCGTGGTATGAAAGCCCTGCTTAGCCAGCAGGCGCGAGTCCAGTCATGGCTGGATGTGGAAGCTGCTCTGGCGCAGGCGCAAGCCGAGCACGGGATAATCCCCGCCAGCGCCGCGACCAATATCGCCGCCAGTTGCCATATCGACAAAATCGATATGGCGGAAATGGAGCGTCTGCTGCGCGAAATCGGCCACGGTTTTGTCCCGGTGATCAAAGTGCTGGTCAAAGCCTGCGACAGCGAAAGCGGGAAATATGTTCACTACGGCGTAACCACCCAAAATATCCAACAAACCGCCCAGCTATATCTGGCAAAGCAATTTGACGCGCTGATGCAAGGATTCGTAAGCGATATTTTACGCAATCTGGCGAGGATGGCGTCTGACCACCAGTCCACGATTATGGCCGGACGTACCCACGGGAAACATGCGTTGCCGATCACCTGGGGCTACAAAGCCGCCGTGTGGATTGATGAGTTATTAAGCGCTCAGCAGCGAATGCAGGAAGCAGAAAAGCGTGTCTTTACCGTGATGATGGGCGGCGCGGTGGGCGCATTTCACGCCACCGGCAAAACGGGGCGACTGGTGCAGGCAAGCGTAGCGCAAAAACTGGGGATGCACTCAATGCCCATTCCCTCCCGCCACTCCCGCGTCTATCGTACGGAATACATCAGCAACCTGTGTCTGCTTGCCACAACGCTGCATAAAATTGCAGAAGAGGTGTATCAGACTTCAGGCGAGGAGTTTGCCGAGGTTTCCGAAGCGTTCACGAAAGGAACCGTTGGTAGCAGTACGATGCCGCAAAAGGTCAATCCTAAACTGGCGAAGGGGATTATCGCCAACGCGCAGAAATTGTATTCCGTTATGACGTCCTGCCTGTACGTCAGCCCTCGTCCTTTCGAGGCTGACAGCTCGGCCTATTTTATCTTCGATGCCAACATTCAGGAGAGCATGGAGTTAATGGCGGAAATTGTGATGCGCGCGGAAGAGTTGACCCGCACGCTGGTTATCAACACTGACCGTATGCGACAGAACGTCCAGTTAACTCATGGCCTCATTAACAGTGAAAAAATCATGATGCAACTGGTGGAAAGGCTGGGCAAAGATGCCGCTCATGAGCGTGTGTACCATCTTGCAATGCGCAGCACCCACGAGGGGATTCCTTATGCCAATGTTCTGCGTGAAGATCCGCTCATTCGCCAGCATTTTAGCGATGCGGAAATTGATTCGCTACTTGACCCTGCTCACTATATCGGCCTGTGTGCGGAAATCGCCCAGGAAACGGCTGTACGAGTATGGGAGAAAAATAACCGCTGACGCCCTGTTCTTTCAGGCAAGCGGCGCATCATCACGCCGGACGGGGCAAGGCGCCAGCTAGATAAAAACATCGCCATAATGCGCGTTGAGGAACGCTTTTAATGCCTCCGGGCTCAACCCCTGTACCTGCTGAACAAAAGTATCAGCAGGTATTTTTTTGCGCGTGGAGGCCAGTCCGTGTTCGCGTAACAGTCGGAAGTCCTCTTGCGTCAGCCAGAAATTCACTTTGACATAGTTCAGCCCGGCATACCTGAGGTGACTTGATATTTTATTGGTAAAGGTGATAAGCAAATCGAAATCCAGATGCTGTAGCTGAGCGATCTCATTGATATTGATGCATGCCGGAATATCAATATGAAAGCGGGAGAAAAGCACCTCTTTAAAATACCCTACCTTACTTTCCGATGAGTTAGTCACAATGATGACCCGCTTTTTCGGATCGCTCACCACCCGGTTTTTGAGTTCGTATTTTTTGATGATCAGCACCAGCGTCGCCAGGTGAATGGCTGAAAAAGACGTTTGCCAGTTATCTTCGATCTCTTTCACTGCGTGCTGAACATACGCCCACCATTCCGGGTAACGCCGCCGGACATCATGCAGTTTTTTATCATCAAACCAGAGATGGAATTTATTCTGGATGATAGCCGCGTAAATGAAGTTATAAATCTCCGTGAACCAGGCGTCTTTATTGTGGATAGTGATGCCAGGATACCCTTCTAAATCGCAGCAGGTACGTTTGACGTATAAGACAAGCCGGGCGTCGTATAACGTGAAAGGACGATGGGTAAACGTCAGCGAGGCAATCAACAGATTCAGGCATGCATTTTCATGCGCATCGGGTAACACATCATACGAAAACGTCGTCAAAAATTGAGCTGCGGTACTCTCTTTGATCCAATGCCCTCGCCTGATACGGTGTAATGCGAGGCTCAGATACACTAATAAGTATTTTCTGCCGTTATATCCCAGGGTAATCACGGGGCTGATGACGTTCTCATAATATGCTGCCGCCTGTTTAATCTCCGGGGAACACTCGCGGAGAAATTGTTCAGCGATGGAGCGGTTGATCGGTTCATTAGCCTGATGAGCAATCAACAGGTGATCTGCCCCGATCTCAACGGTTTTCAGAATGGACATACACACCGCGACCCGCAGTTGAAATTCATCACCTGTAAGCCGGGAGCCTTTACGTGGAATACTCTGTAATACCAGATCGTGGCCCCGTATCAACTGCATCATCACAGGGTTATCATTTTTTACCGTGCCCGCGCTGACATAGAATTTTTTGTAGTACTCATTTTTATTCACGACATCATGCAGACAGAGCGCCACGAAGAGATCTTTCACTCGCTCCTCCGCCGTAGTGATATAGCGGTTAAACTGCACGCGCTGCAAAAATTGCCGGTATTCGCTGTAGCCAATTCGGGTGGTAATAAATTGATTGTCCTGGTGGAGATGCACGTTTTCCGGCAAGAGTTCATTCAACTCTTTCATTGTTCGTTTTAGCGTTGAGAGCGTTTTGCCAAAGCGACGAACCGCCTCCTCGACAGGGAGCGAATTGTTATCCTGCAAATATTTTAAGAAAGAGAGATCAAAATAATTCATGAACGCTTGCCTGTTAATCATGCAAGATTCAGGATAGCGGAAAACATGAGATAAAACCGTGACCTGCTACGAGTCACGGTCTTCAAATCACAACCCCAGCGCGGTTCCTACCAGCAACCAGATATTCAGCGCCACCACCAGCACCACAATCATCCAGCCGATGTACTTAACCCATTGGGTATTCACCAGATCGCCCATCAATGTGCGATCGCTGGTAAAAATCAATAACGGCACCAGCGCCAGCGCAATGCCGAAACTCAGCAGGACCTGGCTCATCACCAGGATTCGGGTTGGATCGAGCCCCATAAGAATAACGATAAACGACGGCATCATCGTGATGGTGCGGCGTACCCACAGCGGAATGTGGAAGCGAACAAATCCCTGCATCACAACCTGCCCCGCCAGCGTACCGACCACGGTGGAAGAGAGCCCCGCCGCAACCAGGCTCAGGCCGAACACCGTCGCCGCAGCATGGCTAAGCAGCGGTTCCAGCGTCAGATACGCCTGATCAAGATCGGCAATACCGGTATGCCCGCTAAAATGGAACGCGGCGGCAGCGGTCGCCATCATCGCCAGGTTCACGAACCCTGCAATCGTCATCGCTATCGCCACATCCCATTTAGTGGCAGCATAGCGCTGCTGCCGGGAGCCGCCGTGCAGATGCTGTGTTAAAGAAGAGTGCAGATAGATAACGTGGGGCATGATGGTCGCGCCCAGCACCCCGGCGGCCAGAAATACCGCCTCAGAGTTCGGCAGGCTGGGGATGATCATCCCTTTGCTCAGCTGCGCCAGGCTTGGCTGCGAAAAAATCAGTTCCACAATATAGGCTGCGGCCACAAACAGCAGTAATCCGCCAATCACTTTTTCCAGCGGTTTTTGCCCACGACGCTGCAACATCAGAATCAGGAATGTGGCGATACCCGTCAGCACCGCCCCCTGCAACAGGGAGATACCGAGAATGAGCTTAAAGCCGATCGCTGCCCCGATAAATTCCGCTAAGTCGGTGGCCATCGCGATGATTTCCGCCTGAACCCAATAGAACCAGACGACAGGGCGCGGGTAATGATCGCGAATTTGCTCCGCCAGGTTTTTGCTTGTCGCAATCCCCAGTTTGGCCGACAGAACCTGGATGAGCATCGCCATCAGGTTCGCCCAGACAACCACCCACAGCAATTTATAGCCAAAGCTGGCTCCGGCCTGAATATTGGTCGCAAAGTTACCGGGATCGATGTATCCGATCGCGGCGATGAACGCCGGGCCCATCAATGCGAGCCTTAACTTGCGCGCCGCTCGTCCACTACTGCTTTCAACGCGATCGTTTGTCATCTTTTGCCTCAGAAACATAGCCTTTGCTATGTTTTATGCTATGTTTATTGAGAATGATTATCAAGTGCATTTTAATGGGTAACGTTGATATCTCTGATAGCGCCAGGCTATGGGCCAGCAAGGGAGGGTCGAAAAACAAAACCAGGTTGTTTGTTAATTGTATGAGATTAGCACAATGACATAACTTTTCACTTCCATACTAAACATAACAGAAACGTATTCCAGATCACTAATTTTGAATCTCATCACAGCTCCTTATTATAGTGTGTGTTTGATCTCGTTTTCTTTATTGTTGTTGCATAGAATGTGCACGGAAATTAAACCTGCCTCATATTTGGAGCAAATATGGACCGCGTCCTTCATTTTGTCCTGGCCCTCGCTGTTGTTGCGGTACTCGCACTGCTGGTAAGCCATGACCGTAAAAAAATTCGCATTCGTTACGTCATTCAGCTGCTTGTTATCGAAGTTTTACTGGCCTGGTTCTTCCTGAACTCAAACGTTGGCCTGGGCTTCGTGAAAGGTTTCTCCGAGATGTTTGAAAAACTGCTCGGTTTTGCCAACGAAGGGACCAACTTCGTTTTCGGCAGCATGAACGATCAGGGCCTGGCCTTCTTCTTCCTGAAAGTCCTTTGCCCCATCGTCTTTATTTCCGCGCTGATCGGTATTCTTCAGCACATCCGCGTTCTGCCGGTTGTGATTCGCGCGATTGGTTTCCTCTTATCCAAAGTCAACGGGATGGGTAAACTGGAATCATTTAACGCCGTCAGCTCCCTGATTCTGGGCCAGTCTGAGAACTTTATCGCGTATAAAGATATCCTCGGCAAAATGTCCCGCAATCGTATGTACACGATGGCGGCAACGGCAATGTCTACCGTATCCATGTCTATCGTGGGCGCGTACATGACCATGCTGGAGCCGAAATATGTCGTTGCGGCGCTGGTTCTGAACATGTTCAGCACCTTTATCGTTCTGTCAGTGATCAACCCGTATCGCGTCGAAGCCAGCGAAGAAAATATTCAGATGTCTAACCTGCACGAAGGTCAGAGCTTCTTCGAAATGCTGGGCGAATACATTCTGGCGGGCTTTAAGGTCGCGATTATCGTTGCGGCGATGCTGATTGGCTTTATTGCCCTGATCGCGGCGCTGAACGCCCTGTTCGCGGCCGTTCTGGGCATCTCCTTCCAGGGCATTCTGGGTTACATCTTCTACCCGGTGGCCTGGGTCATGGGGGTTCCGGCGAATGAAGCGCTTCAGGTAGGCAGTATCATGGCGACCAAACTGGTATCTAACGAATTCGTCGCCATGATGGATCTACAGAAAATCGCCTCTACGCTCTCTCCGCGCGCGGAAGGCATCATCTCTGTATTCCTGGTCTCCTTCGCTAACTTCTCTTCCATCGGGATTATCGCAGGCGCGATTAAAGGTCTGAACGAAGAGCAAGGCAACGTGGTTTCACGTTTTGGTCTGAAACTGGTGTACGGCTCAACGCTGGTGAGCGTACTGTCTGCGTCTATCGCAGCGCTGGTGCTGTAATTACGGTATCGCCAGGCGGCGCAAACGCCTTCATCTGGCCTTACGACGCGCAACCGGGGACATGTTCCCCGGTTTTTTTATAGCTGTGGCGCTTCCAGCGGGCGCGGTCGCCCAATCAGATAACCTTGCAGATAGTTCACGCCCAGGCTTAAGAGTAATTCCCGCTGCTCCGGCGTCTCGACAAATTCGGCAACCACGCATAAGGATTTCGCTTTCGCGAGATCGGTAATTGATTTCACGATCATCGCATCCAGAGAGTCCGTCATAATGTCTTTTATGAAGCAACCATCAATCTTGATGATGTCTGCCCGCAGGCGTTTAAGACGTTCATAGTTCGCGTATCCCGTACCAAAATCATCAATGGCTATCCTGAAACCGAAATTCCGCAGTTGCGCAATATTCTGCGTGCTGATTTCAGAATTGGAAAACGCCTGCTCCTCGGTGATTTCGATGATCACGCTTTCAGGCGTAATACCATAACGCCTGAACAGGCCGATAATGCGTGATGCGCTCTCTTTATTCAGTAACGTCAACGGCATTAAATTGACCGAGAAACGGGCGCCCGGCGCTGTCGTCGGGTGGGTGGCTATCCATCGCAGCAGGGCTTCCACAACCTGTAAATCAAAGCGGGCGCTGAGGTTAAATTGGGCAATCAGTGGAATAAACTGGTCCGGCGTCATGATGCCGTCATCACTTTTCAGTCGCGCCAGAACCTCCGCATACCCTTTCCCCTGCGCGTTGAGAATCGGTTGCGCGTACAAAACCAGATCGCCGTTCTCCAGCGCTTTGCGAACCTTTTGCAGCAGTAATACCCGTTCCGTCGTCTGATCGGAGACCGCCTCAAGACTTTGGGTCAGCGCCATAACCCGGTGGTTCGCGCAGGATTGCTCCGACAGCCAGCTAAGTTGCCCCAGCAGGGGTTGCAGCGTCTCCTGCCTGCCGTCGTAAGCGCCCCACGCGGCGCCGTATTCCATGTCCAGCCCGGTATTGTTCCAGTAAATTTTGCGGCTATTGAGGAGATTAACCATATGTTGCAGGCGGGCTTCCGTCTCAGGGCCGCGAAGCACTAACAACAATTCGCTGCCTGGCACCTGAAATACGCTCTCGTTTTCTTGCAGGAACGGTTGCAGCATTCGACACACCGAGCGTTTGCAATGAACGCGCATCAGCATGCCGTAATGTCGACTCAAAAATTCCAGGTTTTCCATCCGCAGGCAGCAAACCGTTTGTCCTGTTCCCTGCAACAAAAATTGCTCCAGCGCGCGAATGTTAGGAAGGCGCGTCAACGGGTCGGTTAACGCCTGACCATGCCACTGTCGGTTCAACCATTCGCTGCGTTGATAAATACACACCATATACAGCAAGCAAATACTAAAGGAGATGAGAACAGAGAGGATAAAGGCCAGTGAATATTCGGAGCCGACGCCCTGTAAGAAATTCCGGTTATACACCAGCAGGCACAGCGCAGAGATGGCCCAGCTGAGGTTCAGCAGCGGATAACTCAGCTTGCCCACGCCGAGCGTAAAAACAATAAAAAAGACGGGCACCAGATAACCGGCAATATAGTCGGCATCAAAAGGCGCGCACATCAGAACGATCAGCGCCACGACGACGGAGATCCAGGTCAGGGTAAACAGACGCTTCTCTTTGACCAGATACGGCGCAATGTCCCTGCGCCAGAAAATGCGGCAATAGCGCGGGTTGATTATCATCCGCAGAGGATAATAAAAGAGCATCGTGAAAATCAGGACCGCTGAAATCAGGCTCAGAATATCCACGATGGTATAAATAATGGTTGCTGTACCAAAGAATGTTGATATCGCAACAGGGTAGTCCAGACAATGCCCCGCGAGATACATGCTGGCTTTGATGCCCGCCGGCGCGACAAACCCGAGCCAGAAGATACGCAACCAGATATTCCTGTCAGGCAATCCATGACGCCAGCGCGCCCCCACTTGCCAGCGGACGATCCCGCAAATGCCCAATACGGAAAAGGTCTGACAAAATAACAGCACCGCTGCCTGCATTAACGGGAGATGAAGGTTCCAGTGATTGGTCGCCATCATCGCTAAAATGATGGGGACAATACCGCGTCGGCCAAATAAGAAAAGCACGGAAAACATGACGCATAGCGGCAGCCAGGCCAGGAAAATAGAGCTGTCATCGACAACGGCGAGCGGAGAAATAGAGCGGGAGAACTGTATGCCGACAATGGATAGCGTCAAAGAAACGATAAATATTCTTATATTTTTTAGCAAGTTATGCTTATCCTGCATAGATTCCCTGTTCTCATCAGTCACGCTATAAGGCACACAAATAATAAGTTTATTCGTGACGCGAAGCAAACCTGCACAGGCCTGATATCAGGCGCTCTTACACGTTCTTTCATTTGATACAAAGGTATTGACGCTTACTGAAACTGTATTACAAAAATGGCGGGAACGCAGATACAAAAAACCCCCGCTTTTCAGCGAGGGTTCAAATTTTGGTGGAGCTAAGCGGGATCGAACCGCTGACCTCTTGCATGCCATGCAAGCGCTCTCCCAGCTGAGCTATAGCCCCACGATGCTTTTACGTACCAGATTTGTTGGGATTCAAATTTGGTGGAGCTAAGCGGGATCGAACCGCTGACCTCTTGCATGCCATGCAAGCGCTCTCCCAGCTGAGCTATAGCCCCGTCACGTAAAGCTTGTCGAGTTGACGGGCGGCATCATATGAATTCCCTTCGCATGTGTCAACGGCAAAATGCCACCGGCAAATTCAATCGCTGAAAAAGCAGGCAAATGAAGAACATTGCGTAACAACTCGCATTTAGTAGTTAAACGCGTCACGGTTTCAACTAAAATGATGCTATAAAGTGAACCGCTAATTAACCATACGACTATTCAGGGAATCGTTATGTTCAAGGAACGGATGACACCAGAAGAACTCGCTAATCTGACCGGTTACAGCCGACAAACCATCAATAAATGGGTGCGCAAGGAAGGCTGGACGACGTCGCCCAAACCAGGCGTACAGGGAGGAAAAGCCCGGCTGGTACATGTTAATGAGCAGGTTCGCGAATATATCCGCAGCGCCGAACGTTCTGCGGAGGGAGCATCGGAATCCTTTTCGTTAACCAGCGATACCTCTCTTGAATCGCTGCTGGTCACGCTGGCCAAAGAGATGACGCCATCTGAACAGAAGCACTTTACGTCTTTGCTTTTGCGTGAAGGGATTACCGGTTTGTTACAACGCTTAGGGATTCGCGATAGCAAATAATATGAAAAAATTACGCAGCAAAATGACGACCGAAGAGCTGGCGGAGTGCCTTGGCGTCGCCAGACAAACCGTTAATCGGTGGATCAGAGAACAAGGATGGGAAACTGAAAAGTTTCCGGGCGTAAAAGGCGGTCGGGCAAGGCTCATTCACATTGATGCTCGCGTACAGGAATTTATTCTTAACATCCCTGCCTTCCGCAACCATTCTGCGTTTTATCAGGCGGAGGAGCCGCTTGCCGAATACAGCCACGTTGTGCGCAGCCACGCCTATCGCCAGATTATTGATGCCGTGGAAAACATGTCGTCCAAAGAGCAGGAAAAGCTGGCGCAGTTTCTGTCGCGAGAAGGCATACGCGGTTTTCTCGCCCGTTTGGGCCTTGATGAATCGTAGACCCAATAAGCGCAGCGCCATCGGGCAACAGGCCGGATGGCGGCGCAACCCCCATCCGGCCTACGGTTAATACACCTTACTGCTGATTTTCACGTTCCGCGATAAAAGCCAGCGCTTTATTGATGCGCTCAATGCTGCGGGATTTACCAATCGCATGCACCGTGACGTCCAGCGCCGGAGACTGGCCTGCGCCAGTGACGGCAACGCGCAGCGGCATACCGACTTTACCCATCCCCACTTCCAGCTCATCGGCTGTCGCCTGAATTGCATGGTGTACGTTTTCTGCGCTCCACTCTGTGATGGCCGCCAGCTTATCACGCACCACTTCCAGCGGCTGACGCGCGACCGGGCGCAGGTGTTTTTTCGCCGCATCCGCGTCGAACTCAGCAAAGTCCTCATAGAAATAGCGGCAGCTTTGCGCCATCTCTTTCAGTGTTTTGCAGCGTTCGCCCAGCAGTTTCACCAGTTCAGCCAGTTGCGGGCCGTTACGGGTATCGATATTCTCCTGCTCAATGTGCCATTGCAGGTGCGTTGCCACATATTCCGGCGCCAGAGAATTGATGTAGTGATGGTTCAGCCACAGCAGTTTGTCAGTGTTGAACGCACTGGCGGATTTGCTCACGGCATTCAACGAGAACAGCTTGATCATCTCTTCACGGGTGAAGATCTCCTGATCGCCGCTGGACCAGCCCAGACGCACCAGGTAGTTCAGCAGCGCTTCCGGCAGGTAGCCGTCGTCACGATACTGCATCACGCTGACCGCGCCATGACGCTTGGACAGTTTTTTTCCGTCGTCGCCGTTGATCATGGAAACGTGTGCGTACACCGGAACCGGCGCGTTCAGCGCTTTCAGGATGTTAATCTGGCGCGGCGTGTTGTTGATATGGTCTTCGCCACGAATCACATGGGTGATTTCCATATCCCAGTCATCCACAACCACGCAGAAGTTATAGGTCGGGGAACCGTCGGTACGACGAATGATCAGATCGTCCAGCTCCTGGTTGCTGAATTCGATCGGCCCACGGATCTGGTCGTCAAAAATAACGGAGCCGTCCTGCGGGTTGGCAAAACGCACAACGCAAGGCTCATCGTCAGAATGATGTTCGTGACCATGACGGCAGCGGCCGTCGTAACGCGGCTTCTCGCCTTTCGCCATTTGTTCTTCGCGCAGCGCTTCCAGACGCTCTTTGGAGCAGTAGCATTTATATGCCGTACCCGCTTCCAGCATCTCATCAATCACCGCGTTGTAACGATCAAAACGTTTGGTCTGGAAATACGGGCCTTCATCCCATTCCAGGCTCAGCCAGTTCATACCATCCATAATGGCTTCAATAGCTTCCGGCGTGGAGCGTTCGAGATCGGTGTCTTCAATACGCAGCACAAACTCACCGCCGTGGTTACGTGCAAAAAGCCAGGAGTAAAGAGCAGTACGCGCGCCGCCGACGTGCAGATAGCCTGTCGGGCTTGGCGCGAAGCGAGTTTTGATTTTCATGAAATGGCCTTACGTTTATTAAAGATGCCGACAACCGGCAAATCCGGGAAAGATTATCAGGCTGGTATTCTATCACCGTGGTCTGATTCCTCAATGTTGTTCGGGTTGGAACATCACGCTTTGCGATTTTCGTATACAAATCATGCTGAACGGAGTAATTCGCGATCGTTTTGTTTAAATTTACGACGAACGGACAATTTCTTTAGAAAATGCGTTGACTCATTTTCAACTCTCCCTATAATGCGACTCCACACAGCGGGGGTGATTAGCTCAGCTGGGAGAGCACCTCCCTTACAAGGAGGGGGTCGGCGGTTCGATCCCGTCATCACCCACCAACTACTTTATGTAGTCTCCGCCGTGTAGCAAGAAATTGAGAAGTGGGTGATTAGCTCAGCTGGGAGAGCACCTCCCTTACAAGGAGGGGGTCGGCGGTTCGATCCCGTCATCACCCACCACTTTCTCGCCAGCTGAATTTCTTGCAGTAAAATGAAGTACCGAAGTGGGTGATTAGCTCAGCTGGGAGAGCACCTCCCTTACAAGGAGGGGGTCGGCGGTTCGATCCCGTCATCACCCACCACTTCGGGTCGTTAGCTCAGTTGGTAGAGCAGTTGACTTTTAATCAATTGGTCGCAGGTTCGAATCCTGCACGACCCACCAATGTAAAAAAGCGCCCTAAAGGCGCCTTTTTGCTATGCGCGATATTTATCGCTTCGCTTATCAGGCAATGCTCAACGAATCAGCGCATCAATCAACTTCGTTAATGCCGGTGTTGCCTGCTGCGGCTCGTAAACAATATACAAATCTGCCGGAATACGTTCTTCCAGAGGGCGGAACACCACGCCCGGCCAGTTCATCTGCGCATAACTGTCCGCGATTAACGTAATGCCAATCCCCATGCTGATCATCGCCAGCACCGTTTGCGGCTCCATAACTTCACGCACTATCATCGGCGTAAATCCGGCCTTCTGACAAACACGTTGCAAAAATGCCCAGTCGGTATGAATCGAAGGCATGGTGACGAAATATTCGTTGCGTAACGCATCAAGAGGGATCGCCGGGCAGCAAGCCAGAGGGTGATCTTCCGGCATCGCCACCAGAAATGCGGATTCATGTAAGCGCAGGCTGGTAAATCCCTCCGTCGGTTCGATCGCCATTCTCCAGATGCCAGCATCCAGCTCGCGTCGCTCCAGTAACGCCATCTGCATCGCAGGCATTTTTTCGCGAAATAACACCTCGACATTGGGGTTCTCTTTCAAAAAACGGCGCATCACAGGACGCATTTTCCCCCACATCGCCGTGCCCACAACGCCCAGTTCAATGCGCCCTGCCTCACCGCGTCCGATCTGTTCCACGCGCGCAAATGCCTGATTCGCGCTGAACAACAAACGCCGCGACTCTTCCATGAGAATTTTCCCCGCATGCGTTAACGCCACGCTGCGGGAATGGCGAACAAACAACGGCGTGCCGAGCTGATTTTCCAGCTCTTTGACATGAAGACTAAGAGGAGGCTGAGACATATTCAGACGCGCCGCCGCCCGGCCAAAATGCAGCTCCTCAGCAACAGCGAGAAAATAGCGCAATAATTTAAGATCTATACGATGTACGCGTTCCATGATTATTGCGCTCCACAGATAAGGAATAATGCGCAACGTTAGCACATTTGTCTCAGGGACGTTGAAACGGCGGGCAGGCGCCCCGCCGTTTCAGCCGTTAGTGCGCCAGTGGTTTCGCCAGCCATTTTTCTGGCTCGTGTTTATATTTGAAAAACAGCGCAAAAATCACTGCCAGCGCCAGCGCATAAGCGGCGAATACCAGCCAGATGGTCTGCCAGTCTTTCACGCCGCCCACCGAGAAGTAGTCCACGGCGATACCGCTCAAAATTGACCCGACCCAGGCGCCTACACCATTGACCATAGTCATAAACAGCCCTTGCGCACTGGCGCGGATCGTCGAACTGACTTCCTGCTCAACAAATACCGATCCTGAAATATTGAAAAAGTCGAAAGCGCAACCGTAAACAATCATCGACATCAGCAGCAGCACAACGCCAAACGGGGATGGATCGCCAAACGCAAAAAAGCCAAAGCGCAGCGTCCATGCCAGCATACTCATCAGCATCACGGTTTTAATGCCAAAGCGTTTCAGAAAGAACGGGATAGTCAGAATGAAACCCACTTCAGCCATTTGGGAAACAGACAGCAGGATGGAGGGATATTTCACCACAACGCTGTCGGCAAACGCCGGATTGCGGGCAAAATCGTGCAGGAAGGGATTACCGAAAACATTCGTAATTTGCAGCACAGCCCCTAACATCATCGCAAACAAAAAGAAAATCGCCATTCGCGGATTTTTGAATAAGACAAACGCATCCAGCCCCAGTTTGCTGGCAAGCGTGGCGGACGTATTCTTCTTCGCCACCGGAATTTTCGGTAGCGTAAAGGCATACAGCGCCAGTAACAGCGAAGCGCCAGCGGCAATGTACAGCTGCGCGCTGCTTAGCTCCAGCCCCATCAGGCTGACCGTCCACATAGCGATAATAAAGCCCACGGTGCCAAAGACGCGAACGGGCGGGAATGCAGTAACCGGGTCCTGGCCGGACTGCGCCAGACAGGCGTAAGAAACGCTGTTGGATAAGGCAATAGTCGGCATATAGGCCATTGCATTAATTAACATTATCCAGAACATCGCATCCGGGTCGGTCACGGTCGTGGCATACAACAACGCGCCGGCGCACACCAGATGGCAGAGCATATATGCACGCTCGGCACGCAGCCATTTATCGGCGACGATCCCCATAATGCCCGGCATAATAATCGCCGCCAGCCCTTTTGAGCTGTAAATCATTCCAACGTTAGCGCCAGTAAAATGTAAGGTGTTAATCATGTAAGAACCCAGGGTCACCAGCCAGCTTCCCCAGATAAAATATTGTAAAAACGACATGACTTTTAAGCGGGACGTAATACCCATTTTTTCGTTCCTTGCCGTAAAGTACGGCCCTGCAAGCAGGGCCATTATTATTTTGTGTTTTAAGCCAGTTGGCGTAAGAAGCCGCAAATCAGATTGATGAAGTTCTGCCGGGAAAGCTCAGCCGCCGCCAGCGTTTGCGCATGGGACAGTTTCACATCACCCAGCCCTTCCGCCAGATTGGTGATAGCGGATACGGCCACCACCTTTAGTCCGCAATGGCGCGCGCTAATCACCTCCGGGACGACCGACATTCCCACCACGTCGCCACCGATGATCTGCATCATGCGAATTTCCGCTGCCGTCTCAAAGTTCGGCCCCGGATAAGAGACAAACACCCCTTCGTGAAGCGTGAAGCCCTCTTCCCCTGCAACGCGCTGGAGAATGGCGCGGTAATCCGCATCGTAGGCATTGGCCAGCGAGAAGAAGCGATCGCCAAAGCGTTCGTCGTTCATCCCCACCATCGGCGTGCCCGGCATCGTATTAATATGATCGCTCAACGCGACCAGGCTGCCTGGCCCGACTTCCGGGCGTAGGGAGCCGGCGGCGTTAGTGCAAAACAGCAGTTCACAGTCCAGCAGTTTCAGGGTACGGATCGCGTCAGTCATGATCGTCATGCCGCGACCTTCGTAAAAGTGCCCACGGCCTTTCATACATGCCACCGGGACTCCAGCCAGATTCCCCAGCACCAGTTCCCCCGCATGCCCGTGAACGGTACTGACCGGAAAACCAGGCAAACGCGCATAAGAAATTGCCACCGCGTCTTCAATTTGCTCCGCCAGCGCTCCCAGACCGGAGCCAAGAATGAAAGCAACACGCGGGGTAAAATCAGGCTTGTGCGCGCGAATGATGTCAGCGCTGTACCAGGGATTTTGCGAAAAAAGGGTGTGGGTCATAAGAGGTCCTTAAAAACGGAATAATCGATAAATACGTTGGGTACGTCGTTGTTATAACGAGAGTAACCAATCGATTACCAATACCGTTTTCCCGGACGATCGATATAAAATGTATATTGATACGTAAAATAAAATGGTCAGACTTTGCCTGATTTGCCCACCAGAAATGGCAGGGACTGCTGAAGGTCTGTTCACCTCTGCCGATATTAATGTTTTAAGGCAAGAGGAAATGGTAATGACGACGATCAACACTTCAGTCTCCGCCGTTCAGAGCGGCAGCACGGGCAGCAAAGCCGCTACCGGTAACGATCTGTCTGCGCAAATCTCACGCATCACGCAGCAAATTACAAAGCTTACACAGCAGCTCAAAGAGGTTGCTGACGGCAGTGGCAGCACAGAAGAGAAACAAAAGCAGCAGGAACTGATACAGACGCAAATTAAAATGTTGCAGGCGCAGCTGGCGCAATTACAGCGCCAGCAGGCAGAAGAAACGCAGCAGAAGCAGGAGCAGAAACAACTCAGGGCCGAAGGTGTCAACGCGCCTTCCGACGATCACCAAATTGATGTTTATATCTGATACAACGGATCGCGTGCACGGCCAGCGGTAAGTTCACTGGCCTGCATGCGCACGACGTCCCACAGCGCCTGAGCCGCCGTAGAGAGCGACCGGTTCTTGCGTCTCGCCAGCATCAACTGCCTTTCGACGACGGGCGTCAGCCGTTTCACCTGCAAATGACTTCCCTGAGGCAGCGGCAACGCCAGCGCGGGCAACACGCTGATGCCAATCCCCGCCTCCACCATCGGAAACAGCGTTGCGGGATGCCCAATCTCCTGCACGATCGTGGCATCAATGGCAAAATGCGCGAAAGCCGCGTCAATCAACGGGCGGCTGCCGGAGGCGTAATCCTGTAATACCAGCCGCTCATGTTTAAGATCCTGCCAGTTAACCCACTCCCGCTGCGCTAACGGACTATCCTGGCGACACAACAGCAAAAAGGGTTCAGACAGCACGGCTTCACATTGCAAATCCGAAACAGCCCCGGGATCGATGACAATGCCAAAATCCACATCCCCCTGACGAATGCTCTCCAGCACCCACTGCTGGGGACGATCGTGCAGTACAAAATCAATTTCCGGGTACAGCTGGTTACTCTGCGCGATACACTGCGGGATAAGATGCGCGGAAATCGTCTGGCTGGCCGCCACGCGCACGGTGCCGGTTAACTGCGTTCCCACTCTTCCGGCTTCCCGCAGAGTACTGTGCAGTTCATCGAGAACACGTTCCAGACGCCCCGCCAGCTGCTGACCCGCTTCCGTCAGCGTCACTTCTCGCGTGGTGCGATCCAACAGCTTAACTCCCGTCTGCCGTTCCAGCTCTTTTACGCTGTGGCTCACCGCAGACTGACTCAGACCAATGACGTCCCCTGCCCGACTAAAGCTTTTAGCCTGAGCGACGGTGACAAAGATACGAAGTTGACGCAGAGAATAATTCATCTGTTAAATTCATATATAGATGCAATAAATCAATTTTATTTCTCAAACGGAAAAAAGCAAAATACCTGCATCGACTTTCAGGAGTTTTTATGAAACTTTTTCGTATTCTTGATCCGTTCACGCTGACGCTTATCACCGTCGTTTTGCTGGCCTCCTTTTTTCCGGCCAAAGGGGATTTCGTTCCGTTTTTTGAAGGCTTAACCACCGCCGCGATTGCGCTGCTGTTTTTTATGCATGGCGCAAAACTCTCACGCGAAGCCATTATCGCGGGCGGCAGCCACTGGCGGCTGCACCTGTGGGTAATGTGCAGCACCTTCATCCTGTTTCCGGTTCTCGGGGTGTTATTTGCCTGGTGGGCGCCCGTCAATGTCGATCCCATGCTGTATACCGGTTTCCTGTACCTGTGTATTTTGCCCGCGACCGTACAGTCTGCCATCGCCTTTACCTCTCTGGCGGGAGGAAACGTCGCGGCGGCCGTCTGTTCGGCATCGGCCTCCAGCCTGCTGGGGATTTTTCTTTCGCCGCTGCTCGTCGGCCTGGTGATGAATATCCACGGAGCGGAAGGCAGCCTGGAACAGGTTGGCAAAATCATGCTGCAACTGCTGCTGCCGTTTGTGCTGGGGCACCTGTCGCGTCCGTGGATTGGCAACTGGGTCGCGCGTCATAAAAAGTGGATTGCAAAAACGGACCAGACCTCCATTCTGCTGGTCGTCTATTCCGCATTCAGCGAAGCCGTCGTTAACGGTATCTGGCACAAAGTGGGATGGGGCTCGTTGTTGTTTATTGTCGTCGTCAGCCTTGTGCTGCTGGCGATTGTCATTGGCGTTAACGTGTTTGCCGCCCGCAGGTTCGGATTCAGCAAAGCAGATGAGATAACCATTGTCTTCTGCGGGTCGAAAAAGAGTCTGGCGAACGGCATCCCGATGGCCAATATCCTGTTTCCCACCTCAGTGATTGGGATGATGGTGCTGCCGTTGATGATCTTCCATCAGATCCAGTTGATGGTCTGCGCGATGCTGGCGCGTCGCTACAAACGCCAGACCGATAAGTTGCAGGCGCAGCAAGAAGGCCGCGCCGCGAAGGCTTAAAGAGGTCGTTTCAGGGGCTGCACCAGTTGCGTCAGCCCCTCGGTTTTAATCAGCAGCGTGATTTGCATCAGCTCGCCCAGTCTTCCCGCCGGAAATTCATCCTTACGGGCAAACCACAGCAAATACTCCTCCGGCACATCAATGAGCCGACGCCCTTTGTACTTGCCGAACGGCATCACCGTGTTGGCTATCTCAATCAGCTGCTCTTTTTCCATGTCAGACACCCAGTAAGCGGAGCATCTCTGCTTCGTCGATCACGTCAATCCCCAGTTCCTGCGCTTTCGCCAGCTTAGATCCCGCCGCTTCGCCCGCAATCACCAGATCGGTTTTTTTCGATACGCTGCCCGCCACTTTTGCCCCCAGCGCCACGAGGCGCGCTTTCGCATCATCTCGCGACATCAGGCTGAGGCTGCCCGTCAGGACGATCGTTTTACCGGCAAACGGGCTGTCGATTTCGTCGGCGTTAACCACGATCGGCGCAGGCCAGTGAATGCCTTCCGCCAGTAACTGCCCGATCACGTCCCGGTTACTCTCTTCAGCAAAGAAGTTGAAAACGTGCGTAGCGACCACAATGCCGACATCCGGCACTTTTTGCAGTTCGTCGATAGAGGCCGCTTCCAGCGCCTCTAACGTACCGAAGTACGCCGCCAACCCTGCCGCCGTGGCTTCGCCCACTTCGCGGATACCGAGCGCATAGAGGAATCGCGCGAAGGTGGTCTCTTTCGCTTTTTCCAGCGCATTCACCACATTCTGCGCCGATTTCGGCCCCATACGATCCAAGCCCGTCAGTTTGCCTGCCGTCAGACGGAACAGATCTGCCGGGGTGTGGACATACTCTTTCTCGACAAGCTGGTCGATAATTTTATCGCCCATGCCGTCAACGTCCATTGCCCGGCGGGAAACAAGGTGCTTGAGCGACTCTTTGCGCTGCGCGCCGCAGATCAGGCCACCGGTACAGCGAGCGACCGCTTCGCCTTCCACGCGCTCGACATCAGAACCGCACACCGGGCAATGCGTCGGGAACTCGACCGGGCGCGTCTCTTCCGGGCGTTCGGAAAGCACCACGTTCACCACCTGCGGGATCACATCCCCCGCGCGGCGAATCACCACTTTGTCGCCAATGCGCAGGCCAAGACGCTCAATTTCATCCGCGTTGTGCAAGGTGGCGTTGCTGACCAGCACACCCGCAACATGCACCGGTTCGAGACGGGCGACGGGCGTGATCGCGCCAGTCCGCCCCACCTGGAACTCTACATCGCGTACAAACGTCATTTGCTCCTGCGCCGGGAACTTAAAGGCCACCGCCCAGCGCGGCGCGCGGGCGACAAATCCAAGCTGTTCCTGCAACGCCATCGAGTTGACTTTAATCACCACGCCGTCAATGTCAAAACCCAGCGTCGGGCGGTCTTCTTCCACTTTGTGGTAGAAGTCCAGCACCGCTTCGGGAGAGTCGCACAGCGTCACCCGGTCACTTACCGGAAGCCCCCAGGCTTTAAATTGCAGCAAGCGCCCCAGATGCGTATCGGGCAGTTCGCCACCTTCCAGAATGCCGACGCCGTAGCAAAAGAAAGTGAGCGGTCGCTTCGCGGTAATACGCGGATCAAGCTGGCGCAACGACCCCGCCGCAGCGTTACGCGGGTTGGCAAATACTTTATTACCGGTGCGGCGCGCCTCTTCATTAATTTTTTCAAACCCGGCCTGCGGCAGGAAAACTTCGCCACGAACCTCCAGACGCGCCGGAATGTTATCGCCACGCAGCTTCAGCGGAATAGCGCGAATGGTACGCACATTGGAGGTGATGTCCTCGCCGGTCGTTCCATCTCCACGCGTTGCCGCGCTGATCAGCACGCCGTTTTCATACAGGATGCTGACGGCCAGGCCGTCCAGCTTCAGCTCGCAGCACCAGGTCAGTTTATCGCCGCTTTTTAGCCGATCCTGCACGCGCTTGTTAAACGCCAGAAAACTCTCTTCATCAAACACGTTGTCCAGCGACAACATGGGCACTTCGTGGCGAATCTGGCTGAACGCCGCCAGCGGCGCCGCTCCGACGCGTTGGCTCGGGGAGTCCGGCGTAATTAAATCTGGATGCTGCGCTTCCAGCTCACGAAGTTCGCGCATCAGACGGTCATACTCAGCGTCCGGGATCTCCGGCGCATCCATCACATGGTAAAGATACTCATGATGGCGAAGCGTGGTTCGCAGTTCTGTCAGTTGTTGTTCGATTGATTCCATATCGCACCATCAATGATAAAAAACCCCCGACAGGCGGGGGTTCAGAAAGGGGGGATCACACCTGGGTTTCTCAGGCGTTGGATTCTTTCACTTCGCGAATGCGATCCTGATATTCACGCAGTTTCTGCGGCGTCATCATCCGGCGCTGGTCATCAAGCACCACGCCGCCGACTTCATCAGCGATATGCTGCGCAGACTGGAGCATCAGCTTAAAGTTTTGCAGTTCGTCGCCGTAAGAAGGCACCTGCATAAAGATAGTGACCCCCGGCGTGGAGAAATCACCGGTCATTTCAGGATCAAACGTTCCCGGGTTCACCATGTTGGCCAGGCTAAACAGCGCAGGGCCGCTACCATCCGGGCTCAGGTGGCGATGGAAAATATTCATATCGCCAAATTTGAAGCCCGCTTGCTGGATGCTGTTCAGCAGCACTTCGCCGCTAAGCTCGCTGCCATGATGAGCGGCGACGTTCATAATAATGACCGCTTCTTTACGCTGCGGTTTTTCCGCGACGGGCGCTTCTTCCACTACTGGTTCAGGCGCTGGCGCAGGCTCTGCGACAGGTTCCGCTGGCTGGAAAGTCTGCGGAGCAGGCTGAGGCGCAGGTTGCTGTGGCGCTGGCTGAACAGGCTGTTGCGGCGCAGACTGAACCTGCGGCGCTACCGGCTGTTGCTGTACTGGTTGCTGCACAGGCTGTGCCGGTTGTTGTGCCGGTTGCGGTTGCGGCCGTTGCTGCGGCTGCGCTGGCGCTTCAGGCGGCTGCTGGGCTGGTTGACGAGGCTGCGCAGACGCATAAGGCGGCTGGTATTGGTGTTGCGGCGACTGACGAGGCGCATCATGCTCCTGAGCGTTGCCGGGGGCATGATTCACGCGGTGAACACGAACTTCACCCACGCCTTCCTCTTCTTCGACGTCATCGTCGTAAGAATCGTCGTCACGTTTTGACTTCATGCGTTTCAGTGGACGATCGCGGAACATAGAAGATCGTTCTTTACGGCTGGTCCAGAAACCATGTACCAGTAAAGCGATTATGGCGATCGCGCCAACAATGATTAATATCAGACGCAAATCCTGCATCATTATATTCTCTGTTGTTCTAACACCTTGCCACCACGGCAAACATTTACTCACTAAGAGTATTTGCCGATTACGTCAAGTGCAAGTGCGCTCTTGGCTTTCACAGCATAAAGATGAACGAAATCGTGCTTTTTGCTGTTTTTTCGAACATTTCTTAACTGGCGAACGCGTCACAACCCGGTAAGATACGCAAAGTTTACCCGGGGCTTTATAAAAGGAGCATGTCCTGATTATGGTGTCATCATCCGCAACTGCACCTCGCAGCGGCTTTTACTATTTCTCACAGGGGTGGAAACTGGTCACGCAACCGGGGATCCGTCGCTTTGTTATTTTGCCGTTATTGGTAAACATTTTGCTGATGGGCGGCGCATTCTGGTGGCTGTTTACGCAACTGGACGTCTGGATCCCTTCGCTGATGAGCCACGTTCCCGACTGGTTGCAGTGGTTAAGCTATCTGCTGTGGCCCATTGCGGTCATCTCGGTTTTACTGGTCTTCGGCTATTTCTTTTCAACCATTGCCAACTGGATCGCCGCCCCTTTCAATGGGCTGCTGGCGGAACAGCTTGAGGCGCGCCTGACCGGCGCAACGCCGCCAGATACCGGCGTACTGGGTATTATGAAAGATGTGCCGCGCATTATGAAACGCGAATGGCAAAAGTTCATCTGGTATCTGCCGCGCGCCATTGTGCTGTTAATTCTCTATTTTATTCCAGGAGTCGGGCAAACCGTCGCCCCGGTGCTGTGGTTCCTGTTCAGCGCGTGGATGCTGGCGATTCAGTATTGCGACTATCCCTTCGACAACCACAAAGTCCCGTTCAAAGAGATGCGCACCGCCCTGCGCACGCAGAAAGTCGCCAATATGCAGTTCGGCGCGTTAACCAGTTTGTTCACCATGATCCCGGTGCTTAACCTGGTGATCATGCCCGTCGCCGTGTGTGGCGCAACGGCGATGTGGGTTGATTGCTACCGTTCCAGACATGGGTCATGGAAATGAATCACAGCGAACTCATAAACCTGTAAAATAGTTGTATAAAAAAGGAGGGGCTTATGCCGCTCCTTATTCCATCTCGGTAGCCATTATTTCCCTTCCGAATATAGATATGCTAAATCCTTACTTCCGCATATTCTCTGAGCAGGTATGCTAGCCCATGTATCCCAATTTCATACAGTTAAGGACAGGCCATGAGTAAGATTTTTGAAGATAACTCGCTGACTATCGGTCATACGCCGCTGGTTCGACTGAACCGTATCGGTAACGGACGCATTCTGGCGAAGGTGGAATCACGTAACCCGAGCTTCAGCGTTAAATGCCGTATCGGTGCCAATATGATTTGGGATGCCGAAAAACGCGGCGTGCTGAAACCGGGCGTCGAACTGGTGGAACCGACCAGCGGCAACACCGGTATCGCGCTGGCTTATGTTGCTGCCGCGCGTGGCTACAAGCTGACGCTGACCATGCCAGACACCATGAGCGTTGAGCGTCGCAAACTGCTCAAAGCACTGGGGGCGAACCTCGTACTGACCGAAGGCGCGAAAGGCATGAAAGGCGCTATCCAGAAAGCGGAAGAGATTGTCGCCAGCGATCCAGAAAAATACCTGCTGCTTCAGCAGTTCAGCAACCCGGCTAACCCGGAAATTCACGAAAAAACCACCGGCCCGGAAATCTGGGAAGATACCGATGGTCAGGTCGATGTCTTTATCTCCGGCGTCGGCACCGGCGGTACGCTGACAGGCGTCACCCGCTACATCAAAGGCACCAAAGGCAAAACGGACCTCATTACCGTAGCAGTAGAACCGACCGACTCTCCGGTTATCGCGCAGGCGCTGGCTGGTGAAGAACTGAAGCCCGGCCCGCACAAAATTCAGGGCATTGGCGCAGGCTTCATTCCGGGCAACCTCGATCTGAAACTGATTGATAAAGTTGTCAGCATCACAAATGAAGAAGCCATTTCCACCGCTCGTCGCCTGATGGAAGAAGAAGGTATTCTGGCGGGGATCTCTTCCGGCGCGGCCGTTGCGGCAGCGCTTAAGCTCCAGGAAGATGAAACCTTTACCAATAAGAATATTGTGGTTATCCTACCGTCATCGGGTGAGCGTTATCTGAGCACTGCTTTGTTTGCCGATCTCTTTACTGAAAAAGAACTGCAACAGTAATGCCAGCATGTTAAAAACGCGTAAAAAAGCACCCTTTTGGGTGCTTTTTTGTGGCCTGCTTCAAATTTTCAACCCTCCTGGCATTGATTCACCCTGCCGGGTCTGGTATTTAACCAGACTAATTATTTTGATGCCCGAAATTAATCGTTACAGGAAAAGCGCTAGCTGAATCGATTTAATGATTTGGTTCAAGTCTTCCTTTCACGGCATAATGTTTAATGACGAGCGAAACGTCAGCGGCCAGCAGTTGCCAGCAACGGATTGCGCATAACACCTGGTGTGTCGCGTCCCGTTTACGCCGACGCTAACAATACAGGCTAAAGTCAAACCGCCAGGCTAGACTTTAGTTCCACAACACTAAACCTATAAGTTGGGGAAATACAATGTTCCAGCAAGAAGTTACCATTACCGCTCCGAACGGTCTGCACACCCGCCCTGCTGCTCAGTTTGTTAAAGAAGCGAAAGGCTTCACTTCTGAGATTACTGTGACTTCCAACGGCAAAAGCGCCAGCGCAAAAAGCCTGTTCAAACTACAGACTCTGGGCCTGACTCAGGGCACCGTTGTCACCATCGCTGCTGAAGGCGAAGACGAACAAAAAGCGGTAGAGCATCTGGTCAAACTGATGGCGGAACTCGAGTAAGTTCCCGGGTTCTTTTAAAAATCAGTCACAAGTAAGGTAGGGTTATGATTTCAGGCATTTTAGCATCCCCGGGTATCGCTTTCGGCAAAGCACTGCTGCTGAAAGAAGACGAAATCGTCATTGACCGGAAAAAAATTTCTGCCGACAAGGTTGATCAGGAAGTTGAACGTTTTCTGAGCGGTCGTGCCAAGGCATCTGCGCAACTGGAAGCGATCAAAACGAAAGCTGGTGAAACGTTCGGTGAAGAAAAAGAAGCCATCTTTGAAGGGCATATCATGCTGCTCGAAGATGAGGAGCTGGAGCAGGAAATCATAGCCCTGATTAAAGATAAGAACATGACGGCTGACGCAGCTGCGCATGAAGTTATCGAAGGTCAGGCCACTGCCCTGGAAGAACTGGATGATGAATACCTGAAAGAACGCGCGGCTGACGTGCGTGACATTGGTAAGCGCCTGCTGCGCAACATCCTGGGTCTGGCAATCATCGACCTGAGCTCAATCAAGGACGAAGTCATCCTGGTTGCCGCTGACCTGACCCCATCAGAAACCGCACAGCTGAACCTGCAAAAGGTGCTGGGTTTCATCACTGACGCAGGTGGACGTACCTCCCACACCTCTATCATGGCGCGTTCTCTGGAACTGCCGGCCATCGTGGGCACCGGTAACGTCACCTCTCAGGTGAAAAACGACGACTATCTGATTCTGGATGCCGTAAACAATCAGGTTTACGTCAATCCAACCAACGAAGAAATTGAAAAACTGCGCGCCGTTCAGGAGCAGGTTGCAACCGAGAAAGCGGAACTCGCTAAACTGAAAGATCTGCCGGCTATCACGCTGGACGGTCATCAGGTAGAAGTTTGCGCCAACATCGGTACCGTTCGTGACGTTGAAGGCGCAGAGCGCAATGGCGCGGAAGGCGTTGGTCTGTATCGTACTGAATTCCTGTTCATGGACCGTGACGCGCTGCCGACTGAAGAAGAACAGTTTGCGGCGTACAAAGCCGTCGCTGAAGCCTGCGGCTCTCAGGCGGTTATCGTCCGTACTATGGATATCGGCGGCGACAAAGAACTGCCGTACATGAACTTCCCGAAAGAAGAGAACCCGTTCCTGGGCTGGCGTGCGGTACGTATCGCGATGGATCGCAAAGAGATCCTGCGTGATCAGGTTCGTGCCATTCTGCGCGCCTCTGCGTTCGGTAAACTGCGCATCATGTTCCCGATGATCATCTCTGTTGAAGAAGTTCGCGCGCTGCGCAAAGAGATTGAAATCTACAAACAGGAACTGCGCGACGAAGGTAAAGCATTTGATGAAAGCATTGAGATTGGCGTGATGGTGGAAACACCGGCAGCGGCAACTATTGCTCGTCATTTAGCCAAAGAAGTTGATTTCTTTAGTATCGGCACCAATGATTTAACGCAGTACACCCTGGCAGTTGACCGTGGTAATGATATGATTTCACATCTTTACCAGCCAATGTCACCGTCCGTGCTGAACTTGATCAAGCAAGTTATTGATGCTTCTCATGCTGAAGGTAAATGGACTGGCATGTGTGGTGAGCTTGCAGGCGACGAACGTGCTACACTTCTGTTGCTGGGGATGGGTCTGGACGAATTCTCTATGAGCGCCATTTCTATCCCGCGCATTAAGAAGATTATCCGTAACACGAACTTCGAAGATGCGAAGGTGTTAGCAGAGCAGGCTCTTGCTCAACCGACAACGGACGAGTTAATGACGCTGGTTAACAAGTTCATTGAAGAAAAAACAATCTGCTAATCCACGAGATGCGGCCCAATTTACTGCTTAGGAGAAGATCATGGGTTTGTTCGATAAACTAAAATCTCTGGTTTCTGATGATAAGAAAGACACCGGAACTATTGAGATTGTTGCTCCGCTCTCTGGCGAGATCGTCAACATCGAAGACGTGCCGGATGTAGTTTTTGCCGAGAAAATCGTTGGCGATGGCATTGCTATCAAACCAACCGGTAACAAAATGGTCGCGCCAGTAGACGGCACCATCGGCAAAATCTTTGAAACCAACCATGCGTTCTCTATCGAATCGGATAGCGGCATTGAGCTGTTCGTTCACTTCGGTATCGACACCGTTGAACTGAAAGGCGAAGGCTTCAAGCGTATTGCTGAAGAAGGTCAACGCGTTAAAGTTGGCGATCCGGTAATTGAGTTCGATCTGCCGCTGCTGGAAGAAAAAGCCAAGTCTACCCTGACTCCGGTTGTTATCTCCAACATGGACGAAATCAAAGAACTGATCAAACTGTCCGGTAGCGTGACTGTGGGTGAAACCCCGGTTATCCGCATCAAGAAGTAATTCTTGCCGCAGGGAAAAATGGCGCCGACTGGCGCCATTTTTTTATCCTGGTTAAGGTAAAACCGCGCCTGATGGCGCTGCGCTTATCAGGCCTACAACAAAATATCGCATGCCGGATAAGGCGATGTTTGCCTGATGGCGCTGCGCTTATCAGGCCTACAATAAAAGATCGTAAGCCGGATAAGGCGATGTTTGTTTGATGGCGCTGCGCTTATCAGGCCTACAATAAAAGATCGTAGGCCGGATAAGGCGATGATTGCCTGATGGCGCTGCGCTTATCAGGCCTACAACAAAATATCGTATGCCGGATAAGGCGATGTTTGCCTGATGGCGCTGCGCTTATCAGGCCTACAATAAAAGATCGTAGGCCGGATAAGGCGTTTTTCGCCGCCATCCGGCATAGTTACGCGCTCACAACAGCGAGGTGACTGGACGGTAGCACTTCTCGCGCATCAGGATCTTCATCCCTTCCGGCCCGCTTTCCAGCATCCGCTTCTCCGAGTCCGACACCAGCAATTCGCACTGATAGCCACCCGCAATGCCGAACATCGCGCGCGCCACGCAGATATCCTCCAGCGCATCAAGCCCGCTCGTTTCAAAGTGACCAACCACACGCCCCTGCTGGCGAACCACCAGCCGATAACTCTTCATCGCGCCTCCCCTGCCGGTGGCAGAATCAACTCATCACACCCGCAGCGCTGCGTCCAGGTCATCACCTCCAGCACACGCTCTGCGGCATGTCGCGTCGCCGCCGTCAGCGCTTTCCCCTGCACAATACCGCTCACCAGTTCGGCGCAGAACAGATCGCCCGTCCCTTTTAAATCGGTTTCCACACGCGGGTGTTCAATCACATCCACGCCGCCGCTCGTCACCACCGCCACATTGATGGTATCCGCCGTCTGGCCTGGCGCACTGGTGATCACAATCCACTTCAGCGTGTCGGAGAGCAGCGATTTCGCCGCTGCAACCGCTTCATCCAGCGTGCCGCACGGTTTGCCGCTGAGCATCTCCAGCTCGAACACATTCGGCGTCAGCCCCTGCGCCAGCGGCAGCAGATAATGACGATACGCCTGCGGGATTTCCGCTTTCACATACATTCCGCTGTCCGTGTCACCAATCACCGGATCGACCAGAATACATACTTCAGGATGCGCGATCCGCACCGTTTCCAGCCATTTCGCCAGCAGAACGATTTGTTCCGCACTGCCCATATAGCCCGTCGTGACCGCTTTAAGCTCACGCAGCGCATCCCGCTCATTTAAGGCCTGAAGATAACCGCTGAACCAGTCGACAGGAATAATGCCGCCGTAAAACGTTTCATAATGCGGCGTATTGCTGAACAGCACCGTGGGCACCGCCGTCACCCGCAAGCCCTGCGCTTTAATCGCCGGTACGGCAATACTGTTGCCTACGCTGCCGTACACCACCTGTGACTGAACGGCGACAATGTCGGTCTGTAAAGCCCGATGCTTATCGTCGAAGAGCACTGACTGTATTTCACTATCCTGCCCCATTTACCTCTCCTCTCACTGGACAGCGGGCTAACGCCTCACTATTATCGTCATATGCTAAAATTCATTTTGTCATAGGTCAATAATGATCGACGGAAAAACCGCCAGCGAAATCTTTGACAGTATTCGTCAGCATGTCACCACCGGCGCACTGGCGCCAGGGGAAACGCTGCCGCCGGTGCGGGAACTGGCATCGGAATTAAACGTGAACCGCAATACTGTCGCGGCGGCTTACAAACGGCTGGTGACATCCGGCCTGGCCCTGAGCCAGGGACGTAACGGTACGGTCATTAAAGGTGCGCCTTCTCCGCTCGCGCTGGAAGGAAGCAGTCCCGATACGCCGCTGACCGATCTTTCCGGCGGCAATCCCGATCCCCAACGGCTGCCCGATCTCAGCAGTTATTTTTCAACAATAAATAAGTCACCGCGTCTTTACGGCGATGCGGCCGTTTCTCCCGCCCTTCACGCGTGGGCGAAGCAGTGGATGCAGGATGCCATACCTGACGAAGGCGAGATTGATATCACCAGTGGGGCGATTGACGCCATCGAGCGTCTGCTGTGCGCCCATTTACTGCCGGGTGACAGCGTGGCGGTGGAAGATCCCTGCTTTTTAAGCAGCATCAGTATGCTGCGCTACGCCGGGTTTTCCGCCATCCCCGTCGGCGTCGATAGCGAAGGTATGCAGCCTGAGATGCTGGAACAGGCGCTGAAAAATGGCGCCCGCGCCGTCATTTTAACCCCGCGCGCCCACAATCCTACGGGGTGCAGTTTGAGCGCCTCCCGCGCCGCCGCGCTACAGAACATTGTGGCGAAATACCCACAAGCGCTGGTTATTATCGACGACCACTTTGCCCTGCTCTCTTCATCTCCCTGGCACCTGGTGATCGCCCCGGAGACGCTACACTGGTCAGTGGTTCGCTCGATGTCAAAGACGCTGGGGCCGGATCTGCGTCTCGCCATTGTCGCCAGCGATCCCGCCACCTCAGCCAGACTGCGCCTGCGCCTTAATTCCGGCAGTCAGTGGGTCAGTCATCTGTTGCAAGATTTAGTGCATGCCTGTCTGAGTGACAAAAACTATCAGCGAACGCTGGCGCAGACCCGGAAATTTTATGCTTCGCAGCAGCAGAAGCTGGCCTGCGCGCTCCAGCGAACCGGGCTTACACACGCCCCCGGCGATGGGCTGAATGCGTGGTTACCGTTGAAAAGCCACAGCCAGAGCATCGCGTTTATGCTGGCGAAAGCGGGCTGGCTGGTACGGGAAGGCGAAGCATTTGGCGTCAACGCGCCCGCCCACGGTCTGCGCATTACGCTGTCGACGCTGGGCGACGGCGATATCAACAAACTGGCGGCTGATATCCATCAGGCGTTAAAACGTTAACAGGAGAGAAAAAGTGCGAGTTCATTTTGTCGTTCATGAGTCTTTCGAATCTGCCGGAGCCTATCTGCAATGGGCTGAGGATCGCGGTTATCCCCTCTCCTGGTCCCGCGTGTATGCCGGTGAACCTGTCCCCGCCAATGCGGATGGTTTCGATATGCTGGTGGTGTTTGGCGGCCCGCAGTCACCGCGTACTACGCTCGAAGAGTGCCCGTATTTTGACTCTTTAGCAGAGCAGCGGCTTATTAATCAGGCGATCTCTGCGCGTCGTATTGTGATCGGCATCTGTCTTGGTTCCCAGTTGATTGGTGAGGCGCTGGGCGCAAAAGTACGCCAGAGCCCGGAAAAGGAGATCGGCCACTACCCGATTACGCTAACGGAAGCCGGGAAACAGAATCCGCTGCTCGCTCATTTCGGCTCCCCGCTTGTGGTCGGGCACTGGCACAACGATATGCCAGGGTTAACCGATCAGTCGGTCGTTCTCGCGACAAGCGAAGGATGTCCGCGCCAGATCGTGCAATACGGTAACGCCGTCTACGGTTTTCAGTGCCATATGGAGTTTACCGCCGAGGCGGTAGAAGGGCTGATCCAGCATTCAGAACAGGAACTGGCTGCGGCAAAAGGGAAGCGCTTTATTCGCTCGAACGCCGAAATGCGCGAGTGGAATTATCAGGAGATGAACGAGAAACTGTGGCGCTTCCTCGACCTGCTGGTTGAGAAACGTAACGCTTGACGTTGCAGGCCGGATGAGACGCTTTGCGTCGTCATCCGGCGATCGTACTTTACGGTTGCCGGATGGCGCTACGCTTATCAGGCCTACAGGCTAAATCCCTGCCCCCTGGCTGAAGTGTTCTTCGCCAAAGACGCCGGTCGAAAGATAGCGATCGCCGCGATCGCAGATGATCGCAACCACCACGGCCCCCGGCGTCGCGCGGGCGACGCGTAACGCACCGGCAACCGCGCCGCCGGAACTCACGCCGCAGAAAATACCTTCGCGTACCGCCAGTTCGCGCATGGTGTTTTCCGCCTCGCTCTGGTGAATATCCAGCACCTGATCCACAAGCTGAGCATTAAAAATACCCGGCATATATTCTGCGGGCCAGCGACGAATCCCCGGAATGCTGCTGCCCTCTTCCGGTTGCAGGCCAACAATCGTTACCGGTTTTTCCTGTTCGCGCAGGAAGCGCGACACACCGGTAATCGTGCCGGTTGTTCCCATACTGGAGACAAAGTGGGTGATGCGACCTGAGGTTTGCTGCCAGATTTCCGGCCCGGTCGTGGTGTAGTGCGCGTAAGGGTTGTCGGGATTGTTAAACTGATCGAGCAGCTTACCTTCTCCGCGTTCGGCCATTTCCAGCGCCAAATCGCGCGCGCCTTCCATCCCTTGCTCTTTAGACACCAGAATCAGATCCGCGCCATAGGCGCGCATCGCCGCGCGGCGCTCCTGGCTCATGTTGTCCGGCATCAGCAGTTTCATGCGATAGCCTTTCAGTGCGGCAATCATCGCCAGCGCAATACCGGTATTGCCGCTGGTCGCTTCAATCAGCACATCGCCGGGCTTAATTTCCCCGCGTTTTTCCGCCTGGACGATCATCGACAGCGCCGCCCGGTCTTTCACTGACCCGGCAGGGTTATTGCCTTCCAGCTTGACCCAAATTTCACTGCCGTTATCCGGCACCATCCGCTGCAATTTCACCAGAGGCGTATTGCCAATTGTTTGTTCTAATGTGTTCACTTCTCTGTCCAGTAAAAAGCCCGGTGGCGCTGCGCTTACCGGGCCGACGCAGATCATATTGTAGGCCGGGTCAGCGCAGCGCCACCCGGCAAAACTACGTGATATTAACCTATCAGGCCGATTCTGCCAGAGCAAGCTCCTCTTCGCGCGTCTCAATGCGCTGGTTGCCATTGTACAACCGCGCATTTTGCAGCCCGACAAACAGCCGCTCGCCGCGCTGTGGGGGATTATCCCCCTGCATCACCACCGTCAGCGGTTCGTTATACCACCCCAGAGGCTGCACGACTAATTGGGTGTAGTGACCTTTCGGACTGGCCTCCAGCACCTGTACCGGCAGCGGGGAATCCAGACTGGTGCGGCGGCTAACATCCACCTCCCACGGACGCAGGAACAGATCGACCGCTCCCTGGTACGCTGGCGTATACCCCAGCGGCCAGCGATGCGCGCCAACGTGGAACTGACCGCCGCGAATCGTTCCCTGCAAACGGTTCACTTCGCCCATAAACTCCAGCACAAAGCGGGTGGCGGGTTCACGCCACACCTGATCCGGCGCATCGGCCTGTTCAATGTTGCCCTGGCTCATCACCACCACGCGATCCGCCACTTCCGTAGCCTCTTCCTGATCGTGGGTGACAAACACGCTGGTGAATTTCAACTCTTCATGCAGCTGACGCAGCCAGCGGCGCAGCTCTTTACGCACCTGCGCATCAAGCGCGCCAAACGGTTCATCCAGCAGCAGGATCTGCGGCTCAACGGCTAACGCGCGCGCCAGCGCCACGCGCTGTTTCTGCCCGCCGGAAAGCTGTGCCGGAAAACGCTCCGCCAGATGGGCCAGTTGCACCATTTCCAGCAGTTTCGTCACTTTCGCTTTAATGGCCGCCGCATTCGGGCGTTCGCGACGCGGCAGCACCGTCAGGCCAAAGGCGATATTGTCGAACACCGTCATATGACGAAACAGCGCATAGTGCTGAAAAACAAAGCCGACTTTACGATCGCGCGCGTGCAGACGGCTTACGTCTGTACCGTGAAAACGAATGTGCCCGCTGGTCTGATGCTCCAGCCCGGCAATAATACGCAGCAGCGTGGTTTTACCGGAACCGGACGGCCCCAGCAAGGCAACCATCTGACCTGAAGGAATATCCAGCGAGATATCGTTCAGCACCTGGGTGCGACCAAAAGACTTCTTAATATTGGCAATCTCAATGCTCATGATTTTCCTCCTGTTGCGCACGTTTCTCCTGATTTTCCAGGCGCCATTGCAACATACTCTTCAAAAACAGGGTAATAATCGCCATCAGCGTCAGCAGCGCGGCGGCGGTAAAGGAACCGACGGTGTTGTAGTCCTGCTCCAGTAATTCAATCTGTAACGGCAGCGACAGGGTTTCGCCGCGAATCGAGCCGGAAACCACCGACACCGCGCCAAACTCGCCAATGGCGCGCGCGTTGGTCAGCACCACGCCGTACAGCAGCGCCCAGCGAATATTAGGCAACGTAACGCGACGGAACATCTGCCAGCCGGAAGCGCCAAGCAGAATCGCCGCTTCATCTTCCTGGCTGCCCTGACTCAGCATAACCGGCACCAGTTCACGCACCACAAACGGACAGGTGACGAAAATAGTGACCAGCACCATTCCCGGCCAGGCGAACATAATTTGCAGGTTGTGTTCATCCAGCCAGTCGCCCAACGGGCCGTTCGAGCCGTAAAACAGCAGGTAGACCAGACCGGCCACCACCGGCGAGACGGCAAACGGAATATCCAGCAGCGTCAGCAGCAGCTGGCGACCGGGAAAATTAAAGCGCGTTACCAGCCACGCCAGCAGTACGCCAAACACCAGGTTTACCGGTACGGCAATCAGCGCAATCAACACCGTCAGCCAGATCGCGTGCAGCATGTCCGGGTCGGCCAGATTCTGTAAGACCGGCATCAGCCCTTTGCTGAAGGCCTGTACGAAGATATAAATCATCGGCACCAGCAAAATAAACGCCGAAACCAGCATCCCGGTGCCAATCAGAAACCATTTTCCCCAGTTAATGCGGGGGGCGTCATAACGCTTCAATTGGGTAACTTCCGCCATTAGTGACCTACCACACGTCGACCAAAGCGACTTTGCAGGGTGTTAATCGAGAACAGCAGCAACAGCGACGCCGCGAGGATCACCGACGCAATCGCGCTAGCCGCCGGATAGTCAAACTCCTGCAAACGAACAAAAATCATCAGCGAGGTCACTTCGGTTTTCCACGCGATGTTCCCGGCAATAAAAATCACCGCGCCGAACTCGCCGAGGCTTCGGGTAAACGAGAGCGCGATACCCGCCACCAGCGCAGGTGACAGCTCCGGCAACACCACTTTGCGGAAACTTTGCAGGCGCGTTGCGCCGAGCGTTTCCGCCGCTTCTTCATATTCCGGGCCTAACTCTTCCAGTACCGGCTGCACCGTGCGCACCACAAACGGGATGCTGGTAAAAGCCATCGCTACCGCGATGCCAAGCCAGGTGTAAGTCACTTTGATATCAAACTTCGCCAGCCATTCGCCGTAAAAACCGTTCACGGAAAACAATGACGCCAGCGTCAGACCCGCCACCGCCGTCGGCAGGGCAAACGGCAGATCCATCAGCGCATCCAGCAGAGTACGTCCTGGAAAGCGATAGCGGGTTAAGATCCACGCCATCAGCAGGCCAAATACGCCGTTGAAGATTGATGCCACAAACGCCGACAACAGCGTGACTTTGTAGGCCGCCACCACCTGCGGGTTGGTGATAACCTCCCAGTATTGCGCCCAGCTCATTTGCGCCAGCTGCATCACCAGCGCGCTCAACGGAAGCAGCAATATCAGGCAGACGAACAACAGGCTGGTTCCGAGGCTTAAGGTAAAGCCGGGCAGCACACGTCTTGTCGATACTGCGAACATTACTTACGCCCCGCCGCCAACAGTTTGTCCAGCTCGCCGCCGCTGCCGAAGTGGGTTTTCATCACTTCCGGCCAGGAGCCAAACTGGTCTTCCACGCGGAACAGTTCGGTCTGCGGGAATTTATCTTTCAGTTTGTCCATCACTTCCGGGTTATTCACGCGGTAGTAGAAGTCGGTGATGATGGTCTGCGCCTGCGGGCTGTAGAGCCAGTTCAGGTAAGCCTTCGCCGCTTTTTCAGTACCGTTGGCCTGTACGTTTTTATCCACCCATGCCACCGGGAATTCGGCCAGAATATTGGTTTTCGGGATAACGACTTCAAATCCCTGCGCTTCATACTGTTTACGGATGTTATTCACTTCCGATTCAAAGCTAATCAGCACATCGCCCAGGCCGCGTTCCGCAAAGGTGGTGGTTGCACCGCGACCGCCGGTGTCAAACACTTCGACGTTCTTCAGGAACTGGGTCATAAACTGCTCGGTTTTGGCTTTGTCGCCACCGTCAGCTTTATCCGCCGCGCCCCATGCAGCCAGATACGTGTAACGGGCGTTGCCTGAGGTTTTCGGGTTCGGGAAAATCAGTTTTACATCGGAACGCACAAGGTCATTCCAGTCATGGATATTTTTCGGATTCCCTTTGCGCACCAGGAATCCCATCGTGGAATAGAACGGTGAGCTGTTATTCGGCAAACGGCTTTGCCAGTCGGCAGGGATCAGCTTGCCTTTGTCATGCAGGATCTGCACATCCGTGACCTGGTTATAGGTCACTACGTCAGCTTTCAGCCCTTGCAGGATCGCCAGCGCTTGTTTTGACGAACCGGCGTGAGACTGCTTGATGGTCAGCTTATCGCCGCCATTATCTTTCGCCCACTGCTGTTCAAACGGCGGATTAAGGGCGGCAAACAGTTCGCGAGAAACGTCGTATGAGCTGTTCAGCAGCTCTGTTGCCTGCGCCTGCGTGGCCAACAACAGCATCGCGCTCAGCGCCAGGTATCTTTTTTTCAGTAAGTTAACAGCCATTGCGCACCCTTATAAATTTGATGACTTTCTTATGGTCATAATATTTATAACGGGTACGAAAGGAGTAACGGTTTTATATACCGTTTGATGATTTGAAAGTCGAAAAGGGAATAAGAGAATCCCTCCCCACATGCGGTGAGGAGGAAAGCGGCGTTAATCAGACGCCCACGCTCACGCTTTCAGGCAGCGTGCTGCCGCCATCAATCACGTTTTGCGTCCCGGTCAAATAGCTGGACTCATCCGACGCCAGGAAGGCCGCCAGTTCACCCACTTCGAGCGGACAGGCCAGACGGCGCATCGGGATCGCTTTCGCCATTTCGGTGAGTACCGATTCAGGATCGTCAGGATTAGACTGACGGGCGATATTTTCCGCCATCGGCGTGCGGACATAACCCGGACAGATTGCGTTCACACGAACGCCGGACTGCGCATACTCCACGGCCAGGGACTTGGTGAGTCCGATAATCGCCGCTTTAGACAGGGCATAAGCCGTTTCGCCTGGATCGGCCACCATATCCCCGGTCACGGAGGACATCATGACGATACGCCCATCTTTGCGTTCAACCATTTCCGGCAGAACGGCTTTTGTGACGTTCCAGACGCCTTTGATATTAATATCGATATGGAAATCGCGATCTTCTTCGCTCATGTCGAGGAAGTTGCCCAACCGGCAAACACCCGCATTGTTGACCAGAATATCAATTTTACCTTCTATCTTTTTCGCGCGCGCCACTGCCGCCGCGACTGATGCAAAATCCCTGACATCCGCTTTGATGGCGGTACAACGATGACCGCGTCCGCCCAGCTCATCCGCCAGTTTTTCCGCCTCATCGGAGATATCCAGCAAAATTAAATTCGCGCCGTGGCGAGCAAACACTCTGGCGATCCCCTCGCCAATGCCCTGTGACGCGCCGGTAATCAATGCCGTTTTGCCCGTGAGTTTACCCATTTCAATGTTCTCCTTTTCAGTCTGTTGCAGCGCATAGGCGGTGCGTCTTATGCGCTACTCTCGTCTCCAGCGAAACTACGATGAAGCCTTACACTCCATTAACATTGAAAATACAGAAAAAACAAATAAGTGCTGCGGAACAGCTCACTAATTAGGGTAAATCTTACGTAAAAGTCCCTAGCTCCTGCCTAAAAGATTAATCAGTTCGCTGCTGCGCTCAATCATACGAAGCGACTCAACATCATTGAGCTGCACCATGCCAACAAACAGCAGATCGGTCACCGAGTTCTGCGCGGTTCGGGTGGACATGGACGAACTGCGCCATTCGGTCTCACCGGATACGGTATCCAGCGTGTAATCGGCCAGCCGCCGCAGCGGAGAGTCCGTCAAAGAGGTGATCGCAATCACCGTCGCCCCCTGCTTACGCGCCGCTTCAGCGCAAAGCACGATCTCCTTTTTCGACCCGCTGTAGGAAATGGCTATTTGCACGTCCCCTTCCTGCAAGGCCTGAGCAATGGTTGCCTGCACATGGGTATCGACCTCGCAGGCCACGCGATAACCAATTTTCATCAGCTTGAAGGATAAATCCCGTCCTACCAGCGCCGAACCGCCGACGCCCGTAATCTGAATAAGCCGGGCCTTGCTGATCAGGTTAATCACCTGCTTCAGGCGATCGAAATCCATCAGACTACAGGTTTCCTCCAGCGCGAACATTTTTTCTCTGTTCAGCTTACGGGCAATCACCTCCAGGCTGTCTTCACTGGTAATCGTACTGTGCAGATGCAGCGCCGTGTCATGTTTCTTTTCCCGGTTGACGCTGTACTCCTCAATGAGCGCCATTCTGAGCTCGGTGAATCCCTTCGCGCCAAGTTTCTGGGCAAATTTCACAATACTGGACTGGCTGACTTCCAGCTGCTTCGCCAGATTGCGGGAAGAAACGGTTTTTAGCTCGCTGACATGGGCCAAAAGAAAGCTGGCAATTTTCTGTTCATTTTCCGTTAACTCTCCCTCTGCATTACGCATTTTCGCCAGATACAACATCGCTCTTCCGCTCCCGTCATCATGGAATCATTAATTCCAACGCACTGTTCGCAGGATAACACAACGCGGGTGAGAATTTGATAGCCCTCACAATATTTGTATTACGATTCAATGATTCTATTGTAAATATTTTTATGGAATATATGATTCCTTGCATCTTTCATAGCAACAAAAAACTACACACAGAAAAGGATAATCATAATGAAACGTACTCTGAAGTCCCTGGCAATCTTTACTCTTCTCGCAACCAGCGCCAGCCATGCCGCCGTGATCTACCAGGCCAATGACGGATCGAATATCGATCTCTACGGGCGTCTCGGATTCAATATCTCTGACAAGAAATCAGGCGACACCTCGGGCGATTTTGACGCGCGTATCGGTTTCTCCGCCCGCCAGGCGATTAATGACAAGCTGGCCGTTATTGGTTTTACGCAGTATCAGGTAAATGCCGCAGAGTACGCGAACAACATCAGCGCGGAAAACCCGAATGACTTCACCGCGCGTTACGTCTGGGCAGGGATTGATTTTGCCGAATACGGCAAGCTGACCGGCGGGCGCGTGTCATCCGGCCTGATCATGTTCACGGATATCGGCGATGTGTTCGCCAGCTCCGATGTCGCAATGGCCCGCCAGGCAAACTTTGTTGACCCGACGGCGGTACAGGTTTTCCGTCAGGACGGCACCATTCAGTACCAGAACACATTCGGCAATTTTGATTTCTCTACCGCCTATATTCTGGGCAACAACACCTCCGATCTGGATTACGGTTATAATGCCGCCCTTCGCTATACGCTCGATATGGGCGATTTTGGCCGCCTCCAGCCGGTCATTGCCGGTCATTGCCGGTCAGACAGAGAAAGCGAGCCATGACGATACATCCACGCTGTCGGATAATAATGTCGATAAGTACACCTTTTATGGCATCGGCACCCGCTACTACCTGGGCGATTTCATGTTCGGCCTGCTCTATGCCCAGGATAAAGTGACCTACCTCGACGGTTCTGCGGACAGCACCGATAAAGATTACGAAGCAACGCTGGTCTGGAACGTCAGCCCGGACTGGGCGTTACGTACCGGCTATCGCCATCTGAAAAATGAGGACGGCGACGGGCTGAAACTTCGCGATACCACCTTTGAAGCGCAGTACAAACTCACCGTTCGCAGTTCCATATTTGCGTCTTACTCCTGGCGTAATGGTGAAGAAGGGAAAAAACGGACGAACGGCAATGATGTCTCCTTTGGCGGCAGCAACCCGGCTGATGACTATTTCCACCTTGGCTTACGTTACGAATTCTGATTCCCCTTTTCCGGGAGAGTAAAAATGAAGAAATATTTTGTGTCCGCCGCAGCACTGTTGTTTTGCAGCCAGGCTTTTGCCGCTCCGCATCTCTTTATTGGCGATAACGTCAGCGTGCTGGCGGCCCGTTCGGCAAAAGTCAGTATTTTTAGTAAAGACGTGGCGCTGCCAGACGGCGCTCAAAAAATGGTAGTGAAGTTCGACAGTCCGGCAAATCCTGAATCGGTGAACAATAACCGGGGTCGCGTAACGTCTAACCCGTATATCATCTCGTTTAACGCTTCCGGCAATGTGGATCTGCAACTGTCTGCGGGAAAACCGCTGGACGAAAAAGAAGCCAGCCAGATGGCGCAAAAACCGGTATTCACCCTGACGGCGGCCGGGAAACCCGTACCGTTTGATATCAAAATTCTCGACCGTGACAGCATCACCGTGTTCACCGACCTGAGCGCCATCGTCAACGATGACAGCACGATGATACCTTCTCCGGCGCGCTCCGCTTCCCCGGCGGCGCCCGCCACTTCGCATGACCAGCTCTCCCAGCTACAGCAACTGTATCTGAAAGCTGACGACACCCAGAAAAAAGCATTCCTGAAATGGGCGCTAAACCTGTAAGGCTGTAAGTAATATGCAACTTGAAAATATGATTACCGAAGGTGTTAACCGCGCCTCTTTTGAGATTGACCGGGCTTCCACCCTCGATATGTGCCGCATCATTAATGATGAAGATAAAACGGTTCCACTCGCCGTGGAGCAGGTTCTGCCCGAGATCGCCGCGGCTATCGACATCATTTATGCGCAGGTCAGCGCTGGCGGGCGGCTGATTTATACCGGCGCCGGAACGTCCGGTCGCCTGGGTATCCTTGACGCCAGCGAATGCCCCCCGACCTATGGCGTGGAATCAGGCCTGGTTATCGGTTTGATCGCCGGTGGCGAGCGCGCGATACAGCATGCGATTGAAGGCGCGGAAGACAACCGCGAGCTTGGGGTCAACGACCTGAAAGCCCTCGCACTCAATGAAAGAGATGTGGTTGTGGGCATTGCGGCCAGCGGTCGCACGCCGTATGTGATTGCCGGTCTGGAATATGCCCGTACGCTCGGCTGCCGGACGATCGGGATCTCCTGCAATCCGGGGAGCGCCGTAGCAAAGGCGGCGGAGCTTGCCATCACGCCCGTTGTCGGCGCCGAAGTGGTGAGCGGTTCTTCCCGTATGAAGGCGGGCACCGCGCAGAAGCTGATTCTCAACATGCTGTCCACCGGCCTGATGATTAAATCCGGCAAGGTGTTTGGCAACCTGATGGTGGATGTTGTCGCCACGAACGAAAAACTCAACGTGCGTCAGGTAAATATTGTGAAAAATGCGACAGGCTGCACCGGGCAACAGGCTGAAGCCGCGCTGATGGCCTGTGGCCGTCACTGCAAAACCGCTATCGTCATGCTACTGAAAAACCTCAACGCAACAGAAGCCAGTCTGCGTCTTGAGCAACATGGCGGCTTCATTCGCCAGGTACTGGAAGAGGAATAAAGCGAATGGCAAAAGAAATCAGTAATGATCTCCTGAATACGATTATCTCCCGGGTCGGCGGCCCGGGTAACATTGCCACCTGCGGGAACTGCATGACCCGTTTACGTCTGGCGGTACATGACAGCGATCGGGTCGATCCGGCGATTAAAACGCTCGAAGGCGTGAAAGGCGTGGTCCTCTCGAATAACCAGGTGCAGGTCATTTTTGGCCCCGGTAAAGCGCAGCGGGCAGCAGATGCCATGAATGCGCTACTGAGCGACAACAGCGGCACCGTCACGCAGGAGGCAGATATCGCCGCCAAAACCAAAAGCCAGCTAAAAGCGAAACAAACCTCAGGCATTCAGCAATTCCTGTCGAAGTTCGCCACTATTTTTACGCCGCTCATTCCCGGTTTTATTGCTGCGGGTCTGCTGCTGGGGATTGCCACACTGCTGGGTACGGTATTGCACGTTCCGACCGATGCGCAAGGTATGCTTCCCGACGCCCTGAACTTTATGAAAGTGTTCAGTAAAGGGCTGTTTACCTTTCTGGTTATTCTTATTGGCTATAACGCCGCGCAGGCTTTCGGCGGCACCGGCGTTAACGGGGCGATCATCGCCTCGCTGTTCCTGTTGGGATACAACCCCGCCGCCACCACGGGCTATTTCTCCGGTATTGAGGACTTCTTTGGCCTGCCGATCGACCCGCGCGGCAACATTATCGGCGTACTGATCGCCGCCTGGGCCAGCGCGCGTATTGAGGGCTTTATCCGACGCTTTATGCCCGACGATCTGGACATGCTGTTGACCTCCATGTTAACCCTGCTGGTCACCGCCGCACTGGCCTACCTGATCATCATGCCGCTGGGCGGCTGGCTGTTCGAAGGGATGTCATGGCTCTTTATCCACCTCAACAGCAACCCGCTGGGCTGTGCCGTTCTGGCGGGTCTGTTTCTTGTTTCGGTGGTGTTTGGCGTCCATCAGGGCTTCATTCCCGTCTATCTGGCATTAATGAGTAGCCAGGGATTCAACAGCCTGTTCCCTATTCTTTCTATGGCGGGCGCGGGTCAGGTCGGCGCCGCACTGGCGCTCTACTGGCGAGCAGAAAAACACAGCGTGTTACGCAGCCAGGTTCGCGGGGCGATTATTCCCGGCTTACTCGGTGTTGGCGAACCGCTGATTTACGGCGTTACGCTGCCACGAATGAAACCGTTTATCACCGCCTGCCTCGGCGGCGCTGCCGGGGGGCTTTTCATCGGCTTAGTGGCCTGGTCGGGTCTGCCGATGGGCTTAAACAGCGCCTTTGGCCCATCCGGTCTGGTGGCGCTGCCGTTAATGACGTCCGCGCAAGGTATTCTGCCCGCAATGGCGGTATATGCCGGAGGAATGCTGATTGCGTATCTTGGCGGATTTATTTTTACCGCTCTCTTTGGCTGCCGTAATGTGAATCTGGACTAATACCATGAAAATGACATTACTTTTTGCTTCCCTGCTGGCGCTCAGTTGCACTGCCAGCGCCGCGCCATTTCCGGTATTGACTGACGCCGCGCCGGAAAAAGCAGGATTTAATATTGAACGGCTTAACGCGCTGGATAACTGGATAGCGCAACAGGTTGATGCCGGTTATCCAAGCGTTAACCTGCTCATTATTAAAGACAGTCATATTGTTTATCGTAAGGCCTGGGGTCAGGCTAAAAAATATGACGGCAGCGTCCTGATGTCTCATCCCGTCAAGGCAACCACTGACACCCTGTACGACCTGGCATCAAATACAAAAATGTATGCCACGAACTTTGCCCTGCAAAAACTGATGTCAGAGGGCAAATTACAGCCGGACGATCTTATCTCGAAATATATTCCCGGTTTTGGCGATCGTCCGGGGGATGCGATTAAAGGGAAAAGCACGTTACGCATTGCGGATCTGCTGCATCATTCCGGCGGTTTCCCTGCTGACCCGCAATACCCGAACCAGGCCGTCGCGGGCGAGTTGTATTCGCAGGATAAAGCCACCACGCTGGAGATGATCAAACGCACGCCGCTGGCGTACCGCCCCGGCACGAAACACATCTACAGCGATGTGGATTATATGCTGCTTGGGTTTATCGTGGAGTCCGTGACGGGCCAGCCGCTCGATCGTTATGTTGAAGAGAACCTCTATCGCCCGCTCGGTTTAACGCATACGGTCTTTAACCCGCTACAGAAAGGCTTCCGCCAACAGCAGATCGCCGCGACGGAACTGAACGGCAATACCCGGGATGGCGTGATTCATTTCCCCAATATCCGCACAACCACCCTATGGGGCCAGGTGCATGATGAAAAAGCATTCTACTCGATGGGCGGTGTTTCAGGACATGCGGGACTGTTTTCGAATACCGGCGATATTGCGGTACTGATGCAGACCATGCTGAATGGCGGAGGGTACGGTAACGTGACGCTGTTCAGCCCGGAAACCGTGAAAATGTTCACGCAATCCTCGCCGGAGGATGCCACGTTTGGTCTCGGCTGGCGCGTTAACGGCAATGCGTCCATGACGCCGACATTCGGCACGCTGGCCAGCGCGCAGGCATACGGCCATACCGGATGGACAGGGACGCTGACCGTTATCGACCCGGCCAATCAGATGGCGATTGTGATGCTGAGCAACAAACCGCACTCACCCGTCGCCGACCCGCAAAAGAACCCGAATATGTTTAACAGCGGGCTGATGCCGATAGCCACATACGGTTGGGTGGTGGATCAGATATACGCGGCGCTAAAACATGAGTAACCGATAAGGCGGGACTGCCGGGGGCGTTTCGCTTGCCCGGCCTACAAAAAGTCTCTGTAGGCCGGGTAAAACGACGCCGCCATCCGGCAAAAGAAATTACAGCGCCATCAATCTGTCCAGAGACGGTGCGAAGTAATAGCCGCCCGTCACTGGCTTCGTGAAGCGCAGCATGGCGTCACGCTTCCCGTCGGTATCGCCAAACATGCTCAGCAACTGCTGCTCAATATTGTACAGACGCGCGCAGTAAGCGCAGAAATAGAGGCCGTGGGTGCCGCTGGCCGTACCGTATGGCAGGCTCTGGCGCACAATTTTCAGCCCTTTGCCGTCTTCTTTCAGATCCACGCGGGTCAGGTGAGACGTGACCGGACGGTCATCGCCATCGATCTCTTCGTTGGCTTCTTTAGTGCGACCAATCATCATCTCCTGGTCGTGAACGCTCATGCGGTTGAGTTGCGTCAGGTTGTGTTCCCAACGCTGAACGAACACGTAGCTGCCGCCCGCATCCACGCCGTCTTTGATGACCGCCACGTCGCGGCGAACCTCTTCTCCCGCCGGGTTTTCCGTCCCGTCAACGAAGCCGCTGAGATCGCGTTCTTCCACCCAGCGGAAACCGTGGATTTCTTCCTGCACCTCGATGCACTCGCCAAAAGCCGCCATTGCCGCCTGCGCGACAGAGAAGTTCACGTCGTGACGCAGTGAAAGAATGTGGATCAGCACATCGTACTGGGTTGCTGGCGCCAGACCTTTACCGTAAGGGATAAAATCTTTCAGCTCTTCAGCCCCAACGCCGCCGCTCAGGGCGCGCCAGGTGTTGTTGCCAAATGCGACAACCGCGCCCAGATGCGCGTCAGGGAATTTCGCTTCGAAGGTTGCCAGTTTATCGGCAAACGCTTTGCTGGCCGCACGCAGGGCATCGACATCCCCTTTTACATTGGCTTCAATCCAAATCGCCGCGCGGCAGTGTTCTGGCAAAATGCCACTTTGAACCTGAGACATTGTTCCTCCTGAAAAATAAGAATGCCACGGCTGCGTGGCATTGATGGGCGTATTGTACCCGTTTTTTCAGCGAGGCGGTTTGTTCAGACGCAAATTAACGGCGCCAGATGATTTTGCTCACTTTCCAGTTCTTCAGCGTGTCGTCAGGAGGCATTAACCCTTCCGGGCCGTTCCACTCGCCGGAGAACAGATAGCTAATATGTTGACTGTCTTGTGCTTTACACTCGACCGACGCGCTGTCATCGCCCATCGCTTTCTGGCAGTTACCAAAGGCTTTGCTGTAAAGGTCGCTAAACGGCGTACCGATTTCAACGCCTGCCTGCGATGGAATATCGCTGTCCAGCACATCAATACGGCTGATGGTTCCCTGATCGCCATTGATAACCAGCGCAACCTTGTCCTCTTTCATCACTTCAAAAAAACGCACCACGTTGCCGTTCTGGGTTTTCATTCCGCTACGCAGGCGATAGTCGCCATCCAGCGCGTCAGTAATCGCTTTTTCATCCAGCGGCGTGGAGGCAGTTAATGCCCCAACGCCCTGCTCAGTGACCTCTGTCGACGAGCCAAACCAGTTCCACGGATTCGCAGCAGACCAGTTCACCGACGAGAGGGTTGAACAGCCGCTCAGCACCAGCGGCATTGCGCATAAAATCAAACGCAGCGATTTCATCTCACTTCCTTTCTTTATTAATCAACGTTGTTTGGAGTCCGGTTTCGCCAAAAAGTGCCGTTATTCTTTTGCCGGCGCAAAGCAGGCGCGTACACGGCGGTTAGAGAGCAACCAGATAAGCGCGACAATATCGGCCACCACCAGCGCCAGCCCGATGCCGTTTACCGGTTCACCGTACAGCCACAGCACCGGTTGCCAGCAGAGCAGAACGCCCTGCGCCAGAATCAACAAGCCGCGCAGCCCGCGCCACAGTAACGGGAAAGCGTCGCGCCGCCCGCTCAGTAAAAACGCCAGTACCGCCGGGACGCCGGGCAACAACCCCAGCCAGAACGTATCGTGATCGGGATAAAACAGATTCAGCAGCGTATCGCCCTGCTCGCGGGAGGAGCCAGCAATCACAAACAGCACCCAGGTACGCGCCTGAAGCAGCAGCACGCACCAGAACAGAAAAGGCAGGCGCAAGCGCCCATGACCGTCGTAGTCAGCAGGATGAAACTCAGTACTCTTCATCTTCAATCAGACGCTTGCCCAGACTTAACGCGTCCGAATGTTCATAACCCAGGCGCTCGTACATGCCCAGTACAATGTCGTTGTCTTCCCGCACCATGATTTGGATTTTCGGGCAGCCGCGAGCAATGAGCTTTTTCTCCAGCCGGTTCAACAGCGCGTTGGCGATGCCACGACCGCGAAACTCCGGGTGTACGCCAAGATAATAGGCAGAACCCCGATGGCCGTCATAGCCGCCCATGACCGTACCGACCACCTCGCCATTCACCTCAGCGACCAGGAACAGACTGACGTCATGGTTCAGCTTACGTTCGATATCCATTTCAGGATCGTTCCACGGACGCAGCAAATCGCAGCGCTCCCAGAGGGTGATCACCTCTTCGAAATCTTCCTGGCGAAAAACGCGTATCTCCATGGTATTGAGACCCTTTTCAAGGTTAAAACTCCGATTATGGCGCGAACGACTGATTTAGCCAATATCTGACGCGAAACGGCGAAAAAAATGGCATAATGACGGATTGTCACGTATTGAAATGAAAAGTAAAACAATTCTCATCACGAACAGTCGTAACGGATTACGCGATACGATATAACATCTGGAACTCAATTTTCACAACTCAGGCTGTATGAGCACTTTTAAACCCTTAAAAACTCTCACATCGCGCCGCCAGGTGCTGAAAGCCGGGCTGGCGGCTCTGACGCTGTCGGGCATGTCGCACGCCATCGCTAAAGAAGAAGCGCTAAAGACCGGTAATGGTCACAGCAAACCGAAGGCCAAAAAAGCAGGCGCCAGACGCATTGTTGTTCTCGACCCCGGCCACGGCGGTATCGACACCGGCGCGATTGGTCGCAACGGCTCGAAGGAAAAACACGTCGTGCTGGAGATCGCCAAAAACGTGCGCGCGATTTTGCGCAACCAGGGGATTGATGCGCGCCTGACACGCACGGGCGACACCTTTATTCCCCTGTACGATCGCGTGGAAATCGCCCACAAGCACGGCGCGGATCTGTTTATGTCCATCCACGCAGATGGCTTTACCAACCCCAGCGCCGCAGGGGCCTCGGTGTTTGCGCTTTCTAATCGCGGCGCCAGTAGCGCCATGGCGAAATACCTCTCCGACCGTGAAAACCGCGCCGATGAAGTCGCGGGGAAAAAAGCGACCGATAAAGATCATCTGTTGCAGCAGGTATTGTTCGATCTGGTGCAAACCGACACCATCAAAAATAGCCTGACGCTGGGATCGCATATTCTTAAGAAGATCAAGCCAGTGCATCGTCTGCACAGTCGCAATACGGAACAGGCGGCGTTTGTGGTGCTAAAATCACCGTCAATTCCCTCCGTACTGGTAGAAACCTCATTTATCACCAACCCGGAAGAGGAGCGTCTGTTAGGCACCACCGCATTCCGGCAGAAAATCGCCACCGCGATAGCCAATGGCGTGATCAGTTATTTCCACTGGTTTGATAACCAGAAAGCACACTCGAAGAAACGGTAATCATGAAACCCGATGCACAACGCGTAAAACAGTTCCTGCTCAGCCTTCAGGATGATATTTGCCAGCAGTTAGCCGCCGTTGATGGCGCTGATTTTGTTGAAGATAGCTGGCAGCGCGACGCGGGTGGCGGCGGGCGCAGCCGGGTACTGCGTAACGGCGGTGTCTTTGAGCAGGCTGGGGTAAATTTCTCCCATGTTCACGGCGACGCGATGCCCGCCTCCGCGACGGCACACCGCCCGGAGCTGGCTGGGCGTAGTTTTGAAGCGATGGGCGTGTCGCTGGTGGTGCATCCGTTGAATCCGTACATTCCAACCAGCCATGCCAATGTTCGCTTTTTTATTGCGGAGAAGCCCGACACGGAGCCGGTCTGGTGGTTTGGCGGCGGTTTCGACCTGACGCCCTATTACGCGTTTGAAGAGGATGCCATTCACTGGCACCGCACGGCGCGGGATCTGTGCCAGCCCTACGGCGAGGACGTCTATCCGCGCTATAAAAAATGGTGCGACGATTACTTTTTCCTGAAGCATCGCGATGAGCAGCGCGGCATTGGCGGGCTTTTCTTCGACGATCTGAACACGCCGGATTTCGACAGCTGCTTTCGCTTTATGCAGGCGGTAGGCAAAGGCTATACCGATGCTTTTCTGCCAATTGTCGAGCGGCGTAAAGCAATGGCCTGGGGCGAGCGCGAGCGTCATTTCCAGCTTTATCGCCGGGGCCGCTATGTGGAGTTTAATCTGGTGTGGGATCGCGGCACGCTGTTTGGCCTGCAAACGGGCGGACGCACCGAGTCCATTTTGATGTCGATGCCGCCGCTGGTGCGCTGGGAGTACGACTGGCAGCCGGAAGAAGGCAGCCCGGAAGCGGCGCTGAGCGAATTTATCAAAGTCCGCGACTGGGTATAATTTACCTGGCCGCGTTTTGCCTGATGACGGCTAACGCCTTATCCGGCCTACAACTGCAACGGTAGCGCCCGTAGGCCGGATAAGACGCAAAGCGTCGCATCCGGCACAATAATGTCATCACATCCACTGACGCATACGCTGATGCAGCGTCAGCGACGGTTTTTCGGCAAACAGCTGCTGGTAATCGGTCGCGAACTGCCCCAGATGCCAGAACCCCCACTGCATTGCCGCCTCTTTGACCGTCGAACTTTGCGACCACGGGCTGATCAGCTCCCGCCGCACCGCGTTTAATCGAATCCGCTTCAGCCACGCGTTCGGGCCAATCCCCAGAATCGCGTGAAACGCGTTTTGCAACGTGCGGCGGCTGACGTGCAGCTGATTACACAGATCGAGCACCGTCAGCGGCTCCGACATATTCTCCAGCACGTATTCCCGCGCGCGGGACAGCAATTTTCGATAGCTCTGATGGCTGACGCTTTCTGCCGTTATAATCGGCTGCGCTTCTTCCAGCATCGTCCCCATCGCCAGCAGCAGGTTATCCCCCAGCACTTTACGCACCGCATGCTGATGCAGGTTTTCCGGGTTCTCGCTGAACGTCGCCAGCGCCTGCTGGACAAAGCCCCACAGCGCCGCTTTATGCTGCTCTTTCACCTCCAGCGCAGACTGGTTACGCAGCATATGCAGCACCCTTTCCGGGTGATGCAGGAAATTGGCCTGCCGGGTAAGCACCTCCTCCGAGATAACCACGCCGAGGATGGTGTAATCATCCGGCGTGCTCAGCTCAAACTCCGTCCCGCCCGGACGGGTGGCGATCTCCGCGCTGCCAATGCACTGCGTGCCGATAAAACCTTGCTCGCCGCGCGTTGCCGGAATACCGAACCAGAAGGAGTTCGGCCAGACCAGGCAAGACTGACGCAACGCCAGACCGGTGTACTCACGGAACACCTGAATTTCATCCAGCAGGATTTCCGTGAATTCCCCATGAAATTTGCCGGGATGCAGCTGATCGTAAATCTGCTGCCAGGCGGTTATCGTCAGGGCGTGTTCATAGACGTCCGTTGTCAGCCGCTGGTGAACATTATCCACCTCAACCAGAGGCGTAAGTTTAACGTCTTCGGGTAACGCTTCATGATAAAGATGGTGCAAGTTTGCTGTACGAGTCTTTTTCATGATCTTCAAAGCCGGGGCGCAACGTCCCCGGCACCTCCGACAGGTTATACTTTCTTCAGACGATAGCGACTACTGCGTTTACGCAACGCCCCGTCAGAAAAGAGTTGCTCCAGCGCATTTCTGGCGCGCTCCAGTGACCAGCCAAAATGCGCGGCCACCTCCCCTGCCGTCATTCCCTGACGTACTGATGCTAATAACGCCAACAGCGCTTCTGAGGATTCAGAGGTAACAGGCGCATCTGGCGTCTTTCCGACTTTCGTTGGCTGGCGCTTAAAGCCGCCGATCAGCCACTGGGTGTCGTCTTCCGGCCGCCCAATTTCTTTGCGGCTGATAACACGGCCCGTGCGTTGTGCTGCGGCGCTTCCGGCATCCAGCGCCGCGCGACACGCCGCCAGATCGCCCTCCACCACCAGCGTCAGCCGGCCGGGATCGAGCACTTCGTGGCTGAGCAATCGCACATTGGCGGCTTTCAGCATGGCGTCCGCCGCATCAACGGCGGCAACCATGCCATCCACTTCCAGTAATCCCAGTGCATTGATCATCGCTACCTCTCTTACGCGCGCTGGACGGGATTACGGGCAATATCCAGAACGGCATCGGTAAAGGCGTTGCAGGCGGCTTTACAGGCGGCCTGGCTCCCCGTTAAAAACGCCGCAGAGTAGTTGGTTTCTGACGGCGGCGGCACGTAGGTCACCAGTTGGACATCGGCGGATTTCATCGCCGCATCAATGCCAAACGTCGCTTCCAGCGGCGGTGCCACCAGATAGGCGATAGGATCGCCCAGCGCGATGCCTGAGGTTGATGAGAGATAAGACCCGGTACGCGAAACCACATGCGCCAGGAATGCAGTATCTTCCGCATCGTTGGCCCACTGGAACGCTGCGCCGCCTTCAATATGCGCCACCATCGCATCCAGACCCGCCCGCACTTCCGCCGGGTTCGGGCCGCCCAACATAATCAAAACTTCACCGGCCGTCGGCGACGGCCCGTGGGCCGCTCCGGCATACAGTGAACGGCCATACACCACTTCCACCATCGCCTGTTTTGTCGCTTCGTCTGCCGCAATATACGTTACGTCATCAGAGTCTGCCGTGATGAGACCGAGGCTACGTATATGTGACGGTAATTTAAGCTCACGCGCGAAACCGTCATTCACCGAGGCAATCACGCGCATTGCGGTGACCGACGGTCGAATCAAATCTAATGCTGGCATGTTGCCTCCTTAACGGGTCATATTGATGCCGGATGCTTTCTGCTCCAGCATACGTTTCGCCAAATCCACAATTACCGCTGCGGCTTCAACCGGCGGCGTGCCGCCCTGGTGAATATTCGAAATACAGGTACGATCCGCTTCAACGGTGGTTGCCACCCGTGGTGAGTAAACCGCATAGCAGGAGAGGCTTTCCGACTGACCTAAGCCAGGACGCTCGCCCACCAGCAGAATCACCACTTTCGCGCCAAGAATTTCGCCGATCTGATCTTCAATCTTCACGCGGCCATAACGTACAAAGAACGGCGTCCCGACTTTCAGCCCCGCCTGTTTCAGACCAGAGAGCAGCGGCGGCAGGATCTCTTCATAGTTGGCGGTAATCGCATCCGTCGATAAACCATCGGAAATCACCACCTGGACATCCGGGCTGGCGACACACTGCGCTTTCAGCGCGTCAATGGCCTCCTGGCTCAGACGACGCCCCATATCCGGGCGGGTCAGATAGAGGTTTTTGTCGCTGATTTCCGAACGCACTTCCAGCAGCCCCTGTGCTTTCACCCACTCTTCCGGCACCTCTTTCAGAACGGTATCTTTCGAACGAGAGTGATCCGCCAGGAAGCGCAACAGCGCCAGGGTGCGAGGACGTGGGCCAGCGCGACCGGTACACACGCGCGCAGCGGTGCTGCGGCGCAGTTCGGCCAAAACATCCGCGCGATGCGGATTCTCCACGCCTACCCAGGCTTTCGCCTCAGCCGAACCTAAATCCAGCGCGCAGCTTTCCGCCGCTGAAGGCGCTGAAGGCGCGGCACATTGTTTAGCGCTACAGGCTGGCGCGGATTCTGCGGGGGCCTGCGGCTGCGACTCGCCCATTGACGCCATTACACTGCGTACAATTTCTTCAATCTGTTTTTGATCCATCGTATGTCATCCCCGCGTCATCAGAAGAACAGTGACGGATCGCCCGCCCGCTTGGTCAGGCGACCGTTTTCCATAATGCCCATCGTTTCCAGCCAGCGCTCAAACTCCGGTGACGGACGCAGGTTGAGTAACTGACGTACCGTTGCGGTATCGTGGAATGCGGTGGTCTGGTAGTTGAGCATGATGTCGTCGCCGAGCGGCATGCCCATAATGTAGTTACAGCCTGCGGTGGCGAGCAGAATCATCAGGTTTTCGTTGAGGTTCTGATCGGCGTCGGCGTGGTTGGTGTAGCAGCAGTCGCAGCCCATTGAGATGCCGCTCAGCTTGCCCATAAAGTGATCTTCCAGACCGGCGCGAATAATCTGCCGGTCGTTGTAGAGATACTCCGGCCCGATAAAACCGACCACCGTATTCACCAGGAACGGATCGTAGTGCCGCGCCAGGCCGTAGTTACGCGCTTCCATCGTCACCTGGTCGGCGCCGAAGTTGGCTCCAGCCGAAAGCGCAGACCCCTGCCCGGTTTCAAAGTACAGGCAGTTTTCCCCGGCGATACGGTTGAACTCCGCGCCGACCGCACGCGCTTCATCCAGCATTGCCAGCTCCACGCCGAACTCTTTTAATCCTTTTTCGCTGCCGCAAATACTCTGGAAAATCAGCCCGCCCGGCGCGCCGCGACGAATGGCTTCAATCTGAGTGGTGACGTGCGCCAGCACGCAGCCCTGCGTCGGAATATTGAACTTGTCGATCACCCCGTACACGGTATCCAGCACGCGACTTAAGTTTTCCACGTCGTCCGTTACCGGGTTAACGCCAATCACCGCATCGCCTGCCCCGAAAGAGAGCCCTTCATAGATTTGCGCGGCGATACTCTGTACATCGTCACGGGTATCGTTCGGCTGCAAACGGCAGCTAAAGGTGCCCGGAATACCGATGGTGGTATTGGCCTTTTTGATCACCGGCATTTTCTTGCCACCGTAGATCAGGTCGGCGTTGGAGCAGATCTTCGCGACCGCCGCCACCACTTCCGAAGTCAGCCCTTTACGCGTAAACGCAATGTCATCCACGGACGTTTCATCACTCAGCACATATTCACGCAGCTCACTGATGCTCCAGTTTTTAATGCGGTTATAGGCCGTTTCATTGACGTCGTCCTGAATCAGACGCGTCACGCAGTCCTCTTCATAGGAAATCACCGGGTTGTTGCGAATATCCGCCACCGACATTTCCGACAACACCTGTTTCGCGGCAACGCGCTCCTGTGAGCTTTCAGCCGCAACACCTGCCAGCACATCCCCCGAACGCAGTTCGTTGGATTTTGCCAGCACCTCTTTTACATCCTTAAACTGATAAACATTGCCGAACAATGTGGTCTTTAGTTTCATAAGTCGTTCCCTCAGGAAGGAAATGCGAGTGATTTCACCGTCACCGGCACAACCGATCCGCCAAAAAGAGGCGTACCAATGTCGATATAGTCCCCCGCCCGGACGCTCACTTCGTCAATGACCGCCAGCGGGTGTTGCTGTAACTGTGGGCGCAATAACATGCCCAGGGCTTTGCCAAAGTCCTGCTCGGCCACCACCAGCAGGGGATGCGGATTGGGAAAACGCGCGGTAAACGCCAGCAGCGCGTCGATGACCGTGAGTAATACCGCGTAGCGCACCGGAAGCCGGGCGGGAAGCGCCAGCACGTATGCGTCAGTGCCAGGGTCGAGATCGAGCTGAGTCAGCGCCTGTTCCCAGGCGGCCACCAGTTCGTTTTCATCTTGTGGAATCGCCACCGGCAGGTTGCGCAGCGGAAGCGCCACCCCCTCCAGCCAGATGGTGCTGCCGGACAGCGACAGCGTGTGCGCCCCCGCGCCAATCACCGTGGCGCGCACGGTTTGCGTCGGGAACTGCACGTTCATCTCACGCAGGCGCGGGTGCTCATGCAGCGCCGTCGCCAGCAGCGGGCCGACATCAGAAAAGCAGAACGGATCGGCAGGCTGATTGCGGTAGCACTCCCCGACTCCGCCGGAAAGGGTGATCACTTCCGGTTTCACCCCTGCGGGCAATAATCCGGTTTGCATCAGCGCCTGCGCCAGCGGCGAAGGCTCGCCGTCAATGATTTCGACAATCAAATCCGCCATCCGCCGCACAACCTGCGCCAACTGTGTGGCATTGAGCGAGCGGGCGTCAGTGCCCGCGCCGAACACCGCCTCAACGATCATCTGCCCCGGTTTATGCGCATGCACCACCCGCCCCTGGCCGTCCGTTTCCAGCAATCTGCCGCCCACGTTCAGACAGGCGGAGCCGCTCACTTTTCCGGCGTCAAACAGAACATAGTTCGAAGTGCCGCCGCCGATGTCGATGTTGAGCACGCGACACAAACGCTGTTCAGACAGGGTCTGCGCCCCCGCGCCGTGCCCGGCAATCACCGATTCCAGATGCGGCCCGGCGCTGGCGACGACAAAATCGCCGAGAGACTGCGACAGCGCCATCACTGCCGGACGCGCATTGCGGGTTTTCGCGCTTTCGCCGGTAATGATGATCGCCCCGGAATCCACCGTCTCCGGCGCAATCCCCGCCGCCTGATACTGATCCAGAATCAGCGCCTTAAGTTCGGCCTCTTTCAACCCGCCCTGCTTATCCACAGGGGTAAAAAAGACCGGGCTTTGCCAGCTAATTTCACGTTTGATAAATTCGTAGCGCGGCACCTGCGACACTGCCGCACGGTTAACCAGCTCAAGGCGTGAGAAGATCACCTGAGTGGTGGTGGTGCCGATATCGATACCGACGCTCAGTAGCTGGCGAGTATTCACGACTGCGCCTCCACTTCCGTTTCTGCCGGAACGTCTTCATCTTTGGGCACCAGCATCATCGCCACGCCAATCGCCGTCACGCCGCCGATCAGCTTGCCGACAATCATCGGGAAGATCATCGCGTTCATGTTGGCGGCCGCAAAGCCTAAGTGGTCGCCCAGCGCAAAGGCAGCGGAGACCGCAAAGGCGCAGTTGATCACTTTGCCGCGGGTATCCATCTGTTTCATCATGCCGAACATCGGAATATTGTTCGCCAGCGTCGCGACCATGCCGCCTGCCGCCATATTGTTGATTTTTAACAGGCCGCCAACGCGCATCAGCGGTTTTTCAAACCAGCGGGTCAGCAGAAGCACCATCGGATAGGCGCCGAGCAGAACGCAGGAGATAGAGCCGATCACTTCAATGGCGCGCATCACTTCGCCAGGCTGGTCGCCAGGGGACATGAAGATCGGGTCGAGGCCTGGGATCAGCTCCCATCCCAGCAGGAATTTAATCACCGCAGCCGCCAGACCAATGGTGATCAACGCCACCAGGAATTTAGCGAAGATCTGGAAACCGCTGATCATTTTCTCCGGGATAAATTTCAGCCCCAGCGCAACCAGCACCGCGACGATGATCACCGGGATCATGTTCATCAGGATCAGCGCGAAGGTGAACTCCACCGGTTGCCCGTTGATCTCCACGCCGGAGTACATCGCCACTAAACCACCGGCGATACAGCCAATGGGAATGGTAACAATCCCCGCCAGCACGCCCAGCGCCAGGTAGCGGCGGTCAGACGGCTCGATAATGCCGAGCGCCACCGGAATGGAGAAGACAATCGTCGGCCCCATCATCGCCCCCAGGATCAGACCGGAGTACAGCCATGCCGCCACATCGCCGCCCGCCAGTTCTTTGGCGAGGAAGAAGCCGCCCATATCGCAGGCCAGCAGCGTTCCGGCGAACATCGACGGGTTCGCGCCGAGCATTTCATACAGCGGGATAATCACCGGCCCGAGCAGCTTCGCCAGCACCGGCGCCAGGGCGGTCATACCGACCATCGCCAGCCCCAGCGCGCCCATCGCCATAAAACCTTCTTCAAACTGACCGCCCGACCCCTCGATGCTCTTACCGAATTTACCGAGAAAACGCGCCGAACCGCCAAACTGCGACAGGATCCTGTCCACGGCGGCAATCAGCATAAAGAACATCATGATGTACATGATGATTTCGTTAATTCCCATAGCCCTATCTCCATTTGCCAGGTGTTTCATAGGCCTGATAAGCGCAGCGCCATCAGGCAATAGTGCCGCGTTTTTGCCGGATGGCGGCGCGAACGCCTTATCGGGCCTACATCCTGGTATGCTTTATTGTGCCGCCGCGTACAGGTCGATAATCTGTTCCTGTGTGGCGGTTCGTGGGTTACTGCGAATACAAATATCTTCCAGCGCGCCTTGCGCCCACGCGCTGTAATGCGCGGACGTCGCGCCAACATCGGCGAGGCGTTTTGTCAGCCCGGTTTCAATAATCAGTTCGCTAACTGCGCCGATCGCGTCGCGATCGTCCGCTTTCTTGTTGAGTAACGCCCGGCCAATATGGCTGAACCGTTCGCGACACACCATGCGGTTAAATCCCATCACCGTCGGCAGCAACATACTGTTCGCCTGGCCATGCGGAATATGCAGCGTCGCGCCCGGCTGGTGCGCCATCGCATGACACAGCCCCAGCCCCGCGCTGGAAAAGGCCATCCCCGCCATGCAGGACGCCAGCAGCATGTTTTCCCGCGCCGCCATGTCGTGCCCGTTCCCCACCGCTTTCGGCAGCGACTTGCCGATCATCGCAATAGCGCCAATCGCCAGGCTGTCGGTAAACGGCGTAGCATTCAGAGCGCTATACGCCTCAACCGCATGGGTCAACGCGTCAATCCCGGTCATCGCCGTTACGTGAGAAGGCACCCCTTCCGTCAGCGCCGCATCCAGAATGGCGACGTCCGGCATCAGCGAGGCATGCGCCAGAACCTGCTTGCGCCCGCTTACCGCATCAATAATCACCGTCACGTTGGTGGTTTCCGACCCCGTCCCCGCCGTCGTCGGCACGGCAATCAGCGGCAGACGCGGGCGCAGTACGCTCTGCGCCGTCATATCCGCCAGCGTCTGCCCTGGGTTGGTAAAGAGCAGCGCTACGGCTTTTGCCGCATCCAGCACCGAGCCGCCGCCAAACGCCACCACGCCGTCACATTTTGATTCGCGCAGCTGCGCGACCGCCGCGCAAACGTCAGTGATGGAAGATTCTCCCACCGGGCAGGGCCAGATGCTCATCGCCACGCCTTTCATCGCCAGACTCCGTTCAAGCCCGGCGGTCATCCCTGCCTGATGCAGAAAACTGTCAACCATGACAAACAGATGCGTCAGCCCGCGCGTTTGCGCTTCCTGCCCGCAGGCGCTAAGCGCCCCCAGGCCGCACAGCGTGACGGGCGGAACGCTGAACGTTTTTATCCGTTGCAGATTCAGGGTATCGAATGCCTGAAAGAGCGCGGTCTGCAATTCACTTTGCATAGATCCCCTCCGCTTTTTCTTTCCCGCTGTTGGCAATCGCCAGCGGCGTCATAAACAGGCTGTGTTCAGGTAAATGCACCCGCAGTTCCGGGAAGCGTTTACGGAATAGTTCATCCACGCCCGGTTGCATACAGGAGCCGCCCGCCAGCCACAGATCGGCTATACCTTGCCCTTCGATATGCCGGGCAACAATCTCCGCCATCTTTTCGTATACCGGTTTTACCACCGGCCAAATCTCCCGGGCGTTGCTGCGCTTGAACTGCTCAGCGTCTTCCAGTTCGATGCGGCGGTTTCCGGCCAGCGTCAGGGAAATGTGGTGTCCGCCGGTCGCTTCATCAGCGGAGTAAGTCACCTTGCCCTGCTTCACAATGGCGATCCCCGTCGTACCGCCGCCGATATCCACCACGCCCGCGTTATCCAGTCGCAGCAGATCCGCCACGGCGGTCGGCTCATCCAGCACATGGCTGACCTCCAGCCCGGCGGATTCCAGAACATTGATGGAGATACGCGGGTCGGTGCCTGGCGGAAATGAGGTCGCCGCGTGGGTGAACTGGCAGCCAAGCTGGCGTTCGAGCGTGTCGAGATGGCGACGCACGATGGTGACGGCGCCGAAGAAGTCCCAGACGATGCCGTCACGCACGACGTCAGCCCAGTCCAGACAAACGGCGACTGGCTGCGCGTCGCGGTCGACAACCATCGACACCACATCGCACGTCCCTAAATCAATACCCAGCCACAGCGGCGAATCGCTGGCGACGGGATGCTGATTACATAGCTCAGCGGCTTTCTGGAGTCTCGGCGTCAGCCAACGTTGTTCATCGTGCGCCATCTCTTTTCTCCTTATAGACAGTCTGCGGGGCCGGTATCAGACAATGCGAAACGCATCCACCAACACGCAGCGACGCAGACGCACGAAGGTGCGCGCGCTGGTCACCCCTTCCCCGGTTGGCGTAGTAATGGTCATGGTGGTCCAGCCTTCGCCGCCCAGACCCAGCCCGGCGATACACGGCCCGTTCTTGACGAAGATGCTGGTATCAATGGCGTTTGCCATCCGGTTCATGTTGTCGATGTTGCGCGAGTGCATCGCCGCCGTATGGTGGCAACCGCCTTCCAGCGTGACTGCCAGTTCAATGGCCTCTTCTACGTTGGCAACCCGCACCACCGGCAGTACCGGCATCATCAGTTCCGTGACCGCGAACGGGTGCGTGGCAGGCGTTTCCACAAACAGCAAGCGCGTTTGCTCCGGCACCGTCAGCCCAATCGCGGCGGCGATTTTGGCGGCATCACGCCCAACCCAGTCGCGGCTGACCGTTCCTTTGCCACGCTCGTCGATATTTTTCAGCAATACCGGCTGAAGCTGTTCGGCCTGTGCGGCGGTGAGTTTCACCGCATGCTGCCCTTCCATCAGGCGCATCAGTTCATCGGCAACGCTATCGACAACAATCAGCACCTTCTCGTCGGCGCAAATGATGTTGTTATCGAAGGATGCGCCTTTGACGATGGACTGCGCGGCACGCGCCAGGTCAGCGGTTTCATCCACCACCACCGGCGGGTTCCCGGCGCCTGCGGCAATCAGACGTTTGTTGGTGTGTTTACGCGCGGCCTCGACGACCGCTTCGCCGCCGGTCACCACCAGCAGACCGATACCGGGATATTTAAAGAGGCGCTGGGCGGTTTCGATATCCGGGTTCGCAACGGTCACCAGCAGGTTAGCCGGGCCGCCTGCGGCAACAACCGCCTGGTTAAGCAGCGTAATGGCGCGCTGAGAAACCTTTTTCGCCGCCGGATGCGGCGCAAAGACCACGCTGTTGCCTGCGGCAATCAGGCTAATGGCATTGTTAATCACGGTTGCCGCCGGATTGGTGGACGGCGTGACCGACGCCACAACCCCCCACGGCGCATTTTCAATTAAGGTCAGACCGTTATCGCCGGTCAGTACCTGCGGCGAGAGGCATTCCACGCCCGGCGTACCGCGCGCCTGCGCCACGTTTTTCGCTAATTTATCTTCGACGCGTCCCATGCCGGTTTCTGACACGGCAAGTTCCGCCAGTTCTCTGGCGTGCTTTTCACCCGCCTCACGTATCGCATGAATAGCGAGCTGGCGCATGGCCACGCTCTTCAGCCCCTGCTGAGCCACTTTCGCTGCGGCAACGGCGTCATCCAGGGAGGCAAAGACGCCCATTTCATGAACGGCGGCGGCAGGTTGACTGCTGTCTTTCATTTTCAGCAATACCGCTTTTACCACCTGTTCAATATCCTGTTGATTCATGATGTTCAGTCCTATTTATGGAAAACGACTTTCCCGCCAGCCACCACTTCATCGACAATACCAATCACGCACAGATCGACAGGTGAGGATTCGCTTCGATGCGCCTGGCGGGCAGAACTGCCGCTAACCAGCAGCACCCACTCCCCGGTTCCCGCCCCAATGCTGTCGATTGCAACGGCGCACTGCCCGTCGGGATTCCCTTCGGCATCAATCATTTTCACCATCAGCAATTTGTCATGCGCGAGTCCTTCATGGCGCACCGTACAAACAATTTGTCCTGTGACGACTGCCAGCTTCATACCCGCCTCCATGTGTTGTGTGTTGCGTGCCGAAACTGTAGGCCGGATAAGCGAGGCGCCATCCGGCATCGATGCCATCTCATTGCCGGATGGCGACGCGTTCGCGTCTTCTCCGGCCTACACGATCAGACGTAGCCATCCAGCTTAGATATTGCTGTCACCTTTGAAGCTGATCGGGAACACCTCTTCCAGATCGCCGTGCGGGCGCGGAATGACGTGTACGGAAACCAGTTCGCCAATACGCTGCGCCGCTGCGGCGCCGGCATCAGTAGCGGCTTTGCACGCTGCCACATCGCCACGCACCATCGCGGTGACCAGACCGCCGCCAATCTGCTTCACGCCAACCAGTTTCACGCGTGCTGCTTTAACCATCGCATCAGAGGCCTCAATCAGTGCAACCAGGCCCCGGGTTTCAATCATTCCTAATGCTTCCATTGTGTTTTCCTCTTCGGTAAGGGGGTCCAGACGGGACCTTTATACAACCAGTGTTTGCGAGTCGTGTTCACGACTCACGTCAGTCTGGCGCGGCACTGCTGCCACCAACGCCAGTTCGATAATTTCCTGTACGCTACAGCCTCGGGAGAGATCGTGAAGTGGTGCGGCAAGCCCCTGAATCAGCGGCCCAACGGCGCGATATCCTCCCAGACGCTGGGCGATTTTGTAGCCAATGTTGCCCGCTTCCAGTGACGGAAAGACCATCACATTGGCTTTGCCCTGTAACGGACTGGCGGGCGCTTTTTGCGCGGCGACGTCCGGGACAAAAGCGGCGTCGAACTGTAACTCGCCGTCAACAATCAAATCCGGCGCGCGCTCGCGAACGATCTCTGTCGCCTGCTGCACATTGGCGACATTGGGGTGACGCGCGCTGCCATGACTGGAGAACGACAGCATGGCGACCCGAGGCTCCTCTCCGGTAATGGTTCGCCAGGTCTGCGCGCTGGCGATGGCGATATCCGCCAGTTGCGCCGCCGTGGGTTGCGGCACCACGCTGCAATCGGCGAATCCCAGCGCCTGCCCGGTGTACTGCGGCAGCATCAGGAAGATCGACGACAGCGTTTTGCAGCCCGGCTGCAAACCGATCAGGCGTAGCCCTGCCCGCAGCACGTTCGCTGTCGAAGAGAGGTTGCCGGCAATGCACACATCGGCATGACCTGCGCTCACCATCGCGGCGGCGAACATCAGCGGGTCGTTCAGTTTTTCCAGCGCATCCGGCGGTGTTTTCTCTCCCGCCCGCGCCAGCCAGCGCCCGGCGAACACCTCACGCATAGACAGATTGCTCTGTGGGTCAATCACCTGAATGCCATCCATCGCGATACGGTGAGTGAGCGCAAACTGGCGTAGCGCAAACGGGCTGGTGACAAGAACCGGTCGCGCCAGACCATGCCGTTGCAGATAGTGCGCCGCCTTCAGGACACGGACATCCAGCGCATCCGGGAAGACCACTCTGGCGGGCGCACGTAAGGCCTGTTCGCGGCAACGTTCAATGATCATTGCTCCCCTCCCAGTCGCTGTTGAATCTGGCTGACGGTGAGCGGATGCTTCGTCACGCACAAAATCATCATCACGTAGACCGTACTGGAGAGGCGGTTCAACGCCTGTAGAAGATCCGGGCGCAGCACGTCAAAATTGCGGGTGATAAAGACCTGAGCGGCCACGACTTCCGTCTCACGCACTTTGGTACGCAGCAGATTCAGCAGCGCGGCATCGCGGCCGTGGCTGGCTTCCGGCACCAGATGATCGTGATCGAGATAGCGCAGCGGCTGATGGGACAGACGATGCAATTCGTCTTCGTTTAGCCCCACAATGGCCTGCGCGGCCAGCGGTTCATCCATCGCATCGGCACGCATGATGTTGCCCAGGCGGGAACGAATGTCGGCAAGCCAGGGCTGCCACTGCTCCGGCAACTCAATTTGCAGCCACACCACCAGCGCGATGGTGCTGTCCAGCGCGGCGCGAAATCCCAGGCGCGGATCGCTTTTCGCAACCATTTTGTCGGCGGTCAGGTGGGTCAGCGTATCGGGCTTTTTCGCCACCGGCTGGCGACACAGTTCGCAGCACGCCTTAGGGTGCGTATCGCTGCTGGTCAAACCGTGCACCGGCTGTAATTGCTGCTCATCGTCATCGACAAAAAGACGGCCTTGCTCATCCAGAAACTTGATGCGCAAATGGCGGCTTTCCAGCAATTCCCGGGCAGATGGCGTCAGGCGAGCGTCAGCGGGAAGATGGATCTCCGCTCCTTCGCTGAGCGTATGATTCGCTCTGAGCCATGCTTCGGTAATGAAATCCTTCATACATCCGCCTTAGCAGGACTGCCAGTTCGCAGGCCAGGCAACGTACAAGAAGCGCACGGTCGACGGTGTGCCAAACTCAATGCTGGAGCCTTTCGGGATAAACATCACGTCCCCGGCTTTCGCGATCATGGTTTCGCCTTCATGACGCACATGCAGTTCGCCCTCCAGTACCATATCGATCTCGTCGTAGTTCAGCGTCCACGGGAAAAACGCGTTATCCCACTGCATGAACCCGGCGGCCATGCTGCTGCCGTCCTTGTCGGTGACTAAATCCGTTAAGCCGACGCAGTGGGGCTGCGCGCCGTCGAAGCGACCAAACTTCACGCTGCTGCCGTCGATCACTTTTACGCCGCCCTTGCCAGTGACCGACTTAAAGCCCGGCTGCATGTCAGCCTGCTCCAGCGACTGTTTTTCCTTCATCACTTTGTCCATCAGTTGCGCGACCAGGCTTTCGGTAAATTGCCCTTCCGGCAGTTGCGCGATGATGGTTTCACGAATGCGCTGACTTTCGGTTTTCGCGTCTTCCACCGGCGCGACAGCCGGTGCCGATTCGTCGCATTCCACGATCGTGAAGTCCAGCAGTTCCGCAACTTCGCGGGCTTCCGGGGTAATGATGCTGGCGCGCAGAACAACCGACATTTCCTGTTCGCCGCGTGCGTGAGCCGCACGAATATCGTTAGCTGTGATGAGTTTCTTCACCTGCGCCTTCCTCCTGTTCGGTGAGTGCTGCCAGATAATCCACCAGGTGCTGCACACTTTGCGGGTCATGGCTGTTGAGCTCGAAAATCGGCTCCTGAAATCCCAACCCGCTCACTAGCTGTCGCGCGGCGGCGACGTCGGCATCCGGCATGTCCGTTTTGCTGATGACGGCGATGTGTCGTTTACTGGCGCCAATATCCAATAACCCGGCGGGTAAGCGACTTTCGCGGTCATTTGCCGCATGTACATAAATCAGCGTATCCACATCCTGTAGCGTGGTAATTAAGGCGTGATACCAGCGAGGATGGCTAAAATATTCTCCCGGCGTATCGATATCGCCGTTGTCATTAAATTCCACGGCTTGTGTTTTTCGGGCGAGGGAATAATTTCCCTGCAAGGCGTTAAAAAGCGTTGTTTTCCCCGCGCCAACGGTGCCGACAAACGCAATACGTTTCATTGCCGCCCCCCAATTAACTTTTTGTTAATTCGCACAACGTGAAATTTAATAAGCGTCCCAGCCCGTTGACCGTTTGCAATAAGGCTTCTTCGACGGCGCCAACGGAGCCATAAATCACCAGCGCGCCGCTGAATCTATCGAGAAAACCGATATGAACATCGGCGGCTTTCATGGCTAAATCGCCCGCGATCATCGCCGTTTCCCCTGGCGTTAGCGTCATGATGCCGATGGCGCCCGCTTCGGGAACGCCGATCTTTTTCGCCAGTTCTTCACCCGGGTGGGCAATCAGATGCGCCAGCGTGACCTGTTTCCCCGGCACAAATTCCTGAATAATGCGTTCTTTATCCATTGCTCACCGCCTCCGCTGAAACTGACCTCATCGTGGCAATTTTTTGTCAGAGTAAATAACAAAATTCGGCAAGCAGATTTAAAAGGTGAAGTAGATCACTAAGAAAGGAGGAAATAAAAAAGCGCGGGGAACCCCGCGCCGGAATGAATTAAAGTGAAATTACAGTGGCTGTGTTTGCGCTTCGACCACCGCCAGCGCCACCATATTAACGATACGGCGAACAGAAGCGATCGGCGTTAATACATGCACCGGTTTGGCAACGCCCATCAATACCGGCCCTACCGTCACGCCTTCCGAGCTGGAGACACGCAGTAAGTTGTAACTAATACGCGCGGCCTCCACGTTAGGCATAATTAAAATATTCGCCGCCCCTTTCAGCGGGCTGTCCGGCATCCTGTCGTTGCGAATACTTTCGACCAGCGCGGCATCACCGTGCATTTCGCCGTCGATCATCAGCTCAGGCGCGCGTTCGCGTACTAACTCCAGCGTCTGACGCATTTTGCAAGCAGCGACCGACTTAGACGAACCAAAGTTGGAGTGCGACAACAGCGCCACCTTCGGCTCAATACCAAAGCGGCGCACCGTTTCCGCAGCCATTAACGTAATTTCCGCCAGTTGCTCCGGCGTCGGGTCGTCATTGACATAGGTGTCGGCGATAAAGGTGTTGCCGCTCGGCAACAGCAAGGCGTTCATCGCCCCCGCCGCGTGGACGCCCTCACGGTAGCCAAACAGTTCCTGCACCACGCTGAAGTGTTCGTGGTATTCGCCGATGGTGCCGCAGATCATCGCATCCGCTTCACCGCGCAGAACCATGATCGCGCCAATCACCGTGGTATTGCTGATCACCGCCCGCTGCGCCTGTTCCTGCGTCACGCCACGGCGTTTCATGATCTTATAGTATTCACCCCAGTACTCTTTGAAGCGCGGATCGGATTCATTGTTAACGATCTCGAAATCCACACCCGATTTGATCTGTAGCCCCAGCTTCTGAATGCGCATTTCGATCACGCTCGGACGACCAATCAGGATCGGTTTCGCCAGACCTAACGTAATCAGCTCCTGCGTCGCATGCAGGACACGCGCCTCTTCCCCTTCCGCCAGCACCACGCGCTTCGGCGCTTTACGGGCCAGAGAGAAGATTGGCTTCATGAACAGGTTGGTTTTGTAGACAAATTCGGTCAGCTTATCGATGTAGGCATCGAAATCAGCGATCGGCCGCGTCGCCACGCCGGAGTCCATCGCCGCTTTCGCCACGGCAGGCGCAATCTTCACAATCAGGCGCGGGTCGAACGGTTTTGGAATGATGTATTCCGGGCCGAAGCTCAAGTCCTGATCGCCATAAGCGGAAGCGACCACTTCACTTTGTTCGGCGTGCGCCAGTTCAGCAATGGCGTGTACCGCCGCCAGTTTCATCTCTTCGTTGATCGCGGTTGCGCCGACATCCAGCGCGCCACGGAAGATGAACGGGAAGCAGAGCACGTTGTTAACCTGGTTCGGATAGTCGGAACGTCCGGTACAGATGATGGCGTCTGAACGCACCTCTTTCGCCAGCGGCGGCAGAATTTCCGGCTCCGGGTTCGCCAGCGCCAGGATCATCGGCGCACGCGCCATTTTTTTCACCATCTCCTGGGTCAGCACTTTCGGGCCGGAACAGCCCAGGAAAATGTCCGCCCCGTCGATCACGTCATCCAGCGTGCGTTTGCCGTCATCCACCACCGCATAGGCCGCTTTGGTCTCCACCATGTTGGGTTCACGATCTTTATAGATAACGCCTTTCGAGTCACAGACCACGATATTGTGTTTCTGCATCCCCAACGCCACCAGCAGGTTCATACAGGCGATTGCCGCCGCCCCTGCCCCGGAAACCACCATCCGCACGTCAGAGATATTTTTTTCCACCACGCGCAGGCCGTTAAGAATCGCGGCGGTGCTGATAATCGCCGTTCCGTGCTGGTCATCATGGAATACCGGAATATTCATGCGCTCACGCAGTTTCTGCTCGATATAGAAACATTCAGGCGCTTTAATATCTTCGAGGTTAATCCCGCCGAACGTCGGCTCCAGCGCGGCAACGACATCAATGAATTTATCCGGGTTATGTTCATCGACTTCAATATCAAACACGTCGATGCCCGCGAATTTCTTAAACAGAACGCCCTTACCTTCCATCACCGGTTTACCGGCCAGCGCGCCGATGTTGCCCAGGCCGAGCACCGCCGTTCCGTTAGAGACCACCGCGACCAGATTGCCGCGAGCGGTGTATTTGTAAGCCGCCAGCGGGTCTTTTTCAATTTCAAGACACGGCGCCGCTACGCCAGGCGAATAGGCCAGCGCTAGATCGCGCTGTGTGGCAAGGGGCTTGGTCGGGGAAACCTGGATTTTACCTGGAACGGGAAATTCGTGGAAATCGAGGGCGCTTTGTTTTAATTGGTCATCCATCTTGTTGTTCCTTTCACGTATCGATCAAAAAAGTGGCGCGGGTAACCTCTGGTGCGCCGCACATTATCACCTCCCTGCGCGGCATAAACTTTGAAGGTAGCCATACTCTCACTACTCAAAGAAAGAATTTGTTATCAATTTATAGCATCCATGTTACCCGCTTAAACCCGCATTACCATGCCTGTCTGCTATGCTTTTTTGTTGTGTACTGCATGAATTTCTCAGAAGTGTGAATCAACGCACTCACCTAACGCTTTACTTTTCAAGGAGTATTTCCTATGAACCAGTTAGACGGCATCAAACAATTCACCACTGTCGTGGCAGACAGCGGCGATATCGAATCCATTCGCCATTATCAGCCTCAGGACGCCACCACCAATCCCTCGCTGCTGCTAAAAGCGGCTGGCCTTGCGCAATACAGCCATTTGATTGATGACGCGATCGCCTGGGGCAAGAAACGCGGTAAAACCCAGGAGCAGCAGGTCGCCGAGGCCAGCGATAAACTGGCCGTCAATTTCGGTGCGGAAATTCTGAAAATCGTCCCCGGACGGGTCTCTACGGAAGTGGACGCGCGCTTATCCTTCGATAAAGAAAAAAGTATACAGAAGGCCCGCCACCTGGTTGACCTCTACCAGCAGCAGGGCGTGGAAAAATCGCGCATTTTAATTAAGCTCGCGTCAACCTGGGAAGGGATACGGGCGGCGGAAGAGCTGGAGAAAGAAGGCATCAACTGTAACCTGACGCTGCTGTTCTCTTTTGCACAGGCGCGCGCCTGCGCGGAAGCGGGCGTTTTTCTGGTTTCGCCGTTTGTCGGGCGTATCTATGACTGGTATCAGGCGCACAGCCCGATGGACCCCTACGTCGTGGAAGAAGATCCGGGGGTGAAATCGGTACGTAATATCTATGACTACTTCAAACGTCACCGCTACGAAACCATCGTCATGGGGGCCAGTTTCCGTCGCACCGAGCAAATCCTGGCGCTGACAGGCTGCGACCGCCTGACCATTTCTCCCAACCTACTGAAAGCGCTACAAGAAAAAGAAGAGCTGGTGATCCGCAAACTGGTGCCGTCATCGCAGACGTTCCATCGCCCGACCCCGATGACCGAAGCGGAATTCCGCTGGGAACATAATCAGGACGCGATGGCCGTTGAGAAACTGTCGGAAGGTATCCGCCTGTTCGCCGTTGACCAACGCAAACTGGAAGACCTGCTCGCCGCCAAACTGTAAACCTTGCCACGGAGTGATTTATGTCCCGAAAAGACCTTGCCAATGCCATTCGTGCGCTCAGTATGGATGCCGTACAAAAAGCCAATTCCGGTCATCCCGGCGCGCCGATGGGCATGGCGGATATTGCTGAAGTGCTGTGGAATGATTTTCTCCGCCACAACCCGACCGACCCCACCTGGTATGACCGCGATCGCTTTATTCTTTCCAACGGCCACGCGTCAATGCTGCTCTACAGCCTGCTGCACCTGACCGGCTACGATCTGCCAATCGAGGAGCTGAAAAACTTCCGTCAGCTCCATTCAAAAACGCCGGGACACCCGGAAATCGGCTATACGCCAGGCGTTGAAACCACCACCGGGCCATTAGGTCAGGGACTGGCGAATGCCGTCGGTCTGGCGATTGCCGAACGCACGCTGGCCGCGCAGTTTAATCAGCCCGATCATGACATCGTCGATCACTACACGTATGTCTTTATGGGCGATGGCTGCCTGATGGAGGGGATTTCGCACGAAGTCTGCTCGCTGGCGGGTACGCTGGGGTTGGGCAAGCTAATCGGCTTCTACGATCACAACGGCATCTCAATTGATGGCGAAACCGAAGGCTGGTTTACCGACGATACCGCCAAACGGTTCGAAGCGTATCACTGGCATGTAGTGCATGAGATCGACGGACACGATCCCGAAGCCGTGAAGAAAGCGATTCTTGAAGCGCAGAGTGTAAAAGACAAACCGTCGTTGATTATTTGCCGGACGGTAATCGGCTTCGGCTCACCGAATAAAGCCGGGAAAGAGGAGTCTCACGGCGCGGCGCTGGGAGAAGAAGAGGTGGCGCTGACCCGCCAGAAACTGGGCTGGCATCACCCTGCTTTTGAGATCCCGAAAGAGATTTACCGTGCCTGGGATGCGCGTGAAAAAGGTGAAAAAGCGCAGCAGGCATGGCAGGAGAAGTTCGCGGCGTATCAGAAAGCGTATCCCGATCTGGCAAGAACGTTTACCCGACGAATGCGCGGCGAGTTGCCAGAGTCCTGGGAAACCACGACGCGAAAATACATTGCTGAATTGCAGGCCAACCCGGCCAAAATCGCCACCCGCAAGGCATCGCAAAATACGCTGAACGCCTACGGCCCAATACTGCCGGAACTGCTCGGCGGCTCGGCGGATCTCGCGCCCAGTAACCTGACTATCTGGAAAGGTTCGACGTCGCTGAAAGAAGATCCGGCCGGGAATTACATTCACTACGGCGTGCGCGAATTTGGTATGACGGCCATTGCTAACGGCATTGCCCACCACGGCGGATTCGTGCCATACACCGCGACCTTCCTGATGTTTGTGGAATACGCCCGTAACGCGGCGCGAATGGCGGCGTTGATGAAAGCCCGGCAGATCATGGTTTATACCCACGACTCCATCGGGCTGGGTGAAGATGGGCCGACGCACCAGGCCGTGGAGCAACTGGCCAGCCTGCGTCTGACGCCAAATTTCAGCACCTGGCGTCCGTGCGATCAGGTTGAGGCGGCAGTCGGCTGGAAGCTGGCGGTTGAGCGCCATACCGGCCCGACGGCGCTGATTCTCTCAAGGCAGAATCTGGCGCAGGTGGAGCGTACCCCGGAGCAGGTGAAGGAGATCGCCCGTGGTGGTTATGTGCTGAAAGACAGCGGCGGTAAGCCGGATGTGATCCTGATTGCCACCGGGTCTGAAATGGAAATCACTCTGCTGGCGGCGGAAAAGCTAACCGGAGAAGGCCATAACGTCCGGGTGGTGTCCCTGCCTTCGACGGATATTTTTGATGCTCAGGATGAGGCGTATCGTGAATCGGTGCTGCCGTCGAACGTTGCCGCTCGCGTGGCGATTGAGGCAGGCATTGCCGACTACTGGTACAAATATGTCGGGCTGAAAGGCGCGATTGTCGGGATGACGGGATATGGCGAATCGGCCCCGGCCGAAAAACTGTTCCCTTATTTCGGCTTTACGGTCGAGAATATCGTCGAAAAAGCGCATAAGGTGCTTAAAGCGTAAAAATGGATGAGAGTGTCGGAAGCCGGATGGCGACGCAATGCGTCTTATCCGGCCTACAAAATGGACCGTAGGCCCGGTAAGCGTTAGCGCCTCCGGGCGCTTTGCCGGATGGCAACGCAATGTGCCTTATCCGGCCAACAAAACGGTCCGTAGGCCCGGTAAGCGTTAGCGCCTCCGGGCGCCCTGCCGGATGGCGACGCGATGCGTCTTATCCGGCCTACAAAATGGCCCGTAGGCCCGGTAAGCGTTAGCGCCACCGGGCGCTCTGCCGGATGACGACGCGATGCGTCTTATCCGGCCTACAAAACGGCCCGTAGGCCCGGTAAGCGTTAGCGCCACCGGGCGCCCTGCCGGATGGCGACGCGATGCGCCTTATCCGGCCTACAAAATGGCCCGTAGGCCCGGTAAGCGTTAGCGCCACCGGGCGCCCTGCCGGATGGCGACGCGATGCGTCTTATCGGGCCTACAAAACAGCCCGTAGGCCCGGTAAGCGTTAGCGCCTCCGGGCGCTCTGCCGGATGGCGACGCGATGGCGTCTTATCCGGCCTACAAAACGGCCCGTAGGCCCGGTAAGCGTTAGCGCCACCGGGCGCTTTGCCGGATGACGACGCGATGCGTCTTATCCGGCCGACAAAACAGTCCGTAGGCCCGGTAAGCGTTAGCGCCACCGGGCGCTTTGCCGGATGACGACGCAATGCGTCTTATCCGGCCTACAAAATGGCCCGTAGGCCCGGTAAGCGTTAGCGCTACCGGGCGCCCCTAACGTGTGATCCACAACGTGGGCCAGGCATCTGGCCCATGCCAGTTATCGCAGCTTGGCTCTTCGGCATAACGCACCAGACGAAAACGCTGGCCGTCAAAACGCCAGCGCGTCTGGATACCGCAATCGGCCAACCCACGCCCTTTTGCCAGCGTGATTAATTCCCGGGATTTCTCGTCAAAAACCGCGTTCATCAGCTCCATATCATTGCTTTCAGCCCCGGAGTTAAAGGGCAAACGCAACCGTACGGCGCGGGAGGCGAATGGTTTTTTGCGTGAGACAATCCACGCGAGATCGACCGTATTATAGGCTCCGGCTTCGCAACCGGTCATCAGCAGGGCTTTGTCATCGGTCAGGGCCGCGACACGCACTTCCCGGCGCATCGGGTCAAGCGAGCAGTGAATACTGTTCATCCGCCAGTTACCGTAATCCAGCAGATCGTTGCGTTCATCATAAGAAAGCGGCGTCGGCGTTGGGTTGACGATAGCCACGCCTTTCAGCGCTGGCGCGGGCGGCACGCTGAGCGGTGGATCATTCCCTTTATCAATCCACGCCGTTTCGCTGCCAACGCGTTTTTGCTGTGCGTCGATAAACAACAGCGCAGCTTTAAGCCCCACCAGAGAAATCGTCTGTTTTCCCTTTTTCAGGGTAATCGCCTGGGCTTCCTGAATGGTCTGTAAAAACGCGGCAATGGTGGCGGTGTCGTCCGTCATCAGATGCCAGGGAGTGATACGCCATTGCCCGGCATTTAGCGGCAGCGGTTTTTCATCCAGCAGCAGACGCGGCGCAATCTCCGCCTCTTTCGCACCGGGCGAGGTCAGCCCCCCCAAATCAATGCGAAGTACCGCATCGGTATGCGCCCCGGCGCTGCGGCTTAACGTCATCACCAGCCCGCGATGTTCGCCGGTATTACGCGCCACGCAAAAGTTCTGATTGTTACAGGTGACCTGCCAGTCAGAAAAAGTCTGCTGCGCTGGCGCCGCCCACGTCAGCGACGTCGGCAGCAGGCCGAGCAGGAAAACGAAAATAACGCGATTGCGCATGGACGGTACAACCCCAGAAGAAAAACGAAACGGCTTTAGGCGGTATCTTCCTTGCGCGACTCCTGTGGCTCAATCAGATTTGTCGGATAGCGGCATCATTATGTAAAGAAATATAAACCTTATTTATCAATCCATTAGCGAGGAAGAATGCAAATAATTGAGCAATAACACGGTCTTACCGTCTCGTATCTCACCGGTTTTGATCATCGCCAGCGCCTGTGTTAATGGCAGTTCCAGTACCTCAATATCTTCATCTTCCACACCGCCGCCTGCGTTTGCCCGCTGGCTGTCGCTGTATTCTGCAATGAAGAAGTGAATCAGTTCCGTCACGCCGCCAGGCGACATGTATAACTCAAACAGTTTACGCACCTCACCCACTTCATAGCCGGTCTCTTCAATCGCTTCTTTGCGAATGCACGCTTCCGGCTCGTCGTTATCCAGCAGCCCGGCGCAGGTTTCTATCAACTGGCCGCTTTCATTGCCGTTCACCCAGGTGGCAACGCGAAACTGGCGGATGAGCACCACGGTTTGTTTTTCGCGGTTATACAGCAGGATCGTTGCGCCATTGCCGCGATCGTAAACCTCGCGCTTATGGCGAATCACATCGCCATTTTTACGGGTCAGATCGTAGGTAATATTGCGCAGGATGAAGTAGTTATCAGAGAGAACTTTGTCTTTGATGAGAGTAATTTTTTGCGACATACCGGCTCCACAGCGTAAGAAGACAGGTAATCTTACGCCGCAAGGTCGGTTTTGTCTGCGCGCTATCATGCTGCTCGCGCCGAATGGAGACTTATCCGGTTTGCATGATCCCCAGCCACTGAATAATCCCCTGCGCGGCGTGACGCCCTTCCGCCATCGCCGTCACCACCAGATCGGCGCCGCGCACGGCGTCACCGCCCGCGAAGATTTTAGGATTACTGGTCTGGTAACGGAACGCGCTTTCGACATTTGCCGCAATGCGCCCCCAGTCGTCCACTTTCACACCGTGCGCCTCCAGCCACGGCATACCATGCGGATGAAAACCAAACGCCATAATTACCGCATCAGCGGGCATGACAAACTCGCTGCCCGCGATGGGCATCGGGCGGCGACGCCCCTGCGCATCGGGTTCGCCAAGCTGAGTACGTAAAAAACGCACGCCGCTGACGCAACCGTCGGCATTCAGCACCAGCTCAACCGGCTGTACGTTAAATTCAAAGTTCGCCCCCTCTTCCCGCGCGTTTTTTACCTCTTTTTTCGACCCCGGCATATTTGCCTCGTCGCGACGATATGCGCAGGTCACCTGGCTTGCGCCATGACGCAGCGCGGTACGCACGCAGTCCATCGCGGTATCGCCGCCGCCCAGCACCACAACATTAAGCCCGGCGGTGTCGATAAAAGGTTCGTCAGGCAATTCATCCAGCCCCATAACCTGTTTCGTGTTGGCAATCAGGAACGGCAGCGCATCATATACGCCCGGCGCATCTTCGTTTGGCAGGTCGGCTTTCATGGAACGGTATGTGCCGACGCCGACAAAAACCGCATCGTACTCATCCAGCAGCGACGCCAGCCTGACGTCTTTGCCGACTTCGCAGTTCAGTTCAAAATGAATTCCCATCGCGCTGAAGATTTCGCGACGGCGCGCCAGCAGTGATTTATCCAGCTTAAAAGAGGGAATGCCAAAGGTCAGCAGGCCGCCAATTTCAGGGTGGCGATCGAACACGGTCGTGCTCACGCCATGACGCGCCAGCACATCTGCGCAGGCCAGCCCGGCCGGGCCCGCGCCAATAATCGCCACACGTTTATCCTGCTGCTGAACGCCGCTCAGGTCTGGCCGCCAGCCTTTGTCCAGCGCCCGGTCGGAAATGTAGCGTTCAATATTGCCGATCGTCACCGCGCCATACTCATCGCGCACCGTACAGGCGCCTTCGCACAGCCTGTCCTGCGGGCATACGCGCCCGGTAATTTCCGGCAGGCAGTTAGTCTGGTGCGACAGCGCCACCGCATCGTCAATGTTTCCCGCTTTTACCAGCTCAATCCACTGCGGAATATGGTTGTGCAGCGGACACGTCCACTCGCAGATACTGTGTTCACCGCACTTCAGGCAACGGGCCGCTTCGCGTTCAGCCTGCGCGGTACGAAACGGCAGGTAGATTTCATCAAAGCTGGTTTTTCGCGCGTCAATCGCCAGCTTATCCGGCTCGCCGCGTGGGGGCGTCGCCCGCATCTGTTCGACTTTATTGAGCGCACCAGGAGTGACTCCCGTCGCACAGGCATGCCAGGGCTGATTTTCCTGACGCGCGGTGCGCAGACGCCGCGCTTTCGACAGCCGGGTCAGCGACGCTTCCGTTACCAATTGCAACGCATCTGCCGGGCAGTTTTCAACACAGGCCGGGCCGCCTTCGCGATCCAGACACAAATCGCATTTGTGCGCCGTGGCTTTGACCTGATCCTGGCCTGTTGGCGTGAGGATTATCTGCATTGTGCCGAAGGGACAGGCAACCACGCAGGATTTACAGCCGATACATTTTTGCTGGTTGACCTGAACGCTGTCTTTGACATGACGGATTGCGCCATTTGGGCAACTCCTGGCACAAGGCGCATCCTCGCAGTGGTGGCAGGTTACCGCGCTGCGCTGATGCTGATGTTTGATCACCGTAATTCGGGGCTGAAAATGCCGCTGGTGCAGTACGTGTTGCTCATCATTGTGGGCCATTACGCAAGCGACCTCACAGGCATGGCATCCCAGGCACTGTTGGCTATTGGCCATAATAAAACGATTCATGGCGTCCTTCTGTTTTGGTGGCAAAAACCTTATTCTTTATATGAATGTTATTAACCGACGCCGAAGGGGTCGGCAATGTTCATTTGCCCAGGACGCACAACTATTTATCCAGAACCTGTGGCAGATCAATTTATTTCATCGCTGGTGAAATTGCGTTTCAGTTACACTTGCCAATATTTATCCGTTCACTGTGAGCATATTTTTCGGGGATTACGCGCGTGGTCGTCAAACGCCCTGTCTCGGCCAGCCTGGCCCGGGCCTTTTTTTACATTGTGCTGCTGTCGATTCTCTCAACCGGTATCGCCCTGCTGACGCTGGCGAGCAGTTTGCGGGATGCCGAGGCCATTAACGTGGCCGGTTCACTGCGTATGCAGAGCTACCGGCTGGGTTACGATCTGCAAAGCGGCAGTCCGCAATTGAACGCGCACCGTCAGCTTTTTCAGCAAGCGCTCAACTCTCCCGCGTTAAGTAACCTGAACGCCTGGTACGTCCCGCAGACGGTTAAAAGCCGTTATGGGCAACTGCATGCGAACTGGCTGGAGATGAACACGAGACTGGTGGATGCGGATATAAAGTGGTATCGCGCCAATATTAATAACTATGTCGATCAGATTGATCTCTTCGTTCTGGCGCTGCAACACTATGCCGAGCGTAAGGTGATGCTGGTGGTCGGCATATCGCTGGCGGGCGGTATCGGGATCTTCACGCTGGTCTTTTTCACCCTGCGGCGTATTCGCCAGCAGGTAGTCCAGCCGCTTAACCAACTGGTCGCCGCCAGCCAGCACATTGAACATGGTCAGTTCGACATCCCGCCGCTGAATACCCACTTGCCGAATGAGCTGGGGCTGCTGGCCAAAACGTTTAGCCAGATGTCGAGCGAGTTGCATAAGCTGTACCGCTCTCTCGAGGCTTCGGTAGAAGAAAAAACCCACGATCTGCACGAAGCCAACCGCCGTCTGGAAGTGCTGTACCAGTGCTCACAGGCGCTCAATACCAGCCAAATCGACGTTCACTGTTTCCGCCATATTTTACAGATCGTCCGCGAACATGACGCCGCTTACTATCTGGAATTAACCGTGGGCGATAACTGGCGGATCAGCGAAGGAGCGGAAAGCGCTGATTTGCCCATGCAGATTCTGCCGGTCACGATGCAGGAAACGGTCTACGGCGAACTGCACTGGCAAAGCCCCAACGTCAGCGCCTCCACCCCGCTGCTGCACAGCGTATCGACCATGCTGGGGCGCGGTTTGTACTTTAATCAGGCGCAAAAACATTTCCAGCAACTGCTGCTGATGGAAGAACGCGCGACTATCGCCCGCGAGCTGCATGACTCACTGGCGCAGGTGCTCTCCTATTTGCGCATTCAGTTGACGCTGCTGAAGCGCTCAATTCCAGAAGATAATCTCCCCGCGCAAAGCATCATGGCGGATTTCTCCCGGGCGCTGAACGACGCTTATCGTCAGTTGCGCGAGCTGCTGACCACCTTCCGCCTGACGTTACAGCAGGCCGACTTACCTTCTGCGCTGCATGAAATGCTGGATACCCTGCAAAGCCAGACCTCCGCGAAACTGACGCTGGATTGCCGTTTACCGACGCTGGCGCTGGATGCGCAAATGCAGGTGCACCTGTTACAAATCGTTCGCGAGGCGGTGCTGAATGCGATTAAACACGCCAGCGCCACGGAGATCGCCGTTAGCTGCGTCACCGCCCCCGATGGCAACCATACGGTCTATATTCGGGATAACGGCGTTGGCATTGGCGAACCGAACGAACCAACGGGACACTACGGTCTGAACATTATGCGCGAGCGTGCGGAAAGACTTAGCGGCACGCTGAATTTCTCGCAACCGTCAGGGGGTGGGACGCTGGTCAGCATCAGTTTTCGCTCATCGGAAGATGAAGAGGGTCAATTAGCGTAAAGAACGGCAAAGCACCGCACGGCGGGAATACAGACAGGGCGGCACTGGCACAAAATGTATGCTGTAAACGTGCATGATAATTTACATTATCTTCTTTTTTTCTCCACGTTTGACACGTACCTTGCCGCTACAGTGAAGCAGGTCATACCCAATAATTATACGCAGAAACACGAGGTCCTCCTTTAATGGCGAATTTCTTTATCGATCGCCCCATTTTTGCCTGGGTGCTGGCAATCCTGTTGTGTCTGACGGGAACCCTGGCCATTCTCTCTTTGCCCGTAGAGCAATACCCCGACCTGGCGCCGCCAAACGTCCGCATTACCGCGAATTATCCGGGGGCATCCGCGCAGACGCTGGAGAATACCGTCACTCAGGTTATCGAACAGAATATGACCGGCCTCGATAATCTGATGTATATGTCGTCGCAAAGCAGTGGGACGGGCCAGGCAACGGTGACGCTCAGTTTTGTGGCCGGAACCGACCCCGATGAAGCCGTCCAGCAGGTACAAAACCAGCTGCAATCGGCAATGCGTAAATTGCCGCAGGCGGTACAGAACCAGGGCGTCACGGTCCGTAAAACCGGGGACACCAACATCCTGACCATTGCGTTTGTCTCCACCGACGGTTCAATGGATAAACAGGACATCGCCGACTATGTCGCCAGTAATATCCAGGACCCGCTCAGCCGCGTAAACGGCGTGGGGGATATCGACGCCTACGGTTCGCAATATTCGATGCGTATCTGGCTGGACCCGGCCAAACTCAACAGCTACCAGATGACCGCGAAAGATGTCACGGATGCCATCGAATCACAGAACGCGCAAATTGCCGTCGGGCAGCTTGGCGGCACGCCTTCGGTCGACAGGCAGGCGCTCAATGCGACAATCAACGCCCAGTCGCTGCTGCAAACGCCCGAGCAGTTCCGTGATATCACGCTGCGCGTCAACCAGGATGGTTCAGAGGTCAAGCTGGGCGATGTGGCGACCGTCGAAATGGGCGCTGAAAAATATGATTATCTCAGCCGCTTCAACGGTAATCCGGCCTCCGGTCTGGGGGTAAAACTGGCCTCTGGCGCCAACGAAATGGAAACCGCCAAACTGGTGCTTAACCGCCTGGACGAGCTGGCCGAATACTTCCCGCACGGTCTGGAGTATAAGGTGGCGTATGAAACCACCTCCTTCGTCAAAGCCTCGATTATCGATGTGGTGAAAACCCTGCTGGAAGCCATCGCGCTGGTGTTCCTGGTGATGTACCTGTTCCTGCAAAACTTCCGCGCCACGTTGATCCCCACTATCGCCGTACCGGTGGTATTGATGGGGACGTTCTCCGTCCTGTATGCCTTCGACTACAGCATTAACACGCTGACGATGTTCGCGATGGTGCTGGCGATCGGCCTGCTGGTCGATGACGCCATCGTGGTGGTGGAAAACGTCGAGCGCATCATGAGCGAGGAAGGTCTTTCGCCGCGCGAAGCCACCAGAAAATCGATGGGGCAGATACAAGGGGCGCTGGTTGGTATCGCGATGGTGCTGTCAGCCGTATTTGTGCCGATGGCTTTCTTTGGCGGTACGACCGGGGCTATCTATCGCCAGTTCTCCATCACGATTGTCGCCGCGATGGTGCTCTCCGTGCTGGTGGCGATGATCCTGACGCCCGCCCTGTGCGCCACGCTGCTAAAACCCCTGCACAAAGGCGAGCATCACGGACAGAAAGGCTTCTTCGGCTGGTTTAACCGGACGTTCAACCGCAACGCTGAACGCTACGAGAAAGGCGTTGCGAAGATCCTGCATCGCAGCCTGCGCTGGATACTGATCTACGTTCTGTTGCTCGGCGCGATGGTGGTGCTGTTCCTGCGTCTGCCGACCTCCTTCTTGCCGCAGGAAGACCGTGGGATGTTTATTACCTCGGTACAGTTGCCAAGCGGCTCCACGCAGCAGCAGACCTTAAAAGTGGTGCAGGAAGTTGAAAAATATTACTTCACCCAGGAGAAAGACAACGTCATGTCCGTCTTCTCGACGGTGGGATCGGGGCCTGGCGGGAACGGTCAAAACGTGGCGCGCATGTTTGTCCGCTTAAAAGACTGGGACGAACGCAACGCCACGACCGGCACCTCGTTTGCCATTATTGAACGCGCCACGAAAGCCTTTAACAAGATTAAAGAAGCGCGCGTTTACGCCAGCAGTCCACCGGCAATCAGCGGTCTGGGCAGTTCCGCAGGGTTTGATATGGAACTTCAGGACCACGCGGGCGCCGGTCACGATGCCTTAATGGCCGCACGCGATCGGTTGATTGAGCTGGCGGCGCAGGACAGTGCGCTGACCCGCGTGCGTCACAATGGTCTGGACGACAGTCCGCAGTTGCAAATTGATATCGATCAGCGCAAAGCCCAGGCGCTGGGCGTCTCTATCGACGACATCAATGACACGCTGCAAACCGCATGGGGCTCCAGTTACGTCAATGACTTTATGGACCGGGGTCGCGTGAAGAAGGTCTATGTACAGGCGGCGGCGAAATACCGCATGCTGCCGGACGATATCAATCTCTGGTATGTGCGTAATAAAGACGGCGGCATGGTGCCTTTCTCCGCCTTTGCGACGTCACGCTGGGAAACGGGCTCTCCGCGTCTGGAGCGCTATAACGGCTACTCGGCGGTCGAGATTGTCGGCGAAGCGGCGCCTGGCGTCAGTACCGGTACGGCAATGGATGTAATGGAGTCGCTGGTTCGCCAGTTGCCAACGGGATTTGGGCTTGAATGGACGGCGATGTCTTATCAGGAACGCCTCTCTGGCGCGCAGGCACCTGCGCTGTACGCCATTTCGCTGCTGGTCGTTTTCCTGTGCCTGGCCGCGCTGTATGAAAGCTGGTCGGTTCCGTTCTCGGTTATGCTGGTGGTGCCGCTGGGCGTCATTGGCGCGCTGCTCGCCACCTGGATGCGCGGCCTGGAAAATGACGTTTACTTCCAGGTCGGGTTGCTAACGGTGATCGGCCTTTCCGCGAAAAACGCAATCCTGATTGTCGAATTCGCCAATGAGATGAACGAGAAAGGCCACGATCTGCTGGATGCCACGCTGCATGCCTGCCGCCAGCGTTTACGCCCAATTCTGATGACCTCTCTGGCCTTTATTTTCGGGGTGCTGCCGATGGCGATTAGCAACGGGGCGGGTTCCGGGAGCCAGCATGCCGTCGGGACAGGCGTCATGGGCGGGATGATCTCCGCCACCATCCTGGCGATTTACTTCGTACCGCTGTTCTTTGTGCTGGTGCGTCGCCGCTTCCCGCTGAAACCGAAGCCGGAATAAGACACAAAAAAGGCGACTTACTTTGAGTCGCCTTTTTCTTATCCTTTTCAGGATCAGGATATCTTCCAGAAATTTATTTGCGAAGCATAACTTCGATAAAATCTTTCCAGTTCCCCAGTTCACGTTCAATCATAACAACCTCTCTTATTATTATGGCTATTCTACGAAAACATTATCCTCAAGAGAAGATAATTTAACCGATTGCAGTGATTACATCCTCCGGTGAATGGGGTTCATGGCATTACTATGACCCTGTAACCATAAATTTTATGTGACTTACTGCAATATTTTGAAACATTAATCCACTTCTGAAAACCGCGCTCATTTCAGTTAAGAAACAGCCTATTGCAGCTCGCTGGATTTATACTTCCCGATGAGATGCTTATTAAGCAACATTTCAGAATTATTATTCACAAGAGTTCAACAATGTTATATTTACCGTTTATTATGTCATGATAAATAACCGGTATATGGCAGTTCCGCACTGACGGATACCACGATAATATTGCTTAATTATTCGTAATTCGCGTAAAAGGATTCAACATGATCACCGTCTACGGCATCAAAAATTGTGACACGATTAAAAAGGCGCGACGCTGGCTGGAGGCTCACGGTATTGACTACCGCTTTCACGATTACCGCGCAGACGGAATCGATGCCGCGTTATTGAATACGTTTATTGCGGAGTCAGGCTGGCAGCCCTTGCTGAATACGCGCGGAACGACATGGCGTAAACTTGATGAAGCCACGCGTAACGGCATCACGGATGCGGCGTCCGCCGCAGCATTAATGACTGAAATGCCAGCAATTATCAAACGCCCATTGCTCTGTGCGACCGGGAAGCCTATGCTGCTGGGTTTTAGCGAATCCAGTTATCAGCAGTTTTTTGATGAGGTGTAGTCTATGTCGTGCCCGGTTATTGAGCTGACACAGCAGCTTATTCGCCGCCCTTCCCTGAGTCCAGATGACGCAGGATGCCAGGCGTTAATGATTGAACGCCTGCGTGCAATCGGTTTTACCGTTGAGCATATGGATTTTGGCGATACACAGAATTTTTGGGCATGGCGCGGACAAGGCGAAACGCTGGCTTTTGCCGGGCATACCGATGTCGTACCTGCGGGTGATGTCGATCGCTGGATCAACCCGCCTTTTGAACCGACAATCCGCGACGGAATGCTGTTTGGCCGTGGTGCGGCAGACATGAAAGGCTCTCTGGCGGCGATGGTCGTTGCGGCTGAACGTTTTGTCGCCCAGCATCCAGATCATCAGGGGCGTCTGGCGTTCCTTATCACCTCGGATGAAGAAGCCAGCGCGAAAAACGGCACCGTGAAGGTGGTCGAAACGCTGATGGCGCGTAACGAACGTCTGGATTATTGCCTGGTCGGCGAACCGTCCAGCACTGAAATCGTCGGTGATGTGGTCAAGAATGGCCGTCGCGGGTCGCTGACCTGTAACCTGACGATCCACGGTGTGCAGGGGCACGTCGCTTATCCCCATCTGGCGGATAACCCGGTGCATCGCGCAGCGCCGATGTTGAATGAACTGGTGGCGATCGAGTGGGATCAGGGAAATGAATTTTTCCCGGCGACCAGTATGCAGATTGCCAACATTCAGGCTGGCACCGGCAGCAATAACGTCATTCCGGGCGAGCTGTTTATTCAGTTCAATTTCCGCTTCAGCACCGAACTGACCGATGAGACTCTCAAAGAGCGCGTTCACGCGCTGCTGGATAAACATCAATTACGCTACACGGTGGACTGGTGGCTTTCCGGCCAGCCGTTCCTGACGGCGCGCGGCAAGCTGGTGGATGCGGTGGTGAACGCCATTGAGCACTATAATGAGATAAAACCGCAGTTACTCACTACGGGTGGAACGTCCGACGGGCGTTTTATTGCGCGTATGGGGGCGCAGGTAGTCGAACTCGGGCCGGTCAACGCCACCATTCATAAAATTAATGAATGTGTTAATGCAGCCGATCTGCAACTGCTTGCCCGCATGTATCAACGTATTATGGAACAACTCGTCGCCTGACGCGTGTTCCTGTAAGAGGAAATAAGCATGGACTGGCTGGCAAAATATTGGTGGATTCTGGTGCTGGTGTTTTTGGTGGGCGTACTGATCAATGTGATCAAAGACCTCAAGCGGGTCGATCACAAAAAATTCCTCGCCAATAAACCGGAGCTGCCCCCGCATCGTGATTTTAACGATAAGTGGGACGATGACGACGACTGGCCGAAGAAAGATCAGCCAAAGAAATAGTCAGATAAACCTGTAGGCCTGATAAGCGTGTCGCCATCAGGCAACATACAGTCTGAATGCCGGATGGCGGCTTTGCCCTATCCGGCCTACGGTTCAGTTCCGGCTTATATCATTTCAATAATATCATCATCATTCGGCTTACCGCCGCTCAACGCTTCATCAAAGTAGTGTTTCGGCACGGTATAGCGCAAATGGTCAAGCGCAAACTGCATACTGCGATCGTCAATCGCATGGCCTAAATCCTCGACGATATCCAGCGTCACATCGCCTCCGGCACGGACTAACGCTTCCTGTGCGGCAACCGCATGAGATAACTCAATCACCCGGTCTTCACCGCCGTGAATCAAATGTACCGTTGTGGCGGTCGTGGCGGTTTCCGGCAAGCTGGCGTAGCGTCCGTTGAAAGCAATCACGCGCGATGCCAGACCCGGCTCGGCCTTGATGCTTTCAAGAGACATAATCGCCCCCTGCGAAAACCCAATCAGCGCGGTAGCCTCCGGCCCAACGCCGCTCTGTTTCTGCCAGTAGCGAACCGTCTCGATAAACACCGGCATAATCGCATCAACCCGCGCCTGGCGGTTCTCTTCCGTCACATCCTGAACCGAAAACCACTGACGCCCAGGCGCCGGGCCACAAGGTTCCGCGCCGCCAATGCTGACCACCAGCGCCTCTGGAAATAACGGTGCGAACCAGGAGCCAATTTCTCCCATTGAGACCGGGTTATCGCCCACGCCATGAAACAGCAACAGCAGTTGTTTCGCGGGTTTATCGGGGCTTTGAACAACAAAATGGTCATGTTTCATGGCGATCTCCTTAACTGATAGAACAGATTCTACGCCGCTTAATCACAATGACCATGCCAGGAAATTGAAGGAGTTAGTGAAAAAATTGCCATTGCAAAACGCGTTCGCGTAACCGCTGCGCCCGTTCGTCATCCAGCGCGGTAAGCGCATGGGCGACTTCCCGACGCTGAGCGACAAGCAGCGCTTTACGCCCAGGCAAACCCAGCCGGATACAAAGATTCGCGTCGCTGCACTTCTCCTCCAGGCGTCCACGCAGCGCGGGGAGCGCCAGCTCGCAGCACTCAAGCAGTCGACTCAGACAGCCTAACGACGTGAGCAACGGTCGATGGGCAAACGCAAAGCCCGCCAGTTCATCCCAGTCATCATCATTAAGCGTAGACGCTTTCAGCGGGATAACCGGGATCGCTTCGCCGTTCCAGCGAGCAAGGATCTCCGCATCCCGGCGCAGACGCTGGTGCTCGCGGTGCGCCAGCCGCGCGCCGGCCTCGCTGATGGGCAGCAAAGCCATCGCCGTATAACAGCCGCTGCTCGCCTCCTTGTGGTTCCCCATCCGCACCAGTACAAAACCGCAACGCTGCCAGAATCGCCAGAGTTCGGCGGTATAACCAAAACTGACGGAGAGATAGTCGCACTGGCTGGCGCCGTCGTATGCTTCAGCGATCAGCTGCTGCCCAATCCCTTCCCGCTGGCGGGCCGGGTGGATGGCAATACGGCTCACCCGACGCCCGGTCAGCGTCGCCGCCAGCGGATCGCCGCCATGAGCGGCCAACGACTGCGCGACAAGATTTCCGCGCGGGCGACGATAGCCCGCCCACACGGCCTGGCTCATCGCGGCCGATAGTCCGCCCTCTTCCACCAGCCAGGCGGCCCCCGCCACTCGTTCAGCCGTAAAAGCGCCGAGAAAATGCTGCCCCGGCGCATCCATCATACGGCGCAGATCGAGCGGAGAGGTGCGGTAGTGCGCGCCGGAAAGCAGCTGATACACCGCCAGCGGCTGCGTCGGCCCGGTATGCCAGAGCGCCTGCGTAAAAGCGGAGAACCGAATCGCCCCCTGCGGCGCATGGGCAAACGTCTCGTCGTCGAATATCAGCGCTTCGCCGACCCATTGTTCCAGCGGGCACCCCTGCGCCCAGCGAACAGGCTGTCGCAGTTCAAAACGCCGGAGATGAGGAAAACGGGCGCAGAACTTCAGCAGAAAACCGCGTCCCGTCCCTTCATAGCCCTGAACGGTGGTGGTCAACAATATGCGTGAAAAACGCGACGCCAGGCGATGCAGCAGCGGCGCAGGGATTGCCGCCGCTTCATCGACAATCAGCCAGTCGGCCGTCTCCGTACCCGCCAACAGCGCATCAGGAGCGAGAAAGCGAAATTTCTCACCGGCAAACTGCGCCAGCACGTCCGTCGCCGCTTTCGACGGCGCAGTTACAATGGCCGTCCCGCTCATCCGCGAAATTAACTGCCCGGCCAGCGCCGATTTACCCCGCCCACGCGCCGCCGTAACGACGGCCACGCCGGGCGGCATCCGCAGCAGATGCTGCAAAATCGCGGCCTGCTCAGGCTGTGGTTCACCCGTAGCGGGTCGCCAGTGGGGACGGGCAGGAAAGCGCGGCCATGAAAACGGTTGAGACTGCTGCCAGTGCAGCGTCTGCTCGTCACGGGACATCACGCGTTTGAGGTGCTGGATAAAATGTGGCGTTGCAACAGGTTGCGGGCAGTCGCTCCAGCGCAGCGAATCCGCATCGGGACGGGATTCCCATGCAGAATACGGCGGCGTCAGCAGCACCAGCCAGCTTCCGGCTCGCAGCGTGCCGCTCAGCGCCGCAAATGCCGAGGCATCAAACCCCAACTGCGCATCAAAAACCGCGTGGCGGAACTCGCGTCCCAGTAGCGTTTGTAACGCCTGCGGCGTACAGTGCGGCGCGGCGGGCGCATCAGTTGCCACCCACAGCCAGTCACCAGCCAATGCTTCTCGCAGCGCCAGCGCCCGTTCACGACACCAGGACGCATCGCCGCTGAGCACCAGCAGCCGACGAATCCCTTCCTGCGCCATTTGTGCGGTTAGCGCCCGCAATGCGTCATTGTCAGACATCCCTGCCCCGGTATGTTAAAAACCTTTGCCGAAGGTATTACATTGCGCCGGATCGCCGCTATCAAAACCGCGTTTAAACCAGGTATAGCGCTGCTCGGAAGTGCCGTGAGTGAAGCTGTCCGGCACCACGCGTCCCTGACTTTGTTGTTGCAGACGATCGTCGCCAATCGCCTGCGCCGCATTCAACGCTTCTTCCAGATCGCCGGATTCCAGCACGCCCTGTTGCTGCATGTTGTGCCCCCAGACGCCCGCGAAGCAATCCGCCTGTAGCTCCATACGTACGGAGAGTCGGTTCACTTCCGCTTGCGATGCGGTCTGTTGCAGCTGACGGACCTTCGGTTCGATGCCCAGCAGTTTTTGCACATGGTGCCCCACTTCGTGGGCGATAACGTAACCCTGGGCAAAATCGCCATCCGCGCCCAGTTTGTTTTTCATGTCATCGTAGAAGGAAAGATCGATGTAGACCGTGCCATCCGCCGGGCAATAGAACGGCCCCATTACGGACTGACCCGCACCGCATCCTGTGCGCGTCGCGCCACGGTACATCACCAGCTTAGGCTGCTGATATGTGCGCCCCATTTTCTCAAACTGCTGACCCCAGGTATCTTCTGTGGTCGCCAGAATGACGGAGGTAAACTTCGCGGCCTCGTCGTCATTTGGACTGATCGAACGCGTCGTTTCCTGCTGAGAAATCGGCTGCCCGGTCATTAAACCGGTAAGATCCACCCCGTAATAGCCCGCCACCAGCACGACAATCAGCAGAATGATTCCGCCTTTGCCGCTGGGCAAACGAAAACCCGGCCCGCCCATTGACGGGCCGCCGGAGCTATTGCGTCTGTCTTCTACATTGTCACTTTCACGACGCCCTTGCCAGCGCATAATCACCTCAACATACTATTCATTATGATGATGATCGTAGGCGGTTCAGCGCAAGATTACCATTAGAATAATGGTGGTAGATAAAAACCGGAGAGCGTTGACTCTCCGGTTGATGCTGACGGGGGAAGAATTAATCTAACTGCACGCCCAGGCGACGTGCGACGGTTTCATAGGCTTCGATCAGGCCGCCCAGACTCTGGCGGAAACGGTCTTTGTCCATTTTATCCAGCGTCTCTTTGTCCCACAGGCGGCTGCCGTCCGGGGAAAATTCATCGCCCAGCACTACTTCGCCTTTGTACAGACCAAACTCCAGTTTGAAATCGACCAGGATCAGACCGGCATCGTCAAACAGCTTTTTCAGCACGTCGTTGGCTTTGTAGGTCAGCTCTTTCATGCGCGCCAGATTCTCTTTGCTCACCCAGCCGAAGGTTTCGCAGTAAGAATCGTTGACCATCGGATCGTGCATCGCATCGTTTTTCAGGAACAGGTCGAACAGCGGCGGGTTCAGTTCGATGCCTTCTTCAATGCCCAGACGCTTGACCAGAGAACCAGCCGCACGGTTACGCACCACGCACTCGACCGGCACCATATCCAGCTTTTTCACCAGACACTCGGTATCGGACAGCAGCTGCTCCATCTGGGTCGGGATGCCCGCTTCTGCCAGTTTGGTCATGATGAAATGGTTAAACTTGTTGTTCACCATCCCTTTGCGATCAAACTGTTCAATGCGCGCGCCATCCCCTGCTGACGTATCATTGCGGAATTCGAGCACCAACAGGTCCGGGTTTTCCGTGCTGTATACGGTCTTCGCTTTACCACGATACAACTCAGCTTGCTTTTGCATCTTTATTACTCCTGGTGTGAATTAACGATAAAAATTCATTTTCTGCCACACTTTGCCGGATGGCGGCGTTGCCTTATCCGACCTACAGCCTGGGGGCGAAATTACGGTAAAAATTGCGTTTTTCTGCTGACGCACACGTTTGCGTATCATATCAGAAAAAAGGGCTGGATTGCTCCAGCCCCTCAATTTTTACTTGCTGAACGCTGCCTGGAAGACGGCAACCAGCGCGTCGTTCTGGCTCTGCGTCAGGGTATGCCCCTTCGGATCGATAAACTGTAGGCTACTGCGGTTGTCTAAATCGCCCACCTGCAATTTATAGTCGCCGGACGACAGCCCCGGATCGGTTGCGCCCAGATCCTGCCAGCCGCTGTCAGACAGCGGTTTGTAGGTCACTGCCAGGCTGCCCTGAGAACGCGTGCTGTCGGTCACTTTCATGCCCACTTTTTCAAGCGCGGCTGGCAGACGCTGCCACACCACGTTGAACGGCCCACGGACGACCAGCATTGGCAAACCGGTGTCATCTGCGGCGCTCTGCACATCCATCGTGGCGGCAGAACGGTTTTGCGCGGCGTTCGCAGCGTCGGTGGCGGTTTTATCCAGACCCGCCGAGATTACGTTCATCATCTCAGCACTATAACGCTGTAGCGAAGCGGCATCTGCGGCAGGCTTGCCAGCCTGTTCCAGATTCACCAGTTTCACCGTTACAGCCTGCTGATAACCCTGCGGTTTCACCGAGATTTGATAACGTCCACGGTACTGCTGGTCTTCATCCAGACGGTTCCATTCAACCCAATCGGTCGTCAGGGTCTGGCTGGCGTCATCACGTTTTTCAATCGTGTAGTTTTTGGACTGAATCACACTGACAACCTGCGGCCACAGGTTGGTATTGCGACCATTTTCCACCAGCAAGGTTGCGGTATCGCCCGTAAACTGGGTACGCGCGCCGGTCACCAGCGCTAACGGCTGAGCAGGCGGACGAATGTCCAGCGCTTTGCCGACAGCGCCGCTGCCGTTGGTCACCGGAATGTTATAGTCGCCCGTCGTTACCGGCAGAATCATCCCTGCTGGCGCATGAAGTTCAGCAAGCGGCGCGGCTTCCAGATAGGATTCATCACCGCTCACCTGGCGCTTGTAGCGCGAGTCAGAGCTACAGGCCGCGAGCAGCATAATGAGCGAAACACCCGCAACCCTGGCCAGGCGCGACTTTTGTACTGAGTAAGCCATCAAATCTCCCTAAACTTTACAGCAAACCGGCATGCTTGAGCGCCGCTTTGACAATCTCACGACCCGTATCGGTGATCGGCGTCATCGGCAAGCGCAGCGTATCGGTCGCCACAAGTCCCAACTCCTTACATGCCCATTTCACCGGGATCGGATTGGGTTCGACAAATAGTTTGTTATGTAACGGCATCAGACGCTGATTAATCACCCGCGCGTCGGCAAAACGACCTTCCGCCGCCAGTTTGCACATTTCCGCCATATCACGCGCCGCAACGTTCGCGGTAACGGAAATCACGCCATGACCGCCGAGCTGTATGAAGTCCAACCCGGTCGCATCATCACCGCTGAGCAGAATAAAATCGTCTGAAACCAGCTCTTTGATCTGGTGAACCCGACTTAAGTTCCCTGTCGCCTCTTTGATTGCGACAATATTTTTTACTTTCGCCAGACGGCCGACGGTTTCCGGCAGCATATCGCAGCCTGTACGGGACGGCACATTATACAGAATTTGCGGCAGGTCAGTATGTTCAGCGATGGCTTTGAAATGCTGGAACAGACCTTCCTGAGTCGGGCGGTTGTAGTAAGGCGTCACTGTCAGGCAACCGACAACGCCGCTGTCGTTGAAACGCTGCGTCAGGCTAATGGCCTCCGCCGTCGCGTTCGCGCCCGTTCCGGCGATAACCGGAATACGCCCGTCCGCCAGCTCCAGCGTCATCATGACCACATCGCCATGCTCGTCATGGCTCAGCGTGGCGGATTCGCCGGTGGTGCCAACAGAAACAATCGCCGAGGTACCGCTGGCGACATGATAATCAATCAGTTTTTTCAGGCTTGACCGGCAGACATTACCTTTTTCATCCATCGGTGTAACAAGCGCGACAATACTTCCCGTGAACATGGGCCATCCTCTGTGCAAACAAGTTTCTCAATGGTACGTTTGGTACGACAATAAAAGCAAGAGACCATAGCCCTTCTGATTATTGTATGCAGGTTTTTTTTATGCTTTCCTTATGATTACCTCACCTCTCAAAGGAAGAACCGGTTTGACATCGTCATCACAACATTACCTGGTTATCACTGCGCTGGGTGCCGATCGCCCGGGAATTGTGAATACTATCACCCGCCATGTCAGCAGCTGCGGCTGTAATATCGAAGACAGCCGACTGGCCATGTTGGGCGATGAATTCACGTTTATCATGCTGCTGTCTGGCTCCTGGAACGCCATCACCCTGATTGAATCAACCTTGCCGTTGAAAGGCGCAGAGCTGGATTTATTGATTGTGATGAAGCGCACCACTGCTCGCCCCCGTCCGGCCATGCCCGCAACGGTATGGGTACAGGTCGAGGTGGAAGATTCTCCGCATTTAATTGAACGTTTTACCGCGCTTTTCGACAGCCATCAGATGAACATCGCTGAGCTGGTCTCCCGCACGCAACCTGCTGAAAATGAAAAGGCTGCACAGCTGTTTGTTCAAATCACCGCGCACAGTCCGGCATCCCATGATGCCGTAAATATTGAGCATGCCTTTAAAGCACTATGTACAGAACTCAATGCGCAAGGCAGTATTAACGTTGTTAATTACTCACAACATGATGAACAGGATGGAGTTAAGTAATGAATCCACTGAAAGCCGGTGACATCGCACCGAAATTTAGCTTGCCGGATCAAGACGGAGAACAAGTAAATTTGACCGACTTCCAGGGACAGCGCGTACTGGTGTATTTCTACCCTAAAGCCATGACGCCCGGCTGTACCGTACAGGCCTGTGGTTTACGCGATAACATGGACGATCTGAAAAAAGCAGGCGTAGACGTGTTGGGGATCAGCACCGATAAACCTGAAAAACTGTCTCGTTTCGCCGAAAAAGAGCTGCTTAACTTTACGCTCCTGTCCGATGAGGATCATCAGGTCTGCGAGCAATTCGGCGTCTGGGGGGAAAAATCCTTTATGGGGAAAACCTACGACGGCATCCATCGCATCAGCTTCCTGATCGACGCTGACGGCAAGATCGAACACGTATTTGACGACTTTAAAACCAGTAACCACCACGATGTGGTGCTGAACTGGCTGAAAGAAAACGCCTGATTTACGTTTTGCCGGATAAAGCCTGATGCGGCGCTAACGCGTCTTATCAGGCCTGGATTCGACAACCCCGTAGGCCGGATAAGGCGTTTACGCCGCCATCCGGCATACGCGTCGTTTATTCAAACGTTCCTTTCACGCACGCTTTACCGTCTTTCACCACCGCTTTGCCTTTCGCCCACAGATGGCTGACTTCCAGCGCCTGATTCAGCACCAGAATGTCGGCGTCACAACCTGCTGCCAGACGTCCTTTATGCTCAAAGCCAAGAAATTCCGCGACGGTGCGGGTAAGCGGGCGCAGCGCCTGCTCCAGCGGCAGTTTATGCTGCGTAACTAACTGACGCAGCGTGCCGATCAGCGACTCAAAACCCGCCACGCCAATGCCCGTCAAATTTCCATGCTCATCAAATTCCGGCTGGCTGCCGTTGCCATCAGAACTCAGGGTAATGCACGACAGCGGAACCTCATGGCGCAAGGCTGTCACGATGGCCGTCGCCGGATCGATCGGTTCATCAATGCTGCTGGTAATATCGATGTAGCCGCCATCAAGCGCGTATTCCAGCGCCGCCTGGAACAGCGGTTCGGCACGGTTAACATGCGTCGGCAGCAGTTTCGTGATAGGGACATCGGCGTTGGCGAGAATATCGTACAGCGGTTCCAGCATGTGTGGGCTGTCGCCCATATGAAAGACGCTGATTCCCGGCTTCTGGCCCAGTAATCCCCCCACGCGGGACTGCGCCGCCATTGTCGCCAGCGCGGCGGAATTCGGCGCCGAAGAACGATGATCGGAGACGGCACATTTCACGCCAATCACTTTATCGATCAACGCCACATCGCGATCGACGCTCCCGGTGATGGTTGGCGAGGGCAGAGAATACGCCCCCGTTAACATCCATGCGCTGATCCCTTCATATTCCAGCGCGCGCGTTTTCGCCAGCAGAGATTCAGGATGGCGGGTGATGCCGTCCGTTCCCAGCAGCCCGACAACGGAGGTGATACCGGCTTCAACCAACCGTGACAGCCGCACCTCTGGCGTACGGGTATGCGGCCCGGCTTCGCCGCCACCGCCGATGAGATGAACATGCTGATCGATAAATCCCGGGCAGACGATATCACCGTGAAGATCGATCTGCTGGCAACCGGGGAAGTCTTTCGCAGCGATAGTCGGCGCAATAGCGACAATTTTGCCGTTGGCAACCAGAATGTCCTGCTGGCCCAGATCGTCCGGGGCATATACGTGTCCGCGCTGAAAAAGCGTCAGATTAAGAATGGAACAGTCCATGATAGTCCTTTTTAAACAATAGCCTGCATTACCCAAATAGAGACCAGGGCATTAATCACGCACACCGCAATAATATGCGGGTAATAACGCGGATGAACGCCCGCCGTTCCCAGGCAGCGCCCTACATTTTGAACCGGGTTGCCCATCAGGTAAATGGCGGGTAACAGCACAGTGGCATCGTGACCGGACAGCGCGCCAGTAACCACCAGGCTGGCGCAGACGCCCACGCCGCCGCCCATACTCATCACCGCAGCCAGCAAAACGGTCGCCGATTCTCCCGGCAAACCCCATAGCGCCATTACCGGTTCACACACTCGCCCGACGATATCCAGCAACCCCGTCACCTTCAGCGCCTGAATAATGACAAAGGCCATGACGACGTTGGGCAACAGGCTGGTGGTGGCAATGGTAAAACCGCGCCGCGCGCCGTCGATAAACAGATCCATGACGTTTTTACGTACCTGTGCGCTCATTTCAGGCCTCCTGTTTCATACGACGATGTTCAAGCTGCGCGATCCACACCCGCAACAGGTTCGCACCGATAAATTTGAAGACTAAAATGACCGCCAGCGGCGTAATAACCGGTACGGTTATCGTGGCAAATAGCGCGGCGCCTGATGAGAAGTAGTTCGTCAGAATCGCGCTGCCGCTTGTCTGCCAGCAGGCGAAAATCGCCCGTTCCTGTTCGGTAATCACGCCCTCTTCCGCCAGCTCTTTGGTCATCCCGGCGGCGGCATCCGTATTTTGCAAATTGGCGATAAGCGCCAGGGAGCAAATGCCGGGGATGCCCAGGATCGGCCTGAGTATCGGCGTCATCAACTGCTGTGCGGCGCGCAGTCCGCCCAGCCCTTCCGTCACGGAAATAATGCCGAGCGATAAAATAACCGATGGCGCCAGCTCCAGTGCGAATAAAAAGCCGTCTCTCGCCCCTGTACCGCCAGTGCCGCGAAATGAAACCGCCGTGTCGCCTGCCGCGTTAACCAGGCCAAACGCGCCATTGAGCACGGTAAAATCAAACACTCGCCACCATTCTGTACTTTTCGCGAACATGCCTGAAAAAAGGATAATGGTAATAAAAAAGGCGAGATAACCGCCCCATCCCACTTTTTGCTGCGTGTGCATCTGATGACCCATTTTTTTCTCCGGTTGGTCTTGTCCTTGTGAGATTAAAAAACCATCTATACCGGTAAGTTGAAAGCAAAAAAGGAGGGCGGGACAGCACATTCGGAAAACGTTCAGGAAAGGAGAAAGCGGATAAAACGTAGAACGCCCGATGACGTTGCGCCACCGGGCAGAGTGAAAATCGTGCTTAACCGTCGCTGACCTGTCCGTCCGGCCAGGCATGTACCACGGCTTTAATTAACGTCGCCAGCGGGATGGCGAAGAACACGCCCCAGAAACCCCACAGACCGCCGAAAATCACCACCGACAGAATAATCACCAGCGGGTGCAGGTTGACGGCTTCTGAAAACAGTACCGGCACCAGCAGGTTTCCATCCAGCGCCTGAATGATCAGATACACGGCGAAGCAGCTCCAGAACTCCGTTCCGAGGCCAAACTGGAATAACGCCACGCCAATCACCGGAATGGTCACCACGAACGCGCCGATGTAGGGGATTAATACCGAGAATCCAACCAGAACCGCCAGCAGCAGCGAGTAGTTGAGACCAAAGAGCAGGAAGCCAAGCCAGGTCGCCACACCAACCACCACCATCTCCAGCACTTTGCCACGAATATAGTTGGTGATCTGCTGGTTCATCTCCATCCAGACCTGCCCGGCCAGACCGCGATTGCGCGGCAGAACCCGGCGCACGGCATTCAGCATCTGCTCTTTATCTTTGATCAGGAAGAAGACCATCAGCGGCACCAGCACCAGATACACCGCCAGCGTCAACAACCCGACCAGAGAGGCCAGGGAGTATTTCACGACCGAATCACCTAACGTCAGCATCCGGGTGCGCATGTTTTCCGCCATAGCATCAATGATCCCGGCATCCATCAGCGCCGGATAACGGCGGGGTAACGTGGCGGCATAATCAGAGAGCTTATTGAGCATACCCGGCATATCGCGAATCAAATAGATCCCCTGCTGCCAGGCCACCGGCATCACGACAAACGCCATCAGCAGTAAAATGCCGACAAACACAATCAGTACGATTGAGGTGGCCCAACGCCGGGAGCAGCCAATCGCCTCCAGACGGACCGTAGGCCACTCCAGCAGGTAAGCGAGGACAATAGCCACCAGCAACGGCGCCAGAAGCCCACTGAAAAAGAAAAGGATGCCAAAACCGGCAACCAGGATAACCAGCAAGGCGATCGCCTCCGGGTCGCTAAAACGACGGCGATACCACTGCATCAACATCTCAAGCATAGAAACCGTTCCCTGAACCTCAATAGCGGGATTGCGATCCCGAATTGTATCTAAATGTCACAAAAAAGACTTCGCTTTTTGTTGCTGATTCAGGAAACTGAAAAGTCATTTGAGCGGGGTATTCACCACCGGGTTTCGCAGTTACACTCCCTGTGCTGGCGTGGCGGAACGATACGTCGCGGCATCGGTCAAATGGCTATATTAAAGAAAACAGGACAGAGGTCTATGTTCAGGCTGTTGAAGAAAAACCTGGTTGCTACCCTCATCGCTGCGCTGACTATCGGTCAGGTAGCCCCCGCGTTTGCAGATTCCGCAGACACGCTACCGGATATGGGGACCTCAGCAGGAAGCACGCTTTCTATCGGTCAGGAAATGCAAATGGGCGACTATTACGTTCGCCAGTTGCGCGGCAGCGCGCCGTTGATCAACGATCCGCTGTTGAGTCAGTACATCAACGCGCTGGGGATGCGTTTAGTCTCTCATGCGGACTCCGTGAAAACGCCGTTCCATTTCTTTTTGATTAACAACGACGAAATCAACGCCTTCGCCTTTTTCGGCGGCAACGTTGTGCTGCATTCCGCGCTCTTTCGCTATTCCGATAACGAAAGTCAGTTAGCCTCGGTGATGGCGCACGAAATTTCCCACGTAACCCAACGCCATCTGGCGCGCGCGATGGAAGATCAAAAGCGCAGCGCTCCGCTGACCTGGGTCGGCGCCTTAGGCTCTATTCTTCTGGCGATGGCCAGCCCACAGGCCGGTATGGCGGCGCTGACCGGTACGCTGGCGGGAACGCGTCAGGGGATGATCAGCTTCACCCAACAAAACGAGCAGGAAGCAGACCGAATCGGTATTCAGGTGCTGCAACGTTCAGGGTTCGATCCGCAAGCGATGCCGACGTTCCTGGAAAAACTGCTCGACCAGGCGCGCTACTCCACGCGTCCTCCCGAAATTTTGCTGACGCACCCCCTGCCGGAAAGCCGTCTGGCGGATGCCCGCAACCGTGCAAACCAGATGCGCCCGGTGGTAGTGGAGTCGTCTGAAGATTTTTATCTGGCGAAGGCGCGTACGCTGGGGATGTACAATTCTGGCCGTAATCAGCTTACCAGCGACCTGCTCGACGCATGGGAAAAAGGAAACGTGCGCCAACAGCGTGCGGCGCAATATGGCCGGGCGCTACAGGCGATGGAAGCCAGCAAGTACGACGAAGCTCGCAAAGCGCTGCAACCGTTGCTGACGGCTGAACCGAATAACGCGTGGTATCTCGACCTGGCGACCGATATCGATCTGGGGCAGAAGAAAACCAGCGAAGCGATTAACCGTCTGAAAAATGCCCGCGATCTGCGCGCAAACCCGGTATTGCAGCTAAACCTGGCGAATGCTTATTTACAGGGCGGGCAAGCCCGAGAAGCCACGACCATCCTCAATCGCTACACTTTCAACAATAAAGACGACGGCAACGGCTGGGATCTCCTGGCGCAGGCTGAAGCGGCGCTCAATAACCGCGATCAGGAGCTGGCGGCACGCGCCGAAGGCTATGCGCTGGCCGGGCGACTGGATCAGGCGATCTCTATGCTCAGCAGCGCAAGTTCTCAGGTCAAGCTGGGCAGCCAGCAACAGGCGCGTTACGATGCCCGTATCGACCAGCTTCGCCAGTTGCAGGAACGCTTTAAGCCATACACCAAAATGTAGTATTCGTTCTGTTGCCGAGTGGCGACGCTATCGCGTCTTATCCGGCCTACAGTTCGCGCGAAAGGAGAAATCATGTCTGATGCAGTAAAAATCTACCACAACCCGCGTTGTTCAAAGAGCCGCGACACGCTGAGCCTGCTGAAATCCAACGGCGTTGAACCGGAAGTGGTGCTTTACCTGGAAACACCTGCCGACGCGGCAACGCTGCGTGAACTGCTGCGTATGTTAGGGATGTCCAGCGCACGCGAACTGATGCGCCAGAAAGAAGATCTCTACAAGTCTCTCAATCTGGCCGACAGCCACCTGAGCGAAGAGGCGCTGATTCAGGCGATGGTGGAAAACCCGAAACTGATGGAGCGACCGATTGTCGTCGCCAACGGTCAGGCGCGTATTGGCCGCCCGCCGGAGCAGGTGCTGGAAATAGTGAGCTAATCCATGCGCCGCAGCGCTTCCAGAAAGTCCTGCGGCGTACAATCCCCCAGTTTTTTCTGTGTCTTACCACGGTTGTAGCATTCACATAAGCGGATAAGCAGCTCGCTGGCAGATTCACTATTTAGCCGGGGAACAATCTCATTCAGCGGTATTGTCACCGGCACCCAACCGGGAATCGTACCGGTTATTTGGCATGACATGCCGCGCGTCGCCAGGTGCGTTTTTAGCTGCGGGCATATGCGATCAGAAATATTTGTCTCAATAGATTGTATATCAGCCGGGCAGGTTTCCAGCAATTCATCCAGCCAGACCACGACCCGCTGCGGTGAAATACCCGCATACAGTCGGGCAAAGCACCAGCCGCTCATCGGCTCGCGCGCCCAGAACAAATGATGTTCGCCACCGTCGTCCATATGTAACGAGAGTGGAAGGTGATACAGCGCCAGATGATTCGGCAGCATCCCGGATTTTAACGCTTTTTTCCCTTGTAACGACGCCCGCTGTCGCTGAGGTGTCGCCGGTTTAAGATAACGATTCAACGTCGCGCGCGACACAACAATGCCCAGCACCTCGTTCACCAACAATAAGAGGTCATCCAGCGGCGCACCTGTTGCGTCACGCAAGGCGTTCACCAGAATAACCTGCTCTTGTCTCATCGCTTTGTATATCGTCTTCGGCGTAGTTTGCCCATCACTAACCCGATCACGATGTCGCCATCGCCTCACTGTCGTAACAGAAATCCCAAGCTCGGCGGCAAGCTCTCTGTCGCTTTTTTCAGACTGCTGAAGATAACGACGAATACGCGGTGTGGTAGTGGCATTGGCGTGCAATTTTATTTCCATCGCAAGAATCCCTGTCGATTTTCAGATAATTAATCTTATGAGATTTATATGTTAATCGCGATCACATTGTGAGCTATTTCACCTTTCGTTCACACGCCTTCGCAGATAATCCTCATGCATAGCACACACAACGTGAGTTAATCTTGTACGGAGTTCACAATGAACAATGTTCTGGGATTTCTTGAAGCAAAACTGATGCCTCTGGCGGCGAAAACCGCTCAGCAGCGGCATCTCGGCGCGATTCGTGGCGCATACGTTTCGTTTATGCCGTTTATTATCGTCGGCTCTATTCTGCTGGTGATCTCTTCGTTTCCGAATCAAAACTATCAGCAGTTTATGTCTCAGGCTTTTGGCGAGAGCTGGAGTGCAATTATTGAGATCCCGTTTAACGCGGTGTTCTCAACGATGTCGCTGTTTATCAGTTTCCTGGTCGCATTTCGTCTGGCGGAACACTACGGCGAAGATCGCATCTCCTGCGGCATTCTGGCGCTGGTCTGTTTTCTGATCCTTACACCGTTTATCAAAGTGGCGGAAAACGGCGGTATTACCGTGATCCCCGTAGAATGGATTGGCACAAAAGGATTGTTCGTCGCGATGATCGGTTCACTGCTATGGACTGAACTTTTCTGCTGGCTAAAGCGTAAAAATCTGGTGATCAAAATGCCAGAAGGTGTGCCACCGGCGGTGCAAGAATCTTTTGCCGCGCTGATCCCCGCTTTACTGGTCATGATACTGGTACTGAGCATTCGCATCTTGTTTGAAAACACCCATTACCAGACCATCCATCAGTTTATTTACGAAGTGGTCGCCACACCGGTTCGTCATTACGGCACCTCTTACTTTGGCGCGCTGATGACAGTGTTCAGCATCACTATTTTGTGGTCGGTCGGTATTAACTCCGGCTCAATGGTTAACGGCATCATCCGCCCGCTGTGGATGGAAAACCAGACCGACAACATTGCGGCTATTCAGGCTGGCACCACACCCCCACACATCATTACGGAACAGTTTTTTGACATGATTTGGATGGGCGGCGCGGGCGCAACGTTGTCGCTGGTGTTAGCCATGCTTTTCTTTGCGCGCAGTAAAAACATGCGGGAAGTGGCGCGGCTCGGTGCCGGAGCGTCTGTGTTCAACATCAACGAACCGATTCTGTTCGGTCTGCCGGTGATAATGAATCCGATAATGCTGATCCCCTTCAACCTGGTGCCGCTGGTGCTGGTCACCGTGCAGTATACCGCGATGAAGCTCGGCGCAGTCGCCGTCACCACGGGCGTCTTTATTCCGTGGACGCTGCCGCCAGTCATTAGTGGTTTTATCGTTACCGGACATATTAGCGGCAGCGTCATGCAGCTCATTAACCTGCTGATTGGCGCAATGCTGTATCTGCCCTTTATGCGGATCGTCGATAAACAGTACCGCGCGGCGGAACGGGCTGCCGTAACACAGCCCGATGCACCACTTGCAAAACAGGAGTAAACCATGTGGGGAATTATCGCAACCTGGCGAATGGCGCTTGAAGGTGTGGCGGAATCCGCGTCTGTACTGGCTGCGGGAAACCCGGTCGCAATGGCGGTGGTAGACGCCGTCGCAACCGTTGAGGACTTTCCGTTTTATAAATCCGTGGGCTATGGCGGACTGCCTACTGAAAATGGCGAGGTCGAACTGGATGCCGCCTATATGGACGGCGATACTCTCGCGTTTGGGGCGGTCGGGAATCTGGTGGATATTGCCAACCCGGTGCGCGTCGCACATGCGTTAAGCCGTCAGCGCTATAACTGTCTGCTGGTTGGCCAGGGTGCGCGTGAATGGGCACTGAGCCAGGGATTTGCGGATAAAACCATGCTCACCGACAGAGCCATCCAGCACTATCAAAAACGCTGCCGGGAGACGCTGGATAAAGGCTTAAGTCCATATAACGGCCACGATACGGTTGGCATTATTGGTCTGGATAAACTGGGGTCGATGAGCGTTGCCACCTCCACCAGCGGCCTGTTTATGAAAAAACGCGGACGCATTGGCGACTCTCCGGTTATTGGTTCCGGCTTCTATTGCGACAGTGAAGTCGGCGCGGCGACGGCAACGGGCGTCGGTGAAGATCTGATGAAAGGCTGCGCCAGCTATGAAATTGTTCGTCGCATGGCGCAGGGAATGACACCGCAACAAGCGGCTGATTCTGTCGTGTTTGAGCTGGAAGATAAATTGATGTCGCGATTTGGTCGCACAGGCGACCTCTCGGTGGTCTGCATGAACCGTAAAGGCGAGTTTGGCGCAGCCACTAACATCAAAACATTCTCGTTCGTTGTCGCTACCGCACGCCAACCGCTCACCGTATTTCGCACCGAACGCCAGCACGAGAAAACCCATTATCACCCCGTCGATGAAGAATGGATGCAAGACTATGCCGCACGGATACGTGCTCCAGTCGAGGAAGAGAAATGATTTCATACCAACTGATTTGCTCACCCGCAGAGGTTCAACCACAAGGCCATCTTATCGCGCCTCCTGGCTGTTCTTTATTGCGGGATTCCGCTCTGCTCGCGGAAATGCGCGTACTGGCGCAAGATAAAGTAGCGGATACCCGCTTCGGCTGCGCGCCTTTTACGCGAATTACCCTGTTGCCTGATGCGCTCTGGCAGGACAGCCTGACCGAAGGTTTACTCAATGCGATACGACCGCTGCTGGCCTCGCCAGTCAGCGAAAATGTGCTGATTGATGTCACCGAAATAAACGACACTGTACTGGCGCTGCTGCTGCGTTTTCTGTTTAATCAGGCGTATACGCTCAATGATTTACAATTGAAAAAAACGGATGCCACCGCCACTCGCATCCGCCATATCACCGCGTTCTGCCTGCCAGAACAACACGAGAAACGTGAAAAAGTGTTCAGGCAGCAGCAGGCCATTGCCAACGGCATGGTCGCTGCGAGGCGGCTGGCGGATACCCCCTCCGATTGCTGTACGCCGCAGTTCGTGGTCAACGAAGCACAAACCCTGTGCGCCTCTTTTCCTGCGTTGCACTGTGAAGTCCTTGATGAACAACAAATTGTTGAACAAGGTCTCGGACTGCTCCATGCGGTTGGCAAAGGAGCGACCTGTCCACCGCGTTTGCTTGCCATTCATTACAACGGCATAAGTGACGGCCCGGTACGTTGCTACATAGGTAAAGGGATAACGTTTGATACCGGTGGCCTGTGGCTGAAAGAGGGCGCGGGTATGTACACCATGAAATATGACATGTGTGGCGCAGCCAACGTGTTGGGACTGCTCCTGACGGTTGCGGAGTTAAAACTGCCCGTACGCATAATGGGCGTACTGGCGCTGGCCGAAAACGCGATCGGCCCGAACGCAATGCAGCCTGGCAGCGTTGCTCGCGCCTGCAACGGTATGACAGTGGAAATCAATAACACCGACGCCGAAGGACGACTGGTGCTGGCCGACGCCATTGCATGGACGAGCCAACGACAACCGCAGGCCCGTTATATCATCGACATGGCAACCTTGACCGGTGCGGTGGTGAAAGCGCTTGGCTACGAACTCAGCGGGCTGATGACTCAGGACGATGCGTTAAGACAGGCGCTAACAGAGGCTGGACGGCAGAGCGGAGATGAAGTCTGGTCTTTACCTCTGGATGCACGACTGAAAAAGCAGACCGAAAGCGCCATAGCCGATCTCTGTAATACGCCGACGAACAATGCGGCAATCAGCGCTTCCGCAGCCTGGTTACTGCATCATTTTTGCCCGTCGGATATCCCGTGGGCACATCTGGATATTAGCGGTACAGCGCTATGGCGAGAAAACGGCAGAAGCGTCGCGTCCGGCAGGCCGATTCCACTGCTGGTTGAGCACTTACTGGAAGATATTGCCTGAGTTTTTTGCCCGGTCACCGGGCAAAAACGGCAGCGTTACAGCGTCAGAATCTCTTTAACGAACGGAATGGTGAGTTTACGCTGTGCGGTGATTGAGGCGTGATCGAGCTGATCCAGCGTAATAAATAGCGTACGCATCTCGCGATCCAGCCGCTTCAACAGAAAACGCCCGACATCTTCCGGCAGTTCAAACCCACGCAGTCTGGCGCGCAGTTGTAACGCCTGGAGTTTGTCTTCATCAGAGAGAGGTTGCAGCTTGTAGATTTGCCCCCAGTCCAGACGAGAAGCCAGATCGGGTAATCCCAGCTTTAACTGACGTGGAGGACGATCGCCGGTGATCAGCAGGCGCGTTTTTCCCGACTCAAGGATGCGGTTATAGAGATCAAAGATCGCCATTTCCCACAGTTCATCTCCGGCGACACATTCAATATTGTCAATACACACCAGCGACAAATGTTCCATGCCGTCAAGCACTTCCGGTACAAACCAGGTGCGCTTATCCAGCGGCACATAGCCTACCGCGTCGCCGCGTTGCGACAGTTCAGCACACGCCGCGTGCAGCAGATGGCTACGGCCCGCGCCTTCACGCGACCAGAGATAAATATATCCGCTATGTTCCTGACGCAGCACGTTTTGCAGTGCAGCCAGTAAAGAGGCGTTATCCCCCGGCCAGAAACTTGCGAAAGTTTCGTCGTCAGGAAGATAAAGTGGCAGAGAGAGCTGTGCCGGAGTGTTCAGAGATACCTCAATCCAGGATTCCATAAAATCGCGATGAGTTTACCACAGAATTCCATCACGATAGAACCGGGCAGCAGCACTGCCCGGTTTCAGGATTATTGCTGCGGCGTATCCGCGTCTTTCGCATCCAGCACCACTTCTTCCGGGCGCAGAACGCTGATCAGTTTGAAGATCAGGCTCAGGCCGATCCCAACGATGGTCGCCAGCGCCATTCCTTTCAGTTCAGCCGCGCCAATATGCACTTTCGCGCCGCTGACGCCGATGATCAAAATCACCGAGGTCAGGATCAGGTTCTGCGCTTTGTTGTAATCGACTTTTGATTCAATCAATACGCGAATACCGGATGCGCCGATCACGCCGTACAACAGCAGCGATACGCCGCCCATTACCGGCAGCGGGATTATCTGAATCGCAGCGGCCAGTTTACCCACGCAGGAGAGCAGAATGGCAAAAATCGCCGCGCCGCCGATAACCCAGGTGCTGTACACGCGGGTGATCGCCATAACACCGATGTTTTCACCGTAGGTGGTGTTCGGCGTAGAACCGAAGAACCCGGAAATCATCGTTGATAACCCGTTGGCAAACATCGAACGATGCAGGCCAGGGTCACGAACCAGATCCTTTTTAACGATGTTCGCCGTCACGACCAGGTGGCCTACGTGTTCGGCAATCACCACCAGCGCCGCTGGCAGGATTGTCAGAATGGCAAACCATTCAAAGCGCGGCGTATAGAACGTCGGCAGCGCGAACCAGTGCGCTTCGGCAATTGGCGCGGTATCCACCACTCCCATTGCAAATGACAGCGCATAGCCTGCCAGCACGCCGATCAGGATCGGGATAATGGCCAGGAAACCCCGGAACAGCACGGAGCCAAAGACCGTCACCGCCAGGGTCACAAGGGAGATGGTAATGGTTTTGGTATCCGGGGATTGCCCTTCAGCAGGCAGCAACCCGGCCATACCCGCAGCCACGCCCGCCAGTTCCAGACCGATAACAGCAACGATTGCGCCCATCGCCGCAGGCGGGAACATCACGTCCAGCCAGCCGGTTCCGGCTTTCTTCACGATAAAAGAGACCAGGCAGAACAGCACGCCGCACATGATAAAACCACCCAGCGCCACTTCATACCCCAGCGGCAACAGCAGCAGAACCGGCGAAATAAAGGCAAAGCTCGACCCTAAATATGCAGGGATTTTACCTTTACAAATAAAGAGATACAGCAACGTACCGATGCCGTTAAACAGCAGAACGGTAGCCGGGTTAATATGAAACAGGACTGGCACCAGCACGGTTGCGCCAAACATGGCGAACAAATGCTGCAAACTAAGCGGGATTGTCTGTAAAAGCGGCGGTCTTTCACTTACCCCGATAGCACGGCGCGTCATAGTGTTTTCCTCTGAGTGTTGTATGTTATGGGTGTTTTATTCAAAAAAAAGCCGACTCTTAAAGTCGGCTCTTTATTATTCATTCACTTACTTCGTACCAAAGATCTTATCGCCGGCATCGCCGAGGCCCGGAATAATGTATCCGTGCTCGTTAAGTCCCTTATCAATCGATGCGGTGTACAGCTCAACATCCGGGTGCGCTTTCTCCAGCGCCGCAATGCCTTCCGGCGCAGCAACCAGCACCAGCACTTTAATGCTGTGGCAGCCTGCGTTTTTCAGCAGATCGATCGTCGCAATCATTGAACCGCCGGTTGCCAGCATCGGGTCAACCACCAGCGCCATACGCTCATCGATGTTGGATACCAGTTTCTGGAAGTACGGAACGGGCTCCAGCGTTTCTTCGTTACGGTAGATGCCCACCACGCTGATACGCGCGCTCGGCACATGCTCCAGGACGCCTTCCATCATGCCCAGACCGGCACGCAGGATAGGAACCACGGTGATTTTTTTACCTTTGATTTGTTCGATTTCAACCGGGCCATTCCAGCCGTCGATGGTTACCGTTTCGGTTTCCAGGTCTGCGGTCGCTTCATAGGTCAGCAGGCTGCCTACTTCCGAGGCGAGTTCACGAAAGCGTTTGGTGCTAATGTCGTTTTCACGCATCAGACCCAGCTTGTGTTTGACGAGTGGGTGTTTGACTTCCACGATCTTCATACTCTTCTCCTTTCCTCAGACGAGTGGCAACCACAAAAAAAATCGCCGGATTATACCGCTTTTCCTCTCTGGCGCAACACAACGTATGCTTGACATGGATCAACCAAAGTGACATACGTCTGGAGAATGAGTATAAAACACGCCCCGCACAGATGGCGGGGCTGAATAACAACGCATTGAATTTTAAATGTTTTCTCCGTTGTTTTTAATCACATTTTGATACCAGGCAAAAGATCTCTTCGGATGGCGCGCTAGCGTCCCGCTGCCGTCATTATTTTTATCGACATAGATAAAGCCATAACGTTTTTTCATCTCGCCCGTCCCCGCCGACACCAAATCAATGCAGCCCCACGGGGTGTAGCCCATCAAATCAACGCCATCTTCCACAACGGCTTTTTTCATTTCACGAATGTGCGCTGCGAGATAGTCGATACGGTACCGATCGTCAACGGAACCATCTGCCTGCTGAATATCTATCGCCCCAAAGCCGTTCTCGACAATAAACAACGGTAGCTGGTAGTGATCCCAGAACCAGTTGAGCGAGTAGCGTAACCCCACAGGATCGATCTGCCAGCCCCAGTCCGACTTCTGCACATACGGATTGGAGACCAGACTTTTCGTTTCGTCGTAATCGAGCTGTGGGTTATCTGCGGTCGCTTTCGTGGCAAAAGACATGTAATAGCTGAAACCGATATAGTCCACACAGCCCTGTAACAGGGCTGCGCGATCTTCATCGGTGATATCCAGCGCAAAGCCCCGACGCGCAAAGTAGTTGAGGATATGCTGCGGATATTTCCCGCGCACATGCACATCCGTAAACCAGTAGCGACGGTGCATCGCGTTCATCGCCATCATCATATCGTCCGGCGCGCAGGTCAGCGGATAGATCGGACACATGGCGATCATGCAGCCAACCTGCAATGCCGGGTTGATCTCCCGCGCCGCTTTCACCGCCAGCGCGCTGGCGACCAGCTCATAGTGCGCCGCCTGATACATCACCGGTTCACGATCTTCGCCCGGCAGGTATTTCAGCCCCGAGTTGGTGAACGGCGCGAAATCTTCGTGATAATTGGCCTGGTTGTTGATCTCATTGAAGGTCATCCAGTATTTCACTTTGTGCTGATAGCGGGTAAATACCACTTTCGCGAAGCGCACGAAGAAATCGATCAGCTTACGGTTACGCCAGCCGCCATATTCCGTGACCAGATGGTAAGGCATTTCAAAATGCGACAGCGTAATCACCGGCTCAATACCGTACTTCAGGCATTCATCAAACAGGGCGTCGTAAAACTGCAAACCCACTTCATTCGGCTGTAGTTCATCCCCCTGCGGGAAAATGCGCGTCCAGGCGATAGAGGTGCGAAAACATTTAAAGCCCATCTCGGCAAAGAGCTTAATATCGTCTTTGTAGCGGTGATAGAAATCGATAGCCTCATGGTTAGGATAATTTTTCCCGGCGATCACGCCGTCGGTAATTTCCCGCGGAACGCCATGCGCACCGGCGGTCATCACATCCGCCACGCTAATCCCCTTTCCGCCTTCCTGCCAGCCGCCTTCTAACTGGTGAGCGGCAACGGCGCCGCCCCACATGAAATTCGCTTTAAATCCAGACATACGTTTCCCTCATTGTAATTGCAATGTTAACGCCGCTACGCTGACAACCCGAAGCAAAACAGAAACCGGTTTCAGTACGATACTGTGCATAACTGGCGCAGGTTTCAAGCACGGTAATGAACCCGGTTTCATTTTCGTGGAGCAGTTCAAACAAATGGGTACACAACGGTAAAACGCTGAAAAATTCGGCAGATAAAAACGGATGCAGAGCAGGCTCGCAAACGTTTGCTTTCCCTGTTAGAATTGCGCCGAATTTAATTTTCACCGCAAGTAACGCGTGGGGACCTAAGCAGTGACCGACAAAACCTCTCTTAGCTATAAAGATGCCGGTGTTGATATTGACGCTGGTAATGCTCTGGTTGATCGAATCAAAGGCGTAGTGAAGAAAACTCGCCGCCCGGAAGTCATGGGTGGTTTGGGTGGCTTCGGCGCGCTGTGCGCATTGCCGCAAAAATATCGTGAGCCTGTACTGGTTTCCGGCACTGATGGCGTAGGGACAAAACTGCGTCTGGCGATGGATCTGAAACGCCACGACACCATCGGGATCGACCTGGTAGCGATGTGCGTCAACGATCTGGTCGTTCAGGGCGCGGAGCCGCTGTTCTTCCTGGATTACTACGCGACCGGCAAGCTGGACGTCGATACCGCCGCCAGCGTGATCAACGGTATTGCCGAAGGTTGTCTGCAATCAGGCTGCGCGCTGGTCGGCGGCGAAACCGCTGAAATGCCAGGGATGTATCATGGCGAAGATTACGATGTCGCCGGTTTCTGCGTCGGCGTGGTGGAAAAATCAGAAATTATCGACGGTTCCAAAGTGGCCGATGGCGATGTGCTGATTGCCCTTGGCTCCAGCGGCCCGCACTCCAACGGCTATTCTCTGGTACGCAAGATCGTTGAAGTCAGCGGCTGCGACCCGGAAAACACCGAGTTGGAAGGCAAACCGTTAGCCGATCACCTGCTGGCGCCAACCCGCATTTATGTGAAGTCCATTCTGGAACTGATTGAAAAAGTCGATGTGCACGCCATCGCCCACCTGACCGGCGGCGGTTTCTGGGAAAATATTCCTCGCGTATTGCCGGACAACACCCAGGCGGTGATTGACGAATCTTCCTGGCAATGGCCAGCCGTCTTCAACTGGCTGCAAACCGCAGGCAACGTCAGCCAGCATGAAATGTATCGCACCTTCAACTGCGGCGTCGGGATGGTGATCGCCCTGCCGGAAGCGGAAGTGGATAACGCCCTCGCCCTGCTGAAAGCAAAAGGTGAAAACGCCTGGAAAATCGGTATCATTAAAGCCTCTGATTCCGAACAGCGCGTGGTTATTCAATGATGAATCTTGTGGTGCTTATTTCCGGCAACGGAAGCAATTTGCAGGCGATTATCGATGCCTGCAAAGAGAAAAAAATCAAAGGCACCCTTCGGGCAGTATTCAGCAACAAGGCCGACGCGTTCGGCCTTGAACGCGCGCGTGAGGCCGGAATTCCGGCACATGCGTTAACGGCCGATCAATTCGCCAGCCGTGAAGCGTTTGACCGCGAACTGATGCGTGAAATAGACGCTTACGCCCCCGATCTCGTGGTGCTGGCGGGCTATATGCGCATCCTGAGCCCCGCGTTCGTCGCCCACTATGAGGGGCGTCTACTCAATATTCACCCTTCCCTGCTGCCAAAATACCCGGGGTTGCATACGCACCGTCAGGCGCTGGAAAACGGCGATGAAGAACACGGAACCTCTGTCCATTTTGTTACCGATGAACTCGACGGCGGCCCGGTTATTCTGCAAGCGAAGATTCCGGTCTTTGAAGGCGACAGCGAAGATGAAATTACGGCCCGCGTTCAGACGCAGGAACACGCTATCTATCCGCTGGTCGTCAGTTGGTTTGTGGATGGCCGTCTGGAAATGCGTGATAACGCCGCCTGGCTGGATGGCAATCGCCTGCCGCCGCAAGGCTATGCCGCCGAGTAATAACATTCCCTCGCAGGACGGGTAAGCGAAGCGCCATCAGGCAATCCAACGTTTCAATACCGGGTGGCGCGTCAACGCTTTATCCGGTCTACGCCTCAGGAATTCTCCTCATCTCTTTGCTTATCTGACGGTTTATTGTCATATTTTTCTGGCACAGTTGGACATCTGAGCGCAATGCTCGCCATAATAATCAGGCAGTGTCCCGTGAATAAAACGGAGTGTGAGTTGTAATGGGTCAGGAAAAACTATACATCGAGAAAGAGCTAAGTTGGTTAGCGTTCAACGAACGCGTGCTCCAGGAAGCTGCGGATAAATCAAATCCGCTTATTGAACGCATGCGCTTTCTGGGCATCTATTCCAATAACCTTGACGAGTTCTATAAAGTTCGTTTCGCCGAACTGAAACGTCGCATCATAATCAGCGAAGAACAGGGTTCTAATTCTCATTCTCGCCATCTGCTAGGTAAGATCCAGTCCCGGGTACTAAAAGCCGACCAGGAATTCGACAGCCTGTACAACGAATTGCTGCTGGAAATGGCGCGTAATCAGATCTTCTTAATCAACGAACGCCAACTGTCGGCCAACCAGCAAAGCTGGTTGCGGCATTATTTTAAACACTACTTACGCCAACACATCACGCCAATTCTGATCAATCGCGAAACGGATTTAGTTCAGTTTCTGAAAGATGATTACACCTATCTGGCCGTAGAGATTATTCGTGGCGATGCTATCCGCTACGCGCTGCTGGAAATTCCATCCGACAAAGTGCCGCGTTTTGTGAATCTGCCGCCGGAAGCGCCGCGCCGCCGTAAGCCGATGATCCTGCTGGATAACATTTTGCGCTACTGCCTGGACGACATCTTCAAAGGCTTCTTTGACTACGACGCGCTGAATGCCTACTCAATGAAGATGACCCGTGATGCCGAATACGATTTGGTGCACGAGATGGAATCGAGCCTGATGGAGCTGATGTCCTCCAGCCTGAAACAACGCCTGACCGCCGAGCCGGTGCGTTTTGTTTATCAGCGCGATATGCCAAACGCGCTGGTGGAAGTGCTGCGTGAAAAGCTGACCATCTCCCGCTACGACTCCATCGTACCCGGCGGCCGGTATCACAACTTCAAAGACTTCATTAGCTTCCCCAACGTGGGCAAAGCCAATCTGGTGAACAAGCCGCTGCCGCGACTGCGCCATCTCTGGTTCGATAAAGAGAAGTTCCGCAACGGGTTCGACGCCATTCGCGAGCGCGACGTTCTGCTCTATTATCCGTACCACACTTTCGAACATGTGCTGGAATTGCTGCGCCAGGCCTCCTTTGACCCCAGCGTGCTGGCGATCAAAATCAACATCTACCGTGTGGCGAAGGATTCACGCATCATCGACTCGATGATTCACGCCGCCCATAACGGCAAGAAAGTCACCGTGGTGGTAGAATTGCAGGCGCGATTCGATGAAGAGGCGAATATCCACTGGGCGAAGCGGCTGACCGAAGCAGGCGTGCATGTGATCTTCTCGGCGCCAGGCCTGAAAATTCACGCCAAACTGTTCCTCATCTCGCGTAAAGAAGGCGATGAGGTAGTGCGTTATGCGCACATCGGCACAGGGAACTTCAACGAAAAAACGGCACGCCTGTACACCGACTATTCCTTACTGACCGCCGATGCGCGTATCACGAACGAAGTCCGTCGCGTGTTCAACTTTATCGAGAACCCTTACCGCCCGGTGACGTTCGACTATTTGCTGGTCTCTCCGCAGAACTCACGACGTCTGCTGTACGAGATGATCGATAAAGAAATCGCCAACGCCCAGCAAGGTCTCCCCTCCGGCATTACGCTGAAGCTGAATAATCTGGTGGATAAGGGGCTGGTCGACCGTCTGTACGCCGCATCCAGCTCGGGTGTGCCGGTCAATCTGCTGGTTCGTGGGATGTGTTCGCTGATTCCAAATCTGGAAGGCATTAGCGACAATATCCGCGTGATCAGTATCGTGGATCGTTATCTCGAACATGACCGGGTTTATATTTTTACCAACGGCGGCGACAAGCAGGTGTATCTTTCCTCCGCTGACTGGATGACGAGAAATATCGATTACCGTATCGAAGTTGCTGCGCCGCTGCTCGACCCGTGTCTTAAGCAACGCGTGCTGGATATTATTGACATCCTGTTTAGCGACACGGTAAAAGCCCGCTACATAGATAAAGAACTGAGTAATCGCTACGTGCCGCGCGGAAATCGTCGCAAGGTGCAGTCGCAACTGGCGATTTACGACTACATCAAATCACTCGAGCAACCTGACTAACGCTATGCCAATACATGACAAGACACCCCGGCCGCAGGAGTTCGCGGCGGTCGACCTCGGTTCGAACAGTTTTCATATGGTCATTGCCCGCGTGGTGGATGGCGCCATGCAGATCATCGGTCGGCTGAAACAGCGCGTACATCTGGCGGATGGTCTCGGCGAAGACAATATGTTAAGTGAAGAAGCGATAGAACGCGGGTTAAGCTGCTTATCGTTATTCGCCGAACGCCTACAGGGATTCTCCCCGTCAAGCGTGTGTATCGTAGGCACCCATACCCTGCGCCAGGCGCTGAACGCCACCGATTTTCTGAAGCGCGCGGAGAAGGTCATCCCCTACCCGATCGAAATCATTTCCGGTAACGAAGAAGCCCGCCTGATTTTTATGGGCGTGGAGCATACGCAGCCGGAAAAAGGCCGCAAGCTGGTGATCGATATCGGCGGGGGTTCGACGGAGTTAGTCATCGGTGAAAACTTCGAGCCCAAACTGGTCGAAAGCCGTCGCATGGGGTGCGTCAGTTTCGCACAAATCTATTTTCCTGGCGGCGCCATCAGCCCGGAAAATTTCCAGCGCGCCCGAATGGCCGCTGCGCAAAAACTGGAGACGTTAACCTGGCAGTTCCGCATTCAGGGCTGGAACGTCGCGCTGGGCGCGTCCGGCACCATCAAAGCCGCCCATGAAGTGCTGCTGGAAATGGGTGAGAAGGACGGCTTCATTACGCCAGAACGGCTGGATAAACTGATGGCTGAAGTGCTCAGGCACCGCTCCTTTGAAGCGCTGAGCCTGCCGGGTCTGTCTGAAGAGCGAAAAGCGGTCTTTGTACCGGGTCTGGCCATTCTGTGCGGCGTTTTTGATGCGCTGGCGATCCGCGAACTCCGCCTTTCCGACGGGGCGCTGCGCGAAGGCGTGCTGTACGAAATGGAAGGCCGCTTCCGTCATCAGGATGTGCGCAGCCGTACGGCCAAAAGCCTGGCGAATCAGTATAACATCGACAGCGATCAGGCCCGGCGCGTACTGGAAACAACCATGCAGATGTATGAACAGTGGCAGACGCAACAGCCAAAGCTGGCGCATCCGCAGCTGGAAGCGTTACTGAAGTGGGCTGCAATGCTGCATGAGGTGGGGCTGAACATCAACCACAGCGGCCTGCACCGCCACTCTGCCTATATTCTGCAAAACAGCGATTTGCCGGGTTTTAACCAGGAACAGCAACTGATGATGGCGACATTAGTCCGTTATCATCGTAAAGCCGTTAAACTGGATGACTTGCCCCGCTTTACGCTGTTCAAGAAAAAACAATTCCTGCCGTTGATTCAGCTATTGCGCCTGGGCGTTCTGCTGAATAATCAGCGCCAGGCCACCACAACGCCGCCAACGCTACGGCTTAAAACTGACGACAATCACTGGACGTTGCGCTTCCCGAATGACTGGTTTAGCCAAAACGCGCTCGTCCTGCTCGATCTGGAAAAAGAGCAGCAATACTGGGAAGCGGTCACGGGCTGGCGTCTCAAAATCGAAGAAGAGAGTTCGCCCACTATCGCGGCGTAATTTCGCCTCAGGCACCAGACAATGGTGCCTGCACCTCTTCCAGCGTCGCCGCCAGCGGCCTGGGTTCGCCAAGCAAATAGCCCTGAAGGTAATCGATCCCCAACGCGCTCACCGCGCTACGAATTTCTTCGCTTTCCACATATTCCGCCACCACTTGCATATTCTTCATTCGCGCCAGATGGCAAATGGACGCCACAATCTGGTAATCGAGACTGTTAGAGACGATATTGCGAATAAAGCTGCCATCGATCTTGAGAATATTCGCACTCACATTTTTCAGCCGCGCATAACTGGCATAACCGGTTCCAAAATCATCAATCGCTATCTGGCAACCTAACTGTTGCAACTGTGACAACGTTGCCTGACCCTGTTCGGCATTGGAGAACGCATTGCTTTCGGTCACTTCAAAGATCAGTTGCCACGCTTCAACTTCGTACTGGCTCAGCAGGTTACTGACATCAATCGGAAACTGGGCGCGGCATACCGACGTTGGTGACAGATTGATGGCAAACCGGTGGGCTGGCAGCTTATCCCGGTTTTCCGCCATAAAGCGCAGGGTATTTTCAATCACCCACAGATCGATGCTGGACGACAGGCCAAATTCGTGAGCAACGGGCAGAAAACCATCGGGATTGATCATGCCGCCATTATCGTCTTTCAGTCGCAGCAGTATTTCATGGTAAACATCGCCGCGAATACCTGAAATCGGCTGCGCCATCAGGCAAAAATGATCGTGCTCCAGCGCATACTGCAAGCGGTTCATCATCGCCACTTTATCTTTCAGGTCCCGCTGCAAATGCATTGCGCCACGCCGCTGCATATTCTCCGGTTTGTTGGTCATCAGAGAAAGATCGGCGATGGTACTTAATTCGCCTAATAACAGATAGATATGGCTGACCGGAGAGCGCACATAGCAGTAGCTGACCCCAACCTGCGGCTGGAGCGGCATATCATCCCACATGAAACGGAATTGCTTGATATGGTTGTCCAGCGCTTCAATGCGCTGTTGATGCGACTCCATATTCAGACGCAGAATCAAATCATGCCCCGACAGCTGATACACGCATTCACCGGGCACCAGCAAGGTGTTTATCCAGTGGGAGAGCTTTTGCTTGTACTGAATTCTCAGCATAACGCCATAGTTCTTCCCCAGTAATTCCAGGCCGGGCACGCGTAAAAAACAGAGTGCTGACCAGGGCGAATTTTTCAGCGCGCGATTTAGCGCCCGCAGGTTAGGCAGATGCACGACGGGATCAAGATACGCGAGCCGACGCGCCCGACCGCTGACGATTCTCTGGCGCGTCGCCAGCACCGCCATATAGCTCACAATAAAAGAGAAAACCAGGTAGCTTGAAGACGTAATAGTGAGTTGTGTGTCATACCCGGAATAATAAGGCATGTAGCTCTGGTAATAATGAATTGCGGTAATGAGAACAGCCGACCATATCAGCGAAATAAATCGATAACCGTAGCGCATCGCTCCCCATAGCATTACCGGCAATAATAATGACAAGGTATAGTTAGTGCTAAATATTGAACTATTTTCATTCAATGGCATGCAAAGCATTGTCATGAGCAATGTCAGCACGAGTAACCAGATAACAACCTCTTTCTTTGTGACTTTCTTATCAAACTGTTGTTTCAGCTGCGCATAATATCCACGCAGGTACAGAGGATTGCGGACAGTGCGAATAATAAAATAACACAGCGGAACGCCGATAAGATTTCCCACCAGTAAAGCCTGATAGTTAATCAATGTATTGATATTAAAAGGCATTACGCCCATCATGCTTGATTTGCTCGCATACATTCCTAGGAAGGCGGCAAATTGAAAAAGCACCAGAAATAACGTCGCCGGGCAAAACACCTGCCAGAACATCCGCTGAAACATCAGGTGAGCATCGCCATGAGACACCTGATTACGCCGGGGAGTAAACACGCGATACCCGCCCCAGCAGAGCACGACCGGGATAATGAAATGTCCGATAATGGAGAGCGTCTCATACAATCCCACTATCGGATAGCGGTTCCAGAAGATTGCGACCGCAATGCCCGGTAATGCCGCCCAGTCAAAAAATGACATCAGGCTGATGGTGAATGCCAGAGGAAGATAAAAAAGCGTGACATTGCCGGAACCCGTATTGGTATGCGCGTAGGTATTGGCAATGCTTAATATGGGCAACAGCAAAGAGGGTAAAATGAGAGGCAGCACCCACCATTTATCTCTGATTTTGATATAGGTCTGATTTAGTTTCATAGATGCTCAGCAAAAACCCTCGCTTCCTGCAAGGTGCTTCAGACAGGCATCCCACCTGACTTTAAAATAATAATAAAAACAACGTCACAATATGTGTCTTGATTCTAGTTATCAACGGGAAGCAACATTTGATATATATCAATCAATTTCCTTCTCATTAACTAATAATTACGTTTTTTCTGCTTCGTTATCATTAATTTATTATTAACGTAAATACTAAAATTATCTTTCATAACAATAAGAGATAAATCAACTGACGTATTTTTACATAATCGACAATTGACCATTCCTTTACAATGTGCCTTAATGTACTCATCGCCCACTATGCTGGGCATACCCTAAGGAACCTTTTGTGAGTCAGGCAACCAGTATGCGAAAACGACATCGATTTAACAGTCGAATGACCCGTATCGTACTGTTTATCAGTTTTCTCTTCTTCTTCGGACGCTTCGTCTACTCTTCTATCGGTGCCTGGCATCATCATCAGGATAAAAAAGAAGCTCAACAGTCCACTCTCTCAGTCGAGACGCCTGCTCAACGCTAAACTTTTCCTGCTCACATAAACATACTGTTTTCTGGATTGCATATGCATTCGCCGGACAGATAGCGCTGTGCCTCAGTCTGGTAAAGAAAAACCCCCTGCACAGGCAGAGGGTCTTTATTCATTACAACGCAGTGGTCATGAAGCGGGAGGTTATTCCCACTCAATCGTTGCTGGCGGCTTACCGCTGATGTCATACACCACGCGGGAGATGCCGTTGACTTCGTTGATGATGCGGTTAGAGACGCGGCCGAGGAAATCATACGGCAGGTGCGCCCAGTGCGCGGTCATAAAGTCGATGGTTTCTACCGCACGCAGGGAGACAACCCAGTCGTATTTACGGCCATCGCCCATTACGCCAACGGAACGAACCGGCAGGAACACGGTGAACGCCTGGCTCACTTTGTTGTACAGATCCGCTTTGTGCAACTCTTCGATGAAGATTGCATCCGCACGACGCAGCAGGTCGCAGTACTCTTTCTTCACTTCACCCAGCACGCGTACGCCCAGACCCGGCCCCGGGAACGGGTGACGGTACAGCATGTCGTACGGCAGGCCCAGTTCCAGACCAATCTTGCGCACTTCGTCTTTGAACAGCTCTTTCAGCGGCTCAACCAGACCCATCTTCATCTCTTTCGGCAGGCCGCCCACATTGTGGTGAGATTTGATGACGTGCGCTTTACCGGTGGCGGAAGCGGCGGACTCGATAACGTCAGGATAGATAGTGCCCTGCGCCAGCCATTTCACGTCTTCCAGTCTGAACGCTTCTTCGTCGAAGACTTCAACGAATACGCGACCGATGATCTTACGTTTCGCTTCAGGATCGTTTTCGCCTTTCAGCGCGGTCAGGAAACGTTCTTCCGCCGGAACGTGAACAATGTTGAGGCCAAAATGATCGCCGAACATGTCCATTACCTGCTCGGCTTCGTTCAGACGCAGCAGGCCGTTATCAACAAATACGCAGGTCAGGTTTTTACCGATGGCACGGTGCAGCAGCATCGCGGTAACGGAAGAGTCAACGCCGCCAGACAGGCCGAGGATCACTTTGTCGTCGCCAACCTGTTCACGAATGCGATTTACCGCATCGTCGATAATCTTCGCCGGAGTCCACAGCGCTTCACACTGGCAGATATCACGCACAAAGCGTTCCAGCATGCGCATACCCTGGCGGGTATGCGTGACTTCCGGGTGGAACTGCACGCCGTAAAAACGTTTTTCCTCGTTAGCCATAATAGCGAACGGGCAGGTTTCGGTGCTGGCAACGGTGACAAAGTCAGACGGGATAGCGGTAACTTTATCGCCGTGGCTCATCCACACGTCCAGCAGCGGCTTGCCGTCTGCGGTCAGGGAGTCTTCAATGCCGCGAATCAGCGCGCTGTCGGTTCTCACTTCCACCTGCGCGTAACCGAATTCACGTTCATTAGATGCTTCAACATGGCCGCCCAGTTGCATCGCCATCGTCTGCATGCCGTAGCACACGCCGAATACCGGCACGCCAGCTTCAAACACATACTCCGGCGCGCGCGGGCTGTTTTCTTCAGTGGTGCTTTCCGGGCCGCCGGAAAGAATAATACCGCTTGGGTTGAATTCGCGAATTTGTGCTTCCGTAACATCCCACGCCCACAGTTCGCAGTAAACGCCGAGTTCACGCACGCGACGCGCAACCAGCTGAGTGTACTGAGAACCAAAATCCAGGATGAGAATGCGATGTTTATGAATATTTTCCGTCATTGACGCTAATTCCGAGGCAAGTGAAACAGATTAAATAAATCGCCCGACACGAGGTCGGGCGAAGAAAATCAGGAGCCCAGACGGTAGTTCGGGGACTCTTTGGTGATGGTCACGTCATGAACGTGGCTTTCCTGAATACCCGCACCGCTGATGCGTACAAACTCCGCTTTGGTACGCAGCGCGTCGATAGTACCACAGCCAGTCAGACCCATACAGGAGCGCAGGCCGCCCATCTGCTGGTGAATGATCTCTTTCAGGCGGCCTTTATACGCTACGCGGCCTTCGATACCTTCCGGCACCAGTTTGTCTGCCGCGTTATCGCTCTGGAAGTAACGGTCAGAGGAGCCTTTGGACATCGCGCCCAGAGAACCCATACCACGGTAGGATTTGTAAGAACGGCCCTGGTACAGTTCGATTTCGCCCGGGGATTCTTCAGTACCCGCCAGCATGGAACCGACCATTACCGCGCTTGCGCCTGCGGCGATCGCTTTGGCGATATCGCCGGAGAAACGAATACCACCATCGGCGATAACCGGAATGCCCAGGCCTTCCAGCGCTTCAACCGCGTCAGAAACCGCGGTGATCTGCGGAACGCCTACGCCAGTGACGATACGGGTCGTACAGATAGAGCCAGGACCGATACCCACTTTCACCGCGCTGACGCCAGCGTCTGCCAGCGCGCGCGCGCCTGCGCCGGTTGCTACGTTGCCGCCGATGATTTGCAGATCCGGGTATTTGGCGCGGGTTTCACGAATGCGTTGCAGAACGCCTTCGGAGTGGCCGTGAGAGGAGTCGATCAGCAGTACGTCAACGCCAGCGGCAACCAGTGCGTCAACGCGCTCTTCGTTGCCCGCGCCCGCGCCGACTGCCGCGCCAACGCGCAGACGACCCTGCTCATCTTTACAGGCGTTCGGTTTACGTTCCGCTTTCTGGAAATCTTTTACGGTGATCATGCCGATCAGATGGAAGCTGTCATCCACAACCAGCGCTTTCTCAACGCGTTTTTCGTGCATTTTGGCAAAAACCACTTCACGCGCTTCACCTTCGCGCACCGTGACCAGGCGCTCTTTCGGCGTCATATACACGCTGACAGGCTGGCTCAGGTCGGTGACAAAACGCACGTCACGACCGGTAATGATACCGACCAGCTCGTTATCTTCGGTGACAACCGGATAGCCAGCAAAACCGTTACGTTCGGTCAGTTCTTTCACTTCACGCAGCGTGGTGGTTGGCAGAACGGTTTGCGGGTCGGTGACCACGCCGGATTCATGTTTCTTCACGCGGCGAACTTCTTCCGCCTGACGCTCGATAGACATATTTTTGTGGATAAAACCGATGCCACCTTCCTGTGCCAGGGCGATTGCAAGGCGCGCTTCCGTCACGGTATCCATTGCTGCGGAGAGCATAGGGATGTTCAGACGAATGGTTTTCGTCAACTGCGTGCTGAGGTCGGCAGTATTCGGCAGAACGGTGGAGTGAGCGGGAACGAGGAGGACGTCGTCAAACGTCAGAGCTTCTTTAGCAATACGTAGCATGGGCAATATCTCTAACCTGGGGGTGGATAAATATTGCCGTGGCATTATACAGAGCGAAACCGATTGCATCCACACTTTTTTGCAAATAATGCTTGCGATCCCCTGTGGGCGGGTTACTATCGACTGAATAACTTGCTGATTTAGAATTTGATCCCGCTCACATGTTATCCTCTCAGACCTCCTCAATCTTTACCGTAAGCCGCCTTAATCAGACGGTTCGTCTGCTGCTTGAGCAGGAAATGGGGCAAGTATGGATCAGCGGTGAAATCTCTAATTTCACGCAGCCCGCCTCCGGCCACTGGTACTTTACGCTAAAGGATGACACCGCCCAGGTACGCTGCGCGATGTTCCGTAACAGCAACCGCCGCGTCACTTTTCGCCCGCAGCACGGGCAACAGGTGCTGGTTCGCGCCAATATCACCCTGTATGAGCCGCGCGGCGACTATCAGATCATCGTTGAAAGCATGCAGCCTGCGGGTGAGGGCCTGCTCCAGCAGAAATATGAGCTGCTGAAAGCAAAATTGCAGGCTGAAGGGCTGTTCGATCAGCAGTATAAACAACCGCTCCCCTCGCCCGCTCACTGCGTCGGGGTGATCACCTCAAAAACCGGTGCCGCCTTACATGACATTCTTCATGTCCTGAAACGCCGCGATCCCTCCTTGCCGGTTATCATCTACCCGACCGCTGTTCAGGGTGATGACGCGCCGGGCCAGATTGTTCGCGCCATTGAACGGGCTAACGCCCGAAATGAATGCGACGTGCTGATCGTCGGGCGCGGCGGCGGTTCACTGGAAGATCTGTGGAGCTTTAACGATGAGCGCGTGGCGCGGGCGATTTTCGCCAGCCGCATTCCGGTCGTTAGCGCCGTCGGCCATGAAACCGACGTCACCATCACCGATTTTGTTGCCGACCTGCGCGCGCCGACGCCTTCCGCAGCCGCCGAGATAGTCAGCCGTAATCAGCAGGAGTTGCTGCGCCAGATTCAGTCCGCGCAACAACGCCTCGGGATGGCGATGGATTACTATCTGGCAAACCGCAACCGCCGTTTTACGCAGCTTTTCCATCGGTTACAGCAGCAACACCCGCAACTGCGCCTGGCGCGCCAGCAGACAATGCTGGAAAGATTGCGCCAGCGGATGAACTTCGCGCTGGATAATCAACTCAAGCGCGCGGCCTCGCGCCAGCAACGTGTCCTTCAGCGTTTAAACCAGCAAAACCCGCAGCCGCGAATTTATCGCGCGCAAACGCGTATTCAGCAACTGGAGTATCGTCTGGCCGAGAACGTGCGCGCACGTCTGAGCGCTACACGCGAACGCTTTGGCAATGCGGTAACGCATCTTGAAGCCGTCAGCCCGCTCTCCACGCTGGCGCGCGGTTATAGCGTAACCACGGCGACGGACGGCAAAGTGCTGAAGCAAACCAGACAGGTGAAAGCCGGTGATGTACTCACCACCCGGCTGTCAGACGGCTGGGTGGAAAGCGAAGTGAAAGGCGTGACGACCGCGAAGAAAACGCGCAGGAAAAAGACGGATTAAAGCGGCACAAACTCCACGCGCTTTTTAGAGATCAGCCCATGACCATTCTGGCAGAAATAATCCACCGCGCCGCAGGCTTTTAACACCTGGAGCGGCTTATGGCACTCCGGGCAGCGCGCTTCAAGTTCAATATCTTTATTGCAGCTGTCGCAGTGCGCCGCACCGTTTTGCGGTTCCAGCTCTGTATGGCAATCCGGGCAGGTAATCGACACGGTAACTCCTTTGATATGTTGCGAGCTGAGCATCAAAACCCATGACCAATAAATCCCTGAACGCCTGTTCCCGTCTCATTCGTTGAACTGCCGGGGCGTCACTCACGCCCCGGCCAGGTCGAATGTTGCATCAGGCGTTAGTGACCGGCTTCTGCTCATTTTTAGTCTGTGTATTTTCCAGCATACGACGAACCGGAACAATAAGCACGATCAGCACCGCAGCGCAAATCAGCAGGGCGACGGAGCAACGCGCGAAGAGGTCCGGCAGCATATCGAGCTGATCGGCCTTCACATGGCCGCCAATCAGGCCCGCAGCCAGGTTACCCAGCGCGCTCGCACAGAACCACAGCCCCATCATCTGACCGCGCATTCTTTCCGGCGCCAGCAGCGTCATGGTCGCCAGACCGATCGGACTCAGGCACAGCTCGCCCAGCGTCAGCATCAGAATGCTGCCTACCAGCCAGAACGGCGATACGCCCGCCCCGCCGTTATTCAGCACGTTCTGCGCCGCCAGCATCATCAGGCCAAAGCCCGCCGCCGCACACAGAATACCGATAACAAACTTGGTGATGCTGCTCGGGCGAATGTTCATGCTCGCCAGCTTTGGCCATGCCCAGCTGAACACCGGCGCCAGCAGGATGATAAACAGGGCGTTGATCGACTGGAACCATACGGCCGGGATCTCAAAATCGCCGATCATGCGGTTAGTGTAGTCGTTGGCGAACAGGTTGAATGAGGTTGGCTTTTGCTCAAACGCAGACCAGAAGAATGCGGCTGAAACCAGCAGGATAAAGCAGACCAGCAGTCGTGCGCGCTCTTTACGGTTCAGGCCCGCAAAAACAAACAGGTAGATAAAGTAGAGCGCAACAGACGCCGCAATCACGTACACCAGCATGCTGGCTACCGCGACCGGGTTAATCACAATCACGCCCTGAGCGATCAGCGCAACGATAACCACCACGCCTACTGCCAGCGCCAGCAGCCATGCGCCCACGCCGTTTCTCTTCACTACCGGGCTGTTCCAGGTGGAGTCCAGCCCCACTTCGCTGTCGTAGCGTTTCATTGCCGGAACGGCAAACACGCGGAAGATGATCAACGCCACCAGCATCCCGATGCCGCCGATACCAAAGCCCCAGTGCCAGCCGTGGCTTTTAATCAGCCAGCCGGAGATCAGCGGTGCAATGAACGACCCCATATTGATGCCCATATAGAACAGCGAGAAACCGCCGTCACGACGCGCATCGCCTTTTTTATACAGCGTCCCCACCATGACCGAGATACAGGTCTTGAACAGGCCAGAACCGAGCACGATAAACATCAGGCCGATAAAGAACAGGTTGTCGCCCATCACGGCAGAGAGCGCAATCGACAGGTGGCCGAGCGCAATCAGAATCGAGCCGTACCAGACCGCTTTCTGCTGGCCGAGCCAGTTATCCGCCAGCCAGCCGCCAGGCAACGCCGCGAGATACATCGTACCGGCAAAGATACCGACAATCGCGGAGGCGTTTTCACGCGCCAGTCCCATGCCCCCGTCATAGACGGTCGCAGCCATAAACAGGATCAGTAACGGACGGATGCCGTAAAACGAGAAACGTTCCCACATCTCGGTGAAGAACAGCGAACCGAGCGGATAAGGATGGCCGAAGAACGTTCGGCTTTCTTTTTGATGAACAGAGGATTGCATAATTCTCCCGAAAAGGTATGTCGTTGTGCTTATAAACACCGCAATGCACGCCGACCAGTTACGTATCTGGCCGATTTTTTTACATGCGGCGAAGGGTTATTTAACCATTTGATAACCTGGAGCCAGTTTTGTCTAGAACCAACCCCTGGACTTTAAGATGAAAATTCGACAATTGTCTACTTTCTTAGATTTAAAGTTGGAAGAAAACGAATAGTCATTGACATCACACAGGGAAACCATCAGCTGGAACAAAACAAAAAAACCCGCGACAGGCGCGGGTTTTATCAACGTCAGCGACGATTATTTGCTTTTCTTAATGTGCTTAATCAGACGTTTACGCTTACGCATCTGGGTCGGGGTCAGCGTATTGCGCTTATTCGCATACGGGTTTTCCCCTTCTTTAAACTGAATACGGATAGGCGTTCCCATCACGTCCAGCGATTTGCGGAAGTAGTTCATCAGATAGCGCTTGTAAGAGTCCGGCAGGTCTTTCACCTGGTTGCCGTGAATCACCACGATTGGCGGGTTATATCCCCCGGCGTGGGCATATTTAAGCTTCACGCGGCGACCGCGAACCAGCGGTGGCTGGTGATCTTCAACCGCCATAGTCATGATGCGGGTCAGCATGGCGGTGCTGACGCGACGGGTTGAACTGTCATACGCTTCACGTACGGATTCAAACAGGTTGCCCACGCCGCTGCCATGCAGCGCAGAGATAAAGTGTACGCGCGCAAAGTCGATAAAGCCCAGACGGAAGTCCAGCGTCTCTTTCACCTGCTCTTTCACTTCCTGGGTCAGGCCGTCCCATTTGTTCACGACGATGACAAGTGAGCGCCCACTATTAAGGATAAAGCCCAGCAGCGACAGATCCTGATCGGAAATCCCTTCGCGCGCATCAATAACCAGCATCACCACGTTGGCATCTTCAATCGCCTGCAACGTTTTAATGACGGAGAATTTTTCTACCGCATCGGTGACTTTCCCACGCTTACGTACGCCTGCGGTATCAATCAGCACGTATTCACGCTCGTCGCGTTCCATCGGAATATAGATACTGTCGCGCGTCGTTCCCGGCATGTCATAGACCACTACGCGGTCTTCACCCAGAATACGGTTAGTCAGTGTGGACTTACCTACGTTCGGACGACCGACAATCGCCAGTTTGATTGGCAGATCCTGAGGGTTGAAGTCATCTTCCGGCTCCTCTTCCCCGTTCTCTTCCGCTGCCAGTTTCGCCCAGTATTCGGCGTCTTCATCCACTTCTTCCTGCGGGGCGACGTCGTCCATCCACGGCAGCAGAACATGCTCCAGCAGGCTGAGCACGCCACGACCGTGAGAAGCCGCAATCGGGTGAATTTCACCTAAACCCAGCGCATAGAAGTCGACAACCGCCTGATCGGGATCGAGCCCGTCAGTTTTGTTTGCCACAAGGAATGTGGGTTTTTCGCGGGAGCGCAGATGTTTGGCGATCGCTTCATCCGCTGGCATCAGGCCAGCACGCGCATCCACCATGAACAGCACAACATCAGCCTCTTCAATCGCCAGCAGCGACTGTTCCGCCATGCGGGTTTCCACACCGTCTTCGGTGCCATCAATACCGCCGGTATCAATACAGATAAACTCGCGGCCTTCAATCTCCGCACGACCGTACTTACGGTCACGAGTCAGACCCGGGAAATCCGCAACCAGCGCATCTCGGGTGCGAGTTAGACGGTTAAATAACGTGGATTTTCCGACGTTAGGGCGCCCGACAAGCGCGACCACAGGTACCATGTTTAAAGCCTCATTTAAAAAATCATCAAACAACGCGCGCGATTTTTGCGCCGTTGTTAAAAACAGTAAAACGGCCCCTGCACCAGGAGCCGTTTTTCAAAGCGTGCGGCCGTGACGATTAACGCGTAATAGAGTACAGCGTACCGTCTTTCGCCTGGATCAGCAGTTTGCCATCGGCAGAGACCGGTTCGGTCAGGAAGCCGGAGCTATCCACTTTTTGCTGAGCCACAAAACGACCATCCTCAACGTTAATCCAGTGCATATAGCCTTCGCTATCGCCTACCACCAGATTGCCATTATACAGCGCAGGCGATGTCAGCAGGCGGTGCAGCAGATCGCTTTGCGTCCACAGCGTCACACCGCCGTCGGTGGTCAATGCCAGAATACGGTCGTTCTGATCCACCAGGTAGATACGATCGCCGTCAACGATGAAATCATTCACCGAGCCCAGTTCACGTTTCCACATAATCTGACCACTGCGCAGATCCAGCGCCGTCAAGTTACCATTATAAGCCAGCGCGTAAACGACGCCATTGACGATAACCGGCGTGGTATCGACATCGCTCAGACGGTCGATTTCAGTCGAACCGGTCGCCTGGGAAATACGCTGTTGCCAAATCATCTGGCCCTGCTGCATCAGCACGGCGCTGACGCGACCGTTATCACCACCCACAATGGCGGCGCCATACGCGGTAGCCGGAGCGGACTCACCGCGCAGCGAAAGCGACGGCATGTCGAGGTTCACGGTCCATTTGATCGCGCCGTCCGCCTCATTCAGCGCCTGCAACTGACCGTTGCTGGTATGAATAAGCACCAGGCCATCACTGACAACCGGGCGAGATAACGCTTCACCGGCGACTTTCGTCTGCCATGCCGTCGTACCGTCAGCCGCGTTCAACGCATAAACCTGCGCTTTTTCGCTGCCAACATAGACATGGCCGCCGGAGACCGTTACGCCGCCAGACAACAACGCAGGCGCTCTGGAGAACCAGCCGTCTTTCTCCGCCAGGTTCACGGACCAGACTTCTTTCCCGTCATCCGCGTTTACCGCTTTTACGATGCCTTTACGGTCAGCCGCGTAGACCACGTTATCGGCATACGCCGGGTGCAGGTTGGAATAGAACTCGCCGATACCGCTACCTACAGACGTACTCCATGCGGTAGACGGCGTAAACTGGTTTTCCACCGTCGGCAACGGGGACATTTTGACAACATCTTCTTCGCCACTAAACAGTGAACAACCGCTCAATAACGTAACAGAAAGCAGTCCTGGCAGAAGTAATTTACGCAATTGCATCGGGTCCCTCTCAGATGGACAAATTATTGATTTTCATCTGCATCATTTCACTCAGCGCCGGGCTGGCATCGCTTTTCACGCCTGCTTCCCATGCGCTGCGCGCGCCTTGTTTATCGCCTTTGCTCAGCAACGCTTCGCCACGCAGATCGGCGACAATCGCAGCCCATCCTTCACCTTTTACGGTATCGAGCGTTTTCAGCGCGGTATCGGCTTGCTTGAGCTGCACCTGAACGCGGGCAAGACGCAGATTAATCACCGCTTTGAGGTTCTCATCGCTGGTGGCCGCCAGTCCTTGCTGTAGCTGGGCTGCGGCTTTCTCAAGTTCATTTTGATCAACAAACTGCTGCGCCAGTTCCATAGAAGCTAACGCGCCGTAGGTATTTTTATTCTCCGTGGCGAATTTCTCCGCAGCGGAGATGCTATCCGGTTTGCCCGCGCTCACCGCGGTCACCGCATTTTGATATGCCAGAGAAGCAGAGCGTGCGGACTCCGTCTGATGACTGGTCCAGTAGCGCCAACCGAGCAGCGCGCCAACCCCTAAAATCACCCCAACAGCCAGCGCTTTGCCGTTTTCAGCAAAGAAGCGTTTGATCGCATCAACCTGGTCGTTTTCGTTCTCGTAAATTTCCACGCTGTCCTTCTCCTTAACCCAATAACGTGCGCAAATGTGCGGTCACACTATCCTGTGCGACTGCCGTTTGCTCACCAGAGCGTAAATCCTTCACTACAACGGTGCCGTCAGCCACTTCGGACTCACCCAGCACCAGTGCAACGCGGGCGCCCCATTTATCGGCACGGGCAAACTGTTTCTTAAAGTTGCCGCCGCCGTGGTTAGTCATCAGTTTTACGCCCGGATTTTCATCACGCAGGCGCTCCGCCAGTGTCATCGCCGCAGACTGCGTATCCGCGCCTGAGGCTACCAGGTATATATCGACAACAGGATCGGCATTAAATTCCAGATTAACTGCCTGAACTAACAAAACAAGTCGTTCCAGACCCATCGCAAAGCCCACCGCCGGGGTTGCGCGACCGCCAAGTTGCTCCACCAGACCGTCATAACGACCACCGGCGCACACTGTGCCCTGAGAACCCAGACTGTTGGTTACCCATTCAAATACGGTGCGGTTGTAGTAATCAAGGCCGCGAACCAGACGCTGGTTGACGGTGTAAGCAATACCCGCCGCTTCCAGCAGTTTGCACAGACCTGCAAAGTGCTCGCGGGAGTCGTCATCCAGATAGTCGCCCAGAGCAGGCGCATCGTTGAGCAGCGCCTGAACGTCCGGGTTCTTGGAATCCAGCACGCGCAGCGGGTTGGTGTACATGCGGCGTTTGCAGTCTTCGTCCAGCTTCTCTTTATGCTGTTCAAGGTATGCCACCAGCGCATCACGATAGTTGGCGCGCGCGTCAAGCGAACCGATGGAGTTCAGCTCCAGATTCACATGTTCAGCAATACCCAACGCACGCCACCAGCGCGCGGTCAGCAGAATCAGCTCCGCATCAATATCCGGCCCTTGCAGACCGAAGGCTTCGACACCCAACTGATGGAACTGACGATAACGCCCTTTCTGCGGACGCTCATGGCGGAACATCGGCCCGATATACCACAAGCGCTGTTCCTGATTGTACAGGAGACCATGTTCGATACCGGCGCGTACGCAACCCGCCGTCCCTTCAGGACGCAACGTCAGGCTGTCGCCATTACGATCCTCAAAGGTGTACATCTCTTTTTCAACCACGTCAGTGACTTCACCGATAGCGCGTTTGAATAACGGGGTCTGCTCTACAATCGGCAAACGGATTTCACTGTAACCGTAGCTGCCGAGCACGTTTTTGAGTGTGCCTTCAATGCGCTGCCAGATGGCGGTTTCGCCAGGCAGATAATCGTTCATGCCGCGAATGGCTTGAATGTTTTTTGCCACGTTTATTCTCTTTCTGAATATAAAAATGAACCCTCAGCGCTTCCCAAACGATACGGGAGCCATGCGGGTTCAATCATACACGGGAAGCGCGCCGCTTCCCATCGCGTTATTATTTTTCAACCTGCTGCACGTCGATTCGACGCGCTTCGTCCATAATGCTGGCCTTCGCGCGGATACGGGCTTCAAGCTGCGTAATCATATCATCGTTGTCGAGTCTGTCTTTACGCACGCCGTCTTCATACAGGCCGCTTTTCTTGTTGCCGCCCGTTACGCCCAGCGTCGAAACCAGCGCTTCGCCCGGCCCGTTCACCACACAGCCGATGATGGAAACGTCCATTGGCGTGATGATGTCTTCAAGGCGTTGTTCCAGCGCGTTGACCGTGCCGATGACGTCGAACTCCTGACGGGAACAGGTTGGGCAAGCGATAAAGTTGATCCCACGCGCACGAATGCGCAGCGATTTCAGAATATCGAAGCCCACTTTAATTTCTTCTACCGGATCGGCCGCCAGAGAGACGCGCAGCGTATCGCCAATGCCTTCCGACAGCAGTAAACCGAGGCCAATCGCCGATTTCACCGCGCCGCTGCGCGCGCCGCCCGCTTCGGTGATCCCAAGATGCAACGGTTGTTCGATCTGTTTCGCCAACAGACGATAGGATTCTACCGCGAGGAAAACATCCGAGGCTTTCACGCTGACTTTAAACTGATCGAAGTTCAGGCGATCGAGATGATCCACATGGCGCATCGCCGATTCCAGCAGCGCCTGCGGCGTCGGCTCACCGTATTTTTCCTGTAGATCTTTTTCCAGCGATCCGGCGTTTACGCCGATACGGATAGGGATATTTTTATCGCGGGCGCAGTCGACAACGGTACGAATACGCTCTTCGTTACCGATGTTGCCTGGGTTGATTCGCAGGCAATCCACGCCATATTCCGCCACTTTCAGCGCAATGCGATAGTCGAAGTGGATATCAGCAACCAGCGGGACATTAACCTGCTGCTTGATAAGCTTAAACGCCTCTGCGGCATCCATTGTCGGCACGGAGACGCGGACGATATCCGCGCCAACACGTTCCAGCGCTTTAATTTGATTGACCGTCGCTTCCACATCCGTCGTGCGCGTATTGGTCATTGACTGTACGGCGATGGGGGCGCCATCGCCAATCGGCACATTCCCAACGTAAATACGTTTCGATTTTCTACGTTGAATTGGAGCCTGGTTATGCATGAAAAATCTCCCGCGTTGCCCGTCTGTTACTGCGCCGGTGATTGTTCGGCATTAAGGGTCAGACGCGCAACCTGGTTAGTTCTGATAAAACGGCTCAGATCGACAGGTTTTCCTTGATACTGGATCTGTACCGCAGCCGGGGCGCCAATTTTAAGCTTATAAGGCGCCTGACCGGTTAGGTTTAAATTGCCATCTTTACGCTGCATTCCGCTAAACAGTTTTTTACCTGTCGCATCGGTGACTTCCAGCCAGCAATCGGCGGTAAAGTTCATCACCAGCGCGTTCGGATCGACCGCTGACGCAGCCACGCCCGCCTGATCGGTCGGCAATGACGCCGTATCACCCGTCGCGGCAGGCGCCGTGGTTGCGGTATCCACATTCGCCTGAGAAGGCGCAACGACCGCATTCTGCTGAGCGTCTGCGGCAGGCGCCGTGGTCGTCGCGGACGCATCCGGCGTCTGCGGCACGGTGTTTGTCGCCGTAGAGTCAACAGGCGCAGTTGGCGCTGGCGTCGAATCCTGGCTTGCGGCTTCGCTGGTGTCCAGCGGTACGCTCTGGGCGCTATCGCCGCCGGCATTCAGTTCAGCAGAGGATTGATCGACCATCGTGGTGAGTTCTTCCTGCTGAGCCTTATGGTTTTGCCACCACCAGGCCCCCGTCAGGCCAACCACCACAAACAGCACCAGCCAGGTGAACGTCATCAACCAGCCATCGCGCTTTTTACGACGCTTACCTAAAGAGAAGCTCTGCATCGGCGCGACTTTGGAAGGGCGAACCGGCGCCTGTTTTTCCAGACCGGGCAGCAGTTCTTCTTCAGGGATGTGCACCAGACGCGCATAAGAGCGGATATACCCGCGCAGAAACGTTGAAGCGAGATCGGCCGGGGCCTTATCTTCTTCAATATCGCGTACCGTGGAAACCTTCAGGCAAAGTCGCTCTGCAACCGCCTGCTGGCTGAGTCCGAGTTGTTCACGGGCATTGCGCAGACGAACGCCGGTGGATTGTGCTTCATTTTGGTCGTGCGTGGCTTCAGTATTCATTCGCTACAGCTGCTGGTACGTAAATTGGGATTCAGGCGCCGGTGAGACACAATGCCCACCCGCACCGCGAAACATCTGGTCAGTTAACCTTAGTTGGACAGTATAAGACTGTCAGGCTACTTATGACAAAACAGCTTAATCCTTAAGGCTAAACTATTGTTGCACCGCTACATACTGCCCTAAAGTTGACAAAAACGCACCGTTAATATTGACCAGATAAGTACAACTTGAGGCATCATTCAACCAACATTGCGCCACTGTACACAAAACACACAATGGCGCAAGCCGTATCAGACCGCCTTAATGTCGATAGCCTCACCTTGCATACGCTTACGCAGAGTACGTTTGGTACGGTCAATCACATCCCCGGCAAGCTGACCACAAGCGGCATCAATATCGTCGCCGCGTGTTTTACGCACAATGGTCGTGAAACCATAGCTCATCAACACCTTAGAAAAACGATCGATGCGGCTGTTGGAACTCCGGCCATACGGCGCGCCCGGGAACGGGTTCCACGGAATCAGGTTAATCTTACACGGCGTATCTTTCAGCAGTTCCGCCAGCTGATGCGCATGTTCCGTTCCATCGTTAATGTGGTCCAGCATGACGTATTCAATTGTGACGCGTCCCTGATTCGCATTGGATTTCTGCAAATAACGGCGAACCGCGTCGAGGAACGTTTCGATGTTGTACTTTCTGTTGATCGGTACAATTTCATCGCGAATTTCATCGTTCGGCGCATGCAAAGAGATCGCCAGCGCAACGTCAATCATGTCGCCCAGTTTATCCAGAGCCGGAACAACGCCTGACGTCGACAGCGTAACGCGGCGTTTAGACAGACCGAAACCGAAATCATCCAGCATGATTTCCATCGCCGGTACAACGTTGGTCAGGTTCAGCAGCGGTTCACCCATGCCCATCATCACCACGTTGGTGATCGGACGTTGCCCGGTGACTTTCGCCGCGCCGACAATTTTCGCCGCACGCCACACCTGGCCGATAATTTCAGAGACGCGCAGGTTACGGTTAAAGCCCTGCTGCGCAGTCGAGCAGAATTTACACTCCAGCGCGCAACCAACCTGTGAAGAGACGCACAGCGTGGCGCGATCGTCTTCCGGGATGTAGACCGTTTCCACGCGCTGATCGCCAACGGCAATCGCCCATTTGATGGTGCCATCTGAAGAACGCTGTTCTTCCACCACCTCTGGCGCGCGGATTTCCGCCACCTCTTTCAGTTTGCCACGTAACACTTTGTTGATGTCGGTCATCTCATCAAAGTTATCGCTGCAATAGTGGTACATCCACTTCATCACCTGATCGGCGCGGAAGGGTTTTTCACCTAATTCTTTAAAAAACTCCCGCATCTGCTGACGGTTCAGATCCAGCAGGTTAATTTTTCCATTTTTATCAGGAACAACCGGGGTGATGATTTCAGACGTGACAATTTGTTCAGACATATTCTATTCCGGCCTCGTTATTACACGTTATGGCCCCTGGAGGGTTGAAAAAAGAAACGCCCCAGTGAGCGGTGCTCGTCCTGGGGCGCTGCATTGTACAAATTCTATCGCAAGGATGCCACGCCTGCGCGGGACATTAGCGAAAATAATGTGTAAAGGCAGAGCAGCGTCGTAGACCTGATAAGTCGTAGGCCGGATAAGCATCAGCGCCATCCGGCATTGCGCGACGGCCTGATGGCGACGCAGATGCGTCTTATCAAGCCTACATACTACATCACTGATTTATTAACGAGTGCGCGGGCACACTTCGCCTTCACCAAAGAAATAGGCGATTTCACGCTGAGCGGATTCCAGAGAATCTGAACCGTGGGTGCCGTTTTCGGTGAAGCTGTCCGCGTAGTCGGCACGCAGGGTGCCCGCCAGCGCGTTAGCCGGGTTGGTTGCGCCCAGCAGGTCGCGGTGACGCTGCACGGCATTTTCGCTTTCCAGTACGGAAACCACGATCGGGCCAGAGGTCATGAACTCGACCAGGCCGTCGAAGAACGGCTTACCATCGTGCTCGGCATAGAAACCGCGCGCCTGCTCAACGGTCAGGTGCAGCATTTTCGTACCGACAATTTTGAACCCTGCTGCTTCAAAGCGCGCAAAGATGTTGCCAATAACGTTTTTTGCCACCGCATTTGGTTTGATGATGGAAAAAGTACGTTCAATCGCCATGATTACCTCTGTAATGTGTTCTGCTGTTGTATATATGCTTGTACGACCTGGCGCGGATTATAAAGAGCATCCGGGTTATTGCCTATGGATGAAGGTAACATTTTTTTAAAATAAGATGAGTATTAGCAACAAACTGTTGCTATCAGGTCTATTGCAGAGTAAATCGCAGCGCAGAAATCTGTCCAGCAGCATCCATAACCAGTAATTGATACTCGCCTTTTTCGGCAAGATGTAACGTAATATTCCGCTCGCGTTCTCCCAACGGCTCACCATTGAGGAACCACCAGCGCGCCCCCGCGCCACCACTGCTCTGAATCGATAAATCCACCCCGGAAGCGCCAGGTAACCGTTTCACTATCGCGCCATCACGCACGCCCGTTAACTGTAGAGGTAAAGGCGCATCCTGCCCCAGCGGCGGGCAGGTCGTCGAAGCCGTCGGTAGTCGCGCAGCGCGACGTTCAGCAGCGGGCAACCAGGGCTCCAGCGGCAACGGCCAGACAATCAACGTCTGCTCCCGCGCCTGAGCGCAATCGGCGGCGACGCGTTTTCCGTCATTATCCAGCCAGACAGGAAAACGAATGCCGCTAATCCCTTCCTGTTCAGGTAACAGCAGCGTCGGTGGTTGGCTGTTTTCCAGCAGCCAGGTCGCCAGTCGACGGCGGCAGTTACTGTCTCCCGCCGAAAGAGCCTGTCCGCCCGGCCAGCAGATAACGCCCCGGCTCACCGACGCCGGACGCGGATCTTCAGGCTGCGTCGCGGCGCGCGCCATCAGCATATTATTCACCTGATTAAGCAGCGGCACCGCGCTGGCAAAACCAAACTGTCCGGCAACGGGTGTGCCGTCGGGCCTGCCCGTCCAGATGCCAGTCACGTAGCGGGAGCTAACACCTATCGCCCACGCGTCGCGATAGCCATAGCTGGTGCCGGTTTTCCAGGCGAGCGGCACTACGCGCGTCAGGGCGCTATCCGGTAACGGCTGCGCTTCATCGGCCATCACCCGCCGGATGATCCACGCCGCACCCGGCGACATCAGCGGACGCTCCTGCAACGAATCCCCTGGCTGCAAGCGCAATGTTGCCGCCTTGCCATGACGGGCGAACGCACTGTATGCCGCCACCATCTCGTCCAGCCTTGCGCCCGCGCCGCCCAGAATCAGGGAAAGATTAGGGGCCGCGCCCGCAGGCAGATACAGCGGCAGGCCAACGTTACGCAGTTTTGCCGCAAAACGTTTTGGGCCATATGCTTCCAGCACCTGTACCGCAGGCAAATTTAACGAACGCACCAGCGCTTCGCTCATGCTGACGGGGCCATGAAACCCGCTGTCAAAGTTTCCCGGACGATAATCGCCGGTACGGCGCGGCACATCCTGTAACAGCGAGGCGGGATGGATCAACCCGTCATCCAGCGCCAGCCCATAGACAAAGGGTTTAAGCACCGATCCCGGCGATCGGATCGCAGTGACCATATCCACATGACCAAAACGACTGTCATCATTCATATCCACCGATCCAACCCAACCACGCACGCTCATATCGGTATGATCGACAACGATCATCGCCAGCGAACTGCGCGCCGGAAGCCGTCCCTTCCAGTTTTGCGCCAGCTCTTCAAGCTGACGCTGCAACCCGGCATCCAGCGTGGTGACGATTTTGTCACTGTTGCTTTTGCCCAGCATCATGCGTGAGAACAGTGGCGCCAGTTGCGGCATTTGTCGGGGCGCCAGCCAGACGGGTTCTTCGCGGGCCTCCTGAACATGCCGGGCCGACCATACGCCCTGCGCCGCCATCCGCTCCAGCACTTTATTGCGCGCCGCTTGCGCGCGATCCGGCCAGCGATCGGGACGCAAGCGGCTCGGCGCCTGCGGTAAAACCGCCAGCAACGCCGCTTCCGAATAGCTCAGTTGCGTCGGTGGTTTACCCAGATAAGCCCAACTGGCGGCGCCGATGCCCTGCAACGTTCCGCCAAACGGCGCACGGTTCAGATACAGCGTCAGAATATCGCGCTTGGACAGGTGCCACTCCAGCTGGAGCGCGCGCCAGAGCTGGCGAAATTTACCACCAAAGGTTCGCGGATGCGGATCCAGCAGTCGCGCCACCTGCATGGTCAACGTACTGCCGCCGGAAATCACGCGTCCTGACGACAGATCCTGCCAGGCGGCACGCAGTACCGAAAACGGATTCACGCCCGGATGCTGCCAGAACCAGCGGTCCTCGTAATTGATTAACGCGTCAAGATAGCGGGGAGAAACGTCTTCAATCGTCACGGGATAGCGCCAGATCCCCTCCGCATCGGCAAAGCGCCACAGCGGTGTGCCGTCATGCGCCACCACCACCCGTGCCGGATTGACCTCATGCAGCGGCAGCGGCCAGATTTTGTCCGCCGCCCAGACTGTCAGAATCATCAGAAATGGAGCGATGGCCAGCCAGCGCCAGCCACCGCGTAGACTGCGCAGGACGATCATTTATGGCGTGACAATCAAAAGCCCCTCGGTTGATCCCGTCGCCCGCCACTGTGGAACATACATTGACTCCACCTGCGGGACAGGAACCTGATAGGTTCCCGGCGTCACCGCGCGCGCCAGATATACCAGCGTCACCGGCTGCCCCTGGTTAACCGCCACCGCCGCGACAAAGCGATCGTCACGGAATTCCATATGCTGAATATCCGCCTGCTGCATCTGATTTAACAGGTTTTGCACTTCACTGCCGCTGTCTTGCAGGCTGGCGCTGCTGTTTGCCAGGTTCTGGTTTTCCAGCTCCAGACCGGCAGGCAGCAGGTCGACCACCAGCGCGTCTGGCACGTTTTGACTCGCTTTCACTTCGAGCCAGACCAGCACCAGTTCACCGCTGCGCAGGGAACTGAGCGATTTACTCTGACCATCGGTTCCCAGAATCTGGCGCTCGATGTGCAACACATTGCTGGCAGGTACGGGCGCCGTTTGCGGGTATCCGCTGCTGTCCAGACGCAGCCACAGCGGTTGGTCGCCGCTGTTGGTCACCTGCAACGCGGAAAGCCGATCGGCATCCAGATTACGCGTTTGCGCTTTATCGCCCGTCAACGGCTGGTCAGCGAGCGAAGTCTGCGCCTGCCATGTCCCCGGCAGATCCTGTAGTGTGCGCGCAGCAAGGAACAGCGCATTACTCTCCTGCGTCGAAAGCCAACGCTGACCAAATGCCTGTTCAGAAAGCGTCGTCAGCAGCGTATTTTGCACCTCGGGTTGCAGTTTATTTTCCTCCAGCAGCGACAGCATGAGCGCGTTATCACGCAACGGGCTACCGTAATCCGCCATCCATTGCTGCGCGTCACGGCGCGGCGTGTTCAGCGCCAGCGTCAGCGCCTGTTCACTGCGGCTGGCATCGCCCATATTTTTCAGCGCAATGCCCAGTTGCAGAAGCGGCAAGCCCGACGCGGCCTGACCCCGGCGTTCCCAGATTTCACGCAGCGCGCCAAGCGGCGCTTTTTGCTGACGCGCCAGCACCAGTCCCGCATACGCCTGAACGGCAAATTTACTGGCCTGGGTATCGTCGCTATAGCGAACCGACATCATGCCCGGGTCCTGCAAATAGCGCAGCAGGCGTTCATTTCCCCGGTTAATCGCATCGGCCGGAACGCTGTACCCTTGCTCGCCAGCGCGCACGAGGAAATCCATCGCGTATGCGGTAAGCCAGTATTCTTCCGGCCCGTTGTTATCCCACAGGGCAAAACCGCCGTTATCACGCTGCATTTGCAGCATCCGGGAGATCCCCGTGTCGACTGCCGCACGGCGTTTTTCATCGGTATCACCCGCGATCCCCAACGCCTTCAGTTGCGCCGCGTTGGTATAGAGCGACGGGAACAGGCCGCTGGCGGTTTGCTCCAGACAACCATACGGATAAGCCTTCAGCTCCCGAATATAGCGCGCCAGGTTCAGCGACGGTTTGCCGCTAAGCAACAACTGCCCCTGCAACGTTACCGGCGAGAAGTTCTCCAGATTTTGGGCGGGCGCATGCCAGGTTTCCCCCGCCTGAAGCACCGTTCCGCTATTTACCGTCTGCGCAGGCCAGGCCGGACGGACGCCAATTTTCCACTGCTTATGCTGAGCGGGAAGCGTCTCGCCAGGCAGGTTCAGGCCGGTCAGCGTGGCCTGCAATTCTCCCTCGCCAAACCCTTCTTTTGCGCGTACCGGGATAAACAAGGTCGTACGCACGCCCGACGCCAGGTTTACCGGAGCAGGTTGCTGACTCACCAGTTCCAGTAACCCACTGGCGGCGAGTTCAATCGTCAACGTCTGCGGTTTGTCTGTCAGGTTAGTGACATCCAGCGTCAGGCGCGAAGTATCGCCGCCCGCCATAAAGCGCGGCTGATTCAGTTCCGCAATCACCGGAGCGGCAACAATCACCTTGCTTTCACTGCTGCCGAAGTCCTCTGCCGTCCATGCCTGGGCCATAACGCGTAACTCGCCGTTAAAATCACCAATCGGCAACGTAACGGAACCTTCGCCCTGCTCATTAAGCGTGACCGGCAGCGCCTGCTGCGCCACGATGTTGACATGGTTGACCGGCGGTTTGCCGCCGCGTTTGAGTTCATCGCCGTCGCCGCCAAAACGCAGCGTCGCCAGACGCCCCTGCCCTTCAATCACCTGACCGTAGATATCATAGATATCCGCGCCATAGCGTTTTTGCCCGAAGAATGCCTGCCACGGATCTGGCGTAACGTAATCGGTGATATTCAACACTCCGCTGTCCACCGCAGAGAGCAGTACGTTGATCTGTTTTGGCGTTTCGCCATGTTTAGCACTGGCTTTGACGTTCACCGTCAGCGGCTGGTTTGGACGTATTTTAGCCGGGCTTTCCAGCGTCAGATCCAGACGACGATTATCATCCCCCAACGGCAGGTGCAGCAGCCCAACCGCGCGTTTCGGCGTCGCTGAACGCGACTTATCGCCCGGACGCACGACCAGCGCGCTCAGGTAGAGATCGTGTCGATTCCAGGCTTTATCAACGGGAATCGACAGGTCGAGGCCCTCGGCAGGTACATCTATTTCCTGCCACCAGAGCGGGCCGTCGCTTGATTCCACCATCGCGTAGCCTTTACCCGCCACCGGCGCGGCGACATGCAGTTTGATGGTGTCCCCAGGACGATAGGTGGGTTTATCCAGCTTCAGGGTGACGCGATCCGGGCGCGCCGCGCCGCTGCCGTCACTGTTATCCTGCCAGCTGTAACCTGCCCAGAAGCGCACGCTGCTGATCGCATCATTCGGGGCTTTCACTTCGAGACGATACGATCCCCAGTCAACCGGGAAGCTCACCTTGCCCGTTTCATCGGCGCTGAGATCCAGCGTCTGTTCCCCTTCAACCAGATCTTTTTGATCAAACTGCGACTGCCAGCCTTCGCTTTCCGACCAGTTCCAGTAGTAATCGCGCCGTTCACGGATCAAACGAACCTGCAAACCCGAAGCAGCTTTTTTATTGCCTTGCGCATCGGCGTAGACAATATCAAAGGCGGCGTTACCGCCCTCATCCACGATGGGTTGGTTAACCGTGGCGTCAGTACGATAGTCATACACCGCTTTAGAAGCGAATTGCGGACGAATACCCGGCAAGGTATCGGCAGGCCAGATAGCCTGTTCCGCACGGCGAGTGACCGGGCGACCGCCTGATTCCAGCAGGCTTGCTTGCAGGATCACCTGTAACGGCGAATGCGCTTCCTGCCACTGGCTGTTGGCGGAGACGTCGCCACGGCCATTTTCATCCAGCGTAAGCTGGACTTCGTCCAGGCTGCGGGAAAGGTTTTCTTCCGCAATATCGCCAAACTGGAAGCCCGGCAGCGCCTGTACCGCTTCACGCTGCGGGCGCAGGAAGAGTTGCCCCTGTAACGTGTTGCCATTGGCAGGCGCTCCGTACAGGTAGTAACCAACAACGGAGAACGTCACCTCTTCCGACGGGGCTAACGGCGTTTTCTGCGCGCTGAGATTAAGCGCCATTCGCTCCGGCATAAAATCTTCGACATGGAAATCCCACATCCGGGGCTGGTTATCGCCCGTGTTCGCGCGGATGTGCCACATGCCGGTTGGTGCACCGCTATCCAGCGGATACGTAAAGCGGTATAACCCGTTTTCAGGCTGGCTGACAACGGTGCGCAGTACCTGACCGTCCGGCTTTACCACTTCCAGTTTGACGGGCTGATCGGGCAAGGTTTTACCGTCGCTGTCGCGCAGCAGTCCGTTGAGGATCACCGTTTCCCCAGGACGATACAGATCGCGCGGGCCGAACATAAAGAACTGCTTGCTGTAGCCCGGCGCGCCCGCAATCGCGAACTCCGCCAGATCCAGCGCGGGCAGTTTCAGATCCAGCAGCGTGGTTTGTCCGTCTTTTCGCGCCAGCAACAGCGCCGCCTGCTGACTATTTTCCAGTTGTACATGCCCCTGCGCATCGCTGGCGGCTTGCGCCAGCGTCTGACCTTTTTCATCAAGCAGAGCAACCTCAATCCCCTGCTGCGCCGCGCCGTTTTCCAGACTCTGCGTAAAGATATCAAGACGATTGTGATAACGGTGGGCGGAAACGCCAATGTCGCTGAGGGTAAAGAGCGTGGCAGGATTACTGTAGTTGTAATGTCCGGCCTGATTCATTACCGCAATGTACACGCCCGCCTGTTGCAGGGGCTTAATGTCACTCAGCGGCAGCAGACGTTTTTCACGCGTATTACGCGCAGGATTGAGATCAAAACGCCCGGTATAGACCAGATCCGCCATTTTGAGCAGGTTGTCAGATTCCCAGTTCGAAAGAGCATTGCGGTATTCCCACTGGCTGACGAATGCCGCCAGTGACTCAGGCTTCACGCGAAAGAAGTTTACATCCACGTCGTTCACGTTCAGCGCCATGACCGGCAAGCCTTCCACCACTTTTCCCGGCAGCAGCGAGCCACGGCTGGCAAAGCCGACGCTCGGCTGAACGTCCCGCGTGGTAATGGTTTTTTCATATGCGCGGCCAAAGGCGGTTTTATTCAGCGCCGTTAAATCACGTTCAACGGACACCACCAGATCGCGGTTGGGTTCCAGGTGGCGCAAGCGCAGCTCTTTCAGATTCGGCGACAGCTCCCAGGCGCCATCAACCTTGCCGCTTTTTTTATCGACCACATGCACGGTGCGGGCAAAATCTTGTTCAGGATCTAACGGAATGGAGAACGTCAGCACCAGCGTCGCCGCGCCGTCCAACTGGACTTCGGAGGCGTCCAGCAGCGTCAGTTCTTTACCTTCGCTCTGTTGCGCCAGCTTTTGCAGTTGTGCCGGATCTTTCGTCGGAGCGGATTGCGCGGCGGGCGTCTCATCATTTTTCACCGCCGTTGGCGCGTTATCGTTGTTATCGCACCCCGCCAACGCCAGCATGAGCATGCAAGCGGCTACGCGTATGTGTTTCATTCTTTCATCCCTGGCCACAGTGGCCCGTTAGCAACGTAGAGTAACTATTATGCGTGAGATTTCCCGTTGTGAAAGCCAGTATTCGTTATATAAGTTCTGATTTTTTCATCAGAAATGTGGTTTCACCAGACAAATCAGCCTCTTTTACTTGTCCCTTTGCGGTAAACGTCCGACAATTTGGCATTATTATGGCAAAAGATGGAGACGCCTATGTCCACCTCCTGGTTTGTCGCCGCCGACTGGCTGGCAGAGCATATCGACGATCCGCAAATTCAAATTATCGACGCCCGCATGGCACCTCCCGGACAGGAAGACAGGGATGTTGCGAGTGAATATCGTTCAGGCCACATCCCCGGAGCACTCTTTTTCGATATTGAAGCGCTCTCCGATCACACCTCGCCGCTGCCGCATATGATGCCGCGCCCGGAAGCCTTCGCCGTGGCGATGCGTGAACTGGGCGTACACCAGGACAGACATCTGGTGGTCTACGATGAAGGCAACCTGTTTTCCGCCCCGCGCGCGTGGTGGATGCTGCGAACGTTTGGCGTAGAAAACGTCTCAATTCTTGCCGGTGGTCTGGCGGGCTGGCAGCGCGATGAGCTGCCGCTTCAGGAAGGCGAAGTGGAACTCCCGGAAGGGGAATTTGACGTTAAATTCACGGCGGAGGAGGTTGTGCGTCTGACCGATGTACTCCTGGCGAGCCATGAAAGAACTGCGCAAATCGTTGATGCCCGCCCGGCGCCACGGTTTAATGCCGAAGCAGATGAACCGCGTCCGGGTCTGAAGCGTGGCCATATCCCCGGCGCGTTGAACGTGCCCTGGACGGAGCTGGTGCGTGAAGGGGAATTAAAAACGACCGATGAACTGGACGTCATTTTCTTCAGTCACGGCGTCAGTTTTGACAGACCAATTATCGCCAGCTGCGGTTCAGGTGTCACCGCAGCGGTCGTGGTGCTGGCGCTCGCCACGCTGGATGTGCCCAATGTCGCGTTGTATGACGGTGCATGGAGCGAATGGGGTGCGCGTAATGATTTACCGGTAGAACCGGCCTAACGTTTTGTAATGTGCCGGATGGCGCTTGCGCTTATCCGGCCTACCGCGCGGGTTGTCCCGGATGACGTTAACGCCATCCGGCTACCGGGTTCAGATAATCCGATTCTGTTTGAAATCGCGCAGGAACCCGCCCCAGCGGCGCTCGTAGAACGGCGCGATGTGCTCGGTAATAAAGTGGCTGATGCCCTGCTCACCTTTTTTCACCTGACAGATATCAATCGGTTCATCGCCGGGCAAGGTATCAGTCGCCACGCTGCCCGCCGCATGAATGATCTCTTCGATGTCGCCATCCGCTTCGATGCCAATCAACAGATTCGGCTGGGCGTCATTGCTCTCTTTAATGGTGCAAAGAAAGGCGCGCTTAACCAGTTTGATGGTTTTAAACAGCGTGGTCAGGGAGTCGATCATCTGCGCAGGTGGTTCTGCCACCTCAGACAGAATCAGCGATTCACCGCCTTCCAGCACTTCCTGTGTACTCAGCGGATTGCCCTCTTCGCCGATCAGATGGCTGATCTCACGCGGCATAAACTCTTTGCCGGTAGGCAGTTTTGCGTTCAGGAAGAGCGTTTCGCCGAGCGTCATTTCAAATAACGTGCGCACCGGCATCACCACGAATGCCTGCTCGTCTTCTACCGCCTGCTGCAAGGCTTCCAGAGAGGTAAAAAACGGGATGACCGTCGTGCCGTCTTCTTTTTCCCAGTGCTGCAAATCCAGCGCGCTATCGTCAACAATCGCTTCGCCTTCAGCCGCTGTGCCTGGCACCCAGACGGTGGACTCCAGTAAGGTACGGAAAAATGCCGGACGATGCGCGGGTTCAGTCGCCGCCTTCTCCAGCAGGGTTTCTAATTCGTTTTTTGTTTCGGACATAAGGATCACAATAGAGATGCGTGTAGGGCGGGTAAGCGAAGCGCCCCCGCCGTTATCTTGCCGGATAGCGCTAACGCTTATCCGGCCTACATAATTATGCTGTTAACAGGTTAGCGATGGTGCGCACACCCAAACCGGTCGCCCCTGCCGACCACTGCTCAACCGGCGCTTTACGGTAGGTTGCAGAGCAGTCAATGTGCAGCCAGCCCTGCTGGTAGTTTTCGACAAAGTGCGACAGGAAGCCCGCTGCGGTGCTCGCCCCGGCAGGATACGCCGCGCTACCGGTATTGTTCAGTTCCGCAAAGTTAGAAGGCAACTGATTGCGGTGGAACTCCGCCAGCGGCAGACGCCAGAACGGTTCGTTTTCTTCTGCCGCACTCGCCAACAGACGCCCCGCCAGCGCGTCATCAAAACTGAACAACGCGTGGTAGTCGTTACCCAGCGCGGTTTTCGCGGCGCCGGTCAGCGTCGCCGCATCGATGATCAGCTCTGGTTTTTGCGCGCTGGCGTCGATCAGGCCATCCGCCAGCACCAGGCGCCCTTCCGCGTCAGTGTTCATCACTTCCACGTTCTTACCGTTGCGATAATGAATAATATCGCCCAGTTTAAACGCGTTGCCGCTGATCAGGTTATCCGCGCAGCACAGGTACAGCTTCACGCGTTTGTTCAGACCACGGGTAATCGCAAATGCCAGCGCGCCCGTTACCGTTGCCGCACCGCCCATATCGGACTTCATCGAGTCCATAAATGCGCTTTGCTTGATGCTGTAACCGCCGGAGTCAAAGGTAATGCCTTTGCCCACCAGACAGGCGTAAACCGGCGCGTCTTTATCGCCGGTTGGGTTGTAATCCAGCGCCAGCAGCACCGGCGCGCGATCGGAACCCCGGCCAACGGTATGCAGCCCCATGTAGTTTTGCTCGCGCAGATCTTCGCCTTTGGTAATGCGGTAAGAGACGTGATCGCACGCGACGCTGCACAGCAGATCAACGGCACGCTGCGCCAGCTGTTCCGGCCCCAGCTCTTCCGCCGGCGCGTTAATGGTGTCACGCACCCAGTCAATGATCGCCAGACGGTTGTCCAGTTCCTTCTGCTTCTCATCGTCAAGATCTGGCCACTCGACCTTGCGGCTGCCTTTCGGCCCTTTGTAACCCTGCCAGAATGCCCAGCTACGCTCCACATCCCAGCCAGCGCCGGTCAGTTGTACGTGTTTAATGCCCAGTCCGTCAATTTTACGCGCCGCGCGCTGGATTAAACCGGAGTCATCTTTACCGTTCAGGTGCAGGGTAATGCCGTCATTATTGATGCTGTATGTGGCTTTGTCTCCCCAGCGAGCGTCAGCCGGTTGGGTGGAGAGCGTAATTTTCATCGCTTCAGTCATTGTTCTTTTCCTTCTTCGCGCATACAGGAAAACGGGCCACCCGTGGGCAGCCCGTTTATTTATTCAGCTTCGTCCAGCCAGACCAGCAGGATAGCCTCAAGGATCTTTTCATTTGATGCCTGCGGGTCATCATCAAAATCCTCAAGATCGCAAATCCATTGATGCAGGTCGGTGAAACGAACGGTCTTAGGATCGAGATCGGGGAGCGCGTCGTACAGCGCCTCGCCGATTTCGCGGCTATCAGTCCACTTCAGTCCCATACTACCCTCTGTTAATGCTCGCGTGCATGGTTGATTGTGTAACGTGGGATTTCGACCACCAAATCTTCATCGGTGACGCGCGCCTGACAGCCTAAACGGCTCTCCGGCTCCAGACCCCAGGCTTTATCCAGCATATCGTCTTCGTCTTCCGTGCTTTCCGGCAGGGAATCGAAACCTTCACGCACGATGCAGTGGCAGGTCGTGCAGGCACAGGATTTTTCACAGGCGTGTTCAATCTCGATACCGTTACGCAGGGCAACGTCAAGAATGGTTTCGCCGGTCTCAGCTTCCAGAACTGCGCCATCGGGACAGAGATCCTGATGAGGCAGAATAACAATCTTTGGCATATTAAACCTCGTCCACGGAATGGCCTTGCAGCGCGCGACGAACAGATTTGTCCATGCGACGAGCGGCGAATTCCTGGGTTTGTTTGTCTACGTTTTTAATGGCTTGTTCTATCGCGTCAACATCATCGCTCTGCGCTACCTCGCTCAAGTGCGCGGCGGCATCATCGATGACCTGACGTTCTGCGGCGCTTAGCAGCGCGGCATCAGCAGCGAGCGCGCCGGTCAGGCTTTCCAGCACGCGCGCCGCTTCCACTTTTTGCTCTGCCAGCATACGGGCTTTTACATCCTGCTCGGCAAAGCTCATTGAATCCTGAATCATGGTGGCGATTTCGCTGTCCGTCAGACCGTAAGACGGTTTGACCTGGATAGACGCCTCAACGCCGGTGGATTTCTCCATCGCGGTGACGCTCAGCAGGCCATCGGCATCCACCTGGAAGGTGACGCGGATATGCGCCCCGCCCGCTGGCATCGCCGGGAGCCCGCGCAGCGCGAAGCGCGCCAGCGAACGGCAATCCTGCACCAGCTCGCGCTCGCCCTGCATGACATGGATCGACATCGCGGTCTGACCATCTTTAAAAGTGGTAAAGTCCTGCGCGCGCGCCACCGGAATGGTGGTGTTACGCGGGATCACTTTCTCCACCAGGCCACCCATGGTTTCCAGCCCCAGCGACAGCGGAATCACGTCCAGCAGCAGCATTTCGCTGTCCGGCTTGTTGCCGACGAGGATATCCGCCTGAATCGCCGCGCCAATGGCGACGACCTTATCCGGGTCGATTGCCGTCAGCGGCGGACGACCAAAAAATTCGCCCACGCGTTCGCGCACCAGCGGCACACGGGTGGAGCCGCCGACCATCACCACTTCCAGCACCTCCTGCGCCTCAACGCCCGCATCTTTCAATGCGCGGCGACAGGCCATCAGAGTACGTTTAACTAAAGCGGCAATAAGGTCATTAAACTGTTCACGGGTGATGTCGCCCTGCCAGCCCGCCACATTGACGCTAACGGAATCGGCATCGCTCAGCGCGATTTTTGCCGCGATGGCGGCATCCAGCAGTTCACGCTGGACACGGTTATCGCTGCGATCGGCAATGCCCGCCTGCTCACGGATATAATCGGCCAGCAGATGGTCGAAGTCGTCGCCGCCGAGCGCGGAATCACCGCCGGTCGCCAGCACTTCAAACACGCCGCGACTCAGGCGCAAAATAGAGATATCGAAGGTGCCGCCGCCGAGGTCGTAAACCGCGATAACGCCTTCTTTGCCGGAGTCCAGACCGTAGGCGATCGCCGCCGCCGTAGGTTCATTGAGCAGACGCAAGACGTGCAGCCCCGCCAGACGCGCCGCGTCTTTCGTTCCCTGGCGCTGTGCATCGTCAAAGTAAGCGGGCACGGTAATGACCACGCCATCCAGCTCGCCCGACAACGCTTCCGTCGCCCGCGCCGCCAGCGCTTTCAGGATATCGGCAGAAATACGTACCGGGTTGAGCAGACCTGCCGCCGTTTCAATCATCGGCAGACCATTTTCACTGGCCTGGAACTGATACGGCAGATGGGGATAGCGCGTCTGAATATCCGCCAGCGAGCGGCCCATCATGCGTTTTACCGAGCTGATGGTGTTAGCCGTGTCCTGCGCCGCGTTCGCGCGCGCCGCGTAACCGACCGTGTGGCCCTGCTGCTGATAGTGAACGACTGACGGCAACAGATGGCGACCGTCGTGATCGGCCAGCGTTTCTGCCTGGCCGCTGCGAACGGTCGCAACCAATGAGTTGGTAGTACCTAAATCGATGCCTGCCGCCAGACGACGCTGGTGCGGCGCAGCGCTCAGACCAGGCTCACTAATTTGTAATAAGGCCATATTCGCTTCCGGGAATTAAAAATCGAGCAGCTTTTCTTCGAGTTGTTCGGCGCTGCTTCGCAGTTTATCGAGAAAACGCAGTTTACGCACGGTGTCCGCCGCCACGTCCCACGTCTCGTTGTCCAACTGTTCCACCATCAGCTGATGGCGGGCATCAAACATTGTTTTCACGCGCTTGATGAAACTTTCCAGTCGCGCTTCGTCCTTTGCCTGTTCTATTTCATCAAGCTCTTCACGCAGTTCCAGCTGTTCCATCAAAAACGCGGTATCGCGCACCGTATGCTGCTCGCTGGCCAGATCAAAGCCGTGTAGTGACAGTAAATATTCGGCGCGCGTCAAAGGGTGACGCAGCGTTTGCCAGGCCTGATTGATGGTCGCGGAGTGTTGTACGGCGGCAAGTTGCTCAGCCTGCGTACCGCTGGCGAATTTATCAGGATGATACTGACGTTGGAGATCCTGAAAACGGAGGCTCAGCGCCTGGGTATCGAGTTGATAGTGGGCTGGCAAGCCAAAGAGGGTGAAGTAGTCCATAACATTCTCAGGGCATCGACTCTCTGATGTTTCAGGAAGTCAGGTAAAACAAACCCCACGCGCAGGTGACCACGGTGGGGTTATCGGTAAGCACGTTACACGTTGAAGCTTTCGCCGCAACCACACTCGTCTTTTACGTTCGGGTTGGTGAATTTAAACCCTTCGTTCAGACCTTCTTTTACGAAGTCTAACTGCGTACCGTCCAGAAATTGCAGGCTCTTACCGTCGATCACGACTTTTACGCCTTTGTCTTCAAACACGGTGTCTTCTGCCGCCGGTTCATCAACAAATTCCAGTACATAAGCCATACCTGAACAGCCGGAAGTTCTCACCCCCAGGCGCAGGCCAAACCCTTTACCACGGTTTGCCAGAAAGGTATTTACTCGCGCTGCAGCACTGTCGCTAAGTGTAATCGACATAACAACCTCAACTCTTCTTATTTTGCTTCACGTTTGCTTTTGTAATCCGCAATAGCGGCTTTAATTGCGTCTTCTGCCAGAATGGAGCAGTGAATTTTCACCGGAGGCAGTTCAAGCTCGTCTGCGATATCGGTATTTTTAATCGCCTGCGCTTCGTCCAGAGACTTCCCTTTCACCCATTCGGTGACCAGGGAGCTGGACGCGATAGCGGAACCGCAGCCGTAAGTCTTGAAACGCGCGTCTTCAATGATACCTTCATTGTTGACTTTAATCTGCAACTTCATCACGTCGCCGCAAGCCGGTGCACCCACCATGCCGCTGCCTACGTTTTCGTCGCTGTTGTCAAAGGAACCCACGTTGCGTGGATTCTCGTAATGATCGATTACTTTTTCGCTGTAAGCCATTATAAATTCTCCTGATTCCGATACCGATTAATGATGAGCCCATTCGATGCTGTTCAAATCCACGCCCTGTTTGAACATTTCCCACAGCGGGGAAAGGTCACGCAGACGACCGATGGATTTGCGCACCAGCTCAATGGTGTAGTCGATCTCTTCTTCAGTAGTGAAACGACCTAAAGAGAAACGGATAGAGCTATGCGCCAGCTCGTCATTCATGCCCAGTGCGCGCAGCACATAGGACGGTTCCAGACTTGCGGACGTACAGGCGGAACCTGAAGACACCGCCAGATCTTTCAGCGCCATAATCAGGGATTCGCCTTCAACGTAGTTAAAGCTGACGTTGAGAATGTTCGGCGCGCCCTGCTCCAGGTCACCGTTCAGGTAAACTTCTTCGATATCGTTGATGCCGTTCCACAGACGGTTACGCAGCGTGCGCAGACGCGCCATCTCGGTTTCCATCTCTTCTTTCGCGATACGGTAAGCTTCGCCCATACCGACGATCTGGTGTACAGGCAGCGTACCGGAACGCATACCGCGCTCGTGACCGCCGCCGTGCATCTGCGCTTCGATACGAATACGCGGTTTACGACGCACATACAGCGCGCCAATCCCTTTCGGGCCATAGATTTTGTGGCCGGAGAAGGACATCAGGTCCACTTTCAGCTGGCTCAGGTCGATAGGCAGTTTGCCCACGCTCTGGGTGGCGTCAACGTGGTAGATAATACCACGCGCACGGCACATTTCGCCGATGGTCGCGATATCCTGCACCACGCCGATTTCGTTGTTAACGTGCATGATGGACACAAGAATGGTGTCATCGCGCATCACCGCTTCGAGTTCTTTCAGATCGATAATGCCGTTGCTCTGCGGCGCCAGGTAAGTAACCTCAAACCCTTCGCGCTCAAGCTGACGGCAGGTATCCAGCACGGCTTTATGCTCGGTTTTGCTGGTGATGATGTGCTTGCCTTTTTTCTGATAAAAGTTGGCCGCACCTTTAATCGCCAGGTTGTCGGATTCAGTCGCACCGGAGGTAAAGACGATTTCACGCGGATCGGCGCCAACCAGTTCTGCGATCTGGTTGCGGGCGATATCTACCGCTTCTTCAGCTTGCCAGCCGAAACGGTGTGAACGAGAGGCCGGGTTACCAAAGGTTCCGTCCAGGGTCAAAAACTGCATCATTTTCTCGGCAACACGCGGGTCCACCGGCGTGGTTGCGGAGTAATCGAGATAGATCGGTAATTTCATTGCTCTATAAACTCCGTACATCGCTTCAATGCAAGGAATCAGGCAACCGGCTGGATGTACGACCGAGTACACGGGGCGAGTAAACGCCCCGGCCTGATTCTGAAATCTATTATAATTTTTTACCCTAACTGTTTTGCGGTGCAGCAAGGCGACAAGCTTGTGAAACCCAGGCGCTTACATAAGTAAGTGACTGAAGTGAACAAGCGCGGCCAACGCAGCAGCGCCCCGAAACAGGGCGGGTAAATTACGCGCGCAGTTTGACGTCGATTGCGTCTTGCGTGCGGGTGCTACGTGGCGCGTCATGGGTGTGCTGACGATCAGACACATCCAGAACTTCCTGGTTATTCACCAGTTCGCCTAAGGTAATGTTGTTGAGGAAACCGGTCAGACGGTCACTCAAATCACGCCACAGCGCATGCGTCAGGCATTTATCGCCGCCCTGACAGCCGCCTTTGCCCTGACAACGGGTCGCATCTACCGACTCGTCAACAGCGCTAATCACTTCGCCAACCGCGATGCTACCTGCGTCTTTACCCAACAGATAACCACCGCCTGGGCCACGTACGCTGGAAACCAGACCATTTTTACGCAAACGTGAAAACAGCTGTTCCAGATAAGAAAGGGAAATTCCCTGACGTTCAGAAATATCAGCCAACGGTACCGGGCCCGCTTCGGAGTTGAGCGCAACGTCCAACATTGCGGTCACGGCATAACGCCCTTTAGATGTCAGTCTCATGTCTTACTTAACCTCAAACTCGCCCCTGCCCGGGGTTTTTTATTGTAAAATGGGGGTATTGCATAGCAGGGTCAAGTCTGACATTCCCGACTAAATCAGTCAACTATTTACTTGACTAATTTAGTCAAGTATTTAACCTTCAGTGCCGTTTCTGTTTGCCGGATGGCGCTTCGCTTATCCGGCCTACAATATTCGGCCTGCAAATCGTGCAGCCATCCGGCATCAACACGCTTACTTGCCTTTATTCTGCTGCTCAATAGAAGCAAGAATACCGCGCAGGATTTTCAGTTCCTGGCTTTCCGGGCGCGCGCGCGTAAATAAACGACGCAGTTTGTTCATGACCTGCCCCGGATGGCCTTCACGGATGAAGCCAGTTGAAAGCAGCGTCTGCTCCAGATGGCCGTAAAAACGTTCCAGGTCGTCCACCAGCGGATATGGCGTCTCTTCATGTTCCGCCGCCTCGTCGTTTTCCTGCGTTGCCAGCCAGGCCATACGCACTTCGTAGGCGATCACCTGTACCGCCATCGCCAGGTTGAGCGAGCTGTATTCCGGGTTTGCGGCAATCGCCACATGGTAATGGCATTTTTGCAGTTCGTCGTTGGTCAGACCAACGCGCTCGCGGCCAAAGACCAGCGCAACCGGCGTATTCGCGGCTTCCGCCACGCTTTTCAGACCGCATTCGCGCGGGTCCAGCATCGGCCACGGCAGCGTGCGGGAACGCGCACTGGTGCCGACCACCAGGCTACACCCTGCCAGCGCGTCATCGAGCGTATCGACGATCTGCGCATTGCCGATCACATCGCTGGCGCCAGCCGCCAGCGCGATAGCCTGGGAGTCCGGCTTGACCAACGGATTTACCAGCCACAGGTTTGTTAAACCCATTGTTTTCATGGCGCGGGCAACAGAACCCATATTGCCGGTGTGAGAGGTTTCCACCAGCACAATTCGAATATTTTGCAGCATTGTCTTTCTTCGGCTAAAGATTATTCGGGCATATTATCATAAAACGGAGACATATTCCGAACTCGCTGCTATACTCTGCGCCGTTTTCCCGTTCTTTAACATCCAGTGAGAGAGACCGATGCATCCGATGCTGACCATCGCCGTGCGCGCAGCGCGCAAGGCGGGTAATGTAATTGCCAAACACTACGAAACGCCTGACTCAGTAGAAACCAGCCAGAAAGGCAGCAATGATTTTGTGACCAACGTCGATAAAGCCGCCGAAGCGATTATTATCGAAACGATCCGTAAATCTTACCCACAGCACACCATCATTACCGAAGAAAGCGGTGAACATGAAGGTACCGATCAGGATGTTCAATGGGTTATCGATCCACTGGATGGCACCACCAACTTTATCAAACGTCTGCCGCACTTCGCGGTATCTATCGCAGTACGCATCAAAGGCCGTACTGAAGTCGCGGTAGTTTACGATCCTATGCGTAACGAACTGTTCACCGCCACTCGCGGTCAGGGCGCACAGCTGAACGGTTACCGTCTGCGCGGCAGCACCGCGCGCGACCTGGATGGCACCATCCTGGCGACCGGTTTCCCGTTCAAAGCCAAACAGTATGCGACCACCTACATTAATATCGTTAGCAAACTGTTCACCGAATGCGCTGACTTCCGTCGCACCGGTTCTGCTGCGCTGGATCTGGCGTATGTGGCTGCGGGTCGCGTTGACGGTTTCTTTGAGATCGGTCTGCGTCCGTGGGATTTCGCCGGCGGCGAACTGCTGGTGCGTGAAGCGGGCGGTATCGTCAGCGACTTTACCGGCGGCCATAACTACATGACGACCGGTAACATCGTGGCCGGTAACCCGCGCGTGGTTAAAGCGATGCTGGCAAGCATGCGCGACGAATTGAGTGATGCGCTGAAGCGTTAATCTTTGATGCCGGATGACGGCTAGCGCCTTATCCGGCCTACCAGGGGAGTTTCCCGTAGGCCTGATAAGCGAAGCGCCATCAGGCATTCATCCTACAACTGTGCTAAAACGGTCTTAATCCCCTGCCCACCGGCACCGCACTCATCCACATCACCACCGCCGCCACAACCAAAATCACGCCACCGGCTAATGCCAGCGTTGTCCATCCCACTTGCCGCCACAATACCGGCGTTTTATTGCCGCTTAATTTTACCGCCAGCGTACGGAAACTGTGGACCAGCAACGCCAGAGAGGTAATGGTCAGCGAGGTTCCCGCCGCCATCGCCAGCGCCGACGCCATTCCCCAACTAAAGACGCCAATAACTTTACTGAACAGCAGCACCATAATCGCGCCGGAACAGGGGCGCATCCCCATCGACAGAATAATCATCAGCCGCGCGCGCCAGTCATCGCCATTCCTGAGTTGCTCTGGGTTCGGCAGATGCTGATGCCCACAGCCGCAATGTTCGTGGTGAACATGATGCGGCGTAAATGAGATAAATTTCGGCTTGCGCAGCAGCGCGCGAAGCGTCTTTAGCGCCCGCCAGCAAAGCAATATTCCCAGCACGCCGACTAACGCATAACTGCCCTTCTCCAGCCAGAAGCTGCTCAGATGTAACTGCCTCGCCGGAAGCTGCAATACCGTCAGCACCACAACCACCAGCGCAATGGCCACCAGCCCCTGCAACAACGATGAGGCCAGCGTCAGGCCGATGCTTGATTTCAGCTTTGATGGATGCGTCGCCAGCCATGTGGTAATCACCACTTTTCCATGACCCGGCCCCAGCGCATGGAGTACGCCATACAGAAAGCTAAACAACAGCAGCGAACCGCCCGCCTGCGCCGGATTCGCCGCCACCGCTTTTAATAAGGCGCTCATCTGCTGATTCACTTCCCGCTGCCAGACAATGCTTTTCACCATCACCTGCGGCCAGGCCTGCCATAACCACAGCCCGCCCGCGATGGCCAGCAACAGAAATACCGCCAGCGGCCACAGCGGCAGCCAGCGTCGGGAGCGCGGGCGTTGTTGGGAGATTACTGACATTGCACCGTTACCTTCTGCGCGAACTGTTTACCCAAATCCATATCCTCCGGCGGCGCGTCTTCTTTATCCAGCGACTGCGCAAAACTGAGCGTCTCTTCACTCGGCGTCGGCGTATGCACGCTCATGCTGCATTGTGTGCTTAACGCCTGCGGCAACGAGGCGTCCCGATCGTTGGCGTAGCTCATATCCACATAGTATGTGGGATCGAAGGTCGAGAAAGTATAAGTCTGGCCGCTCAGCGGCTGCGGTTCAGCCAACGGCAGGACAAACGTCAACACCGCCTGGTGCGCTTCCCGTTCCATTCCGTATTCCGTCGGGCGATTTTTAAACTTGACCTTTTGTCCGTTGTGCCACACTTCGGTGAAGTAGTGCTGGCCGAGCACGTTCGCCATCACTTCCGCCGCCAGCTTTTTCCAGATCTCCGAACCGGGCTTCGCGTCTCCCGCGTCGTAAAGCAGGTCTGCGGAGGTGATTTCATCCATCGTCCAGCGCATTTTTAGCGCCACAAACCGATCGTTTTCACTCACCAGCTGCGTCTGCAATCGAATAAAGCTATGAGGGTGCGCCTGCGCTGTGAAAGATAAAACAGCGAGAAAGAGTGTAAAAGCGCTGCGTTTAACTAATTGCATCTGTTCCTCACGTTAAAAATTCTGTGATGCTCGCCAGCATTCCTGGCGTAAAGCCCTCTTATAACCATTTCCACGCACAAACTTTAGCTATCCTTATCAAACAAACTAACGGGAGACCAGACAGATGATGCCAACGCTTACTTCGCCGTCTGTACTTTCTGCTCCCCAGCGCCGCTGCCAGGTTTTACTGACGCTTTTCCAGCCGGGGCAAATCGCCACCACGGAAACATTCAGCGCGCTCAATGGCGTCGATGATGAAATTGCCCGTGAGGATATCACCGAAACAGGCCTGGAGATCCAGCGCTATCATCGACTCGCCATCACAACGGGTCAGAACGGACGCTACCGAATCGAGGGGGCTGCGCTCAACCAACGTTTGTGCCTTTTACACTGGCTCAGACGCGGCTTACGCATATGCCCGACCTTCATTACGCAACAGTTTACGCCGGCATTAAAAACCGAGCTTAAACGGAGAGGGATCGCGCGTACGTTGTATGACGATACCAATCTGCATGCGCTGATCAACCTTTGCTCGCGGCGGCTGCAAAAACCGTTTGAATGCCGGGATGTGCAGTTTCTGCGGCTGTTTTTACAATATTGCCTGCTACAGCATCATGCGGGCATCGCACCGGCGTTTAATCCGCTACAGAAACAGTGGGCGCAGTCCTGCGCCGAATATCCGCTCGCGCTGGAGATTGGCCGTCACTGGCAGCGCCGTGTCATGCAAAACGCGCCGCCCGACGAAACGCTGTTTATGGCTTTACTGTTTTCCATGATTCGCATCCCCGACCCTATCCACGACAACCATCAGCAGGATCGCTGCCTGCGCCTGGCTGTCGCCCGGCTGGTGTTGCGCTTTCGGGAAATGGGGCAGGTACGCTTCAGCGACGAACAGGGACTTAACGACCAACTCTATGTGCACCTTGCCCAGGCGCTGAGCCGAAGTTTATTCGCCATTGGTATTGATAACACGCTGCCGGAAGAGTTCAGTCGCCTCTACCCTCGGCTGGTGCGCACCACGCGTGACGCCCTCGCCGGGTTTGAAAGCGAATACGGTGTGCGTTTCTCTGATGAAGAGACAGGGCTGGTCGCGGTAATTTTTGGCGCATGGCTGATGCAGGAGAACGACCTGCACGAAAAGCAGATCGTGCTACTGACAGGCAATAACGGCGAACTGGAGGCACACATTGAGCAGCAATTACGAGAACTGACGCTCCTGCCGCTCAATATTAAGCATGTGCCAACGCAGACCTTCCAGAAAGACGGTTCGCCGCGCGGCGTGGCGCTGATTGTCACCCCATATGCCACACCGCTGCCGCTCTTTTCGCCGCCGTTGATTCATGCGGACCTGTCGCTTACCGCACACCAACAGCAGCAGATCCGCAAAATACTGGAATCATGATGACGCGGCGACGTTAGGCCGTAAGAAAATAGCAGGCAACGCCACCAATGCCATCACCCAGAATACGCCGTTCCCTAAATGCTGATACAGGAATCCGGCGAATACGGTCATGATGGCGATGCTGCCGCCCATCGCCACGGCAGAATAGACCGCCTGTAGACGAATCACTTCGCTTCCCTGGCGAGCGGCGATGTAACGCATCGCGGCCAGATGGCAAACGGTAAAGGTGCCGCAATGCAGAATCTGGATCGCTATCAGCCACGGCAGCGCGGTGCTCCAGCCCATTAATCCCCAGCGGATGACGCCGCATACGGCGGAGAGCAATAGCAGATCGCGAGCGCTAAAACGGCGGAACAGTTTGTTGCTCAGCGCAAAAATAACCACTTCCGCCACCACGCCCAGCGACCACAAATACCCCACTGCCGAGGCGGAATAGCCCGCCCCCTGCCAGTAAATCGCGCTGAAGCCGTAATAAGCGGCATGCGCGCCTTGCAGCAGGCACACGCAGGCGAGAAAGCGCCAGCTCTGAACGACGAGCGTACGCCAGGCAGGCCAGCCCGCGCTCTCCTGATGACGGCTTTCCCCCTGCGGTAATACGCTCGGTCGCAGCAGCATACCTAGCAGCATCGAGGCCACCCCAAGCGTCAATAGCCCCAGAATCGCCTGATAATCAAAGAGGCTCACCAGTTTCCCGGTCAACGCCGAGCCGATCACAAACGCAATGGACCCCCACAAACGCACCCGGCCATAGTCCATCGTTAACTGTTTTTGCCAGGTATTGGCCAGAGCATCGGTGAGCGGCACCAGCGGCGAGAAGAAGAGGTTAAAACCGATCATCACCACCATCAGCCACGCAACGTGCGTCCCTGCCCAGAATGCGAGGGCAAACACCAGCGTCAGCAGCGCCAGAAGGCGTAACGCAGAAATCAAGCGGGAAGGATCGCTCACCCGTGGCGCAATCAACAGGCTACCGAGGAAACGCGCCACCAGCCCCGCCCCCAGCAGGAGACCGATGGTTTCCGGCGTCAGTCCCAGGCCTTTAAGCCAGACGCTCCAGAATGGCAGAAAAATACCGTAGCTAAAGAAGTAGGTAAAATAACCGAGCGCCAGCCAGCGCGTGGAGTGCAAAACCATGATTCCCTCCCGTATGGAGGCGATAGTCTGGCGATAAATGCAGGCTGGCGCAAGAGAGCATTAACAGGCGAATAACATCTTTTTTAGCCTAAACAACAGCGATTTGCATCGCGAAATGGCACTGGTCTCCCTGAGCTAAAGCCTGGAGTCCCGGTTGCCCCGGCATGTTGTGGGCATTTACCGGGTGCGACTGCGGTTCCAGACACAAGAATGACTCCCCTTGCATTCTGAATAGCATAAGCCAGGGCGTTTGCGATAAAAGCGTGACCTTCATCACATCACGCTGCACGATCGCCCGCCCGCTCCAGCCGGAATACCCTACGTTAAGCCACGCATCCTCGCCATATTGCGCGCCGGAAAAATCCGCCTGCCGGGGAATATCGCTTTGCCATTCCTGCGGCAGATGCTGCTTACCTTCCGGCCAGTAACCGCTGGCGGCAAACTGCACAGTACTGTGACGATCAAAAGCAAAGTACGGGTGGAATCCGCAACCATAAAGCATCGGTCGTTCCCCCCGGTGCGTTATCGTCAGCGAGGCATGAAGCACAGAAGCGTTCAGCTGATAGTGAAGATCCGCGACATAATCATAACCGCACGCCATTTGACGACCTGAACGCAGATGACAGGCATCCTCATGAACGGCAATCGTATCCCAGCGCCTGAGCCAGCCGTCACCGTGCAGAAAGAAAACGGCATCCTCCTCATGCCGGGGAAGATTCACCTCCTCTCCCCGGAACAAAAAACGGTTTTCGGCAACGCGATTGGCGACCGGCAGCATGGGGAACAGGCCGCATTCGCCGGGTTTTACGCCGCATCCTTCACGTAAAACGGCCTGCTGATGCGCTAATGAAAACAAACTCAACAATCTGCCGCCCTGCGGATCAACACGCATCCGCAGATGCATGTTTTGTAATATCAGCGTATCGTCCATTACCGTGCGCTTCGCTGTTGAGTTGACGGGCTGGATTTCACATGCCGCGCCGCCAGTTGCTCTTCCAGCGCCTCCAGCGTCACGCCTTTCGTTTCAGGCACATTGCGCAGCACGTAGAAATACCCCATCGCGCAGATAATGCCGTAAAGCAGGAAACTGCCCGCCGCTCCCAGCCCCGCATTAAGCAGCGGGAACGTGTAGGTCAGCAGGAAGCAGGCAATCCAGAGCGCCAGCGTCCCCAGCGACATCGCCAGACCACGGACGCGATTCGGGAAGATTTCCGACAACAGAACCCAGGTGACAGGCGCCAGCGTCAGGGCGTAAATCGCAATAGCCGCCAGCACCAGCACCAGAACCGGCCAGCCCATAATCCCCATCCCGTAAGCGGCGGCAATCAGTACATAAATCACCGTGAGTCCTGAAGCGCCAAACAGCATCAGTTTTCGGCGACCAATTTTATCGACCAGCGGCAGCGCTGCGAGGGTGAAGACGAGGTTAATGATCCCTGTGGCGACAATGGATTTTAACGTTCCGTTGATATCAAACCCTGCGGAAGCGAAGATCTCCTGCGCATAGTTGAAGATCACATTGATCCCGCACCATTGCTGGAAGACGGCCAGCACCATGCCGATGATGACAATCGGTTTAATCTGCGGCTGCAACAGCGTTGACCAGGCCACTTTGTGGTTGTCTTTCAGCAGAGTATGTTCTATTTCCCGCAACGTCTGCCCGGCATACTCCGCTGAGCCAATCCGTTGCAGCATGGCGCGGGCGCGTTCAGGTTTGCCCGCTTTGACCAGCCAGCGCGGTGATTCCGGCACAAAGAACATCAGAACCAGAAACGCCAGCGCAGGCACCAGTTCCGCGCCAAACATCCAGCGCCAGCCCATCTGCCCATTCCAGCTTTCAACAATCGCCTGCCGGGTCGCGTCGGTCGCCACCGGTTCAGCAATCATCAGGTTAATGAGCTGGGCCGCCAGCACGCCGATCACGATCGTGAGTTGGTTGACCGCCACAAAACGTCCACGCTTTTCCGCCGGGCTGACTTCCGCGATGTACAGCGGGCTAAGGGCGGACGCCAGGCCGATTCCTACGCCGCCAACGATACGATAAATCACAAACATATCGAAATTGCTGGCGACAGCGGTTCCCCAGGACGATGCGCTGAACAGGATCGCGGCCAGAATCAGCGGCATTTTTCGCCCAAATTTATCAGCGCACCAGCCAGACATCAGTGCGCCAAAGATACAGCCGACCAGCGCGGAACTCATCGCCCAGCCGGACTGCGCGGGATCGGTAATTGAAAAATAGGCTTCGTAGAACGGTTTGGCGCCGCCAATCACCACCCAGTCATAGCCAAACAGCAAGCCGCCGCAGGCGGCAACCAGACAGATAGTCCAGACATAACCGATTCTTAAATGTGTCTGCGTGTTATTCATTATGATTCCTCTTTCAGGGAAACGCAGGGAACAGCAGGTTTCAGGTGGAGTCGCCTCCACCTGTTCAGGGTCTATTGAAATAACGGTATGTTGAGCGCATGGCGCAGCAGTTGCGCCTTGTCATGCGTCGGATTGCGTTGCAGGAGCGCGTTTAGCGCCTGCTGGCACGCCGGGATATCGCCCAGCCCCAGATGGCCCAGCGCGGTAATGAACAGGCAGTGCTGCTGGTGTTTCTCCTGCGCGGGTGTATCCAGCACCACCAGATCCGGTAACGATACGGCGAAGAAATCGACGTCGGGAACCTTGTCACGCTGCGTCTCCACCCATTGCAGGAAACTCTGGAAAAGAAGGTTCGCTTCAGTGCAGTCACCTGACGCTTTCAGCGCCATCCCCTGCCAGAAGAGATAATCCACCGGCTGGTCATTGTAGTAACGTCCCGCGTCCAGCGAGCTGCCTCCGCGAGTCGCGCGGGTGAAATAGCGCTGCGCCTCATCATGATGACCTTGCTGGCGCGCGCAATAGCCCAGCAAATACCAGATGTCATTATCCGTTTGTCCCGGTAAACGCCCCTCGCCAAGATTGTGCGGATAGTGCAACGCCTGCTGAAGCAAAACGGTGGCGTTTTGCGGCTCGCCACGGCGAATAGCCTCCAGCGCCTGGTGGATCTGATTCAGTAAATATTGCCCGGTGGCTTTGCCCTCCCCGCCTTCCCAGGGGTGAAAAACACGTTCGCGCAACACCCCGGCGGCCGCTTCGTAGCGACCGAGGCTATTCCATACGCTAAGCAATTCCACGGTCAGATCGTCGCGATAGAAAACAATCTCTTTGCTGGCCTCCAGCTGTTGTAAACGCGCCCCGGCTGGCGCTGCCATCAGTTTGTTCAGATAATCCAGCTCAAACAGGAAGCGGGCATTCTTCGGCTCCAGCGTGACCGCCTGAGACAGGTATTTCAGCGCTTTCTGCGCATCGTGCTGTTTGTTCCAGGCGTAAATCCCCAGCAGCCGATGCACCGGCGCGAAATTCGGTTCCTGCTCCAGCGTAAACTGCCAGCAATTCACCGCCTCTTCATAACAACGTTTGCTGTACCAGAAACAACCCAGCAGATAGCGAGCGAAGGCGCAATCCGACAGCGTTTGCAGCATTTGCACTTCGTCGAGCGTGTTGGGAAAACGAACGCGGTTGTGCAAACAGTCGCGAGCCAGCGCAATAAACGGTTGCGGATCATCACTCAGCGACGCGCGCCACAGCATGGGCAGCGTCTCCTGGCTGTCGAGCAGCGTCAGCACCGCGCGGGCAGCCTCTTTTTGCCCGCAAGAGACCAGCCAGCCCGCCAGCTCGCAGGCGTTGGCGCCACGGCGCCCGGTAATGGCGATAAGCGCCTCTTTCGCCGCCTCATCCTGACGGATAGCCCAGCGCGCATAATGCAGGGTGTAACTCAGCGGGTACTCAATAAGCTGCTGTGAAATATACGCCAGCGCTTCGGTTGTGCGCCCGAGTCCGGCCAGAACCAATGCTTTCAGCCCCATCGCCAGATTATTGCTGCCATTAAAGCGCAAACTCAGATTCACTTTCTCCAGCGCATCGGCGTAATCATTCCGCTTCATGGCGATTCGCGCCAGCGACCAGAAGGCCGCGTCACGACAGTTGCCGCTCCAGCTGGCTTTGTAGTAGTGCTCACGGGCGAGGTCGTCCTTGCCCTGGCGTTCCAGCGCGGCGGCCAGCAGCATACTCGCTTCCCCATCACGCGGATTTTTATTGAGCTTATGCGCCCGCTGTAAGGCAGACTGCGCACAGCGCTCTGCCTGCGCCCAGTCCGCACGATTCAGCGCCAGCGTGCCCAGCGCGACATTGTTGCGATAGTCATGCGGGTCCACGTCCAGCGCTCGCTGGTAATACTCTTCTGCATAGCGGCTGGCATGGTTGTACTGTTCCAGATGCTGACCAATAAAATAGAGCTCATCAGTACTGGACAGCGCCTCTGGCAGTTCGGGCGCACAGGCCGCTTTCGGCAACGGCAAGTCCTCCGCGATATGCTCCTCATACGCCAGCAGCGTGATGCCATCACGACGGGCAACGGTCATTTTCACCCGCGCGTGGCCCGCGTCAGAAAGATCGGCGCGCCAGCTTTGACCGGGTTCCAGCGTGAGTGTTTTTTCAAAGAACGGTTGCCCCTGGGCACAAAGCGTTACCTGAACGTCATGTAGCGGCGCAACGGCATAAACGCCGGATGAAAGCTGGTTCCCTTCTCGCTCAAGGCGCAGCGCAAGCTGCGTACTGGCGTTTTGCACCATGCCCAGTTCACTGTAGGGCAGGAAATTTTGCACGAAGACTTTCTCTTCATACGGCGCAAGCCAGGTAAAATCTGGCTGGTTGTCGGTGAAGACCCCGGTCATGAGTTCAATGTACGGGCCGTTGTCATCGGTCAGGTTGCGATCCCAGGCCACGCCAAAATCACCGTATCCCCACGTCCACTGTTTTTTACCCGGCGAAATATGGTGGTCGGCCACATGCAGCAGTCCCCCTCGTTCGCCATGATGCCAGGCGCCGACAAAATCATAATCTGACTTTTCAGCCATATAAGAGGTCGGCACCGGCACATTTTTATAACGCGAGATATCCACGCCGGCGGAGTAGTCCACTTTGTAATAAGTGCCCGTCGCGATCGGAAAGGCGGAGACATCCCGTTTACCGTGGTCATATACGGCAGTGACGTCCGGCGGGAAAACGCTCTGGTGGTCGTCTCCGCCTTTCACCGCCGGGTTTGCCCACCACAAAAAATGGCGCGGCGTAGCGTTGCCGTTAAAGACTTTTCCGGTGATTTCAATTAATGCCCGATCGGGGTACAGCGTAAATCCGGTCATCACCTGCAAGCCGCGCATGGGCTCCACTTCCCCCATCCACACGGTTTGTTCTCCGCGTTCGCCCTGCTGACAGGTAAAATCCACCGGCATAAATGTGGTAGGACGGTGATGCTGCGGCCAGTTAAATTCAATCCCACCGGAGATCCACGGCCCCAGCAGCCCGACCAGCGCGGGTTTCACCACTTCGTTGTAGTAAACAAAATCACGCTGCTGCACTTTGTCATACGCGCGATGAATACGTCCGCCCAGCTCCGGCAACAGCATGATGCGAATAAAATCATTCTCCATCCAGACTGCCTGATACTCGCGCATTTCACGTTCACCGGTCAGCGTATCGATGACGCCATAAGGATAAACCGCGCCTGAAGACCCCTGATAAACCCGCTTTTCCAGGAACATCGGGTTCGGATCTTCTTCGCCGGTTGTCCACGTAGGGAGTGAGAGTGTTTCCTGCCAGACCTTAACTGAACCGTACATGTCATTCTCCACTAAACAAACAAAAGTAAAATTTCACCTTGCTGCTATTCTGGGGCAGATAACTGGCGTTAAAATACGCAATGCTCACGCAATATAGTTAAGGGAGTTAAGTGTATGCAGCGTACAGGGTTCAATAACGCCCGGGTCAGGCAAGCCAACAAGCAGATCTTTCTGTCGCACCTGTGGCGTGAAAAACAGCTCAGTAAATCCCGGCTGGCGCAGCTCAGCGGCCTGTCGATTCCGGCGGTCAGCAATATTCTGGAGGAGTTGATCGATGAGGGAAGAATTTGCCATTCCCGGGAGACGTTAAGCCAACGAGGGCTGAGTAGCGGCAGCTATCATCTGCCCGAACAGGGAGACTGGACGCTGTGTATGAACGTGACGCCCACCAGCATCACCAGCCAGCTGGCAGATGCGCGTCTGGTCGCCGTAGGCGACTGGCGCCATGCGGAGATCAATGCCGGTTCGCCAAAAGCCTTGCTGACCGCGCTTGCCGCGCACTGGCGGGAATATCGTCAGCGCTATCCCGACGTGACCATCAATCTGGCATTAGGCGTTCACGGTCAGGTCGATCCCATTACCGGGGCGTCAAAAACCATGCCGCAGGCACCGTGGAAAACCCCGGTTGAGATTAAATATCTGCTGGAGGAGATGCTCGGCGTACAGGTGCGGTTAGACAATGACTGCGTGATGCTGGCGCTGGCGGAGAAGTGGCAAAACCCGGCGGCAAACCGCGATTTCTGCGTCATTAACGTCGATTACGGGATTGGTTCCTCCTTTGTCATCAACGACAACATCTGGCGCGGCAGTTTGTATGGCAGCGGTCAGATCGGACATACCATCGTCAACCCGGACGGGGTGGCCTGTGATTGCGGCCGCTACGGCTGTCTGGAAACTGTGGCCTCGCTCAGCGCGCTTAAAAAGCAGGCTCGACGGTGGATGAAAACGCAGCCCACGGCGGATTGCGATCCAGAAACTATCACCATCGATCAACTGATTACCGCCTGGCAACAGGGCGATGTCCGCATCCAGGCCTGGGTGGAACACGCCGCCAGCGCGATTGGCCTGAGTTTATATAACTTTCTGAATATCCTGAATATTAACCAAATCTGGATTTATGGCCGCAGTTGCGCCTTTGGCGAAAGCTGGCTGAATACGCTGGTGCAGCAAACGGGGTTTAATCCCTTTGATCATGGCGATAACCCGCAGGCAAGGTCCACCCGGATCGGCTTTGGCACACTCAGTCGTTCGCAACAGTTGATGGGGATCGGCTATCTGTACGTCGAATCACAGCTAAACGCGCTCTGAATATGAGTCCAACACCCTGCGATGAAAGGAGATCCGCTTGTCGAATGAAAAACCACCGGCGCGGTATTAAAATTATTCATATAACCGGGTATCAAAGTCGCGCCTGGATTCGCCCGCACGGCGTGACCCGGAAATAAAAAAGGCTTCCCGCAGGAAGCCTTTTTCACGATGCCTGGCGTATCGCTTACGCGTAAACCGGGAAGCGTGCGCAGATGTCCAGCACTTTGCCTTTGATGCGCTCGATAACCGCTTCATCGTTGATGTTGTCCAGCACATCGCACATCCAGCCAGCCAGCTCTTTAGCTTCAGCTTCTTTAAAGCCGCGACGCGTAATGGCCGGAGAACCGATACGGATACCGGAAGTGACGAACGGGCTCTTCGGATCGTTTGGCACGCTGTTTTTGTTAACGGTGATGTTGGCACGACCCAGCGCGGCGTCAGCTTCTTTACCGGTCAGGTTTTTGTCCACCAGATCCAGCAGGAACAGGTGGTTCTCTGTACCGCCGGAAACCACTTTGTAGCCACGGTTCAGGAACACTTCCACCATCGCTTTGGCGTTTTTGGCAACCTGCTGCTGGTAGACTTTGAACTCCGGTTCCATCGCTTCTTTCAGCGCCACCGCTTTACCGGCGATCACGTGCATCAGCGGGCCACCCTGAGCACTAGGGAAAACGGCAGAGTTCAGTTTTTTGTACAACTCTTCGTCACCGCCTTTCGCCAGGATCAGGCCGCCGCGCGGACCCGCCAGGGTTTTGTGCGTGGTGGTGGTCACAACGTGAGCATGCGGAACCGGGTTCGGGTAAACGCCTGCGGCGATAAGACCCGCGACGTGCGCCATATCAACAAACAGGTACGCGCCAATGCTGTCGGCAATTTCACGCATTTTTGCCCAGTCAACGACGCCGGAATAAGCAGAGAAGCCGCCGATGATCATCTTCGGTTTGTGAGTCTGAGCCAGCTTCGCCATCTCTTCGTAGTCAATTTTACCGGACTCATCGATGCCGTAAGGCACGATGTTGTACAGTTTACCGGAGAAGTTTACCGGAGAACCGTGAGTCAGGTGGCCACCTTGCGCCAGGTTCATACCCAGAACGGTGTCGCCCGGTTGCAGCAGCGCAGTGTAGACCGCGAAGTTAGCCTGAGAACCAGAGTGCGGCTGGACGTTGGCGTAGTCTGCGCCAAACAGTTCTTTCGCGCGGTCAATCGCCAGTTGCTCAACGACATCCACATATTCGCAACCGCCGTAGTAGCGCTTGCCCGGATATCCTTCAGCATATTTGTTGGTCAGCTGAGACCCCTGCGCCTGCATCACGCGCGGGCTGGTGTAGTTTTCGGAGGCGATCAGTTCGATGTGCTCTTCCTGACGTACTTTTTCCTGCTCCATAGCCTGCCACAGTTCGGCATCATAATCGGCAATGTTCATTTCACGCTTTAACATCCGCATCTCCTGACTCAGCTAACGATAAATTTTTGGCCTAAAAAGGCAATCCCGTGGGACAACGGCCAACAGTATAACCGAATCATTCTGCGATAACAGGTCTTGACAAAGGATTTTACGCAAACGATTACCTTCATGCTGTACAAGGCTTTGTCGAATGAAGACCTTACGAATTTCAACGGATTTCTTTTCAGGTTTATGATGCAGATTTTTCACGTTGTAACGTTAAAAACGCAAAGTTACAAAGAACCATTTACAATACAGGGTTATTTTTTATAAGATGCATTTGACATACATCATTAAAGTCTCAGATAAAGGAAGACAGTATGCTTGACGCTCAAACCATCGCCACAGTAAAAGCCACCATTCCCCTGCTGGTTGAAACCGGTCCAAAACTGACCGCCCATTTCTACGATCGCATGTTTACCCACAACCCTGAACTCAAAGAAATTTTTAACATGAGTAACCAGCGAAATGGCGATCAACGTGAAGCGCTGTTTAACGCCATCGCGGCCTATGCCAGCAATATCGAAAACCTGCCTGCGCTGCTGCCTGCGGTAGAAAAAATCGCCCAGAAGCACACCAGTTTCCAGATCAAACCAGAACAGTACAACATCGTTGGCGGCCACCTGCTGGCAACGCTGGACGAAATGTTCAGCCCAGGCCAGGAAGTGCTGGATGCCTGGGGTAAAGCGTATGGCGTTCTGGCCAATGTCTTTATCAATCGCGAAGCGCAAATCTACAGCGAAAACGCCAGCAAGAATGGCGGCTGGGAAGGCACTCGTCCGTTCCGCATCGTCGCGAAAACGCCGCGCAGCGCCCTGATTACCAGCTTTGAATTTGAACCGGTCGATGGCGGCCCGGTCGCAGAATATCATCCGGGTCAATACCTGGGGGTCTGGCTGAAACCGGAAGGCTTCCCGCATCAGGAGATCCGTCAGTATTCCCTGACCCGCAAGCCGGATGGTAAAGGTTATCGCATCGCAGTTAAGCGTGAAGATGGCGGTCAGGTTTCCAGCTGGCTGCACAACCACGCAAGCGTCGGCGATATCGTCCACTTAGCCGCTCCGGCAGGTGATTTCTTCATGGATGTCGCAACGGATACGCCTGTTTCCCTGATTTCCGCAGGCGTCGGCCAGACTCCGATGCTGGCTATGCTGGATACGCTGACCAAAGCCAACCACACCGCGCAGGTGAACTGGTTCCACGCGGCGGAAAACGGCGACGTGCATGCGTTTGCAGATGAAGTGAGCGAGCTGGGTAAAACCCTGCCGCGCTTTACCGCACATACCTGGTATCGCGAACCGACAGAAGCCGATCGTGCGAATGGCGCGTTCGACAGCACAGGTCTGATGGATTTAAACAAACTGGAAAGTGCGATCAGCGATCCGGCAATGCAGTTTTATCTGTGCGGTCCGGTCGGCTTTATGCAGTTTGCTGCGAAGCAGCTGACAGGGCTGGGCGTGAAAAGCGAAAACATTCATTACGAATGCTTCGGCCCACATAAAGTGCTGTAATTAAGTCATGCCTGATGGCGCTGCGCTTATCAGGCCTACGGGATTTTGTAGGCCAGATAAGGTGTTTACACCGCCATCCGGCAAGCACGACGCGGCTTAAATTGCCGCGTCGTCTTCTTCACCGGTACGAATACGAATCACGCGCGCAACGTCAAAGACGAAAATTTTACCGTCACCGATTTTCCCCGTCTGCGCGGTGCGAATAATGGTGTCAACGCAGGTATCCACGATATCGTCGGTCACCACGATTTCAATTTTCACCTTCGGCAGAAAATCCACCATATATTCCGCGCCACGGTACAGCTCGGTATGGCCTTTCTGACGCCCAAAGCCTTTCACTTCAGTAACCGTCATACCGGTAATGCCTACCTCAGCCAGCGCTTCACGGACGTCGTCCAGCTTGAAGGGTTTAATAATCGCATCAATCTTTTTCATGCTATTCCTTGAAAAGGTCGCCTGTCTTTTAATCTGATAAACGTAACATAATTCACGCTACTTTACGGCATGAAAACTACTCTTTGAAATCGTTTGCATCTAACTCATGGCGCGAGAGCAGCTTATAAAATTCCGTCCGGTTACGCCCTGCCATTCTTGCCGCATGGGTGACATTCCCTTTGGTGATTTGCAGCAGTTTACGCAAGTAGTTAAGCTCAAACTGATTACGCGCCTCAACAAACGTCGGCAGCGCCGTATTTTCGCCTTCCAGCGCCTGCTCCACCAGCGCGTCGCTGATGACCGGCGAGGAAGTTAACGCCACGCACTGCTCAATAACGTTCACCAACTGACGCACGTTTCCCGGCCAGCTTGCGGTCATCAGACGCTTCATCGCATCCGTTGAAAACGCCCGCACAAACGGTTTATGCCGCTCTGCTGACTGGCGCAGAAGATGATTCGCCAGCAGCGGAATATCTTCCGTACGCTCCGCCAGCGTCGGGATCTTCAGACTCACCACGTTCAGACGGTAATATAAGTCTTCGCGAAATTCACCCCGTGCCATCGCCTTAGGCAGATCGCGGTGCGTTGCGGAGATAATGCGCACATCAATATCGATATCGCGATTGCTGCCAAGCGGTCTGACTTTGCGCTCTTGCAGAACGCGCAGCAGCTTAACCTGTAACGGCGCGGGCATATCGCCGATTTCATCAAGAAACAGCGTGCCGCCTTCCGCCGCCTGAAATAACCCTTCACGGTTGCTGACCGCGCCGGTAAACGCCCCGCGCGCGTGGCCAAATAGTTCGGACTCCAGTAGCTGTTCCGGCAGCGCGCCGCAGTTAATGGCGATGAAAGGTTTACTGCTGCGCGGGCTGGCGTTATGGATAGCCTGCGCGAAAATCTCTTTCCCGGTGCCGCTTTGCCCGTTAATCAGCACGCTGACATCCGATTGCGCCACCATCCACGCCTGTTCCAGCAGGCGTATCATCAACGGACTGCGCGTAACGATTGATTCGCGCCAGCTGTCGTCCATTGCTGGCGCCGATTGTTCAAGCGCGTCATCAATGGCCTGATACAGCGCATCTTTATCGACCGGTTTGGTCAGAAAGCTAAACACGCCTTTTTGCGTCGCCGCCACCGCATCAGGAATGGAGCCGTGTGCGGTCAAAATGATGACGGGCATGCCAGGCTGGACTTTCTGGATTTCCGTGAACAGCTGCATGCCATCCATTTCATCCATCCGCAGATCGCTAATGACCAGATCCACTTTCTCGCGATTCAGTACGCGCAGCCCTTCCTGACCGCTTTCCGCCGTCACGACGCTGTAGCCTTCGCTGGTCAGGCGCATCCCCAGCAGTTTCAACAGCCCCGGGTCATCGTCCACGAGCAGCAGATGTGCCGGTTTGCGGCTTATCATGGCGTTACCTCATCTTGTGGCAGTGTGGAAGATGCGCCGTCATCAGGCGCTGCGGGTTTATCATTTCCGTGTGTCGCGTCAGGATTGTAGTTGCCTGCGGGTTTGCGCGTGGAGAGCTGGCGCTCAATATCAGTCAGATTCTCCAGCTTGCGCGTCGTGAGATCGAGCTGCGCCTGTAAGTGCTGATGCTGCTGACGCAACGTATCAAGCTCGCTATCCGACGCTTGCTGGAGTTTACTGTAACGCTGGCGCTCTTCGGCAAGCTGTAGCTGTAGCGCCTGGCCGTCGCGCCAGAGCTGATAGAGCGGGCGCACCTGAGCGGGAATTTGCGCGCTTAGCGCATCGAGGCGAGTGACCATATCGCGCCGTTCAAGGGGCGTAATTTTAGCATCCGCCAGCAGAATCCCGCGTTTGAACGTGTTCTGCCAGCTGCCATCTTCCAGCGCCCGCGCTTCATTGCGTGACTGAACGGGCAACAGGCGATCGGCACAATCAATCGCCCGCAGCCAGTAAAGCGGATTGTTATCCGTCGATGGCCCTTTGAGTAACCAGATATCCGTACAGTCGGTAGAGAGATAATCCGCCAGCTGATACGGTGGAATTTTTTCCTGCGACGCATCATTTACGACATGCTTCGCGGCATGTGGCGCGCACCCCATCAGCACCAGGCAAGGCACACTCGCTAACCATCCTCTTCGGGGAAATAATCGCTTCAGAACTCGAACAAAAACGTGTGGCATACTCACCAGGCTTAGCTTCATTTTTAGTGGTTTTTCGATGCAGATAGCGGCAGTTCGATACGGAAGCAAACTTCTTGCGCATTCTCATCGACCAGATACAGTTCCCCCTGCATACGACGGATGCAGTCCCTGGCGATACTTAACCCTAATCCGCTCCCCTTCACCGCGCCTTTACGCTGATGGCTTCCCTGGAAAAAGGGCTCAAAAATCATGGCCCTTTCCGCTTCCGGGATCGGCGTGCCCGTATTGATCACATCAATGTGCGCCTTTGAACCATATACATTGCTGCGAATACAAATGTTACCGGATTCAGCGCCATAGTGCACCGCATTGGAATAAAGATTGTCCAGCACGCTCATTAATAGCATCGGCTCGGCCAGACAGCTGTCGATAGCCAGCCTGACCTCGGTATGCATCATTTTAGCGCGCGCAGGCAAACTGTGAGCGGAAACCACCATATCCACCAGCGGTTCAAGCTCCACGGTTTCCATCTCAATCGCGCTGTCTGCCAGTTTCCTGTTGTAATCAAGCAGTTGCTCAATCAACTTCTGTAAGTTGCGGCTGCTATCGTCCAGAATGCCGACGACCTCTTTTTGCTCCGGCGTCAATGGCCCCACGACCTGATCGGCCAGCAGCTCTGTCCCTTCGCGCATACTGGCCAGCGGCGTTTTCAGCTCATGCGACAGGTGACGTAAAAACTGATGCCGTTGGGATTCCAGCCAGGACAGACGTTCACTCAACCAGATAATGCGCTGCCCCACCGAACGCAGCTCGCGCGGCCCGGTAAACGACACGGTATTCCCCAGAGAGCGCCCTTCTCCCAGCCGGTTAATCATCCGTTCTATCCCTTTCACCGGCCCAATGATCATCCTTGTAAAAAGCAGCACCATCGCCAGACTGACCAGAAACAGCACCAGCGCCTGCCAGCCAAAGAATTGTCCGCGCTCTGCGATTTCCTGCTGTAACTGCTGCCCGCGCGAGAACACCACCGTGCGCGTTGCCTGCACCATTTCCGTATTGGCATTGGCAAAAGCCTCCAGCCGCGCGGCGGCGGTAGCGTCAGGGCCGCTATTTTTACACTGTAATTGTGCAAGACCGTTCAGATCATCGCGTAACGCCTGGTAAAGTTTAGCGTCCGGCAATACTCCCGCATGCGCGTCCAGCATTTCGCTGTAGCGTTTTCGCTGGCTCTGATACACCTTCGCCAACGTACGGTCGTCGAGCACGCAATATTGCCGGTAGCTGCGCTCCATCTCCAGCGCCACGTTGGTCATCGCTTCGCTGCGCCGGGCATCTATCAGCGTGGTGCGGTTAGTCTGCGCCGCCTGGGCGCTGAGCGCGTTGAGACTTTGCCAGGCCTGCCAGGCCAGTACCAACAAAGGCAACAGAATCAGCAGAAATGCCAGCATAACCAGTTGTCGCAAGGACCGGGGGAAAACAGACCAGCGCTTCAAGGCGTTACTCTCATCGGATAAGGATACAAGGATGCTAACCGAGGGGAACATCAGATACAACAAAGCCGGGATTAACCCGGCTTTGTTATGGAATAAGGCGGTGCCTAACTCGACGTTTCGCCCGGAGGTTGATAAAGCGACGCTATTATCAGAAGTTGGACGGCAGGCACCTTGTTGTGCGTCATTCGAAGTTTATGTAGCGCTTCCCGAAGGGGCTGACATAAGAAGGTGAATGAGCCACTGGTTACTATTATGCAGTAAGTGTGCCAATTCTGAAAACAAATAATTAACATTATGATTTTATTTGGTTTTATAGAGAAATCATCACCGTTATAAAACGAACAAAATTTCAGCAAGATGTCGCCATTCAGAGACACCTAAAAACAAACCTTACGCTATCTTTGTAAATCAATGAGTTAAATGTCTCCTTTTGGCGACACAGACAATCTACTGATGTCGGCATTTCCCGACACCTTTATGGTTGATGGCAGGGCAAAAAAAAGCTCCCTTACGGAAGCTTCCTTGCCGGATGGCGGCTTCGCCTTATCCGGCCTACCCGTATGTCCAGGCCCGATAGCGCTTTGCTTATCGGGCCATTTACGTGCGGATTAACCTAACTGCTTACGCGCATTGCGGAAAATACGCATCCACGGGCTGTCTTCACCCCAGTTTTCCGGGTGCCAGGAGTTGCTGACGGTACGGAAGACGCGCTCCGGGTGCGGCATCATAATGGTTGCACGACCGTTTTCCGTGGTAACGGCGGTGATGCCGTTTGGCGATCCGTTCGGGTTGGCCGGGTAGTTTTCCGTAACCTTACCGAAGTTATCGACATAACGCAGCGCAACCAGACCTTTGCTTTCCAGCCCTGCCAGATGCGCATCGTCACGCACTTCAACGCGCCCTTCACCGTGGGACACCGCGACAGGCATCTGTGAGCCAACCATTCCCTGCAACAGCAGAGACGGGCTTTGGGTCACTTCCACCAGGCTGAAACGCGCTTCAAAACGGTCAGAATGGTTACGCACAAAACGCGGCCACAGCTCGCTCCCCGGAATCAGTTCACGCAGGTTAGACATCATCTGGCAACCGTTACATACGCCAAGCGCCAGCGTCTGCGGGCGGTGGAAGAACGTTTCGAACTCGTCGCGTACGCGATTGTTGAACAGAATCGATTTCGCCCAGCCTTCACCCGCGCCCAGCACGTCACCGTAAGAGAAACCGCCACAGGCAACCAGCGCCTGGAAATTACCCAGCCCAATACGGCCAGCCAGCAGATCGCTCATATGCACATCAATCGCGTCAAAGCCCGCGCGATGGAACGCCGCCGCCATCTCAACGTGGGAGTTCACGCCCTGTTCGCGCAGTACGGCAACCTTCGGACGTGCGCCGGTAGCAATATACGGCGCGGCGATATCTTCATTGATATCGAACGACAATTTCACGTTCAGACCCGGGTCGGCATCGTTGGTTTTTGCGTCATGTTCCTGATCGGCACATTCCGGGTTGTCGCGCAGGCGCTGCATCTGCCAGGTCGTTTCCGCCCACCAGGTACGAAGCGTGGTGCGGCTTTCGCTGAAGACGACCTGCCCGTTGGATTCAATCACAAAACGGTCGCCGGAAACGGCCTGACCTAAATAGTGTACGCAGTCACTCAGACCGTGCTTCGCCAGCAGCGCCTCGACCGCTTCGCGATCGGCCGCCCGCACCTGGATCACTGCGCCCAGCTCTTCGTTAAACAGCGCCGCCAGACGATCGTCGCCAGATGTTGCAATATCGACCTGGATGCCGCAGTGACCGGTAAAGGCCATCTCGGCAAGCGTGACCAGCAGGCCGCCGTCGGAACGGTCGTGATACGCCAGCAGTTTACGCTGCGCCACCAGCGCCTGAATCGCATCGTAGAAGCCTTTTAACTGCGCTACATCGCGCACGTCTGCCGGTTTGTCGCCCAGTTGACGATACACCTGCGCCAGCGCCGTTGCGCCCAGCGCGTTATGCCCCTGACCCAAATCGATCAGCAGCAGCGCGTTATCTTCGGTCGAGAGCTGCGGCGTGATGGTATGACGCACATCTTCCACGCGGGCAAACGCGGAAATCACCAGCGACAGCGGCGAGGTCATTTCGCGCTGCTCGTTGCCTTCCTGCCAGCGGGTTTTCATCGACATAGAGTCTTTGCCCACCGGAATCGTCAGGCCAAGCTGCGGGCAGAGTTCTTCGCCTACCGCTTTCACCGCGTCATACAGGCCGGCATCTTCACCCGGATGACCGGCCGCCGCCATCCAGTTTGCGGACAGCTTGATGCGTTTGATATCGCCAATCTGGGTCGCGGCGATGTTCGTCAGCGCTTCGCCAACGGCCAGACGGGCGGAAGCGGCAAAGTCCAGCAGCGCTACCGGCGCACGTTCGCCGATAGACATCGCTTCGCCGTAGTAGCTGTCGAGGCTGGCGGTGGTCACCGCGCAGTTCGCCACCGGCACCTGCCACGGGCCGACCATCTGATCGCGCGCCACCATACCGGTCACGGTACGGTCGCCGATGGTCACCAGGAATGTTTTCTCCGCCACGGTCGGCAGATGCAGAACCCGTTTAACCGCGTCAGCAATCGTGATATCAGCACGATCCAGCGCATCGCCTTTCGCTGTCAGCGTCTGCACGTCGCGGGTCATTTTCGGCGTTTTACCCAGCAGCACGTCCAGCGGCAGATCGATCGGTTGATTATCGAAATGACGGTCGTTCAGGGACAGATGCTGTTCTTCGGTGGCCTCACCGATCACCGCATACGGCGCGCGCTCACGCTTGCACAACTCATCAAACAGCGGCAACTGGTCGGCGGCCACGGCCAGCACATAACGCTCCTGAGACTCGTTACACCAGATTTCCAGCGGGCTCATGCCCGGCTCATCGCTGAGGATATCGCGCAGCTCAAATTTACCGCCGCGCCCGCCGTCGCTCACCAGCTCCGGCATCGCGTTGGAGAGACCGCCGGCCCCGACGTCGTGAATAAACAGGATCGGGTTAGCATCGCCTAACTGCCAGCAGCGGTCGATCACTTCCTGGCAGCGACGTTCCATTTCCGGGTTATCACGCTGTACGGAGGCAAAATCGAGATCCGCATCCGACTGACCAGAAGCCATAGAGGACGCCGCCCCGCCCCCCAGACCAATGTTCATCGCCGGCCCACCGAGCACGATCAGCTTCGCGCCAACGACGATCTCGCCTTTCTGTACGTGATCGGCGCGGATGTTGCCGATCCCGCCCGCCAGCATGATCGGCTTGTGGTAGCCGCGCAGCTCTTCGCCGTTGTGGCTGTTTACTTTTTCTTCGTAAGTACGGAAGTACCCGTTCAATGCCGGGCGACCAAATTCATTATTAAACGCCGCGCCGCCCAGCGGGCCTTCGGTCATAATGTCCAGCGCGGTAACGATACGCTCTGGTTTACCAAAATCTTCTTCCCACGGCTGCTCAAAGCCCGGAATACGCAGGTTAGACACGGAGAAGCCCACCAGACCCGCTTTTGGCTTCGCGCCGCGTCCGGTTGCGCCTTCATCACGAATCTCACCACCGGAACCGGTCGCCGCGCCCGGCCACGGCGAGATCGCCGTCGGGTGGTTATGGGTTTCCACCTTCATCAGGATATGCGCAGGCTCCTGATGGAAGTCATAGCGACCGCTCTCGTGGTCAGCGAAGTAGCGTCCCACGTCAGAACCTTCCATCACCGCCGCGTTATCTTTATAGGCAGACAACACATGATCCGGCGTGGTTTCAAAGGTGTTTTTGATCATCTTAAACAACGACTTCGGCTGCGGTTTCCCGTCGATAACCCAGTCAGCGTTAAAAATCTTATGGCGACAGTGTTCGGAGTTTGCCTGCGCGAACATATACAGCTCGATATCGTTCGGATTGCGCCCCAGCTTCGTAAAGGCGTCTTGCAGGTAATCAATTTCGTCATCCGCCAGCGCCAGGCCCAGACGCAGGTTGGCGTCAGTCAGCGCCTGACGCCCTTCACCCAGCAGATCCACACTGGCAACCGGCGCAGGCTGGTGATGAACAAACAGTTTTTCCGCATCAGATAAAGAAGAGAACACGGTCTCCATCATCCGGTCGTGCAGTTCAGCGGCAATCGTCTGCCACTGTTCAGCCGTGAGCGTAGCGGCTTCAACGTAGTATGCAACGCCACGCTCCAGGCGGCTTACCTGTTGCAGACCGCAGTTATGGGCGATATCAGTCGCTTTGGAAGACCAGGGGGAGATGGTGCCAGGACGTGGCGTGACCAGCAGCAGCTTTCCTTCAGGGGTATGGCTGCTTAAGCTCGGCCCATATTTCAGCAATCGTGCAAGTTGCGCGTGCTCATCCTCGTTTAAGGGGGCGCTCAGGTCAGCAAAATGGACATACTCAGCGTAAATATTGTGGACCTGAAGATTGGCCGCCTGAAAACGCGCCAGCAGTTTGTTAATACGGAATGCAGACAGTGCAGGCGAACCACGCAGAATTTCCATCATAAGTCTCTCGTCTTCGAAGCGCCTGAGGCGCTTTAAGTGTGCGCAAGGGGGGAAACGGGCGACATTATAAAGAATCTGACGCCCCGACGAAACCGTTTGCGTCGAAATAAAATCGCCGCCTTTTCTTATCATACGGTGCGGCCAATCATTCTAATTAGTTGCCAACTGGCGCATTGTTGCGCAAAATGCCGCACATTCATGATGATTTTAACCCACCAAAATGACATTAGCAGGCTGAGATTACGCACGATTCAGAGAATTAACTAATTGAAAAAATTAAAGATTAATTATCTGTTCATCGGCATATTGACTCTGCTGCTGGCAGCGGCCCTCTGGCCATCAATCCCCTGGTTCGGCAAAGCCGACAATCGTATCGCCGCGATCCAATCGCGGGGAGAGTTACGCGTCTCGACAATAGAGTCGCCGCTGACTTACGCCCGCATTAACGGAAAAAAGTACGGTCTGGATTACGAACTGGCACAGCAGTTCGCCAGCTATCTTGGCGTAAAGCTGAAAATTACCGTACGCCAGAATATCAGCCAGCTATTTGACGATTTAGATAATGGCAACGCCGATCTGCTGGCGGCAGGACTGGTTTACAACAGCGAGCGCGTGAAGAATTATCAACCCGGCCCGACCTACTATTCCGTTTCGCAACAGCTGGTTTACCGGGTAGGACAATACCGGCCTCGCACGCTGGCCACGGTGAATGAAAGCCAGCTCTCTATCGCGCCTGGGCATGTCGTGGTGAATGACTTGCAGGCGCTGAAAGAGACAAAATTTCCCGATCTGAGCTGGAAAGTCGATGACAAAAAAGGGACGGCGGCGCTGCTCAGCGAAGTCATCAGCGGCAATCTGGACTATACCATTGCCGATTCTGTCGCGATCAGCCTGTTCCAGCGCGTACATCCTGAACTGGCCGTCGCGCTGGATGTCACCGATGAGCAGCCTGTCACCTGGTTTAGCCAACTGGACGATGACAACACGCTTTCCGCTGCGCTGCTCGATTTCTTCAACGCTATTAATGAAGACGGCTCACTGGCGCGTATGGAAGAGAAGTATCTGGGGCACGGCGACGATTTTGATTATGTCGATACCCGCACCTTCCTGCGGGCCGTGGACGGCGTACTGCCCGATCTCCAGCCGTTGTTTGAAAAATACGCGCAGGAGATAGACTGGCGCCTGCTGGCCGCAATTTCCTATCAGGAGTCGCACTGGGACCCGCTGGCCACCTCCCCGACGGGCGTTCGCGGTCTGATGATGCTCACCAAAAACACCGCGCAAAGTTTGGGGCTGACGGACCGTACCGATGCGGAACAGAGCATCAGCGGCGGTGTGCGTTATATCCAGGATATGATGGGCAAAGTGCCTGAAACCGTGCCGGAAGAGGAGCGTATCTGGTTTGCGCTCGCCGCCTATAACATGGGTTATGCGCATATGCTTGATGCCCGTGCGTTGACGGTCAAGACCAGGGGCAACCCGGATAGCTGGGCCGATGTAAAACAACGGTTGCCGCTGCTCAGCCAGAAACAATATTACAGCAAGCTGACGTACGGCTATGCGCGCGGGCATGAAGCCTACGCTTATGTGGAAAATATTCGGAAGTATCAGATTAGCCTGGTCGGCTATCTGCAAGAAAAAGAGAAGCAGGCGGCAGAAGCGATAAAGCTGGCGCAGGATTACCCGGCAGTGTCTCCGGCCGAGTTTGACACGGAGACATTTCCTTTCTCTTCTTTCTTATCGCAGCCGTCATCGAACTACCTGTCACACTCTCCTTCTTTGCCGTTTTCACTGAAGAAGAAAGACGAAAACTAATCTCACAGGGCTGGACGCTTTCGCGCTCTGGTCGCCCTACAACGATTCTTGCGAAGATTTTTTTAGCGCTTTGATCTCCTGGCGACGCATGCGGAAGAAATCACTGAGCAGCGCTGCGCACTCATCGCGTAACACACCTTCGGTGATCTCTACGCGGTGGTTCATGCCCGGATGATGCAATACGTCCATCAGCGACCCTGCCGCGCCGGTTTTCGCGTCGCGAGCGCCAAATACCACCCGACCAATACGGCTGTGTACCATTGCTCCCGCGCACATCACGCACGGCTCCAGCGTCACGTAAAGCGTGGTATCCAGCAAACGGTAGTTCTGAAGCACCAGCCCGCCCTGACGTAGCGCCATGATTTCAGCGTGCGCAGTGGGATCATGATGACCTATCGGACGGTTCCAGCCTTCGCCAATGACGCGATTGTTATGCACCAATACCGCGCCAACCGGCACTTCACGCTCATCCCAGGCGCGTTTCGCCAGCGTCAACGCATGACGCATCCAGTATTCGTGGCTAAATTCAACATCAGACAAAGGAGACACTCCGGTAATAAAAGCGGGCGCATTATACATGGGCGCTATCGTTAACTCTATTCGAGTTGCTGGAGCTCCCCTCGCGGCGTGACGCGCCAGCGATGCTGGCAAAAATAGAGAAGCGGGTTATCTTGCTTACTGTCGCTGTAGCCGCTGTACAGACATAACGGCGCACCAATCTGGCGTTCCAGTTGGGCGACCTTCTCGTGCCCCAGACAGCGCATAGTCAGCAGCCAGCCGCCGTAGCCACGCCGCATCTGGCTGGCGATCAGGTTCACGCGTGGCAGCCAGAGCGTATCGAAATAGACCTGTTCCACCAGCGATTGCGGAGAGCCGGTAATCAGCCAGATATCAGCGTCAGAGCTTAACAGATAGGTCGTCAGGCGCTCCTGAACAACCGGAAACGCCGTGACGTTATCGCGAAACCAGCGAACGAAATCCGCCTGATGCGCCTTGAGCCGCGCTTCACTGTGACCGAAGGTACAGCCCCATAGCAGCAGGCTCATCGGCCAACGCGCCGCCCGACCTTTAATCAACAAGCCAATCCCGATAACCGGCAATAACGGCAGCACGAGCAACGCATTCAGCGGCTGGCGACGCAACAGATAACGCAGGAAACTGCCAAACATATCCTGCTGGTGCAACGTACCGTCCAAATCAAAAAATACGACACGACGCTCGTGATTAACCAAACCCTACTCCTCTGGATTGTTGAAGCCCAATAGCCGGGTTAACCGAAACCCGGCGATAATCGTTACCAGATAGACTAACAGATGGAACCTCAATTTTCCGGTAACGTTAGCGTTCTAACGCCGCCCGTAGAAATCCCTGGTGAGCGGACAATTTCGCCCTTGCATCTTCGGCATTCAGCCCGGTAAGCGCCATCAGAATGGCCGGTTTAACCTCAAAATCTGTCTGCTTAAGCAGCGCTTCGGCCTCTTCACGCGTAATCCCGGTAGCCTCAACCACCATCCGGCACGCTCTGTCGACAAGCTTAACGTTGGTGGCTTTCATGTCCACCATCAGGTTCTGGTACACCTTGCCGAACTTCACCATCGCCCCGGTGGAGATCATATTGAGCACCAGTTTTTGCGCAGTACCGGATTTCAGTCGCGTCGAACCGGTTAGCGCCTCCGGCCCAACGACCGGCGAGATGGCGATGTCAGCTTCACGCGCGATGGGAGAATCGGGATTACAGGAGATAGCCACCGTGACGCAGCCCACCTGACGCGCGTATTTCAACCCGCCAATGACGTACGGCGTACGACCGGACGCCGCCAGCCCGACAACCAGATCCTGCGCGGTCACGTTAAGCGCCCGGAGATCGTCCTCCCCTAACTGCTGACTGTCTTCCGCGCCTTCCACCGCTTTCAGCAGCGCGCCAGGCCCGCCGGCAATCAGTCCGATCACCAGCCCGTGCGGTACGCCAAACGTTGGTGGGCATTCGGAGGCGTCCAGAACGCCAAGGCGTCCGCTGGTGCCTGCGCCCATATAAATAATGCGCCCTCCCGCCTTTAAGGCGTCGGCGGCGGCATCTACCGCGCGGGCAACGTCTGGCAGCGTCTCTTTTACTGCTTGCGCTACAAGCGTATCCTGTTGATTAAAACGATGAACCAGCTCAAGCGTAGGGAGTGCGTCAAGATCCATAGTCTGTGGATTGCGGGTTTCTGAAACTAACGAGCCGAGATTCATTTTTGTTCCTTAGGAATTTTTAATTCATAATAACTATAATAATGGAATATTATATTCTTTCGGGCGAGGGAAAATCTTTTTATGATCCCCGTCATGTTTTTCGCCAGGAGTCCTCATGAACTGTTTGATTCGTATACGTCAGCGTTATCCGGACCTCGCACAAAGCGATAAAAAGCTTGCTGATTATATTCTTGCTCAGCCGGATGATACACGGCATCTCAGCTCACAACAGCTTGCCGTTGAGGCGGGCGTCAGTCAGTCCAGCGTGGTGAAATTCGCGCAAAAACTGGGCTTTAAAGGCTTTCCGGCACTGAAGCTGGCGATCAGCGAAGCGCTGGCCAGCAATCCAAATCCTCACTCTATTCCGGTACATAACCAGATCCGGGGCGACGATCCGATGCGGCTTGTCGGCGAAAAATTGATCGAGGAAAATGTCGCCGCAATGCACGCAACGCTCGATGTTAACAGCGAAGAGAAATTGTTCGAAAGCGTCATGATGCTGCGCAATGCCCGGCGTGTTGTCATAACCGGTATTGGCACATCGGGCCTGGTGGCGCAGAACTTCGCCTGGAAGCTGATGAAGATAGGATTCAATGTCGTCGCCGAACACGATATGCATGCGCTGTTAGCCACCGTGCAGGCGCTGGCGCCGGACGATCTCCTGCTGGCTATCTCCTATAGCGGCGAGCGCAGAGAGTTGAATATGGCGGCAGATGAAACGTTGCGGGTGGGGGGAAAGGTTCTGGCGATCACCGGCTTTACACCGAATGCCCTGCAACAACGCGCCACCCGTTGCCTGTATACGATCGCCGAAGAGCAGGCCACGCGCAGCGCCGCAATCTCCTCTACGCATGCGCAGACGATGTTGACGGATTTGCTCTTTATGGCGCTGGTACAGCAGGATTTGGGGCGCGCGCCGGAGCGTATTCGCCACAGTGAGGCCCTGGTAAAAAAACTGGTCTGAGCAAAGAATGCGCGTATAATGCCCGCCCGGTTTGTGATGTTTTGAGAGTTTCCTGATGGCCCTGTTAATCACTAAAAAGTGTATCAATTGCGATATGTGCGAGCCTGAGTGCCCGAATGAGGCAATTTCAATGGGCGACAGCATTTACGAGATTAACAGCGACAAATGCACCGAATGCGTGGGCCATTACGAAACGCCGACCTGCCAGAAGGTGTGCCCGATCCCCAATACCATTCTCAAAGACCCGGCGCATGTCGAAACGGAAGAACAGCTGTGGGATAAGTTTGTTCTGATGCATCACGCGGATAAGCTGTAATTCTCCCTGATGGAATGACGCCAGGCCGGATGGCGGCGTAAACGCCTTATCCGGCCTACAAAGTCCCGAATCTAGCTTTCGATGATCACCGTCGCACAGGCGTAATGACGTTCATCCGCTAATGTCACATGCATATGCGCCACGCCCAGCCTCTCCGCCAGTTTCAACGCCTCGCCCCACAAACGCAAACGCGGTTTACCCAGCTCATCGTTAAACACTTCAAACTGATCGAACGCCAGCCCATTGCGAATGCCGGTGCCGAACGCTTTTGCCGCCGCCTCTTTTACCGCAAAACGCTTGGCGAGAAAACGCACCGGTTGCTGATGCGTCTCCCAGATAGCCCATTCGTTGTCGCTAAGCACGCGTCTTGCCAGGCGCTCTCCAGAACGGGAGATCACCGCCTCAATGCGGGCGATCTCCACAATATCCGTGCCTAACCCCAGAATCGCCATTAGCCGCGCGCTTCCAGCATCAGGCGTTTCATCTCGGCGACCGCCTCTTTCAGGCCGCTCATGACCGCCCGCCCAATAATGGCATGACCGATGTTCAGTTCATGCATTTCCGGCAGTGCGGCAATGGCCTGCACATTGTGATAGGTCAGGCCATGACCGGCGTTCACTTTCAGCCCCAGGCTTGCCGCAAACGTCGCCGCTTTGGCGATACGCGCCAGTTCCTGCGCTTGCTCAGCATCCGTTTTGGCATCCGCATAACAGCCAGTATGGATTTCAATGTACGGTGCGCCAACGTCCGCAGCGGCTTTAATCTGTTCTTCATCGGCATCAATGAACAGCGATACCAGAATACCTGCATTTGCCAGCCGTTTGCAGGCATCACGCATTTTGTCACGCTGACCCGCGACGTCCAGCCCGCCTTCGGTGGTCACTTCCTGACGTTTTTCCGGCACCAGGCAGCAAAAATGCGGCTTCGTCTCAACGGCAATCGCCAGCATCTCTTCAGTCACCGCCATTTCCAGATTCATACGCGTATCCAGCGTCTGGCGCAAAATGCGTACATCACGGTCGGTAATATGGCGACGATCCTCGCGCAGGTGTACGGTTATACCATCCGCCCCCGCCTGCTCGGCGATAAACGCCGCCTGTACCGGGTCCGGGTAAGCAGTACCACGCGCATTACGTAAAGTGGCAATATGGTCAATGTTGACGCCTAACAGTAATTCAGCCATGACAATCCTCGTTAATCATTATTCGTATTTTCTGCCCGCCCTGGCCGTTTCGGCATAAATTGTCGAAACAGTTCCCGGCTTTTTAACGGCTTACCACCAAGATACGGCTTTAGCGCCATGCGGGTAAAGCGTTTCGCCGCGCGCAACGTATCAACATCAGGAAATTCTCGTGCATCCAGCGCTTTCAGATGCCGCCCGGTAAAGGTGCTGTTATCAATGACCACGCTGGCCATGAATCCCTTCTCTTCGCGATAGCGGTAGGTCATGGTGTCATCGACCGTCTCGCCGCTCCCTGCGCAATGCAGAAAATCCACGCCGTAGCCCAGATGCCCCAGTAGGGCGAGCTCGAAACGGCGAAGCGCAGGTTCGGGCGAACCGGTCGCGCCAGCCAGCGACTGAATACAGTTCAGGTAATCAAAAAAGAGTTCAGAGAAGCGCGTTTCGTATTCCAGAACGCGGGAAAGCAGTTCGTTGATGTACAAACCGCTATAAAGCGTGATGCCGCTTAAGGGGAGCGCCAGAGAGACCGCTTCAGCGCTGCGTAAGGTTTTCACCTCGCCGCGCCCGCCAAAGCGGAGCAACAGTGGCGTAAAAGGTTGTAATGCGCCTTTCAGACTGGAACGTTTAGAGCGTGCGCCTTTGGCAACCAGACGCACGCGTCCCGACTCTTCCGTGAAGACGTCCAGCATCAGGCTGGTTTCGCTCCAGGGGCGACTATGCAGGACGAAAGCTCTCTGCCAGCCTTCCACGTAGTGCTAACTCAGAGGTCGTCTACATAACCGAGACTGCGCAGCGCACGCTCATCATCGGCCCAGCCGGATTTCACTTTCACCCACAGTTCCAGGTGTACCGGCGCTTCAAACATTTCCTGCATGTCTTTTCGCGCTTCGATACCGATGGTCTTGATTTTGGCCCCTTTGTTGCCAATGACCATCTTCTTCTGCCCTTCGCGCTCAACGAGGATCAGGCCGTTAATATCATAACCGCCGCGTTCGTTAGAAACGAAACGTTCAATCTCAACGGTCACGGAATACGGCAGTTCGGCACCGAGGAAACGCATCAGTTTTTCACGGATGATTTCAGACGCCATAAAGCGCTGTGAACGATCGGTGATGTAATCTTCCGGGAAGTGATGAGTCGCTTCCGGCAGGTGTTTACGCACGATACCAGCGATGGTATCCACGTTCATGCCAGTTTCCGCAGAAACAGGCACGATATCGAGGAAGTTCATCTGGCTTGCCAGGAATTGCAGATGCGGCAGCAGATCGGCTTTTTCCTGTACGTTATCCACTTTGTTAACGGCCAGAATGACCGGCGCTTTACCGTCGCGCAGTTTATTCAGCACCATCTCGTCGTCCGGCGTCCAGCGGGTGCCTTCCACGACAAAAATGACCAGCTCAACGTCGCCAATCGAGCTGCTTGCCGCCTTGTTCATCAGGCGGTTGATGGCGCGTTTTTCTTCCATATGCAGCCCCGGCGTATCAACATAGATAGCCTGGTACGCCCCTTCGGTATGGATACCGACGATACGGTGACGCGTGGTCTGTGCTTTACGGGACGTGATCGAGATCTTCTGTCCGAGCAGCTTGTTCAACAGGGTGGATTTGCCTACGTTCGGACGTCCGACGATGGCAATAAATCCGCAATAGCTTTTATCTTCGCTCATTCCAGCTCCAGTTTTTTCAGCGCCTGTTCGGCGGCAGCCTGCTCCGCCTTACGACGGCTCGAACCCGTGCCAACCACCGGTTCACTCAGGCCGCTGACCTGGCAGTGGATAGTAAATTCCTGATCGTGTGCTTCGCCGCGCACCTGCACTACCAGATAAGACGGCAGCGGGAGATGACGACCCTGCAAATATTCCTGCAAACGCGTTTTCGGATCTTTTTGTTTATCGCCCGGGCTGATTTCATTCAGGCGCGTTTGATACCAGTTAAGGATCAACTTCTCGACGGTTTGGATATCGCTGTCGAGAAAAACGCCGCCGATTAACGCTTCTACGGTATCCGCCAGAATAGATTCACGACGGTAGCCGCCGCTTTTCAGTTCACCAGGCCCTAAACGTAAGCATTCACCCAGATCAAATTCACGGGCCAATTCCGCCAGCGTATTGCCGCGCACCAGCGTGGCGCGCATACGGCTCATATCACCTTCGTCCACACGCGGGAAGCGGTGATAAAGCGCGTTGGCGATAACAAAGCTCAAAATCGAGTCGCCTAAAAATTCTAAACGCTCATTGTGTTTACTGCTGGCGCTGCGGTGGGTTAATGCCTGCTGCAACAGCTCCTGATGAGTAAAAGTGTAGCCCAGCTTCCGTTGAAGCCGATTAATTACGATGGGGTTCATGCGATACCAATAAATGAATGCGTCAACAATTCAGCACACGAAACAGACCTGAGGAAACCAACGCTGTTTAGTGTGCCGTGGCAACCTGACGGCGCCAACCTAAAACTTCGGGGGAATATTCTATACACAACGACAGGGGATGTCGTTAGTCTGCGGAGATTTATCCAATAAATAATTCATGTTGTCGCCGCAATGACGACAACATGAACGATTATCAGAAATTAATGGATCCCACCAATACGGCTTAAGCGTACGCCGGTCGGCCATTCACCTTCCTGTTTGTCGAAACTCATCCAGATCGCGGTCGCTTTACCAACCAGATTCGCTTCCGGTACAAATCCCCAGTAACGGCTGTCCGCGCTGTTATCGCGGTTATCACCCATCATGAAGTATTGTCCTGGCGGTACGATCCAGGTCGCCAGTTGCTGCCCCGGCTGACGGTAATACATCCCCGCCTGATCCTGCGCGATCGGTACGGTCAGAATACGGTGGGTTACGTCTCCCAGCGTCTCTTTACGCTCCGCCAGACGAATGCCGTTATCTTTCGTTTCGTTTAACGGCACTTCGAAGAACCCACTGCTGGCTTCTCCCCCATTACGGCGGGCAAAGGTCTGCACGAAATCGCTGGGCTGAACGTCAGAGTAAGTCACCGGCAGCGCGTTTTCACACGCCTGACCGGAACGGCATCCTGGCTGTACAGTAACCTCTTTGGCTACCGGATCGTACGTCACTTTGTCACCCGGCAGGCCGACAGCGCGTTTAATGTAGTCCAGGCGCGGATCTTCCGGGTATTTAAAGACCACGATATCACCGCGTTTCGGATGACCCGTTTCAATCAACGTTTTCTGGTAAATCGGATCTTTAATTCCATAGGCGAATTTCTCCACCAGAATAAAGTCACCGATTAACAGCGTCGGCATCATCGAACCCGACGGGATCTGGAAAGGTTCATAGATAAATGAGCGCACCACCAGCACAATCGCCAGTACCGGAAAAACCGAAGCCCCTGTTTCCAGCCAGCCCGGCTTAGGCGCCACTTTTTTCAACGTGGCTTTATCCAGTGAATCACCCGCAGCGGCCTGTGCCGCTGCCTGACGTTCCCGACGTTTTGGCGCGAAGATAAATTTATCAACGCACCATAAAATGCCCGTCACCAGTGTGGCAATCACCAGAATCAGGGCAAACATATTCGCCATGCCAACTCCTTAGGATTATTTGCTGTCTTTACCGACATGCAGAATGGCGAGGAACGCTTCCTGAGGCAGTTCGACGTTACCGATCTGCTTCATTCGCTTCTTACCTTCTTTCTGTTTCTGTAGCAGCTTTTTCTTACGGCTGATATCACCGCCGTAACACTTGGCCAGAACGTTTTTACGCAACTGCTTCACGGTAGAACGCGCAATAATATGCGTGCCAATCGCTGCCTGAATCGCAATGTCGAACTGCTGACGAGGGATCAGCTCTTTCATCTTCTCCACCAGCTCACGACCACGGCTCTGCGAATTACCACGGTGAGTGATCAGCGCCAGCGCATCGACACGTTCGTTGTTGATCAGCACGTCGACGCGCACCATGTCGGACGCCTGGAAGCGCTTGAAGTTATAATCCAGCGACGCATAACCACGAGACGTTGATTTCAGGCGGTCGAAGAAATCGAGCACCACTTCCGCCATCGGGATTTCATAAGTCAGCGCCACCTGGTTACCGTGGTACACCATGTTGGTCTGGACGCCGCGCTTCTCGACACACAGCGTAATGACGTTGCCCAAGTATGCCTGAGGCAGCAGCATGTGACACTCGGCAATCGGCTCGCGCAGTTCATAGATGTTATTCAGCGGCGGCAGCTTGGACGGGCTATCGACATAGATAATCTCTTTCGCCGTGGTTTCCACTTCGTACACAACGGTCGGCGCAGTGGTGATCAGGTCCAGATCGTATTCACGTTCCAGACGCTCCTGAATGATCTCCATGTGCAGCAGGCCCAGGAAGCCACAGCGGAAACCGAAGCCCAGCGCGGTTGAACTTTCCGGCTCGTAGAACAGAGAGGCATCGTTCAGACTCAGCTTGCCGAGCGCATCCCTGAAGTTCTCATAGTCATCAGAACTCACCGGGAACAGACCGGCGTATACCTGCGGCTTCACTTTTTTGAAGCCCGGCAGCGCTTTCTCTGCCGGGTTACGCGCCAGCGTTAATGTATCGCCAACCGGGGCGCCATGAATGTCTTTAATTGCGCAAACCAGCCAGCCTACCTCGCCGCACTTCAGTTCGGTACGGTCAATCTGCTTCGGCGTGAAGATCCCCAGACGGTCAGCGTTATAAACCTGCCCGGTGCTCATCACTTTGACTTTGTCGCCTTTACGCATGGTGCCGTTTTTAATACGCACCAGCGACACTACGCCGAGGTAGTTATCGAACCAGGAGTCGATAATCAGCGCTTGCAGCGGGCCTTCTGGATCGCCTTCCGGCGGCGGGATATCGCGCACCAGGCGTTCCAGCACATCCTGTACGCCTACGCCGGTTTTTGCCGAGCAGCGAACGGCATCGGTCGCATCAATGCCAACAATGTCTTCGATCTCTTCAGCCACACGCTCAGGATCGGCGGCTGGCAGGTCAATCTTGTTCAGAACCGGCACCACTTCGAGATCCATTTCCATCGCGGTATAGCAGTTCGCCAGCGTTTGCGCTTCGACGCCCTGCCCGGCGTCAACCACCAGCAGTGCGCCTTCACACGCCGCCAGTGAGCGGGAAACTTCATATGAGAAGTCAACGTGGCCTGGGGTGTCGATAAAGTTCAGTTGATAGGTTTCACCATCAGCCGCTTTGTAATCCAGCGTCACGCTTTGCGCTTTGATAGTAATACCGCGCTCACGCTCAAGATCCATTGAGTCGAGAACCTGCGCTTCCATTTCACGGTCAGACAGGCCACCGCAGATCTGGATAATGCGGTCAGACAGCGTCGATTTACCGTGGTCGATATGAGCAATGATCGAAAAGTTACGTATGTTCTTCATATAGAGTAATTATTGTGCCTTACGCCTGCCTGAGCAGGCTCTTAGAAGTCGCTGTTCTGAGCTTAACGTCTGTTTAACTGAAACGCCGCATTCTACACTACAACACTGAGGCGAGGAAATGTTCATACAGCAAGGATAGCGGGAACCGGAAACGGCATCGCTTTTCTGATGTAAAACGTCGTAAGGGAAGCATGATGCCCGATAGCGCGAGCTTATCGGGCCTGGAGAGTCTGCTTATCGTTCCCAGGCCGGATCAGGCGAAGCCGCCATCCGGCAAAAATATCACGGGTTCGTTTCGGAAGATGGTGTTTCAACGCGGACCAGACCGGGAGGAAGAGCAACGTTAAGAATGACCGGCTGCCAGGCCTCGCGTTCAGCCAGTTTACGCGAGTAGCCGCGCGCAATCAGAAAACCCCCGACGCCGCCCAGCACCGCGCCGCTCAACGCGGCAATATCAGAACCAAACAGTACCTGGAACAACGCCGCGAAGATAAACAGCCCAACCAGCGGCGACAGGTAAACCAGCATTGCTGACCCCAGCAGGCTGCCTTCGGCAATGCCCAGTTCCACTTTTTGACCAGGCGCCAGCGGTTCGGCACTTGGCACCACAATGGTATGTGTGGTTTGCGGCCCGAGTTTATTCAGCACGCGACTGCCACATCCGGCCCGTGAGGCGCAACTGCTGCACGATGCTTTGACGTCGCAGCTCACCAGTGCCTGGCCATTTTGCCAGGAGACAACGGTCGCCCACTCTTTAATCATTGTGCCGCCCCGAACTTAATATTGTCCGCAATGCGTTTCGCGGTTTGCGGCGGAAGCTCGCCGACAATCGTAATTTCAGCGTTTTCACGCACGCTGGTGCTGACCGTTCTGCGCCCGGTTCGCAGCATCTGATCGGTGCTGTTCTGCGTCGCACGATTCACGTTCACAGAGAAACTGAACAGGCCGTCAGAATAGAGGCGTGACTCGATAGGCAGATTATCCATTGTAGGCAGCGGACGTCGGCTGCTGGAGACTTCGCTAAACCCTTGCGGCAGCCACGTCGGGCTCCAGTTGAACTTCGCCTTTTCCCCCACAGGAACAGAGAGCAATGGCGGCAGATTCGCTTTCGCCAGCATCTGCATGCTATTACCAACATCCTGATTCACGGCGAAGGAAATCACGCGGAACTGCTCCAGCGTTTCACCATCCCGGTCAAGGAGGTCCACCCGCATCGGCAGCTTTGTTTCGGTATCCAGCCATACGATATAGCTGTAACGGGTACCGTCGCGCGCGACAACACGAATGACTTCACACAGCCTGTCGGCAATGCGGGTGCGGCCTACGGAAATAAAGTCATACCAGGGAGAAAGACGTTTAAAGTCGGCATAGATAAGGGACGGCAGAGAATCGACAATATAGTCGCCGTTCAGGGTGAACGGTTCGAGCCCAGGTTCGAAGTAGCTGATTTCGTTACCACGCTGCACCACTTCCCGGCGCGGGCCATCCATTTGCAACAGTTGTGCAAGAGGACGATTGTCCAGGCGTGCATGTCGATAACGCAGAGACTCAACGCCTTGTTTATTGATGCTGACGAATGACAGCTCGTAATTCAGTGACTGGCTGGCCAGATTCATCTGCTGCAATAACGCCCCGGACGCAGTATTGGCCGAGGCGTTAACAGAGAAGAACAGGCTACCCGCCACAAGTGACATGGCAAACCAAAGTTGCTTCATTACTGCGATTGCGTTCCTAAAGTTTGAATTCCTGGCACCTGTACAGCGGCTTGCTGTGTTTGCGCCTGCTCAAACTGAAGCTGTTCGGAGTGCAGTCGGCGTTGCAGTTCGTAATCCTGCAACATGGCATTAATGCGACGACGCTGCTCCTGCACCTGCTGTTGCTGACCGCCGTTAGCCGTCGCGTCAGAAGGTACTCCCAGGCTCACCGGACTGGCTTTGCCCATCATCGGTAATGTATTGAATACCGGCGTTTCGGGCTGCTGGGACGTTTCAGATTGTCCATTATAGTGCTGGACGCCAACAATAACTGCAAGTGATACGCATGCAGCCACACCCATTTGAGTGAGCTGCGCCGCCCACGGACGCATTTTCTGCCAGAATGGCATTTTCTGCCACTGGTGCGGTGCGGGCTGGGCCTCAGGAATCAGCGGCGCCGTCTGGCGTACCGGCTCATTTTCGATGGCGGCCATTACGCGGGCGGAAATATCGAAATGGAGAACGTCAGCGGTATCACCCCGCATGGAATCGCGGATCAGGTGATAACTCTCCCATGTTTTTTGCATTTCCGGGTCGTGAGCCAGTTCTTTCAGCAGCTCACTGTCCAGCGTTTCGCCATCCATTAAAGCGGAAAGTTTTTCTTTCTGCATGCCTAATACCTTTTCCAGTATCCCGCTATCGTCAACGCCTGATAAGCGGTTGAACTTTATTATCAATAGCTTCCCGCGCACGGAAGATACGTGAACGCACCGTACCCACCGGACAATCCATGATAGCGGCTATCTCTTCATAGCTCAGGCCATCCAGCTCCCGCAAGGTTATTGCCATGCGTAAATCCTCGGGGAGGGACTCAATAGTTCGGAAAACTATCTGTCTCAGCTCTTCTGACAACATTAAGTTCTCAGGGTTCGAAATTTCTTTCAATGCGCCGCCACTTTCGAAGTTTTCTGCGTCAATCGCATCAACATCGCTGGAAGGCGGCCTGCGTCCCTGAGCAACCAGGTAATTCTTCGCCGTATTGACGGCAATACGGTACAACCAGGTATAAAAAGCGCTATCCCCCCGGAAAGAATCCAGCGCGCGATAGGCCTTAATAAATGACTCTTGCACCACATCGGGAACATCGCCCGACGGTACATAGCGGGAAACCAGGCTCGCCACTTTATGCTGGTAGCGCACTACCAGTAAGTTAAAGGCTTTCTGATCTCCCTTCTGGACCCGTTCAACCAGGACCTGGTCCGTTAACTGCTCGCTCATCCGAGGTAAAGTCTCCCCAAACCAAATTTCCACGCGCTCTCGAAACGCCACTCCATAAACTGCACTATGAGCAAGCAACAGCTTAGAGTGTCTCTTTTTCGTAAAGTTCCGTTACGCATCTGTTTTTGTTTGTCATGTTGTAGACAGATCATTATCTCTCATTATAAGTCTACAGAGTCTGAACAACGCACTATCTGTATAGAAATGCCCTTTTAGCCGCTTGAAGAGTAACCCAACAGCCACTTTATTTCATCACATAATCTGGCGCTAACGGCCTGCTTCGCAAAATATTTTCTTTGTTTTACTTCCCCTTGAATTTTCCTTTAATGTTTAGCCATTGCAACACATTCAAAAATAAAACGTGCTGTATCGCGCAGTATGGTGCTATGCTGCCCAAACACTGTTTAGTAAATTAAACAAACGCTATGACTACGACTCCTGAACTTTCCTGTGACGTGCTGATTATTGGCAGCGGTGCTGCCGGACTCTCTCTGGCGCTGCGCCTGGCTGAAAAACATCAGGTGATTGTCCTGAGTAAAGGCCCGGTGAGCGAAGGCTCAACGTTTTATGCTCAGGGCGGTATTGCCGCCGTTTTCGACGAGACGGACAGTATCGATTCGCATGTTGAAGATACGCTGATCGCCGGGGCCGGTATTTGCGATCGCCACGCGGTGGAGTTTGTCGCCAGCAATGCCCGCTCTTGCGTACAGTGGCTTATCGATCAGGGTGTATTATTTGACACCCAGGTGCAACCGAACGGGGAAGAGAGCTACCATCTGACCCGTGAAGGCGGCCATAGCCATCGCCGTATCCTGCATGCGGCTGACGCCACCGGCAAAGAAGTGGAAACTACCCTGGTCAGCAAGGCGCAGAACCATCCGAATATTCGCGTACTGGAGCGGAGTAACGCCGTCGATCTGATCATCTCCGATAAAATCGGCCTGCCAGGAACACGCCGCGTCGTCGGCGCCTGGATCTGGAATCGGAATAAAGAGTCGGTCGAAACATGCCACGCGAAGTCAGTCGTTCTGGCGACAGGCGGGGCATCGAAAGTGTATCAGTACACCACCAACCCGGACATCTCTTCCGGCGACGGTATCGCGATGGCCTGGCGCGCCGGGTGCCGCGTCGCGAATCTTGAATTTAATCAGTTCCACCCTACCGCGCTGTATCATCCTCAGGCACGAAACTTTCTGCTGACGGAAGCTCTGCGTGGCGAAGGGGCGCATCTCAAGCGCCCGGACGGCACGCGCTTTATGCCTGATTTTGATGAGCGTGGCGAACTGGCTCCGCGCGATATCGTCGCTCGCGCCATTGACCACGAAATGAAGCGTCTCGGCGCAGACTGCATGTTCCTCGACATCAGCCATAAACCGGAAGCGTTTGTCCGTCAGCACTTCCCAATGATTTATGAAAAATTGCTGGGGTTGGGAATCGATCTGACTAAAGAGCCGGTTCCGGTCGTACCTGCCGCCCACTACACCTGCGGCGGCGTGATGGTCGACGATTTTGGACGAACCGATGTGGACGGTCTGTATGCCATTGGCGAAGTAAGCTATACCGGCCTGCACGGTGCGAATCGCATGGCGTCCAATTCCCTGTTGGAGTGTCTGGTGTATGGCTGGTCAGCGGCAGAGGATATCGACAGACGTATGCCGTATGCCCGTAGCGTTAGCACGCTTCCGGCCTGGGATGAAAGTCGCGTTGAAAACCCGGATGAGCTGGTCGTGATCCAGCATAACTGGCATGAGCTACGTCTGTTTATGTGGGACTATGTCGGCATTGTGCGCACCACCAAACGTCTGGAGCGCGCCCTGCGACGCATTACGATGCTGCAACAGGAAATCGACGAATATTACGCTAACTTCCGCGTATCGAATAATCTGCTGGAGCTGCGCAACCTGGTGCAGGTCGCGGAACTGATTGTGCGCTGCGCGATGATGCGTAAAGAGAGCCGTGGCCTGCACTATACGCTGGATTACCCCGCATTGCTGCCGGAATCCGGCCCGTCGGTGCTTTCGCCGCTCAACGCTTACATGAACAAATAAAACGCCTGGGTCAGCGCCGTGTACCCTTCAGAGTAAAGCTGGTCTGGCCCACGAATCACCAGGCGATCGCTAAAGCATTCCCCCGTTCGCGGGGAAAATGCCAACAGTACCCGATGAGGCAATCGCGACTCCGTTTCGGCTACGTCGGTACGTAAACGCAAATGCCAGCCCATGCTTAACGCCTGCTGCGTGAAGGTGTTGCCAGTCTGTTCCGGCAGCACCACGCAGAAGAATCCCTCTTCCGTAATACATTCAGCCGCAGTGGTAAGTAATGCTTCGTGATCGAGCATGGTGGTATAACGCGCCTGCTCTCGCTGCGGCGTTGCGCATTCCACCCCTTGTTCATAATAAGGCGGGTTGCTGATGATAAGATCAAAGCGCGCGGTCTGGCGCGGCACCCACTGCCGGACATCTTCCGTATGCACCGTTATCCGCTGCGGCCACGGTGAGTGGGCGATATTCTCCTGCGCCTGCGTCGCCGCTTCGCTGTCCAGTTCAACGGCATCAATGGTGACGCTTTCGTCGGTACGCTGCGCCAACATCAGCGCCAGCAGACCGCTGCCGGTACCAATATCAAGGATCCGCGTTACGCCTGCGACTGGTGCCCATGCTCCCAATAAAATACCATCAGTACCGACTTTCATCGCGCAGCGATCGTGCGCCACAAAAAACTGCTTAAAGGTAAATCCATTACGACGAAGTGTGGATGTAGACTGGGACATGAAAGAACAACCTTCCTGGAAAAACGGCAATAGCGTAGGGTGAAAACAATACCTGAGAAGCGATATCCATACAAACAGATGAAGATTGCAGCCGTAACGTCTATAATCAGCGCCCCACACAGAGGTAGAACATGACTGTAACGACTTTTTCCGAACTTGAACTCGATGAAAGCCTGCTGGATGCCCTCCAGGATAAAGGCTTTACTCGCCCGACCGCCATTCAGGCTGCCGCCATTCCGCCTGCGCTCGATGGGCGTGATGTACTCGGTTCTGCGCCGACAGGCACCGGTAAAACGGCGGCATACCTGCTGCCAGCGTTGCAGCACCTGCTCGACTTCCCGCGTAAAAAATCCGGTCCGCCGCGTATTCTGATCCTTACGCCGACCCGCGAACTGGCGATGCAGGTTGCCGATCACGCCCGTGAACTGGCGAAACACACCCATCTGGATATTGCGACAATCACCGGCGGCGTGGCTTATATGAACCATGCCGAGGTGTTCAGCGAGAACCAGGATATTGTGGTCGCCACCACGGGTCGCCTGCTGCAATATATTAAAGAAGAAAACTTTGACTGCCGCGCGGTTGAAACGCTGATTCTTGATGAAGCCGACCGTATGCTGGACATGGGCTTCGCCCAGGATATCGAGCATATCGCAGGTGAAACCCGCTGGCGCAAACAGACCATGCTGTTCTCCGCTACGCTGGAAGGCGGCGCGATTAACGATTTTGCTGAACGTCTGCTGGAAGATCCGGTTGAGGTCTCAGCGACCCCGTCTACCCGCGAACGCAAAAAGATTCATCAATGGTACTACCGTGCTGATGATATTCAGCACAAAACCGCTTTGCTGGTACACCTGTTAAAACAACCTGAAGCCACCCGTTCTATCGTCTTCGTGCGTAAACGTGAGCGTGTACATGAGCTGGCAGGCTGGCTGCGCGAAGCAGGCATCAATAACTGCTATCTCGAAGGCGAGATGGTACAGGGTAAGCGTAACGAAGCGATCAAACGCCTGACCGATGGCCGCGTGAACGTGCTGATCGCGACCGACGTCGCCGCTCGCGGGATTGATATCCCTGATGTAAGCCATGTTTTTAACTTCGATATGCCACGCAGCAGCGATACCTATCTGCACCGTATCGGCCGTACCGGACGTGCAGGGCGTAAAGGAACGGCGATTTCCCTGGTAGAAGCGCATGACCATCTGCTGCTGGGAAAAGTGGGTCGCTATATTGAAGAGACGCTAAAAGCGCGCGTCATTGATGAATTGCGTCCAACCACTCGTGCGCCGAGCGAAAAACTGACCGGCAAGCCGTCCAAGAAAGTGCTGGCTAAACGTGCTGAGAAGAAAAAACAAGAAAAAGAGAAGCCGCGCGTGAAGAAACGTCACCGTGATACCAAAAACATTGGTAAACGCCGCAAGCCTGCTGGTACGGGTACGGACGCGCAGAAGCAGTCCAACGAAGAGTAAAAAAAACGCCGGGGCTAACCCGGCGTTTTTATGTTATCAGTCAGCCTTACAGGCTTTCAGTAAAGGTACGAGCGATAACGTCGCGCTGCTGTTCCGGCGTCAGGGAGTTAAAACGCACGGCATAGCCAGAAACACGGATGGTCAGCTGCGGATATTTTTCCGGGTGCTTAACGGCATCTTCCAGCGTTTCGCGACGCAGAACGTTAACGTTCAGGTGCTGACCACCTTCAACGCGAACTTCCGGTTTTACTTCCATCGGAATTTCACGGTATTCGATTTCACCCAGTTTGTTCACTGCAACCACTTCATCTTCGGCAAAACCGGCTTTCGCCGCGATGCAACGAGCTTCGCCTTTTTCGCTGTCCAGCAACCAGAAAGAATTCAGCAGGTCGTCGTTAGCGGCTTTAGTAATCTGGATACCTGTAATCATGTGATGCCTCCCCGGCAAAAGTGTTTGATTATGATCGGCCTGTTCCCGGCCAATTGGTAAAACCATTGTTGCTTGAGTGTATATATACCCCTCACACACCCTTGATTCTTTGATTTAAATCAATAAAAACCACACCACAAAGAGGGTGTTGCATGGAATTTATTGTTTTACATCAACTTACGCCACGTCCACACATAAACTTTTTACATAAATTTTCAACTATCTTTAAGGGGTAGCCGGGTTTGTGACGCACGCGATTTTGCACCATAGAAAGAAGCAGTTAAGCTATGCAAATTGAAAAATTCGCAGGAGAGCGAGATGGCCACCGATTTAACCTGGCACGATGTGCTGGCAGATGAGAAGCAGCAGCCCTATTTTGTTAACACACTCCATACCGTTGCGGGCGAACGTCAGTCAGGAATGACAGTCTATCCTCCACAGAAGGATGTATTTAACGCGTTTCGCTTCACTGAACTCGGTGATGTCAAAGTGGTGATTCTGGGGCAAGACCCTTATCACGGCCCTGGGCAGGCGCATGGTCTGGCGTTTTCTGTTCGTCCGGGTATTGCCACACCGCCTTCTCTGCTGAACATGTATAAAGAACTGGAAACGTCCATACCGGGCTTTACCCGCCCTGCTCATGGGTATCTGGAGAGCTGGGCGCGTCAGGGGGTATTGTTATTAAATACCGTGCTGACCGTCCGCGCAGGCCAGGCGCATTCTCACGCCAGTTTGGGATGGGAAACCTTTACAGACAAAGTGATCAGCCTTGTTAACGAACATCGTGAAGGGGTTGTCTTTTTACTCTGGGGTTCGCACGCACAAAAGAAAGGGGCGATTATCGATCGCCAGCGCCATTACGTGTTGAGAGCGCCGCATCCGTCGCCGTTGTCGGCACATCGGGGATTCTTTGGCTGTAACCATTTTGTATTGGCGAATCAGTGGCTGGAGCAGCACGGCGAGAAGCCGATTGACTGGATGCCGGTATTACCGGCAGAGAGCGAATAAGTTTTTGCTTTGCGCCGGGTGGCGGCTTCGCCTTACCCGGCCTACGAATCATTACCATAGGCCTGATAAGCACAGCGCCATCAGGCGCTTACGCCGAGTACCCGGCCTACGAATCATTGCCGTAGGCCTGATAAGCGCAGCGCCATCAGGCACTTACACCTGATTATGCTTTATTCTGACGCCACCATTCGCCCAGCAATACGCCGGTTGCGACAGAGACGTTGAGGTTTTCAACATTTCCGGTGCCATCAATTTTCACGCACAGATCGCCAGGTTCACGCGCGGCTTCCGGCAGGGACTCCAGCTCACGCCCTAACACCAGCACCATTTTCGCTGGCAGCGCCGTACTAAACAACGGTTTGCCCTGATCGCTGGACGTGGTGACGATCGTATAACCCGCCTGACGGAAATCATCCAGCACATCCACAATGCTGTCGCCCGTGATCGGCTGAACATGCTCTGCGCCGCCTTCCGCCGTACGGATCGCCGCACCGGATTCAAGAAGCGCCGCGTCCTGTACCACCACGCCTTTTACGCCAAAGTGCGCACAGCTACGCATCATGCCGCCAAGGTTGTGCGGGTTAGCCACATCTTCCAGCGCCAGCACGCAATCCTGCGCGTCCGCCTGGCTTACCCACTGCTTAACGGTCGTACCGTTACGCTTTTTAATCAGGAAACAAACGCCGCCGTGGTGCTCAGTTCCAGAGGCTTTCGCCAGTTCAGCTTCATCCACAACGTGGTACGCTTTGCGGTTAGCCGCCATCCAGCGTAACGCTTCTTTAAAGCGAGGGGTCACGCTCTGAATGAACCATGCGCGAACAATCGCATCCGGGCGACTCTGGAACAGGGCCTGACAGGCGTTTTCGCCGTAGACACGGGTCTCTTCCGCACGCTGACGACGTAAAACTTCAGGGTCGATAAAACTTTTACCGCTGATTCCACCGTGATCGGCTTTCTCAGGCGTGTCATCGCCTGGCGCACGGGAAACGGTACGCCACGGTGAGTCTTCACGCTTACGATCGCGAATCTGACCGCTTCTTTCATCACGAGCATCGCGGGCGGGGCGACGGCCACCGTCAGTACGAGACTTTCCTGGACGACCTCCCCCTTTCCCGGTACGCGGGTTATGGGTGCGTTTATCAGAGTCATCATCACTGCGGACATACATCACTTTGACCTTGCCGCTTTTGTTCTTTAATTCATCGTTCATGCTTTTCTCCACCAGCGCTGCGCGAAGCGCGAAGATTACCCGATGTGCACCCGGTTAGCCATTATTTCATTTAAAAGCTAATGACTATTGTACTCATTGAATAAAACACATTGTTGTTTAAAACAGTCTCATCGATAATATGTAACATATTGGAAACATATCGGCGTGATTGCCGGAAAAGTCTACCCTACTCATCCAGAGGTTAGTTATGAATACCGTTTGTACCAGCTGCCAGGCAATCAACCGCATTCCCGATGATCGTATTCAGGATGCGGCAAAATGTGGACGCTGTGGTCACGACCTGTTCGATGGAGAGGTGATTAATGCGACCGGTGAAACGCTGGATAAGCTGCTGAAAGACGATCTCCCTGTGGTGGTCGATTTCTGGGCGCCGTGGTGCGGCCCATGCCGTAACTTTGCCCCGATTTTTGAAGATGTCGCGGAAGAGCGCAGCGGTAAGGTGCGTTTTGTGAAAGTTAACACAGAAGCGGAACGTGAACTCAGCGCCCGTTTCGGTATCCGCAGCATCCCGACCATCATGATCTTTAAGAACGGCGAAGTCATCGACATGTTAAATGGCGCGGTTCCTAAAGCGCCATTCGACAGCTGGCTGAACGAATCGCTGTAATCTCCACGGGGCGCATCTTGTGCCCCGTTTTCACCTCTGCGACAATAGCGTTTTTCACTGTATTCTTCCATGACTGATAACGCTGTTCTCCAGTTACGCGCCGAACGCCTCGCACGCGCCACGCGTCCTTTTCTTGCCAGAGGAAACCGCATTCGTCGCTGTCAGCGCTGTCTGCTCCCGTTGAAACTCTGCCTGTGCGATACCCTCTCGCCTTCTCAGGCGACAAGCCGTTTTTGTCTGGTGATGTTTGATACCGAGCCAATGAAACCCAGCAATACGGGGCGTCTGATTGCCGATATTCTGCCGGAAACAACGGCCTTTCAATGGTCGCGTACCGAACCGCCGCAGGCGCTGCTCGATCTGGTTAACAACCCGGATTATCAGCCGATGGTCGTATTCCCCGCCTCCTATGCCGGGGAAGAGCGCGAGGTCATTTTCACGCCACCAGCCGGAAAACCGCCGCTGTTTATCATGCTCGACGGCACCTGGCCGGAAGCGCGCAAAATGTTCCGTAAAAGCCCTTATCTCGATAACCTGCCGGTTATTTCCGTTGATTTATCGCGTCTTTCCGCCTATCACCTGCGAGAAGTTCATGCCGAAGGGCAGTATTGCACTGCCGAAGTGGCAATAGCGCTGCTGGATCTGGCGGGCGACACGGCTGCGGCAACCCATTTAGGCGATCACTTCTCACGCTTTAAAACGCGCTATCTGGCAGGAAAAACGCAACATCAGGGAAGCGTCACAACAGAAACAGCAGAAAGCGTTTAAAATCATTCGGTCACTTCTGCGTAAGGGAGACCGGCATGAGTCAGAGAGGACTGGAAGCACTACTGCGACCAAAATCGATAGCGGTGCTAGGGGCGTCGATGAAGCCCAATCGCGCAGGTTACCTGATGATGCGTAACCTGCTGGCAGGAGGCTTTAATGGCCCGGTATTACCTGTAACGCCCGCATGGAAAGCCGTCTTAGGCGTCCTGGCCTGGCCCGACGTCGCCAGTTTGCCTTTTACACCGGAGCTCGCCGTTCTGTGCACCAACGCCAGCCGTAATATCGCGTTGCTGGAGGCGCTGGGGGAAAAAGGCTGTAAAACCTGCATTATTTTGTCGGCGCCCGCAGCGCAGCACGCTGAACTTCTGGCATGTGCCCAACGCTATAAAATGCGGCTACTCGGCCCAAACAGCTTGGGTTTACTCGCCCCCTGGCAAGGGCTTAACGCCAGTTTCTCTCCGGTTCCGATCAAGCGTGGAAAACTCGCTTTTATTTCGCAATCCGCCGCCGTCTCCAATACGATTCTCGACTGGGCGCAACAGCGGGAGATGGGCTTTTCTTATTTTATCGCGCTTGGCGACAGTCTGGACATTGATGTTGATGAACTGCTGGATTATCTGGCGCGCGACAGCAAAACCAGCGCCATTTTGCTCTATCTCGAACATCTGAGCGACGCGCGACGCTTTGTCTCCGCCGCCCGTAGCGCGTCACGAAATAAACCCATTCTGGTGATTAAAAGCGGTCGCAGCCCGGCGGCGCAACGTTTGTTAAATACCAGTGTCGGCATGGACCCGGCATGGGATGCCGCCATCCAGCGTGCGGGGCTTTTACGCGTGCAGGATACTCACGAACTCTTCTCGGCGGTCGAAACGCTGAGTCATATGCGGCCATTACGTGGCGACAGGTTGATGATCATCAGCAATGGCGCTGCGCCCGCCGCGCTGGCGCTGGATGAGCTGTGGTCGCGCAACGGCAAGCTCGCCACCCTGAGCGAAGAGACCCGACTTAAGCTAAGCGAAGCGCTACCTGCTCACGTCGATATCGCCAACCCGCTGGATTTGCGTGATGATGCCAGCTGTGAACACTACGTCAAAACGCTGAATATCTTACTCGCCAGCCAGGATTTTGATGCGCTGATGGTGATCCACTCACCCAGCGCCGCCGCACCAGGCACCGAGAGCGCACACGCGCTCATTGAAGCGGTAAAACATCATCCCAGAGGGAAATTCGTCACCTTACTCACCAACTGGTGCGGCGAGTTTTCCTCTCAGGAAGCCCGCAAAATGTTCAGTGAAGCGGGATTACCTACCTATCGAACACCGGAAGGCACCATCACTGCCTTTATGCACATGGTGGAATACCGGCGTAACCAGAAGCAATTACGGGAAACCCCGGTGTTGCCAGACAACCTGACCTCAGACACGGCTCAAGCGCATAACCTGTTACAGCAGGCGATTGCAGAGGGCGCAACGTCGCTGGATACCCATGAAGTTCAGCCTATCTTGCAGGCGTATGGGTTACACACGCTTCCTACCTGGATTGCTGGCGACAGCGCGGAAGCTGTGCATATCGCCGAGCAAATTGGCTATCCGGTAGCATTAAAACTGCGTTCGCCGGATATTCCGCATAAATCGGAAGTTCAGGGGGTAATGCTCTATCTGCGCACGGCAACGGAAGTTCAGCAAGCCGCGAATGCCATTTTCGATCGTGTAAAAATGGCCTGGCCCCAGGCGCGCATTCACGGTCTGTTAGTCCAGAGTATGGCGAACCGTGCCGGCGCGCAGGAACTTCGCGTCGTCGTCGAACACGACCCGGTCTTTGGGCCGCTGATTATGCTTGGCGAAGGCGGCGTAGAGTGGCGACCCGAAGAACAGGCCGTCGTCGCGCTGCCGCCGTTAAACATGAATCTGGCGCGCTATTTGGTTATTCAGGGAATCAAAAGTAAAAAAATTCGTGGCCGGAGCGCGCTACGCCCGCTGGATATCACAGGGTTAAGCCAGTTGCTGGTACAGGTCTCGAACCTGATTGTCGATTGCCCGGAAATTCAGCGTCTGGATATCCATCCCCTGCTGGCTTCTGCTGGCGAGTTTACCGCGCTGGACGTCACGCTGGATATCACCCCTTATGATGGCGACAACGAGAGCCGACTCGCTATTCGCCCCTATCCGCAGCAGCTTGAAGAGTGGGTTGAGATGAAAAACGGCGAACATTGCCTGTTTCGCCCTATCCTGCCGGAAGATGAGCCTTATCTACAGCAGTTCATTTCTCAGGTGACAAAAGAGGATTTGTATTACCGTTATTTTAGCGAGATCAATGAATTTACTCATGAAGATTTAGCCAACATGACGCAGATCGACTACGATCGGGAAATGGCATTTGTTGCCGTGCGCCGTATTGATCAAACTGAAGAGATCCTCGGGGTAACGCGCGCGATCTCCGACCCGGATAACATTGATGCGGAATTTGCCGTGCTGGTTCGCTCAGATCTCAAAGGGTTAGGATTAGGCCGGCGATTAATGGAAAAATTGATTGCTTATACCCGAGATCACGGACTGAGACGTCTGAATGGCATTACGATGCCAAACAATCGCGGCATGGTGGCACTGGCCCGAAAGCTCGGGTTTGATGTTGATATCCAGCTCGAAGAGGGGATTGTTGGGCTGACGCTGAATCTGGCCCAATACGAGGAATCGTGAGTAAGGTACTGGAAATGTTGACCACTTTAACGGGTACTGGTGTTATCATTGCTCGCTTATGTCGTCTGCATAGCACAGAGGACCCTTCAATGAACAGAGAAGAAATGCACTGTGATGTTGTCAAAATTTAAGCGTAATAAACATCAACAACACCTTGCCCAACTACCTAAGATCTCTCAGCCAGTTGATGATGTAGATTTCTTTTATGCTCCCGCTAATTTCAGGGAGACTCTGCTGGAGAAGATAGCCAGCGCGACGCAGCGTATTTGCATTATTGCCCTGTATCTTGAACAGGATGACGGCGGCAAGGGCATACTCGACGCGCTCTATGAGGCTAAACAGCAGCGTCCTGAGCTGGATGTTCGGGTACTTGTCGACTGGCACCGCGCTCAGCGTGGACGTATTGGCGCAGCCGCGTCTAATACCAACGCTGACTGGTATTGCCGAATGGCGCAAGAAAACCCAGGCATCGATATTCCTGTCTACGGCGTGCCGATTAACACGCGTGAAGCGCTTGGCGTACTGCATTTTAAAGGCTTTATCATTGATGATAGCGTCCTTTACAGCGGCGCCAGCCTGAACGACGTCTATCTGCATCAGCATGATAAATATCGTTATGATCGTTACCAGTTGATTCGTAATGCAAAGATGGCCGACATCATGTATGAGTGGGTCACGCAGAATCTGCTTAACGGTCGCGGCGTAAATCGCCTGGACAGTGCCCAGCGTCCGAAAAGCCCGGAGATTAAAAACGACATTCGTTTGTATCGCCAGGAATTGCGCGATGCGTCATACCATTTCCAGGGCGATGCCGACAACGAGCAACTTTCCGTTACACCACTGGTTGGGCTGGGAAAATCGAGCCTGCTGAATAAGACCATTTTCCATCTTATGCCCTGCGCAGAGCATAAGCTCACAATTTGCACACCTTATTTCAACTTGCCTGCGCTGTTGGTTCGTAACATCATCCAACTGCTGCGCGAAGGGAAAAAGGTTGAGATTATCGTGGGTGATAAAACCGCCAACGACTTTTATATCCCTGAGGATGAGCCGTTTAAAATCATCGGCGCGCTTCCCTATCTCTACGAGATTAACCTGCGTCGCTTCCTCAGCCGCTTGCAGTATTACGTCAACACCGATCAGCTCGTAGTGCGTTTGTGGAAAGATGACGACAATACTTATCACCTGAAAGGAATGTGGGTTGATGATAAGTGGATGCTGCTCACCGGGAACAACCTTAACCCACGAGCATGGCGTCTGGATCTGGAAAACGCAATTCTGATTCACGATCCAAAACAGGAACTTGCTCCCCAGAGAGAGAAAGAGCTGGAGCTTATCCGCACTCACACCACGGTTGTTAAGCATTACCGCGATCTACAAAGCATCGCTGACTATCCGGTCAAAGTCCGTAAGCTCATCCGCAGACTCCGTCGTATTCGAATCGACAGATTAATCAGCCGTATTCTGTAAATCAAAAAGCCCCGTCCCTGCGACGGGGTTTTTCCTGTGAGGGTCACGGTGCGTTTCCTTATACTTTTTAGCATGTTGTTGCTCTCAGGCTGTAGCCATATGTCCAATGACAGCTGGAGCGGGCAGGATAAAGCACAACACTTCATTGCATCAGCCATGCTTTCCGCCGCCGGGAATGAGTATGCCCGGCATCAGGGAATGAGCCACGATCGCAGTGCAACCGTTGGGCTGCTGTTCTCCATTAGTCTCGGTGCGTCAAAAGAGATGTGGGACAGCCGCCCCGGAGGGAGCGGCTGGAGCTGGAAAGATTTCGCCTGGGATGTCGCAGGCGCAACCACGGGTTACGCCGTCTGGCAAATGGCGCGGAACTAGAGACGTAACCCTTTTCCCTTGCGGTGCAGCATCAGCGACACCAGAAATGCCACGATAGCCATAATGGTCACATACCAGAAGAATGATGTCTCCATACCAACGGACTTCAGAGACAGCGCAACATATTCCGCAGAGCCGCCGAACAGCGCATTCGCCACCGCATAGGAAAGCCCTACCCCCAATGCCCGCACCTGGGCAGGAAACATTTCCGCCTTCAGGATCCCACTGATTGAGGTGTAGAAACTCACGATCAACAGGGCGCACATCACCAACCCAAAGGCTGCGTAAGGTGAAGTGACATTCTGTAATGCTGACAGAATAGGTACGGTAAATAGCGCAGCCAGAGCGCCAAAGCAGAGCATTGATGTCCGTCGGCCGATTTTATCTGAAAGAGCGCCAAACAGGGGTTGAATTAGCATGTAGACAAACAGCGCCGCCGTCATGATTCCGCTGGCGACATTGGCATGCATACCAGCGGTATTCACCAGATACTTCTGCATATAGGTTGTGAAGGTATAGAAACACAGCGAGCCCGCAGCGGTAAATCCCAGTACCATGATAAACGCTTTACGGTTACGCCATAGTCCTTTGAGCGATCCAGCCTCTTTCAGCGCGCGGGTTTCTTGTTTTGAGGTTTCATCCAACTGTCGACGCAACCAAAGCGCGACAACGGCCAGTACGGCGCCCAATGCAAAAGGAATACGCCATCCCCATTCTCTGAGGGAAGATTCCTCCAGCGTTTGCTGCAAGATAACCACAACCAGCAGTGCCAGTAACTGACCGCCGATCAGAGTGACATACTGGAACGATGCGTAAAAACCTTTGCGGCCTTCAACAGCTACCTCACTCATATAGGTCGCACTGGTTCCGTATTCTCCTCCAACAGACAGCCCCTGAAACAGACGAGCCAACAGCAGAAGAGCCGGAGCCCAGGTGCCGATCGTGGCATACCCCGGCAGGCAGGCAATGACTAACGAGCCCATACACATCATGCAAACAGAGAGAAGCATTGATTTCTTACGACCATGCTTATCGGCAATCCGACCAAAAAGCCAGCCGCCAATGGGACGCATCAGGAAGCCTGCGGCGAAAACTCCGGCGGTCTGTAAAAGCTGAGTAGTGGTATTTCCCGAAGGAAAAAAGATGTGCGCAAAGTAGAGAGAGCAGAAGGAATAGACATAGAAATCAAACCACTCGACCAGATTCCCTGATGATGCCCCCACAATTGCCCATACACGACGACGGGTGTCACTGCTTGCCAGCGACCCGTTTACAGTTACACTGCTTTCAGTCATTAGAAATATACTCCCGCCAAAGATCCACCCGAGCTCGTCGGTGCTTTTCACTGTCTTTTTTAGTGAATGAAATGTTATATAATTGTTATTATTTATTTTGTGACAGAGATCGATATTTTAGTTAGCAGGAAAACGATTTAGGAGTATACGGAGGGAATAGTCATCCGGCTGCCCCGGGCGCATGAACGCAAAAAGGCCATCCCTCAGGATGGCCTCTTCACTTTAATTAATGCCTGGCAGTTCCCTACTCTCGCATGG